>DASQKP010000035.1:0-152697 GCA_035630455.1 Thermoleophilaceae bacterium
TGCCGCGCCCACACTCGGGGTACTTCGCCTTCAGGGCGGCCCAGTGCGACGGGCCCTTGGCGCCGCTGTAGGCCCAGTCCGCCTTCTGGTCGGCTTGGCGGTCGGTCTCGGGGGTGACGCCGTTGCCATCGTCGCCCCCGCCACAGCCAGCCGCTCCCAGCGTCAGAGCCATCGCCACGGCAGCCCGCCTCGCGGCGAATCGCCGCCCGCTCGACGGCGATGCGCCGCGCCGGGCTCTTGCCGGCCTCGCCGAACGATGCACCGTCGCGCCTGCCGAATCGATCAAGGACACGACTCGGCGCTAGCCCCCGCTGCCGCGCGCCATCTTGCGCAGGTCGAGCGCCTTGTCGAGCGTCTCCTCGTCGACACCCTTCTCGAGCGCGACCTCGCGGATGGTGCGGCGCGAGGCGACCGCTTCCTTGACGATCTCGGTCGCCTTGTCGTAGCCGATGAACGGGTTCAGCGCGGTCGCGATCGCCGGGGTCGACTCGGCGTTGCGGGTCAGCGCCTCCTCGTTGGCCTCCAGGCCGTCGATGACCTTCTCGGCGAGCAGCGTCGACGCGCTCGCGAGGATGCCGATCGAGTCGAGCAGGTTGCGCGCGATCATCGGAACGCGGACGTTGAGCTCGAAGTTGCCCTGGCTCCCTGCGACGGTGATGGCCATGTCGTTGCCGATCACCTGCGCGGCGACCTGCAGGACGACCTCGGGGATCACCGGGTTGACCTTGCCCGGCATGATCGAGGAGCCCTTCTGCAGCTCCGGCAGGGACAGCTCGCCGAAGCCGGTGCGCGGGCCGGAGCCCATGATCACCAGATCGTTGGCGATCTTGGTCAGCGAGACCGCGACGACCTTCAGCGCACCCGACAGCTCGACGAGCGAGTCGCGGTTCGCCTGGGCCTCGAACGGATCGGCCGGGCCCTCGACGTCGAGGCCCGTCGCCTCGCGCAGCTTCTCGCGCACGCGCGCGGCGAACTCCGGGTGGGTGTTCAGGCCGGTCCCCGTCGCCGTGCCGCCGAGCGGGATCTGTGATGCCCGCGGCAGTGCGTCGGACACACGGTCGTGACCCAGCGAGATCTGCTTCGCGTAGCCGGCGAACTCCTGGCCGAGCGTCACCGGGACCGCGTCCATCATGTGGGTGCGGCCGGCCTTGACGACGTCGCGCCAGGCGTCGGCCTTGATCTCGAGCGCGCCCGCGAGCTTCTCCAGCGCCGGCAGCAGCTTGCCCTTGGTCTCCGACACCGCCGCGAGGTGGACCGCCGAGGGGAAGACGTCGTTGGACGACTGGCCCATGTTGACGTGGTCGTTGGCATGGGCGCCGTCGCCGGCGAGGTTGGCGATCACCTCGTTCGAGTTCATGTTCGACGAGGTGCCCGAGCCGGTCTGGAAGACATCGATCGGGAACTGGTCGTCGTGGTCGCCGCGGGCGATCTCGTCGCCGGCCGCCGCGATTCGCTCGGCGATCGCCGCGTCGAGCAGCCCGAGGTCGCCGTTGACGCGCGCCGCCGCCGCCTTGACGTGGCCGAGCATCCGCACGACCGCCGTGGGCACGCGCTCGCCGGACACCGGGAAGTTGTCGATCGCCTTGCTCGTCTCCGAGCCCCACAGCTGCTGCTCGACTGCCATTGCGCTTTGCGCTCCTTCGATCTACTACGGACGGGGGACGACCGTCCAGGCTATTGGAGCGCCGCCGTGCACCGCCGTGCGCGCGACCTCCCGCCCCGAACCGCTGCATTCGCTGCACCGGGGAGGCGAGAACGCCGAACCCGTGGTCCCATCGTCACTGAGGCGTCGCACGCGGAGGGACTCCGGTGCGCGACGTCTGACCTCGTCTGGTCCCGAGGAGGGACTCGCTTGCCCCTGATCCACACCGACTTCGAGCAGACCGCCACCGCGCCGAGCGAGCCGCCGGCCAAGAAGCGCTTCTGCAGCCGCTGCGGCGAGCCCGCGATGGACCCGCCCGTAGGGGACGAGGCGCCGGCGCTCGAGCAGCGCGTCTGCGGCATCTGCGGCATGGGCATCCTGCTGCGCTGCAACCCGGATGCGCTGCCGGGTGCGGGAGCTGCGTTCCTGATCACCAACCACGCGCTCGAGATAGCGGCCGTCAGCGAAGCCGCGGAGGCGATCTTCGCCGCCGAGGAGAAGCTGACCGGGACCAGCGTGATGAACCTGCTGAGCAGCACGATCGGCGATCGGCGGTTGGCGAAGACCGTCAGCCGGGCCGCGCTGCGCGTCCACGACGCGGTCACCGTGCCCGCCCGCCTGACCGGCGACAAGGCGGACGAGGTCGGGACGATGGCCTGCCGGATCTCGACCTGCGGCCCGCCGCGAGCCGCCCTGATCGCCGTCGAGCCGACCCATTTCGGCCGCCGCCCCTCTGGCTAGCCCCACCTGCCTCAGTCGCCTCCAACGTCCGTCCACGTGTGCAATTCGCGCTGCACGGGTTGCGCAAACGCTGCCTACACGGCACAAAAGTACGCAAGGGCTGCGCGGTTCGCACCAAAACCCCGTTCAAGGTTGCAACACCCTCGACCGATAGGGGAAGAGCGGCCAACACTCCATGCGGGCCGTGCGGCAGAGAAAGGGAACGACGAGATGAGCGGAATCAGAACCAACGCGGCAGCGGAGCTCCTAGGAGTGAGCCCGAACACGCTGCGAAGCTGGGAGCGCCGCTTCGGCTACCCCCAGCCACGCCGCACCGCGGGCGGTCACCGTCAGTACGACCTGACCGAGCTCGAGTCGCTGCGCCGCGCGCTGATGGAGACCCACAACATCTCCTCGGCGATCGAGGTCGCCCGTCAGCGCGGCGAGGGTCCCTCCTCGCCCAGCCGCCTGCTCGACGCCTTCGACCACTTCGACGAGCAGGCAGCCGACCGTGTGATGGAGGAGAGCCTCGCCGTCCGCTCCGTCGACCGTTCGGTCGAGGAGGTCCTGCTGCCGGCGATCGAGCTGGCCGAGGGCCGTGACGGCCGCGAGGCCGAGCAGGAGCTTGCCACGCGCTGGGCCACCGGCTGGATCCACGCGGCCCGACGCGTCGTGCCGTCGCCGACCCGTCCTCAGGGAGTGATCCTCTTCGACGCCAGCAACGGCCTCGACCTCGAGTCGCTGCACGTCCAGGCGCTCGAGCTTGCGATCCGCCGCGCCGGCTTCCGCTCGATCCTCCTGAGCTTCGACCTGCCGCCCGAGCGCGTCGCCCGCGCGATGCGCGCCGTCGAGCCGACCGCGTTCGTCTTCTGCGGCGGCGAGGCAACGCTCGAGGTGCTCGGCCGGCTCGTCTACACCGTCCGCCAGGTCGGCTCCGCCGCGCCGGTCTTCGAGTACCGCGAGGCGATGCCTGTCACCGGCGACCACTCGATCCCCTCACTCGGCTCGACGCCGAACGAGGCCGCCGAGAACCTCAAGCAGTACGTCGACACCGGCAAGATCGAGCACACCAAGCCTGTCCAGGACGACGTCGAGGCAGAGTCCGGCGAGGCCCCCAAGCGCCCCGTCCGCCTCGCCGCTCAGCGCTAAGCGCAGCTCGCCCCTGCCCCCAACTCGAGCAGCTGCGCTCGGGTCACCACGCCGTGTTGCCTGCTCACTGATGAATTTTTCTCGTCTGGACAGGAAGATTCATCAATGGGCGATGGTGGAGGAGCTTTTTCGCAGTTTGCGGGAATCGTCCGCCGCGCGGCCTAGCATCGCGGCATATGAGCTTGGAGGTCGTCGACCCACTCGCGCACCGTGCGTTGCAGGCGTTGATGCGCGCTGAGACGTCGGTGCGGCGGGTGCTGGCGGCGGACCTGGAGCGTGAGGGCGTCTCGGCGCCCGGGTTCTCGGCGCTGGTCGTACTGACGACCGCCGGCGGTTCGCTGGAGCTGCGTACGCTGCGCCGCCGCCTCGGCTGGTCGAAGGCGAACGCCACCGAGGTCACCGCGACGCTCGAGTCGCGCGGGCTGGTGGTCCGCCACCGTCTCGAGCGCGACCGCCGCGCTGTCGCGCTCGACCTCACTCCCGCCGGCCGCTCGGTGGTCGAGCGCCTCTTCCCGGCTCACGCCGACCGCGTCACGAACGCCTTCTCGCGCCTCGACGACGACGAGAAGCGCAACCTCGCCGACATCTGCCGCAAGCTGGCCGCCTAGCTCAGCGGCCCGGGAGCGGTGGCTTGCAGGGCACGGAGTCGCGGTACGTGTAATCGCTGCCGTTGCTGAAGTAGCCGCGCAGCTCGTAAGGCCAGCGGCGGCTCTTCGGGCATGAGGTGGTCTCGATCAGGTTTCCGCGGCCGATCGCGAACTTGAGCGATCCGGCGGCGATCGGGATGCCCGCGACGATCTGCAGCACCCTCGGGACCTTGACCGAGACCTTGTACTTCCACTTGCCGCTCGGGAGCTCTTTGATCCGCACCGGGATTGCCTCTTGGACGAGCGCGGGCCGGTAGAGGGTGACGTAGGCCAGCGCCAGCTTGCTGCCGCCGTTGAAGATCTCGATTCGCGGCCGTGTGATCACCTCGTCGGCGTAGGCGACGCCGGTGCCGGACCCGATCCGCGATCCCTTCGGGCAGCGCTCGGTGCCGTAGCGGTTGAGCGTTTGCCTGTCGCAGCGCGGGAAGTCGTCGCCGTTGTAGTTGCCGTGGCGTGGGAACAGCGCATAGCCGCCCTGGAAGATCGGCCGCTCGTAGCCCGGCTCTGTCACGGTCCGCGCCTCGGTGCGAATAACGACGCCCTGCGGGTTCTTCGGGGTTCCCGCGCGGTTGGGAGTGACGCTCGCCTCGGCCGTGAAGGTCGTCAGGTTGGGCGGCGTATCAGTGATGTTCTCCTGCGCTTGGACAGCAGCGGGTGAGCCAAGCACGGCGACCCCTGCGACCACGGCCAACCCTGCAATCGAAAACCTCGGCATATCTACCTCCCCAGGCGAGCCTACACGGCATGGGCCGGCTGTCCAGGGGGTCGTCCTGGCGGCCAGCCGTAGAATCACTCGGCCGATGGCCCGCTACGAACCAGTCGACTCGCGTCAGTCCTTTCCGGCCCTCGAGGAGGGGATCCTCGAGCGCTGGCGCGAGCGCGACGTCTTCCACGAGTCGGTGCGTCGCCGCGAGGGCGCCGAGCCGTTCGTCTTCTACGAGGGCCCGCCGACGGCGAACGGCCGCCCCGGGTCCCATCACGTGCTCGCGCGCGTGTTCAAGGACGTCTTCCCGCGCTACCAGACGATGCGCGGCCGCCAGGTGCGGCGCAAGGGCGGCTGGGACTGTCATGGCCTGCCGGTCGAGCTGGAGATCGAGAAGGAGCTCGGTCTCGCGCACAAGCGCGACATCGAGGACTACGGGATCGACAAGTTCAACGCCAAGTGCCGCGAGTCGGTGCTGCGCTACATCGACGAGTGGAACCGCCTGACAGAGCGGATCGGCTTCTGGATCGACGCCGACGACGCCTACTTCACCCTCGACGACAGCTACGTCGAGTCGGTCTGGTGGACGCTGAAGCAGGTCTGGGACAAGGGCCTGCTCTACGAGGGCAACAAGGTCGGCCCGTACTGCCCGCGCTGCGGCACCGGGCTCTCGAGCCACGAGGTCGCGCAGGGTTACAAGGACGTCGTCGATCCGTCGATCTACGTCCGCTTCCCGCTGCTCGACGACGCGGGGGCCGACGCCGGCGAGGCGCTGCTGGTCTGGACGACGACGCCTTGGACGCTGCCGGGCAACGTCGCGGTCGCCGTCGCGCCGCAAGTGACCTACGTCCGCGCACGGGCCGGCGACGAGACGCTCGTCCTCGCGGAGCCGCTGGTCGCGAAGGTGCTCGGCGATGACGCCGAGATCGTCGAGACCTTCCCCGCCTCCGCGCTGATCGGCCGCCGCTACCGCGGTCCAGTCTTCGCGCTCGCCGACGGCGGACCCGCGAACTCGTTCACGGTGATCGCCGGCGACTTCGTCACCACCGAGGACGGCACCGGGCTCGTCCACCTCGCGCCCGCCTTCGGCGAGGACGACTTCGACGCCGCGGCCGCCGCTGGCATCTTCGACCCCGCCGACCAAGGCGGCCCCGCGCTCTACAACCCCGTCAAGCGCGACGGCACGTTCGACGAGCGCGTCACCGGCTTCGAGGGCCGCTTCGTCAAGGACGCCGAGGCGACCGCCGCTCTGATCTCCGATCTCGAGGGACGCGGCCTGCTCTTCAAGGCCGAGGACTACGAGCACTGCTACCCGCACTGCTGGCGCTGCCACACGCCGCTGCTCTACTACGCCAAGTCGAGCTGGTACGTCCGCACGACGGCGGTCAAGGACGAGCTGCTGGCCGCCAACGAGGCGGTCACCTGGTACCCGGAGCACATCAAGCACGGGCGCTTCGGCAACTGGCTCGAGAACAACGTCGACTGGGCGCTGTCGCGCGAGCGCTACTGGGGCACGCCGCTGCCGATCTGGCGGTCGGAGGACGGTGAGGAGACGATCTGCGTCGGCTCGCGCGCCGAGCTGGCGGAGCTGACCGGCGGCGAGCTGCCCGAGGACCTGCACCGCCCCTACGTCGACGACGTGGTCTTCGAGCGCGACGGCAAGACGTTCCGCCGCGTGCCCGACCTGATCGACGTCTGGTGGGACTCCGGCGCTATGCCGTTCGCCCAGTGGCATTACCCGTTCGAGAACGAGGAGCGGTTCGAGCAGTCGTTCCCCGCCGACTACATCTGCGAGGGGCTCGACCAGACGCGCGGCTGGTTCTACTCGCTGCTCGCGATCTCGACGATGCTGCGCGGGCGCGCCTCCTACGAGAAGGTGCTCTGCCTCGGCTTGATCGTCGACGAGAACGGCCAGAAGATGTCGAAGTCGAAGGGCAACGTGGTCGTGCCGTGGGAGGTGCTCGACCAGCACGGGGCCGACGCGTTCCGCTGGTACTACTTCACGTCGAAGCAGCCGTGGGACGGCTACCGCTTCTCGCTCGACACGGTCGGCGAGTCGGTCCGCCAGTTCATGAAGCCGCTGTGGAACACGTACTCGCTGTTCGTGCTCTACGCGAACGTCAACGACGTCGATGCCGTGCCGCTGTCCGAGCTGCCGGCGATCGCCGACCCGAACGGCCCGGACGCGCGCCCCGCGCTGACCGACCTCGACCTCTGGATCCTGTCCCGCCTCCAGGCGACGACGGCAACCGTGATCGACCGGCTCGACGACTACGACACGACCACCGCCGGCCGCGCGATCGCCGCCTTCGTCGACGAGCTGTCGAACTGGTACGTCCGCCGCTCGCGGCGCCGCTTCTGGGACGGCGATCCCGCCGCCTTCGCGACGCTGCGCGAGTGCCTGGTCACGACCGCGAAGCTGCTGGCGCCGCTGACCCCGTTCGTCGCCGACGCGATCTACGAGAACCTCGACGGCTCGGAGCCGTCCGTCCACCTCTGCGACTTCCCCGAGCCCGACGCCGCGCTGCGCGACGAGCGGCTCGAGGACCAGATGCAGGTCGTCCGCGACGCCGTCGAGCTGGGCCGCGCCGCGCGCGCCGCCGCGAAGGCGAAGGTCCGCCAGCCGCTGTCGGAGGCTGTCGTGGTCGCCGCCGATCGCGAGCGCGACGCGATCGGGCGCTTCGAGGCGCTCGTGCTCGACGAGCTCAACGTCAAGCAGGTCCGCTACGTCTCGCAGGCCGACGAGCTAGGGCGCTTCGAGCTGAAGCCGAACTACCGCACGCTCGGCCCGCGCTTCGGCAAGGACATGCCGAAGGTCGCCGACGCCGTCGCCGGTCTCGACGCCAACCGCGCCGCCGCGACTCTGCGCGACGGCGGAGAGGTCCACGTCGCGATCGACGGCCGCGACCATCCGCTCGGCGCCGACGACATCTCGCTCGCCCTCCAGCCGCTCGACGGCTACGAGGTCGAGCGCGCCGGCACCCACGCCGTCGCGCTCAACCTCGAGCTCGACGACGACCTCCGCCGCGAGGCCCTCGCCCGCGAGATCGTCCACGCGATTCAGAACGCCCGTAAGGACGCGGGCCTCGACGTCCAGGACCGCATCTCGCTCACCCTCGGCGGCGACGACGCCCTGCTCGACGCCGTCCGCGCCCACGAGGCCTACGTCACAGGCGAGACGCTCGCCACCTCGCTCGACCTCAGCGGCGACCCCAACGGCGGCGCGACCGCCGAGCTCGAGGGTCGCACCCTCTCGATCGCCGTCGCGCGCGCTTAGTCGGTCGCTCAGTCCGGCGGGCCGAGCGCCGGCTCGCCGCCGGCGCCCTGGACCTCGCCGCCCATCGCCCAGTCGGACTGCTTGGAGTCCTTGAAGCGAATCCAGACGTGGTCGGGCTGGGTCTTGCCCACATCGACGAGCAGCTCGGTGAGCTTTTCCGCGATCTCGCGCTTCTGCTCCGCCGAGCGGCCCTCGTACCACTCGATAGTGACGATCGGCATGGCCGCCTCGCCTAGGCCGTGAGGGCCGGCTCGAGCTCCTGCAACAGCCGGTTCTTCGGCAGCGCTCCGACGATCTGGTGGGCGACCGCGCCGTTCTTGAACAGCAGCAGCGTCGGGATCGACATCACGTTGAAGCTGGCCGCGGTCTGCGGGTTCTCGTCGACGTTGAGCTTCACGATCTTCAGATCGTCGCGCTCGCCGGCGAGCTCCTCGAGATGCGGGGCCACGACGCGGCACGGACCGCACCACGGGGCCCAGAAGTCGACGAGGACCGGCTTGTCGGCCTCGACTACCTCGGCCTGGAAGTTGTTGTCGGTCACTGCGTCGAGACCAGCCATCTAGGCTCCTTCAGCGGATCGGGTTCGGGTCTGATACTTCAGAAAGTATAGCGCCCACCATCTGGCGCGGACGACCATGGATCACAGCACGCTAGACGGCCGTCCGGACCTTGTCGAAGACGGACCGCAGCGAGTCCGCCGCAAGCTGCTTCGGCCGTGGCTCTCCGCCGTCGTCCAACCAGCGCATCAGGCGGATCTTTCCACGTCCGTCCTCCTTGTCCGCACGCCTCTCGTCCGCGAACGCCTCGTCGACGAGCTGCTCGCCGCTGATCTCGATGCAGGTGACGTCGCGGTCGGGGAACGAGCAGCAGCCGCTGTTGAAGTAGCAGGGCGGGGTGTCGTCCGGTGGCTCGAACGGCGGCTCGCGCAGGATCGCTTCGACGTGCTCGAGCTTGGCGCGCAGCTCGCTCCTCGCGGCCGCGCCGGTTGCCTCGGCGAGCCTCTGCCGCAGCTCCGCCGCGTCCTCGGCGGTGGGTCGGGTCGGGCGGCTGCCGGGGAACACCGGATGGTGGGTGTGGCCGGCGATCAGCACCGGCCGGTTCGCCGGGGAGCCGCCGACCACGCGCTCCTTCGCCCAGGAATGCATCGCGACGTCGTGGCGGTGGCGCAGCTGGCTGTCGTCGGCCGGTGTCGTCGCCAGCAGCCCCTGCGAGCGCTGGATCGCGCGCCACACGTTGCGCACCGCGAAGCGCGAGAGCCCCGCGAAGCGGTCGCTGGTCGCCGTCCCCTGATGGCCGTGCGCCAGGAACAGCAGCCCGAGGTCGGACCCGTCCTCGCGCACGCGCAGCCGCAGCGCCTCGCGCACCGGCGCGCCGCCCAGCCAGCCGGACAGGTGGCGGTCGACGAGCTGTGGCTTGCTCCAGTCGAGGTCGTGGTTGCCGTAGAAGCGGCGCAGGCCGGGGCCGCGGGCGAACTCCCGCTCCAACTCGAGCAGCTCGGAGTAACGGGGCAGCACCTCGTCGATGCCGTTCTCCCACAGCTCCTCGACGTCACCGAGCAGCCACAGCTCGTATCCCCGTTCCAGGTACCAGCCGAGCGCGGCCGCGTAGGCGCGCTCGCAGCGCGCGAAGTCGTCGGCCCGATCGCCCGCTCCGCGGTGCAGGTCCGAGAAGACGACAGCCTTCAGGTTGGCGGCCTCGACGATCACCTCGCCGCCGTTCTTCAGATCCTCAGCATCCGCGAAGGCGCTGTTCAGGCCCTTGCGGATCGCTTCGCGGTACTCGTGGTCGTCGAGCTTCGACGCGCGCTTGAACAGCGCCATGTTCCCTCCCGGTTCGAACCCTCCGTCAGCCGATCAAAGCTAACACGTCGGCTAGTCGCCGGAGCGGACCCGGAAGCGCAGGAGCGGGACCTTCCAGAATGCCTCCACGGCGATCCTCGCAGACATCTTGGACGTGCCCGCACGACGGTCGCGGAAGACGATCGGAACCTCCTCGACGCGGAAGCCGGCCTTGATCGTGCGGTAGGTCATCTCGATCTGGAAGCCATAGCCGTCGGCGGCGACGGCCGCGAGGTCGAGCGTCTCGAGCACGGAGCGGCGGAAGCACTTGAAGCCGCCGGTCAGGTCGTTGACCGGGATGCCGAGCAGCAGGCGCGCGTAGAGCGAGCCGCCGCGGCTGATCACGCGCCGGAGGAGGCCCCAGTCGGTGACGCCGCCACCCGGCACGTAGCGCGAGCCGAGCACGAGGTCGGCGCGCTCGGCCGCCGCGACAAGGCGCGGGATGTCGACCGGGTCGTGGGAGAAGTCGGAGTCCATCTCCATCACCAGGTCGGCGCCGCCGGCGAGCGCGCGCCTGAAGCCGGCCAGGTAGGCGGGGCCGATGCCGTCCTTGCTCGTGCGGTGGAGAACCTCGACCGCCGCCGAGTTCTCCGCAGCGAGCCGGTCTGCGATCTGCCCGGTGCCGTCCGGCGATCCGTCGTCGACGACGAGGATGCGGTGCTCTAGACCGGTCGCCGCCAGTTGCGGCAGCGCCGCGGCGACGATCCGCTCGATGTTCTCCGCCTCGTTGTAGGTCGGCAGGATCAGCCAGACGCCGGACATTCGGCGGACACCCTATGCGAGCGATGCGCGGTAGGTTGCCGACCATGTCGAACGAGCTGTTCTCGGTGGAGGGGAAGACGGCGGTCGTGACCGGAGGGTCGCGCGGCGTGGGGCTGATGATCGCGCGGGGGCTGGTGGAGGCCGGCGCGGAGGTCGTCATCTCGTCGCGCAAGCTGGAGCCGCTCGAGGCGGCGGCCGCCGAGCTCGCGGAGATCGGCAAGTGCACGGCGGTCCAGGCCGACCTGTCAAGCCAAGAGGGTGCCGTCGCGCTGGCGGCCGCCGTGCGCGAGCGGTTCGACCGGCTCGACGTCCTGGTCAACAACGCCGGCGCGAACTGGGGCGCCCCGCTCGCGGACTATCCCGACGGCGCATGGGACCGCGTGCTCGACACCAACGTCCGGGGCATCTTCCAGCTCACGGTCGAGAGCCTCGGCCTGCTGCGCGCGGCGGCGTCGGAGGAGGACCCGGCGCGGGTGATCAACATCGGCTCGGTCGACGGGATCCGCGCGCCGCTCACCGAGTCCTACGCGTACAGCGCCAGCAAGGCGGCGGTCCACCAACTCACGCGCCATCTCGCCAAGCGGCTCGCCTCCGAGCGGATCACGGTCAACGCGATCGCCCCGGGGCCGTTTCCGAGCAAGATGATGGCCTTCCTGCTCGACGATCCCGACCGGCGCTCGGTGGTCGAGCAGCAGATCCCCCTCGGGCGGGTCGGCGAGCCGGACGACGTCGCGGGCCTGACGATCTTCCTCGCCTCACGCGCTGGCGCCTATCTCACCGGCACCGTGATACCGCTGGACGGCGGCTATACCGGCGCCAGCTGAGGGAGACACCGGGGAACAGACAAGCGCGACGGCGTGGGCGGGCGGGCTCCGCCGCCACGCTTCCCTCCGAGCCTGTCCCCCGGGACCCTCCCTCCAATGACACGGATATGAACACGTTCGTACTTCCATGTCAACCCCTGGAGGCCAAATCGAGGCGCGAGCCGCTAGAACAGGGCTCGTGAAGAACGCCGACATCGCCGCGGCCTTTGACGAGCTAGGCACCCTCTACGAGCTCGACGGCGCTGTCGTCTACCGCGTGCTCGCCTACCGCAACGCTGCGAAGGCGATCCGCGACTCCGGCGTGTCGGTCGCCGAGCTCGCGCGCCAGGACCGGGCCGAGGAGCTGCCGGGGATCGGCAAGACGATCGCCGAGAAGATCGTCGCGCTGCTCGACGAGGGCGAGATCCCGGCGGCGCGCAAGCTGAAGGCGAAGATCCCAGCGGGGCTCGTCCTGGTGACGCGCATCCCGGGGCTGGGGCCGAAGCGGGCGCGGCAGCTGCACGACCAGCTCGGAGTCGACTCGATCGAGAGCCTGCGCACGGCAGCCGAGGCGCAGCAGATCCGGACGGTGGCGGGATTCGGCGCCAAGGCCGAGGAGAAGATTCTCGCGGCGCTGGCCGCCGGCGCCGGCGGGTCGGTCAAGGAGCGGGTGCTGCTCTCCGTGGCGCGCGAGGTGGGTGGCGAGCTGGTCGAGGGGCTGCGGGCGAGCGGCACGGTCGAACAGGTCGAGCTGGCGGGCAGCGCGCGCCGCTGGGCCGACACCTGCAAGGACCTCGACATCGTCGCCGCGGTGGCGGCGGACACGGCGGCCGGCGCGACACACGCTCTGGCGGAGGCGGTGGCCGCCGCGGTCGACGCGTTCGCGGAGCTGCCCGGCGTCGACGAGGTGACGAGCCGCGGCGATGCCGGCGCCAAGGCCATCACCCACCAGGGGCTGTCGGTCGACCTGCGGATCGTCGGCCGCGACAGCTTCGGCAGCCTGCTGCAGCACTTCACCGGCTCCGGCCGCCACAACGAGGCGCTGCGCACCGCCGCGGTCAAGCAGGGACTGCACGTCAGCGAGTACGGCGTCCTCGACGACGCGACCGGCGAGACCGAGCGCTTCGCCGACGAGCGCTCCGTCTACGAGCGGCTGGGGATGGAGTACGTCGAGCCGGAACTGCGCGAGGACCGCGGCGAGCTGGCGGCCGCGCGTGCCGGCGACCTACCGGATCTGATCGAGGTCGGCGACATCCGCGGCGACCTGCACTGCCACACGACCGCTTCGGATGGCCACCAGACCGTGCTGGAGATGGCGCGCGCCGCCCAGGCGCGCGGCTACGAGTACGTCGCGATCACCGACCACTCGGCCAGCCACGGCTTCGGCAACCACGTCACCCCGGACGAGCTGCGGCGCCAGATCGAGCGGGTGGCGAAGGCCAACGAGAAGCTCGGCGACGACTTCACCGTTTTGGCGGGCAGCGAGGTCAACATCCTGCCCGACGGCTCACTCGACTACGAGGACGAGCTGCTCCGCGAGCTGGACTGGGTGATCGCCAGCGCGCACACGTCGTTCGGGATGTCGGAGGAGGAGATGACCGAGCGGATCGTCACCGCGATCGAGAACCCGCGCGTGCGCGCGATCGGCCATCCGACCGGTCGCATGCTCGGCCGCCGCGAGCCCTACGCGGTCGACATGGACCGCGTGATCGAGGCGGCTGCGCGGACGGGGACCTTCCTCGAGATCAACGCGAACCCGAACCGGCGCGACCTATCGGACGTCCACGCGCGCGCCGCGGCGGATGCCGGCGTCAAGCTGCTGATCGACTCCGACGCCCACCGCGCCGAGCGCTTCGACGTGATCCGCTACGGCGTCGCGACTGCTCGGCGGGCTTGGTTGACCGCGGATGACGTGGCGAACACGCGGCCGTGGTCCGAGCTCGCTCGCTAACCCCGCCGCTGCCGCAGAAACCGCTGGAAGTCGGACGCGATCATGTCGGCCGACGGGATGTTCGGCTCGATGCCGTCGTCCTCCGACACCTCGTCCATCGCCGACTCGAGTCGCTCGACGAAGGCCTTGACCTCGGGGTCGCTGGCGACGGCGGCGTTGACCTGACGCTCGTAGTCCTCGGCGGCGGTCTCGAGGTCGGTGGCGTCGACGGCGAGGCCGGCGGCGCCCTCGAAGGCACGGACCAGCGCCAGCGCGACCTTCGGGTTCGGCGCCGCGGCGACGTAATGGGGCACCGAGGCCCAGAGACTGACGCTTGGCAGGCCGGCCAGGCCGGCCTCGTAGTTGAGCACGCCGGTGATTCCCGTCGGGCCCTCGTAGCTGGTCGGCGAGAAGCCGAGCCGGTCGAGCATTGCCGTGTCGGAGCCGATGCCGGTCACGTGGACGGGCCGCGAGTGCGGGACGTCGGCGAGCAACGAGCCGAGTGTCACCACCCGCCGCACGTCGAGCTCCTGGGCAATCGTGATGACCGTCTCGCAGTAGCGGCGCCAGCGCAGCGCGGGCTCGGGGCCCTGAATCACGACGAGGTCGTTGTCGGCGCCGGGCACCTCGGCCGCGGCGATCGTCGTCGCAGGCCAGTCGATCTCGCGCGTGTGGCTGTCGACGAGTCGGGCGGTCGGTCGCGTCTCGGTGAAGTCGAGGTAGTCCTCGAGCTCGATCCGCGCGACCTCGGTCGGCTCGAAGCGGGCGCGGATGAACTCGACCGCGGCCGATGCCGCGTCGCCGGCGTCGTTCCAGCCGCCGAACGCTGCGACGAGGACAGGGCGGCGCAGAGCGGGCCGATGGGTCCAGACGACGTCGTTCAAGGTCCCTCCCACGGTATCGCGCGCCGGTACCCTCTACCGACAGTGGTCGATCTGATCATCTACGCCGCCCCCGCGTTCGTCCTGCTGCTCGTCGTCGAGGCGATCTCGTTTCGCGTCGCGCAGCGCGAGGACCTGAAGGGCTACGACCTCAAGGACACGAGCACCAGCCTCAGCATGGGGATCGGCAACGTGATCATCAACACAGGCTGGAAGTTGATCGTGCTGCTGATCTACGTCGGCCTCTATGAGCTGACACCGCTGCGCGTTCCCGACACTGCGGTGTGGGCCTGGGTGGCGATCTTCTTCCTCGACGACTTCGCTTACTACTGGTTCCACCGGATCAGCCACGAGGTGCGCGTCTTCTGGGCAAGCCACGTCGTCCACCACAGCTCGCAGTACTTCAACCTCTCGACGGCGCTGCGCCAGACCTGGACGCCGATGACCTACCTGCCGTTCTGGTTGCCGATCGCGCTGCTCGGGTTCAAGCCCTGGATGATCGTCACGATGCAGGCGATCAGCCTGATGTACCAGTTCTGGATCCACACCGAGCGGATTCACCTGATGCCGCGCTGGTTCGAGTTCATCTTCAACACGCCCTCGCACCACCGCGTCCACCACGGCTCCAATGACATGTACCTCGACCGCAACTACGGCGGCATCCTGATCATCTGGGACCGGATGTTCGGAACGTTCCAAGGCGAGGGCGAGCCGGTGAAGTACGGGCTGACCAAGAACCTGAACACCTTCAGCCCGCCGAAGGTCGCCTTCCACGAGTGGATAGCCGTCTGGCACGACATCCGCGGCGCCGACAACTGGCATGACCGCTTTGGCTACGCGTTCGGAGGTCCCGGCTGGACGCCGGAGCACCCCGAGGATCGCGGGTTGCTCGGTACCGCTACGCCTGGTTCAAGTCAGCCAGCTGGTCGACCAGCTCCAGCTGCTCGTCCAGGCGAGTGATCGCGAAGACTCGCTGAACGGTCTCCGGGCCGCGTACGACGACGAAGCGCCGGTTTTCGCGGCGGGCGCGTTGGTCGGCGCTGACGATCACGCGCAGGCCGCTCGAGTCGAGGAAGGTCAGGCGCGACAGGTCGAGCGCGACGGTATCCGGTCCGGCGCCCTCGATCCGGGCAAGCTCCTGCTCGACCTTGGCGATCGTGGACAGGTCCAACTCACCGGTCAGGACGACATGGGCCAGGCCGTCGTGATCGTGCGCCTCTATCTGGAGGAGGGTCACGCGCCCAACCTATCCGTTCGCGGGGCGCATTGCTCGCCGCGCGAGGCTGTAGGCGAAGAACAGCTGGACGGCGGCGAACGACAGCTCCAGGGTTCGCTCGGTGACGGCATTGGCGAGCACCGTCCCGGCCACGACGCCGAGCGGCGAGAGGATGCCGACGATCAGCCCGTCGCGAACGCGCAGGTTGCCGTAGCGGCCCTGTCGCCAAGCGCCGACGAGCGCCACGAAGACGATCGCCAGCAGCGACGTCGACTGCGCCTCGAGCTGGGTCAGGCCGAGGAAGATCACCAGGCCGGGCACGAACAGGACGCCCCCGCCGACGCCGACGAGGCCGCCGAGCATCCCGGCGCAGAAGCCGATCGCGAGCAGGCCGGTGACGTCGAGGCCGTCCATCAGAACACCAGCACCGCCGCCGACACCACGAGCAGGACGGCGAAGATGCCCGCCACCGCCCGCTCCGGGATCCGCTGTTGCAACGCCGTCCCCGCGATCACCCCGGCCACCGCCGGAATGCCGATCAGGATGCCCGCTCCGACGTGGACATTGCCGTAGGTCCCCTGAGCGAAGGCGGCCAGCGCGGCGATCACGACGATCGCCAGCAGCGAGGTTCCGGTCGCCTCGCGCTCGCCGTAACCGAACCAGAGAATCAGCAGCGGGACGATCACCGTTCCGCCGCCGACGCCGAAGAGGCCGCTGAAGGCGCCGCCCACCGTGGCGATCACGACGAGCTTCGGCAGCCGGGACGCCATCGCGAGGCATACTACGTCGCGTGTCCGCGCCCACGGCAGAGACGCTGCGGGAAAGCCTGCGCCCGCTGACCGACGACCCCGAGCGGGCGGCGATCTTCTGCGACATCGACGGCACCCTCGCGCCAATCGTCCGGCGCCCCGAGGAGGCCCACGTGCGCGAGGAGATCTCGCTGCTGCTGAGCCGCCTCGGCCGTCGCTACGGCTGCGTCGCCTGCGTGTCTGGACGGCCGGTCGCCGAGGCCCGGCGGCTGGTCGGCGTGGGCAGCATCGCCTACGCCGGCGCACATGGGGCCGAGCTGCTGCACGCGGGCGAGAAGAAGTCGACGCTCGCGCCGGCGTTCGCGAGCTGGGAGCCGCGTGTCCGCCGCTTCGTCCACGCGCGCGAGAACGTCCGCGAGCTGCGGCTGCTGCGGATCCGGATCGAGGACAAGGGCCCGATCAAGGCGTTCCACTGGCGCGACGTTCCAGACGAGGCGGAGGCCGAGCGCTGGCTCAGCAACGTCGCGCAAGAGGCGGAGGCGGAGGGCTTCGCCACCCACTGGGGGCGCAAGGTGCTCGAGATCCGGCCACCGGTCCCGATCGGCAAGGGGCAGGCCGTACGGACCCTGATCGAGGAGACGGGCGTCCGCGCCGCGCTCTTCGCCGGCGACGACGTCACCGACCTCGACGCCTTCGACGCGCTCGACGCGCTCCAGACCGACGGAGCGCTCGACACCGCCGTGCGTGTGGGCGTCCGCTCCACCGAGGGACCCCCGGCGATCGTCGAACGGGCCGACATGGTCGTCGATGGAGTCCGCGGCATGGTCGACGTGCTGGCGGCGCTTGCCGAGTAGATGCTGTTCCGCGACTTCCTGAAGGTGGCGGTGATGCTGTTCGGCGGCGCGGGGACGGCGCTCGCGATCGTCGCCATCGCGGGCGCCAGCAGCGAGGACAGCAACCTCCCGATCTACATGGCGGTCGGCTGGTGGGTACTCGCTGCCGCCGCGGGCCTCTGGCTCGGCCGCCGCAATGTGCCCAGCCAGCAGATCGGCCGCCTGCTTGCCGCCGCGCGCAACACGAACCAGCTGCCCGAGGTCGAGCCGGGCGCGATCGTCTTCAACCGCCTCTGGCCACTGGCCGCGGTGACACTAATCTCCGGCGGCGTCGCCTTCCTGCTGCCCCAGATCCCGGCGATCGCCGCCGGCTACGCGATCGGCGTCGCGCTCACCTGGCGCAAGCAGGCCAGCGCCGTCGAGGCGATCGAGGGCCGCGACGGCGTGCGCTTCTACTTCGACCGCACCCCGCCCTTCGGCGCCCCGAAACTCTTGCGCACTCCCGGCCTACGCAAGATCGAGCCGACACAAGAGTCCACACGGGCGGTCGAACCTCTGTAGGCTCGGACAAGGAGGGAAACCGGAAGCTTGGAGGGAGCTTTGAGGACGCTTGGAGGATGGTCACGCGGATCGCGGGCCTGGTCGGTCGCCGTGCTGCTCTTGGGATGCCTCGCGCTGGCCAGCTGCGGTGGCGATGACGACGGCAGCGCCGAGGCGAAAGGGGAGAAGCTCTCGGAAGCGAACGAGCCGCCACGGGTGTTCGCGGAACGCGTCGCGCGACTACTCGCCACGTCTACCCGCAAGCAGGACTGCGCTCAGCTCGAGCAGGTCAAATCGCTCGTGAAGTTCGAGTGCCCTACCGAGGAGCAGTTGCGCAAGAGCATGCGCAGCTTCGAGATCGTCGGCGCCGAGGAGTACGGCACGGGCGCCGTCGTCGACTACACGTCCGGTGTGAGCAAGGACGGAGCCGCGATCACGCTGTTCGTCACCCCGGACCGCAGGTGGGGTATCGGGCAGTTCGGCGTCCGTACGAAACCAAGCACCAAGACGAGCGACAAGGAGAGCCGCGACGACTTCGACCGGGCGGTCGAGGACTACCTGACCGCGGTGCGGAAGCGTGACTGCCCCACCTTCCTGAAGGTGACCTTCACGCGCAACGTGAAGAGGAAGGACGCGTGCAAGGTCCTGTTCGCCGCCGCCGAGGATCTGGCGAAGCGGCTCCAGGCCAATCCCGCGGTCGAGCCGAGGTACCAGGGCGGCAACGGGACGTACGGCTTCTACGCGGTCGAGACGAAGAAGCCAGCGCCAAAGAACTCCACTATCAGCGTCGTTCGCGGCGAGGCGAAGGGCAAGCCGGTCTACGTGGTGCTCGACGTCACGGAGAGCCCCACCGCCGCCGTCCAGCGGGCGGCACGGCGCGAGGCCCGTCAGAAGCGTGCGCCGGGCGACATGTCTCCGTCTTCCAAGCCCTCGGATCCGGCCGTCGAGCCTTGACCCGGACCATTAGCGACCACTGTGCGGCCAGCGGCGGTCGAGCTTCCAAGTTCCCGTCCTGTTCGCAAAGAACAGCAGGCGCTCCGCACCGTCAACGGCGCGGAGCGACGCGCTTGCGCGGCTCTGTCTTGGCGGCTTGTTGATGCGAATCCAATCGATCCTGACGCGGTCGCTATTCGTCGAGGCGCTCTCCGCGTAAACAGGTATTCGGGCGCGAAGGCTCTCCGCGCAGGTCACGCCGGGCTCGTAGGCCGCGAGTCGTCGCGCAAGCCGCCGTGTGGTGCCGGCGCAGTACTCCCCGAAGTCGCCGCGGCGGAGTGCATCGTCCTGGCTCTCGATCAGCGCGGCAATCGCGCGCTTCCTCGGCGAGTCGAAGCGGGACTCGCCCTTAGCCATCGCAACGCCTTTGCCTGGGGCATCCCGACTGCTGTGGGTGCGCGCGTCGCCCGATCCGCCACAACCCACCACACAGAAACCGATCACCGCGCCTAGGGCGCACACCCGCACGGCGACGCGGCACGCCCCTCCCACGACGGCCATCTCCACTTCCCTCCAAGTCGTCTAGTTCCTAACGAGTGTAATCGGTTGTCCGGGTTGGCACAAGCGATTCGAGCAGACGCCGCGATGGAAGGCCATTGGCCGAGGCGGCCGTGCCAACTTAGAAATTATTCGCGCTCCATCCTCGTAATTACCCATAATAGGAGTAGCGTCCGTGCGGCGACTTCACAACCATGGAGGGGGTGTCACTGCTCGCACGATGCCGTATCTGAGCCGATCCACATCGAAACGACCGCGCCATCGAATAACGGCGGGGTGCCGACGATTGCGATAAGGCTAGATGCGGCGGACACATGACGAAGAACTGCACTGCGCCGACCGGCTCCGTTCCGAAGGCATATACACCTCAGGTCTTTCGTGGAGCGAGTCGGCGAAATCGAGATCAGTCCGCAGTCGGACTGATGACTAATCGAGTAATGGAGGAACCATGTTTCGCAAGTTGACTCTGCTTGTCTCCGCCGCGTTGGCGGCTTTGGCGCTGACCGCGACGACGGCGAATGCAACCGATGCCATCCATGTCGAAAACGACGGCGCCATTGAAATCACCGGCGAACATACGATCGCGATTGGTGTGCATCACCCGACGCTCGGGTTCATTCCCGGCCTGAGCTGTAACAATCACTGGACCGGAACCGTAAGCGAATCCGGTGCCATCGACCTCGATGACGTCAACATCCTCGCGCACAACGCGAGCGATGTCGGCAACTGCGGTGGAACCGACGATTGCAACGGCGCCGGCTGGGCTGGCCAGGCTCATGAAAACGAAGTCGGCGGGTTCGCCGCTGACTTCCACTTCTGCCTCTCCGGTCAGGGCGGCGGCCTTGACGGCGTCCCGCTCGAGGTCGAATGCGACCTCTTCGACGAAGAAGCGCACTGCGATGCCCAGCTCTTCTTCGAAAACACCGGTGTCGGTGTCACCTCGAGTGGCCTGCGTGTCGAATTGGTAGGCGAAGTCGACATCAACCCGCACCTCGGCCTGATGCACGGCTGAGCGCAACGGATAACGGTCCCGGCGTCGAACTGACGCCGGGACCGCTCCACCCTTATGAATATCGAGTAATGGAGGAACCATGTTTCGCAAGTTGACCCTGCTTGTCTTCACAGCGTTGGCCGCAATGGCGCTAACCGCGACGACAGTACATGCGAGCGAGCCCGTCCATGTCGAAAACGACGGCAATGTCGCAGTTACCGGCGAACACACGATCGCGATCGGCGTGCATCACGCGACGCTCGGGTTCATTACCGCCCTGAGGTGTAACAACAACTGGACCGGAACCATTAGCGAAGCTGGCGTGATCGCCCTCCCTAACGTCGGCATCCTCGCGCACAACGCGAACGATGTCGGCAACTGCGGCCCCGCCGACGATTGCAACAATGCTGGTTGGAGGGGCTGGGCTCATGAAAACGAACAGGACGGTTTCGCCGTCGACTTTCACTTCTGCATCTCCGGTCAGGGCGGCGGCCTTGACGGCGTCCCGGTCGAGGCCGAATGCGACCTCTTCAACGAAGAAGCGCACTGCGACGACCAGCTCATCCTCGAAGGCACTGGCATGCCTATCACCTCGGGCGGCCTGCGCGTCGAAGTTGTCGGCGAAGCCATCATCAGCCCGCACCTCGGCCTGATGCACGGCTGAGCAGAACGGATACGGCCCCGGCGTCGAGCTGGCGCCGGGACCGCTTCACCCTGACGAATATCCAGCAATGGAGGAACCATGTTTCGCAAACTGCTCCTGCTTGTCCTCGTGGCCCTGGCTGCGATGGCACTGACCGCAACGACCGCGAATGCGACCGATGCCGTACATGTCGAAAACGATGGCGAGGGCGAAGTCACCGCCGAACATACGGTCGCGATCGGCGTGCATCATCCAACGCTTGGGTTCATTCCCGGCTTGAGCTGTTTGGGGCACGCGACCGGGACCGTAAGCGAATCCGGTGCCATCAACCTCGATGATGTCAACATTGACCCCCACAACGCCAACGATGTCGGCAACTGCACGGATGCCAACGATTGTAACAATGCGGGTTGGACTGGCCAGGTTCATGAAAACGAAGCTGGCGGGTTTGCTGCTGACTTCCATTTCTGCATCTCCGGTCAGGGCGGTGGCCTTGACGGCGTCCCGCTCGAGGTCGAATGCGACCTCTTCGACGAACAAGGGCATTGCGACAAGCAACTCATCTTCGAAGGCACGAACATTGGTGTTACCTCGGGTGGCCTGCCCGTCGAAGTTGTCGGCGAAGTCAACATCAGCCCGCACCTCGGCCTGATGCACGGCTGAGCAGGACGCGTGGCCGTCCCGGCGTCAGGCTGACGCCGGGACCATTCCAATCTGATGAACATCGAGCAATGGAGGAAACCATGTTCCGCAAGTTGACCCTGCTTGTCTTCACGGCGCTGGCCGCGATGGCGCTAACCGCTACGACGGCACATGCGACCGAACCCGTCCATATCGAAAACGACGGCGACATCGAAATCACCGGCGAACACACGATCGCGATCGGCGTGCATCACCCCAGCATCGGGTTCATTCCCGGCCTGCGCTGTAACAACCACTGGACCGGCACTATCAGCGAATCCGGTGCGATCAACCTCGATAACGTCAACATCGACCCGCACAACGGGAACGATGTCGGCAACTGCAACGAAGCTGACGATTGCGGTGGCAATGGCTGGAGTGGCCAGGTTCATGAACACGAAGTTGGCGGGTTCGCTGTCGACTTTCACTTCTGTATTTCCGGTCAGGGCGGCAGCTGGGCGGGTGTCGCGGTCGAGGTCGAATGCGACCTCTTCAACACAGAAGCACACTGCGACGACCAGCTCTTCCTCGAAAACACCGGCGTCGGCGTCACCTCAAGTGGCCTGCGCGTCGAAGTTCTCGGCGAAGTCGACATCAGCCCGAACCTCGGCCTGATGCACGGCTGAGCAGGACGCGTGGCCGTCCCGGCGTCAGGCTGACGCCGGAACCGTTCCATCCTGATGAGTACCAAACAATGGAGGAACCATGTTTCGCACGTTGACGCTGCATATCCTCACGGCATTGACCGCGATCGCGCTAAGCGCGACCACGGCACATGCGACCGAACCCGTCCATATCGAAAACGACGGCGACATCGAAATCACCGGCGAACACACGATCGCGATCGGCGTGCATCACCCCAGCATCGGGTTCATTCCCGGCCTGCGCTGTAACAACCACTGGACCGGAACCATCAGCGAATCCGGCGCGATCAACCTCGATAACGTCAACATCGACCCGCACAACGGGAACGATCTCGGCAACTGCGGCACCGGCGATGACTGCAGTAACAATGGTTGGCAGGGTCGGGCGCATGAAGACGAAAACGACGGTTTCGCGGTCGACTTCCACTTCTGCCTCTCGGGTATAGGCGGCGGCATTGAGGGCCTCAACCTAGAGGTTGAATGCGACCTCTTCAACGAAGAAGCGCACTGCGACGACCAGCTCTTCTTCGAAAACACGGGCGTCGGTGCCACCTCAAGTGGCCTGCGCGTCGAATTGGTCGGCGAAGTCGATATCAGCCCGCACCTCGGCCTAATGCACGGCTGAGCACCGCACGGGGGGCGGTCCCGGCATCGAGCTGACGCCGGGACCACTCCACCATGATGAATCGAGTAGCGGAGGACCCATGTTTCGCAAGTTGACTTGGCGGCTTTGGCGGTGACCGCGACGACGGCAAATGCGACCGATGCCG
This sequence comes from Thermoleophilaceae bacterium, assembly GCA_035630455.1. GTDB lineage: Bacteria > Actinomycetota > Thermoleophilia > Solirubrobacterales > Thermoleophilaceae > JAAYBF01. Next base: position 22,911 of record DASQKP010000035.1, read on the forward strand.
TCCATGTCGAAGACGACGGCGAGATCGAAATATCCGGCGAAGACACGCTGGCGATCGGAGTGCATCACCCGACGCTTGGGTTCCTTGCTGGCCTGAACTGCGCTCACCACTGGACCGGGACCGTAAGCGAATCCGGTGCGATCGACCTCGATAACGTAGACATTGCGCAAGGTCCGTTCGGTGTCGGCTATTGCGCGGGAATGGACGATTGCAGCGGTGCTGGTTGGGTTGGCCAGGCTCACGAAAACGAAGTTGGCGGTTTCGCTGCCGACTTCCACATCTGCATTGTCGGCCAGGCCGGCGGCCTTGACGGCGTCCCGGTCGAGGCCGAATGCGACCTCTTCAACGAAGAAGCGCACTGCGACGACCAGCTCATCATCGAAGGCACGGGCATCCCTGTCACCTCGAGTGGCCTGCCTGTCGAAATAGTCGGCGAAGTCGACGTCAGCCCGCACCTCGGCCTGATGCACGCCGAGTAGCGCAGACGACAGCCCCGGCGTCGCGCTGACGCCGGGACCGTCTTCTCGTCCAGGTCCAGAAGTCTGGCGTCAGCGGCTGTCGGCCACAGCCCGCTTGCGGGCCGTGGGGCGCTTGGCGGCTCGCTTCTTACAGGGCGTCGTCATCCGGATGTCGCGGTCGTGGCGCTTGCCGTTCTGGCCGTCGAAGTCGGCCTCTGCGACTTGGCGCTGCGACTTGGAGCACAGATTGATCCTCGCCCGCTTAGTCCGCGTGACCGCGATGATGCCGTTCTTACCGCCGGCGATGTTCAGGTTGAACCGCTCGATCGGCGCGTCGGGCACCTTGTCGAACGTGTTGACGAGCCGGCCGTTCTTCGTCGTGCTGGACACGCCGCGCAGGTTGATCGCGACCTCGCCGCGCAACGCAACGATGATCATCGGCAGGGTCCGGATCTCGTTGCCGGTACGCGGGTCGATACGGACGTTCTTCACGAAGAACACGTCGCCCGCCAACGGCTCCTTGAGCAGCGGCGACACAGCGCGTGCCCGACCGACGATCGAGCCCTTGGGGCAGTGGTTCTCCAGGTCGTCCTTGATGCCGTCCGCGAACTCGCACAGAGATTGGGCGTTGTTGACGTCCAGGGCGAGCGACTTCGGCAGTCGCACCACGGCCTTCTTCACGCCGGCCTCCCCACCGCGCTGGGTGACCTGGGCCCGGATGCCCGGGTGCTTGCCCGTCGTCACCTGCTTCCTGCCGGTGAGCCGCAACGCGAGCTTCGGCTTGAATGACAGGCTGCCGCAGCCGGTCACTTGGAATGGGCTGTCGCGCGTCGCGCTGACACCCTCCGCGGAGACGAAGTTGGCCCGAATGCTTTTCAACGAACAACCCGTCGGGTTGCGCATGAAGCCTGGGCGATCGACCCGTACGGTCGCCTGGCGGACCCGCAGTGGGATGCCGTGCCAGATCTGCGGGAGCGGGTCCGAGACGGCGGTGACCGACGCGTCGGTGCGATCCACGTGGAGCGCCTGGCGCACGACGATCGTCTTCAGCGCGGAGGCGCCCTTGAACGGACCGGCCTCGACCGGTACGACGACCGCGAGGCCGTACTCCCCGCCTTTGTAGCCCTCCGTGAGGTAAGCCGAGCCCTTGGTCTCGAGGAAGTAGGGGGCACCGGACCCCGCACCGGCGTCAACCGTTCCGATCCTCGAGGCGGCAGAGCACGGTTGCCCGACCGGGCGACCAGCGGCCTCCTGGTTGTTGACGAATGCGTCCACCTGTGCGTTGGAGCAGAGCGGAACGTCCTTGACGGAGGCGAGCAGGCCGGGCGGTAGCTCGGCCGTCAAGCCTTGGAACCACTGCTGGCCGTCGGTCCTCGAAAAGGTGAACGAGAACGATCCGCTGCCGCCGGCGCTACGTGAGCTCATGCCCGCCTCCAGGGACGGCGCGAAATCGAAGCCGCAGTTCGTCTGGGTCACAAAGCCACCGCCCTCCACAACGGGGGCGTTGCGGCTCCACGGCCGCAGCTCGGTCGCCCACGGGCGGCTGTCGCAACGCTGCTGAAGCGCCAGAACGGCGTTGTCCCCTCCCTTAACGTCCACGTTGACCTCGTCGAAGGGGAGCTGTGGGTTCTCGTCGAAGCGAACGGTCAATCGACCGGTTCTCGGATCGGCAACTGCCGATCCGAGGAGCTTCACGAGGAGCCCCTGCTCCGCGCTGCGCACAACCAAGAACATCCTGAACATGCGCCCGGACGCGGGATCGGTGGACTTGGGCGCTCCCAAGATGAGGTGTCCGTCTAAAGGAAGATCCAATAGACCGCTGCGCACACGAGCAACTCCCAATATGGATGCAGGAGGACACTCCACCACACCACTCCCGTCCAGCGGGTCCTCCGTTGACCACTCGATCCCCTCGTCGATTCCGAACCCTCCTCCGACTCCGTTTCCATCCACGCCCTCTCGTAGCAGTCCCACCTGCTGGTCGGTGCAGCCGACCAGTCCGTCAGCCCCCGCCGGGTTGACCGACACGCCGTCGGGAAGTGTCACCACCGTCTCGTCCAGATGCGACGTTGCGCGACCCTGCGGTGCCTTCCAATACGCCGGGGCACCGCTGTCATCGTCGGGATTGAAGCGGACCGCTGCCGGCGGATCGTTGTTCTGCTGCACCGTCAGGTCGACGTCGAGGCCGGTGGGACCGTCGGCCTTGGTGGACGTGGCCTGCACGTCGAGTGAGGCGTCGAAGGGCAGAGCGCCGCAGTCGGACGGTTGCGGCGCGCCTGACGTCGCCGTACCGACGACGTCGGTATGCCAGTTGTCGGCGACGATCTCGGTCGTCGGCTTGGGATCCTCGCACCACGTCTGGGTCGTGAAGAAGGGCCGGATCGGACCCCACGAAGGATCGTAGGACTGGGGCTCCTGGGTGCAGCCGCCCTCCGGACCGGCGAATCCACCAGGCAAGCCGCTGACCGGCATGCCAAATGTGCTCTTGGCTCCGCCGCTACTGTCGGCGTTAGGGGCACCGCAGTAGCCGCTGACAGGACGATAGTTGTCGTGGGACGCCGCCCAGGGAACACCCCAGATGGTGAAGGTCTGGGCCGTGAGGACCAAGCCCGCGGGGACCTGAACGGCGCCGGCGCTGACGCCGAAGTCACGCGAGCGCTCTGTGCGCGCACGCGCGACGATTGCGACATTGGAGTTGTTGCTGGCGAGCTTCCCAACACGCGAGATGACGAACTCCGCCGTGTTGCCACGTCGCCGCTCGACGTTGTAGACAGGATATACGGCGGTTGAACCGCCGACCTGGACGGTGCTGGTGCCGATCTGCGTCTTCGGGGAGCAGCGCACTGGGACGAAGCTCAACGCCTCGGCGGGGCACTTCGGCACCGCGTTGGGGTTGCCGACGACGCCGTGGGGTATCGCAACAGTGATGTTTCGCGGGGCGCCGTCCGGACCGGGAACGGCGGACAGGACGCGATCTTGATCACAGCACAGCTGCTCGGGATTGCGCGAGAACCAGAAGGTGGTGGTCGCGTCGGGATGCGCACCGGCTTGGACGGCATCCTGGAACCGCCACCCCGGACCGGTCGTGAGCGTATTGCCTCCGGACGGACCCGCCACTATCCAGCCGTCCGGGCCGCTGGTGTCCGGGTCCACGCCGGCGGCGAGCGGTGGCGTGACGTTGTTGAAGCTCGCCGTAGCCGCGGGATGCTCGATGCAATCGGCGGACGGAGACGATGGCAGGACACCGACTGCCAGCGTGCCCGCGTGCATGTCGCAGACGCCGGCCCAGAAAGCTCGGTCGACCAGAACGTCCGGATCATCCGGGAAGGCGGGCGCAGAAGTGCCGTTGGCGGTCATCGGGGCGATGCTGAAGTTCTCGCCGATGGCTGCCCAAGCCGAGGGCGCCATCGCAAGCGCCGTCACCAGCGCCACGGCCGCAATGACCGTCGTGCGCCCGACAAATCGAAGTGCGGGTGCCGTCAGGGTCATCGTCCTGCTCCCATGAGTCGGGTGGTCAGTGTTCGCTCATGCGCGTCTGCCGCCTTGACGACGATCTGCACGCGAAGGTCCTTCCCGGCCTTGAGCGCGCGCCGCGCGCGCGGACTCAGCCGGAGTCTCAGCGACACAGTCCCGGCCTTGCGAAGGCGCACCGAGCCGCGACTTACTATTTGTCGACGTCCCTTGACGGCGGCTTGCGCCACGGCGGTTACCTGTCCGGCTTGGTTACTGCTCACCGACAGCGCAACCCAGCCGTTGCGTGCCGCGCGCTTGCGCTGCCTCCTCGAAGGCCCTGTGGCCTTGAGCGTGCGGCGACCGTCCGAGGCGGCCTCGCGCTCGCCGGTGGGCGTGCCGGTCGCCTGCGGTGTGGATATGGGCTGCGAGCTACCGCTCTGGCATTGGCTCAGCAGCGGGTTGCACACCGGCGGCGGGGATGGCGGGTCGGGGACGCCTCCTCCGACGCGGGCGACGTAGACGTCACCGTCGGTCGCATCGATCTCCCACGGCGAGATGCGTTGCTCGGTCCAGAAGAAGACGCTCTCACCGTCGCGGCTTCCACCCGTGTAGAACGCGCTGTGATCGGCGTTCCCCGGCGAGATCAGAGACAGCGCGCCGTTCCGCCACTCGTAGACGTCCATCCGGGAGCCGTTGTGGTCGTCCTCGACCAGAGGCAGCCGGCTCTCGAAGTGAACAGCGCGGAGACTGCCGTCCTCGTTCTCGGCGAGGTTGTAGTGCCGGAGTCCGGTCTGCCCCACGCGATAACCGGCCGTTCCTCCCGGCTGGCTATCGCTGGACCCGACCGTCCCGAGGTCACCGTTGCACCGCACCTGGGGAGCGGCATCGCTCCCCAGGCACATGTAGGGCGCCTGGCCGGCTGGCGGGGCCGAAATACGAACGAGCTCGTCGACACTGGCGTCGTAGAGGTACACATCCGCGGCGGAATCGACGTCGTCGTCCGTTAGCCGCGCAGCCGACTCGAAGACGACCGCGTCCCCACTCGACGTTCCGTGCACACAGCTGCCCCCAGGCCCAGTATCGGCGCGAAGCTGAGACAGCCTGCCCCGGTCATAGGCTCGAGCGCTGCTCCCTCCCGAAAGATCCGAGCTAGCGCATTTCGCAAGATCGCTGCTGGACGTAGCGGCATACGGGATGGTCGCGATGAACTTGTAGGCGGCCGCTCCAGCTTTGCCCGCGTCATAGAGATAGAGGTTGCGCGTTGCCGCGTTTACCTGGGAGCTGGCGTTCGTAGGTGCGGAGACACCGTCCTGGGGCGGGCTGTTGTCCGCCCCAGGAATCCGCGCGGCCGTGACGAAATAGACGCGATCGCCCGAATCCGACATGAACCGCACTGCTGCCCCGGCTCCATTTGGAGTAGCGCTGTTCAATGCTCCGCTACAGCCCCCGCTGTCGGCGCCGCTGGTGGCTAGGACGGCGCAGTTGGTGTTCGGATCGCCCGACGCACGAATGTCGACAGCTGCGCCCGACGCCGTAGCGCTGGCGGACAACGTCAACGTCCCCGAGCCGACCGACTCGACGGTGGTGCCGAGCGGTATGCCGTCGCCGGCAACGACCTGCCCGGCGACGAAGGCGCCACTGGTCGCGGTCACGTTGCCCACCGAGCTCGAGCCGGCGGTCACGTCGGCCGAGCCGACCGCATTCGTCGGCCCGCCGGAGACGCGCGTCAGTCGGTCCCCCGGATCGCCCGACGCGGGATCAACGTCATTGCTCGATCCCAGCTCATAGCGATAGAGGTCCCATGAGTTGCGAGAGGCGGTTCCGGCGATGGGATCGGAGCCGCCGTTGGGATCATCGACCGTGAGCGGAGCGTTCGTCCGGAAGTACGCGACGCTGCCGTCTCGCGACGCCCCCTCGAAGGAGACGCCGTTTCCGAACGCGCCGATCCGCTGGGGCGCCTCGAAAAGGGCATCCTCCGCGCGGGACAGCCACCTGACCACAGCATCGCCGTTGTCGTCGTACTGCCTCACGAAGAGCTGCGGCGGGCAGTCTGTTCCAGCGCCCGTCGCCACATCGCTCGACGGACAGCTGCCGGGCGCGCTTGCGCCAGCCGCCGGGTCCGGGCTCAGGAAGAACATGCGATCGCCAGCGTCCGAGATCGCGGCCGCGGAACTGCCCTCGAGTCTGGCGACGGCCCCATCGGACCCGAGCGACGCGCCGCGCACGCTCGTCGGCGAGCCCGCCGCGCAGGAGCGGCCCTCGATGGTGTCGTCGGCGAAGTTGGCAACGATCTGTCCTCCGGTCACCTGAGCGAAGCTGCCGGCGGCAGTCGTAGGAACAGAGATCGTGAATGAGCTAGCGCCCACTGCTACGACGGTGGCACCAGCAGGGATGCCCGCGCCCGACACCGAATGCCCGACCACCGGGGGGCCACCCTGGTTGAGATCGATCGTCAGCTCTGTCGCCCCGGACCCATAGGTGGCGAAGAGGCTGAAGCTCCCGGACGGGCCCCCGAGGGTTCCCTGATCGTCGCGGGTCGGGATCACAGTCGCATCGGCACCAGCACCGGTGCACTCGTTGACGAGATCCTGGGGACGCCAGTCGAGCGCCGGCGTTGCGAGGAATAGTGCGCGGCCCGTGCTCTGCGACGGAGTGAGCTGGCTCGGCGTCAGCGAGCCATCGGCTGGCACGATGTCCCGGCTCTCGGCGCTCCATCCGACGAGGCGCTCGCCCTCGTCGTCCACGATCGCGTCAAAGCCGCCAGCCTGCAAGATCGACCCGCTGTACCAAGGAGTATCGAGCCATGGATACCAACCGGCGTCGCGCGGACCGCCGTCGTCGCCCATCACGTGGACGCTCCCCTCGCTGCCGGTCTCGCCGGCGCTCGTCGTGAACAGGGAGTACCGGACGTTCCATGTCTGTGTCGCCAGGTCGGCGGACACTCCGATGAAGTCGTTGATGGCTCCGTTGACGCCGGTCGGCGGCGCGATCTTGATCGCCGCATCGCCGTACCAGCCGTCGGCCCCCTCCACGCCGTCGCGGTCCTCGCGATTCCGGACCTCATAAACGAAGTCGCCGGAGAAGCCGGCGCCGGCGTCGGGGTCGCTGACACCCGCATAGATGGCCCAGAAGAGCGACTCGCCACTGGGGGATGCCAATCCCTGAAGCATTCGCGAGTAGTCGATGTCGAGCGCGGGATCGCCCCCACTTCCCCCGCGGCGCAGCACCTTGTCAGGCGAGGTCACCATCTCATAGGCACGCTCGGCCGTCGCCGTGCCCGCGGCGCGCGTGGTGAAGACACGGTCTGCGCCGCAGACCTTCTCCGACGCGAGCGTATTCTGCGCACAGAGCCGGAAGTGGTAGACGGACTCCGGCTCGAGGCCAGTCAAGGTCTCGGTCACGACCTCGGTCTCCCCCCCCGCACCGCCGCTGGCGGCCGGTACCGGTACCTGGTTGCCGTAGCCGGTATCGCCCCACTCGAACCAGTACGCCGTCTCAAGGCCGCCGGGATTCAGCCGGCCCACAAGCTGCGCGGTCGTATCGCCGACGTGCTGGGAGCCAACGGTCTCCACCACGGGCGGACAGGGATCCGTAAGGAAGTTGAGCTCGGGCGAGGCCACCTCGCCGGCCGCCGGCGTTCGCGTCGTCACGATGCGAACGCGGTAGAGAGTGTTGGCCTCGAGACCCGCCACGCTGTCGTCGACCGTCACCGGAGCGCCCCCGTCGCCGACCGACTGGTCGGCGGTAGCGGCGTCCCAGGTGACGCCATCCTTGGAAAGCTCGAAACGGTACGACGTCGGAAATCCCGTCGGTCCGTTGGGGTTTATCTGCGCGTTGAGCGTCGCGGTCGTGCAGCCAACGCTGGAGGGTGGCTGCAACGTCGTCGTCGGTGGCGGATCGATACCGCTGTCGTCGAGAAGAACCACGCGCTGACCTGTGCCGGTACCGGGTGCCGCCGCGCTGACTGACAGAACAAGGCGGCCGGCGCCGATCCCCAGCGCTTGGGGTGAGCTGGTACTGACCAAGCCAAGCCCCACCCCGTGTACGTCAACGAGGTGAGTCACGTCGATGTCGGAGGGATTCGCGCTGACGTCGAGCTCGACGATCCCGGTCGTATTGAAGCCCGTGTTGGAAGCGGATGGCGCTCGACCCGCGAAGAGATGATCGGTCGCGTGATCGATCTCGAGACTCGCGAGCGTGCTGCGACCGAAGAAATCGTCGTCGCTGGCCGGCGAGATCGCCAGCTGAAAGGCCGACGCTGAGGTGTCGTAGCGAGCGACTTGTCCGTTTACGCCCGGCGCGGAGCCGGTGTCGCTGACCAAGCTGGCGTAGACGATCCCGTTGGAGTCCGCCGCGATGTCCTTGGGCCAATTGGATTGCGGGAACTGCGCAATAGCGCCGAACGCCGGACCTGGTGCAACCAATCCGGTCGGATTGGACGGGACGTTGAAGGGCAGGACGCGCCGGTTGGCGGGGTCGGCGGCATAGACCGTCCCAGCGTTGGGGGCGCCCGGGGGCGCTACGGCAACTCCCTTGAGGTCGTTCGACGTGTAGCTGCCGAACTGCCCCGTCGCCGTGCCTGCAGCGGCTGAAAGCTGACAGACGTCGCTCGCCGCGGCGTTGCACGTCTCGAAGCCGCCGGTGTTGCCTGGACCGGACGCGGTCACCTCCCAGCCGAAAGCTCGGACGAAGTCGCCCGAGGCGGTGAACTGGCTCAGGCGTCGATTGGCGTTACGCTCGCCGACGAAGAAGTGCCCTGACGCCTGATCGACGTCGATACCGGTCGCCACGTTGAAGGTCCCCGCATTGCCCCGCGCCGTGGCTGCCGTGGTGGTCTGGAGTCCAGCCTTGCACTGCGCCGCGATGGTGCACTTCTCGAAGCTCGCGCCATCCTGGGTCGTCGCGACGGTCACCGTGCCGACCGGAGTGAGGCCCGCGCCGTTGGCGGTCATCTGGGCCTGGTCCACGCTGGCGCGCGCGCCGGTGAACTCGACGGCGTAGGGACCGCCCGCCGGACCGGTGACGTTGGCGTTGCCGGCGCCGACGCTCGCGATCGCCTCGAGCGCCTCGTCGACGCTGCCGGCGCCCGACGAAGGAGCGTTGAACGCGATCGGCGCGGTGGTGTTGGCGCCGAACGTCAGCGTGAACGTCCCTCCGCTGGGCGCCCCGGCGACCGTCACGGTCTGTCGCTCGCTGGTGTCCCCCGTTCCGCCCGACTGTACGACGTCCCTGCCGATCGCGAACTGGAAGTTGCGGTTGGCGTCGAACGCCTGAATGCGATTGTTGCCGCGATCGACGACGTAGATCCAGCCGGAATGGGCAGTGCCGTCGGTCGCGATCGACGGCTCGTTGACGGCGGTGTCGCCGACGCCGCCGTTGGTGCTGCCGAAGAGGCCGCCCAGAGCGGGGGTCCCCGACGTGCCGCCGAAGAAAGAGTCGAAGTACTTGACGGCCTGAGAGTTGGCAGAGAAGAGCGCGAGCGCGCCGAAGGCGGCCGCGACGGTGGCGACGATGCGGCCACGAGGCGCGGCGCGGTTGCCCAGCTGGCTGTTCTTCACTTTTGCTTCTCCCTTTTCCTCAGGCCTTGGAGCAGTTCTGTCGGCGGCGCAGACATAAGAACATAGTCGTACTGCCAGCGTCAAGGGGGAACGCAGAGGGGGCCCCGATTCGGGGCCCCCTCCCAACCGGCGGCTGCCGGCGCCCTTCGTGCTACCTGGCTTAGCCGTGCATCAGGCCGAGGTGCGGGCTGATGTCAACTTCGCCGAGAGCTTCAACGCGCAGGCCACTCGAGGTGACAAGAACGTTCGTGTTTTCGACGGTGAGCTGGTCGTCGCAATGCGCTTCTTCGTCGAAGAGGTCGCATTCAACCTCAACCGGGACACCGTCAAGGGCACCGCCCTGGCCGGCGATGCAGAAGTGGAAGTCAGCAGCGAAACCGCCAGCTTCGTTTTCATGAGCCTGGCCACTCCAGCCAGAATCGTTACAGTCGTTGGCGGGGCCGCACTCGCCGACATCGCTCGCGTTGTGCGCGAGGATCTCGACGTTATCGAGCTCGATCGCACCGGATTCGCTAATGGTTCCGGTCCAGTGGTTGTTACAGCTCAGGCCGGCAATGAACCCAAGCGTCGGGTGATGCACACCGATCGCAATCGTGTGTTCGCCGGTGATTTCGACGTTGCCCTCGTTTTCGACATGGATGGCGTCGGTCGCGTTCGCCGTCGCCGCGGTCAGCGCCAAAGCCGCCAACGCCGCGAAGACAAGCATGGTCAACTTGCGAAACATGTGTTGCTCCTTTGAGAATACCGGTGACGCGAGTGGCCACCGGTGGTTAGTCGCACCAGAGCCGCAGCTGGCCGGATCTGGCGCAACTCTTGGATCTCTGGCCGCCCGTGGGGGCGGTGCCGCTCCTGGCGGCCGCAGCTGTCTCCCTCTCGCTCCCTCCATTCCACGGCTATTCGAGCCGTGTCTAACGTCAAGATCTCGGCATGAGCCTGCTGCCGCGAACGAGTCCCGAGCAGGTCTCCAAGCCGATCGCCTTCCCTTCCCTCCTTGTCAGGGCGGCGTACGAGGTGAAACTAACCTCGCGACTGGCCAGCACGATACGCCAGCACGTAGATACTGTCAAGCCCTCGTCAGTTCGAGTTGGGAACCAGTGCCTGATCGAGCAGCCACTCGCCGTTCCGCTTCACGAACGGCGCCGTCTGGGCGGGCCGATCGGTCGGCTCCTTCGTCGTGACCGTCCCTTTGTCGCCGTCGATCTCGACCTTGACGATCGCTGCGCGCCCCTCCGCGGCAACCGTCAGGGGGATCGGTGTCGGGACCAACTCGTCGACGACCTCCTCACAAGTCGTCGCCTTGCTGGTCTTCAGCTTCCGGACGGCAGCGGCGGTCGCGTCACGCGCCTCGCGGGTGAGGCCATCGCAGTAAACCTCCGCTTTGGAGCCATAGAGAGCATCCTGAAGCTGGGTGACCTTCTCTCGCAGGGCCGCTCCGTCGCCGCCGGACGCCGTGGCATCGCTGTCTGAATCGTCGCCGCAGGCCGTAACCCCCATTACAAGGATGAGTAGCGAGACCATCGTGATTGCCCGTAGGCGAAGGTGAAAACGCGTCATCTGACCAGCCCTCCATCTGGACGTTGATATGACGCCGCACGGGCCTTGCGCCCAGCGGCTTACGTCAGACTAACCGAATGTCTGCTCTCGGTGCTCGACTTCAGTTAGGCTGAGCGAGTCAAACCAAGGATGGAGGGACTTGGAATGTTTGGACACGCGCTCGCACGACCGGATATACGGTCGTGTTTGGTCATTCTCGCAGCGGGCCTGTCGATCGCCGGCTGCGGCGGATCGGACGACAGCGACGCCGGCGAGGTGGCGCGCGCAGAGACAGCGCCATCGGCCTGGAATCCCGCCCAAGAGGTCGGCTACTGGGCCGCGATACGCCTCGCCGCGTTGGATGACATCTCCCCCGGCAATACCGACCGGTCCAACCGCGGCAGGGTCGGGGAGAGCGTCAACGACGTCCAGGTGAGTCTCGCCGCGGGCGGAGGACAGGGCGTCTGCTCGGAGCTCACGAAGCGCGAGATGCGAAGAATCGCCATCCGGTGGGCCGGCGAGCCACCCGTCGACGGCGACGGAGTGCGGGGCTGCAAGGACGCGGTGATCGCAATCGCACGACAGCGCAAGCAGGCGAGACTCAAGACGAAGATCTCGCATGTGCAGGCGGTGCGAGTCGATGGCAATCGGGCCGTTGCCGAGCTCGAAGATCCTGACGGCACCGTCCACGAGGCACGCTACGTCGAAGAGAAGCGCTATGGGTGGAACCTCGACGACCTTGAGGGAGTCGACCCGGACGCCGGGCGGTTCATCGACGCCGAGGGCCCCGGCTGAAATGGCTTCGCCAGAGGGAGCTTGGCTCGCTCGAGCCCTCTGCTGCACTGCCTGCGTAACGGGCGCGGTAGCGCTCGCCGCCTGCGGCGGTGAGAACGACGAGGCCGACGCCCGAAAGTACGTGACGGCGATCGAGCGGGACAGCGGCGACCCCGCCGGCCTGGACGACGCCGGCGCGATCAAGGAGGCACTCAGCGATCTTCAGGGCGACTTCGCGCTCGAGCGCTCGACCGGGGTCTGCCTGGAGCTGTCGCGCGGCGGTCGGCGTGAGATACGTGACGCCGACGCCGTCGATCGATGCGACTACGACGTGTTCGAGCTGATCAAGTGGAATCGGGCCCGGGGCTTGAAGCCGCGAGTCTCGACGGTGTTCTCGGTCGACGTAACCGGTCGTCGTGCCAGAGCGCGGGTCGGAGAGCCAGGGCGCGCGGACTACGACGTCCCGTTCGTCAAAGAGGGAGACAGCTGGAAGGCGGTCAGCCTCCGTGACGTCGAGCCGGTTGACGGGGCGCTCGAGTCCCTGACCAAGACCCAGAGGGAGGGACTGGATTGAAGGCACATCGCAGTTCGTTGTCGAGAGCCATCGTGGCCACCGCCGCCGCGGCGCTGCTGGCCACCCAGCTCGCCGCGTGCGGCAACTCGGATGAGGTCGAGGCCCCGCCCTCGTCGATATCCCCACCGGCCGCCGTCAAGTACCAGCGTGCGACGAGCGTGGCCGCGCAGCACGACGCTGACGGCTCCGACCCGGCAGCGACCGACGGCGAGCAGATCCGCGAGGTCCTCGAGAGCGTCCAGATCGGCCTGGCGACGGGCGACGGGCGAGCGGTCTGCCGAGCGCTCACGCCGACCGGCAGGTACGAGCTGGCGCGGTTGCGACGTGGAGGGCCCGGCGCCTGCGTGCGCGTGATCCACGAGATCGGCCAGCGAAGGCGACGCGACGGCGACGCGACGGATATCTCCAAGGTCGTTTCCGTGGAGCGGCACGGGAACCGTGCCTCGGCGAAGGTGCGAAACACTCGGGCCAAGCCATTCGTCGGCAGGGAGTTCGGGCTCTCCTTCGCAAAGATCGACGGCACATGGCGGCTGGGCAGCCTGGTCCTGCTCGACACCGACGCGATCGACAACCTGCCAGGTGGCCACAACCCGCGTTTTTACGAACCGCCGCACTACACGATCCCCGAGGTTCTCTACGACGTACAGACGGACTACCTCCGCTACCGGGGGAACAGCGTCTGCAACGACCTCACCCAAGCGGGTCAGCGGGAGATCGAGAAGTCCGGGATCGGGGGACGCTCGGAAACATGCGAGGAGATCGTTCCGGAGCTGCTTGCTCGGAGCCTCGCCCAGGGCCTTCAGACGTGGTCGACGAAGGTGCTCTCCGTCCGGCGCTCAGGCAACCGGGCGATGATGGTCGTCAAGAACGACGGAGCCAAGCCCTACCGTGTGCCCGTCATCAGAGAAGAGGGCCGCTGGCTGCTGCCGACCCTGACGCTGGCGGAGCCGGTCGCTGAGCTGCTTCGCGGCAGATAGTCAGTCCGCGAGCACCTACCGGCCCCCGCCGGGCGGCGTTCCCAACTTCCAGGCGCCGTCCTCCTTCACGAGCGGGACGGTCGTGCGCGGACCCTTGCCGGAGTCGAGCGTCGCGGTCGCCCGATCGCCGTCCACGTTGATGCCCACCACCTCGACGGGCCGGACGGCCTTGCCGCGGCGGCTCTGCCGAGCGCGGCGCGCGAGCAGAGCGACGGACTTCTCGCAGGTCCAATCGACGTCGGAGAGCCGGGCGGTGACGCGGGCGTACTCCACGGTCTGCTCGCGCGCCTGCTTGCTCATCCGGGCGCAGATGCCCTGCAACGACTCAACCTCCTCCGCTCCCTCCAATCCACGCCGCAGATCGATCGTCAGCGGGGCCACGCTCTTCTGGGCGACGGCGTCGGCCAGATCCCCATAGACGCCCTCGACGGCCTCTGCCCCCTCGCGGCGCTGCTCGAGCTCGGCCTCGCTCGGTGCGACCGGCGATCCGTCGCGATTTCCAACGGCGCCGTCGGCCGTGCCGAACAGCTGCTCGGAGTCCGCGCCGCCGCCCCCGGCCGCGTTGCCGCCATCGTCGCCATCCGAGCTCACGATCAAGACGATTGTCACGACGAGGACGGCCGCCGCGATCCCCATGCCCACGCGTAATCGCATGTTCATATGTTGCCATGTCGGGCGCGCCGAAGCGCCGGTAGAGCGGGCTAGATCCCCCGACGCGGGCTCGCACGACTAACCCGGAGATCGCCATCGAGCCGCAATGACCCCGACATCTCGAGGCCTGACTCGCCGATCTCGGCCCGGTCAGCGACCATTCTCCATCCGGCGCTGGTGCGGTCCAGCCGGACAACCAGCGGCCCCTCGAACCAACCGGCGCAGGTGTCGAAGCAGATGTCGAGGGCTATCTCGAAATCGGATCCGCGCGCCCTGACCTCTCCCTGCCACAGCTTGGGGGCCAGATCGCTCTCTGGGTGACAGGGCCGGATGTCCGGGCAGGGGTACTTCTGGCTGTCCTCGATGTCTTCGACGGTGATGCCCTCGAACGCAACCTTGCCATCCACCTCGAAGTGAGCGATCAGGTTCAGCTGGCACGTCGCGAACGGCATGCGTCCGAACGGAGTCATTATCTCGACCGTCATCGCGTCGGACAGCTTCGCGACGCAACCTCCCGTGATCGGCCGCACGTTGCGCTCGATGGCAGAGCAGTCACGGGGCTTTCCGTCCCGTCCTGTCTGTTCAACGCGAACGCTTGCGTTGGACACGCCCCCGTCTTGGCCTGCCGCCGGCGCGGCGGCACCGATCAGAGCGCCGGCCAGGACGAGCGCAGCGACCACTCTCAGGGCGCGTCGGCGCAGCGCCGTCACGGGATCGCCACCGACGGCTTCGGGTTGAGGCCATAGAAGCTGTCGAGCTTCCAGCGCCCGTCCTCCTCGGTGAACGGAAGTCGAATCGACTCCCCGCCTACGTCGAGGGTGGCGACGGCGCCCCTCCCCGAGATCTTGACCTTCGAGACCTCCGCATTGGGCATTCGCGTCCCCTTTCGCCCGGTCTTCAGACCCTTCAACAGCATGGTCACGCCCTCGAGGCAGGTGTTCGTGTGGGCGAGCCGGCTGACCTGATCCCTCGCCCCGGTGCCGAGCTCGGCACAGACTCGTCCCGCGTTGCCGCTCGACACCGAGGCGCGCACGTCGTCGAGCGCCTCCGCGATGCGGTCGCGAGTGGCAGCGACATCGTTCTTCTGGGACTCACCGCATGACACGAGCGCCAACGCGATGCACAGAACGCTCGCCGCAACCAACTTGGGCATCGATGTGACATACGGCAAATCGGCTCCCTCCAAGACCTCGAGCGGCGGGCCGACCTAGTGGCCCTCCTACCACCTAGACGAGTGAGCCTAACACCTTCGGCCGCGCCCCCGGACCAGGAGGCGCAATGGGACCGCGCCCTCCACGCGGCCCCATCCCTCCAATCACGCCCCCGGGCGCAGAACCCTCCGATGCGTCCGGGTAGGTGCACACTAACGCGATGTTTCGAAAAGTCAACCCCGTTTATTGGTCATACCACTTTAGGGCACATGGGCCTAGACCCGCCGACGCCGGCTACCGCTCAGCCGCCGGGCAAATAATTCGGAAGTCACAAAAGGAGCAGATCTCCTGCGTAGGGGTCGGCTGGAAGTCCTGGCGGGAGATGCCGGCGCCGATCTCCTCGATGGTGGCGCGGACGCGGTCGAGCTCCTCGTCGGAGTGGGCGACGGGGACCTTCTCGGCGGTCATCACGTAGTAGTAGGAGTGGGCTGAGGTCTCGACGCCCCAGGACTCGCGGGCGCCCATCTGGTAGATCGAGAGCTGGACGTCGCTGCGCAGCTCGGCGGCGGTCTTCGAGCGGCCGGTCTTGTAGTCGATGACCTCGTAGCTGCCGTCGGGACGGCGGTCGACGCGGTCGACGCGGCCGCGGATCACGTGCGGGCCGAGCTGGAACGAGAAGCTGCGCTCGAACCAGACCGGCTCGCCGTCCTCGTCGCGGGTGTTCTCCCAGTAGCGCTCGAGCGCCTCGATGCCGCGCTCGCGGAACTGCAGCTCGTCGTCGGACTCGCCGAAGCCGCCGCGCCGCCAGGACGACTCGAACAGCTCGAACAGTTGCTCGCGACCGGCGTCGGGCGACTTGTGGAAGCGCTCGAGCACGGTGTGCAGGGCGATTCCGAAGCGCTGGTTGATCGTCGACTCCTGAGGGATCCGGAAGACGCGGCCGAACTTGTACTTCAGCGGGCAGAGGCGGTAGGTCTCGATGTCGGAGGCGGACAGCATCAGCCCGTTCTCGGGCGCGCCGGCGCCCTTGCGGCGCGGGATGAACGGGTCGAGCGACGGACCGGCTTGGTCGTCCCCGGCGACCGGGCGGCGGTCGGGGTCGCGGACGGCGTCGCGCAGCCAGTCGTCGAGCGCCGAGGACTCGAGCACCTCGCGCTGCTCCGCGCTCGCGCCGGCGGCAAGCAGTTGGTTGACCTCCGTGATCGCGTCGTCGAGCGGCTGGCCGGCCTGCGAGCGCTCGATCAGCGCCGCGACCTTCAGCAGCTCGAGGTAGCGCGCGACCGCCTGAGACACGTCGAGCGTGGCGTCGAGCCGCATCTCGCCGAGCCGCCCACCGACGCGCTGGATCGTGTCGAGCAGCTCGTCGCGCATGATCCGGAAGGTCGAGTGCAACCCCTCGGCGGGGCCGAACAGCTCCTCTTCGAACCGCTCCTCGGGCGCGCCGGCGGCGGTGCGCGCCTCGTCGTAGAACGGCGACGGCCGGGCCGGGGAGCCGTTGGGCGCGTCGGACCACGACAGGACGAGGCTCTTGCGCGCCCGCGTGAGGGCGATGTGAAAGCGGCGGCGCATGACCTGCTCGTGGGTCATCGCGACCGACGCCAGCGACACCGGCTCGTCCAGCGCCGGCGCGCGGCCGGGCATCCGGGCGGCCGACAAGCCGAGCACGAAGACATGGTCGAACTCGCGCCCCTTGGCGTCGTCGACGCCGATGATCGCGACGGCCGGTGCGCCCTCGGGGCCAGTTGCCTCGGACTCGGGCAGGCCAGAGTCGGCGACGGCCTTGAGGTAGCGCGTGAAGTCGCGCGGGGTAGCGTGCGGCTCGCGGCGCATGTAGGCGGTCGCGAGCTCGGGCAGGCGGGCGATGTTGCGCAGCCGCTCGACGGTGTCGGCCTGGGTCGCGAACACCTGCTGGCGGCGGATTCCGACGCGCTCGATCAGCCGCAGCACGAAGGCATCGGGGCGACGGCTCTCGAAGGCGCGTCCGGCGGCGCGGTACAGGTCGAGGAACGCCTGCGCGCGGTCCCGGCCCTCGGGCGAGAGCTGCGGCCCCTCGAGCGCCGCCGCGACCGCCGACGGCATGTCGAGCTTGCGTCGCCGCGCAAGCTGGGTGAGCCGCGCGATGTCGACGGAGTGCAGGCCGATCGGCGGTCGCGTCAACGCGCGCACGGCCGCGCCCGAGTCGGCCGGGTCGGCCAGCACGCGCAGCCAGGCGAGCACGTCGCGGACCTCCCCTCGCTGGAAGTAGGCGCCCGGGCCGCGGACGCGGAACGGGATCGCGCGCTGCTCGAGCGCGCCGCCGACCACGGTCCCGTCGTCGGCCGCCGAGCGCACCAGCACCGCGATCGCCGCCGGGTTGGCGCCGTTCGCGACCAGTCGCTCGACGTGCAGCGCGACCGCCTGCGCCTGCGCGCGCTCGGAGGCGCAGCGCCAGAAGCTGGGTTGGATCGGCGCCGGCGCACGCTGGCTCGGCCCGAGCTCGATCGTCGTCGAGGACGTGTACTCGCGCGGGAACTCCTCGAGGTTGCGGCCGCCGACGGCCCCGAAGCGGCGCTGGGTCTGGGCGTCGTCGCCGGCGACGGTCAGCTGGCCGTGCTCCTCGCAGAGCAGGCGCAGGACCGTCCCCTGGGCGAACGTAGCCTCCTGGTACTCGTCGACGAGCACGTGGGTGAAGCGCCGCGCCACCCGCTCGCGGACGTGCGGGCGCTCGTGCAGCAGCCGGAACGCGGTCAGTACGAGATCGCCGCCGTCGAGCGCGCCGCGTTCGGCGAGCAGGCGGTCGTGGTCGGCGTAGAGCTGGGCGAACTCCGCCTCGCGGGCGGCCAGGACGCGCGCGGCGTCGCTGAGCTCGTCGCCTACCCGTGTCTGCTGGAGCAGGTCGTCGGGGGTGACCATCTCCTCCTTGAGACGATCGATCCGCTCGACGAAGCTCGCGAGCAGCGGCGCCGGATTGCCGCGGATCTCGTGCTGGCGCAGCGTCAGATCGCCGAGCCGGTCGAGCAGCAGCGCGACCCGGTCGGCCCGCGTCATCGGCACGAACAGCGGATCGAGACCGGCCTCGAGCGCCTCGTCGGCCAATAGCCCGCGGCACAACTCGTCGAAGGTCTGCACGTGCAGCTCCTCATAGGGCGGCTCGATCAGGCCACCGAGCCGCTCGCACATGTCCTCCCTCGCGCGCGAGGAGTGGACGAGCATCAGCACACGCTCCGGCGTCGTGATCCCGTCCGCGAGCCACGCGAACCGGTGGGCGAGCACCGTCGTCTTCCCGGACCCCGCTCCGCCGAGCACCATCAGCACGCCCCCGGGGTGGCTGGCAGCAGCCCGCTGCGGCTCAGTCAGGCCGGCTAGAGGGACAGCTGCGCGCATCCCGAGCAAGGATACGGCGCTGTCGCTGGCTGCTCTAGCGCCGGACGCCGAAGGTGGTGGTGTACGTCGCGGCGGGGAGCTGGGTCCGGACCGGGCCGCGTGCGATCACGCCGATGCCGATCTCGCGGTAGCGGCCGTCGAGCATGTTCCTCCGGTGGCCGGGGCTCTTCATCCATGCCTTGACGATCTGGCGCGGGGTGGCGCGCCCGCCGGAGCCCCAGGCGAGGTTCTCGCCGACGGCCCAGCTGAAGCGGCCTCCGAGATAGCGGGCGCCGTAGAGACGGTCGACGACGTCGCGGCCGCGGCGTGAGACGTGGCCGAAGTAGCGGTGGCGCACCATGTCGTGGGTGTGCCACATCGCCGCCCTGCTGAGACGGTGGTTGATACGCAGGCGGCGTACCCCTCGAGCGGCGCGGCGCTTGTTGATCAGGCAGACGGCGGCGCGGGCGAGACGGATCGTCGGTGCGCTGCGCGGAGCGGAGGAGGCGACGGCGACCGCGACATGGCAGTTGGGCATGTAGCCGCTGATCCGCGCCTTGGCGGCGTCGGCAGTGGCCGGGACGAGCAGGGCTGCGCAGAGCGCGAAGGCCGCGATGAGGCGCCTGGCGGGGGGCATCCCCCATGCACTCGTCCGCTTCGCGACGCACCTTTAGCGCCGGGCGCCACAGACCGTCCACAATGGACGGGTGACCGATCGTCTGCGCGATTACCGCGACAAGCGCGACTTCGCAGCGACCCCCGAGCCCGCGGGAGGTGACAGCGCGGCCGCCGAGCTGGCGCGCTTCGTGGTCCAGCAGCATCACGCCACCAACCTGCACTGGGACCTGCGGCTGGAGCGCGAGGGGACGCTGGCGTCGTGGGCGGTGCCGCGCGGGATCCCCTTCCATCCGAAGGAGGACCGGCTGGCGGTGCGGACCGAGGACCACCCGCTGAAGTACCTCGAGTTCGAGGGCGAGATCCCCGCCGGCAACTACGGCGCCGGCACGATGACGGTCTGGGACAGCGGGACCTACGAGCTGGAGAAATGGCGCGACGACGAGGTGATCGTCGTCTTCCACGGCGCGCGGGTCGAGGGCCGCTACGTCCTCTTCAAGACCAAGGGCAAGAACTGGATGATCCACCGGATGGACCCGCCGGCGGCGGGCGTCGAGCCGATGCCAGAGCGGATCGAGCCGATGAAGGCGAAGCTCGGCCCGCTGCCGTCCGACGACGGCGCGTTCGCCTACGAGGTCAAGTGGGATGGCATCCGCGCGGTGGCTCGGCTCGACCGGGGCCACCTCGACCTGACCGGCCGCAACGGCACCGACTACCGGCCGCGCTATCCCGAGCTGCGCCCGCTCGGCGGCGCGCTCGGCTCGACGCGGGCGATCCTCGACGGCGAGATCGTCGCCTTCGACGAGCATGGCAAGCCGAGCTTCGAGCGCCTCCAGTCGCGGATGCACCTGACGGGCGACGCGCAGGTCAAGCGGCGCGCCAAGGAGCTTCCGGTCACGTACGTCGCGTTCGACCTGCTCTGGCTCGACGGCCACCTGACGACCGGCCTCCCCTACCGCGATCGCCGCCGGCTGCTCGCCGACCTCGAGCTCGACGGCCCGCACTGGCGCAGCCCGGCGCACCACGAGGGCGACGGCGCGGCGCTGCTGGAGGCCACCCGGGAGCAGGGTCTCGAGGGAATCGTCGCCAAGCGGCTCGAGTCCCCCTACGAGCCGGGCCGCCGCTCGGGCGCCTGGATCAAGGTCAAGAACGTGCTGCGCCAAGAGATCGTGATCGGCGGCTGGGCGCGCGGCGAGGGCAAGCGCTCGGGCAGCTTCGGCGCCCTCTGCGCCGGAGTCCACGACGACGAGGGGAGGCTCCGCTACGTCGGCAAGGTCGGCACCGGCTTCGACGAGAAGATGCTCGCCCTGCTCACGCGCGAGCTGACCAGCCGCCGCCGCGACTCCAGCCCCTTCGAAGGCCGCCAGCCGCCGCGCGGCACGATCTTCGTCGAGCCAGAGCTGGTCGCGGAGGTCGAGCTGCGCGAGTGGACCCGCACCGGCACTCTTCGCGCCCCCGCCTTCAAGGGCCTGCGCGACGACGTAGATCCGACCATGGTCGTGCGCGAGAGCGTCGACTGATGAATCTTCATCGCCTGGACGGCAAAATTCATCAATGACCGCGGAGGGCGGCCGGACGGAACGCAATTTCTCCGCCAATGGTGGATTTGGCCCCTGGCGAGCGGGTACCTTGCGGGCTATGCCTAGAGCAATCTGGAGCGGGGCGATCAGCTTCGGCCTCGTGAACATCCCGGTGAAGCTGTACTCGGCGGTGTCGAAGAAGACCGTGCGCTTCAACCAGCTCGACGGCAAGGACGGGACGCGGATCCAGCAGAAGCGGGTCAACCCGAAGACCGGCGACGAGGTCCCTTACGAGCGGATCGTCAAGGGCTACGAGATCTCGCCCGACCGTTACGTCGTCATCAAGCCGGAGGAGCTCGACTCGGTCGAGCCGCGCAAGACGCACATGATCGAGATCGAGGACTTCGTCGAGATCGACCAGATCGACCCGATCTTCTACGACCACCCCTACTACCTGGCCCCGGGCAAGGGCGCGACGAAGGCCTACGCGCTGCTGCTGAAGGCGATGGAGGAGTCGGGCAAGGTCGGCATCGCGCGCGTCGTGATCCGATCCAAGGAGCAGCTGGTCGCGCTGCGCGCCCAGGACGGTGTGCTCCACATGGAGACGATGCTGTTCGGCGACGAGGTGATCTCGCCGGACTCGCTGGAGGAGATCCCCGACGCCTCCGAGCTCGAGGCGAGCGCGCGCGAGGTCAAGATGGCCGGCGAGCTGATCGCCTCGTTGTCCGCCGACTTCGACCCGTCCAAGTACCGCGACTCCTACCGCGAGCAGGTGCTCGACCTGATCGAGCGCAAGGCCGAGGGCGAGGAGATCGCCGTCCAGCCCGACGAGGAGGAGCGGCCCGAGGTTCCCGACCTGATGGCGGCGCTGGAGGCGAGCATCGCCGGCGCCAAGCGCCAGGGCGGCACGGCCGCGGGCGACGCAGCGAAGGCGAAGCGCAAGACCGCCGCGGAGAAGAAGCCGACCGCGACGGCGAAGAAGAAGTCCGCCGCCAAGGCGAAGGCGCCCGCGAAGAAGCGCGCGCCGGCCAAGAAGAAGACCACCGCCAAGAAGTAGGTGGCGCCCGAGGTCGACGTCGAGGGCCGGCGGCTGAAGCTGTCGAACCTCGACAAGGTCCTCTACCCCGAGCCCGGGTTCACCAAGGGCCAGGTGATCGACTACTACACGCGCATCGCGCCAGTCGTGCTGCCGCACCTGCGCGGCCGGGCGCTGACGCTCAAGCGCTATCCGAACGGCGTCGACGGCAAGTACTTCTACGAGAAGCAGCGCCCGTCGCACGCGCCGGAGTGGGTGCTCTCGGAGACGATCGAGACCGGCGACCGCGACATCGACTTCGTCCTCTGCGACGACCTCCCGACGCTCGTCTGGCTCGCCAACCTCGCCGACCTGGAGCTGCATCCGTCGCTCGCGCTCGCCGAGGACCCCGACCGTCCCACGGTGCTCGCCTTCGACCTCGATCCCGGCGAGCCGGCGGCGCTGCCGGAGTGCCGCGAGGTCGCGCTGCTGCTGCGCGACCTGCTCGCCGACCTGGGCCTCGACTGCCGCGCCAAGACCTCCGGCTCGAAGGGCATGCAGGTCTACGTCCCGCTCAACACGCCCGTCACCTACGACGACGACACCAAGCCCTTCGCCCAGGCGATCGCCCAGCTGCTCGAGAAGCGGCACCCGAAGCTCGTGGTCTCGTCGATGAAGAAGAGCCTGCGCCCGGGCAAGGTCTTCATCGACTGGAGCCAGAACTCGCGCCACAAGACGACGGTCGCCGTGTACTCGCTGCGCGCTCGCTCCCAGCCGACCGTCTCGACCCCCGTCACATGGGACGAGATCGAGGACGATCGCCTCAACCTGATCTTCCAGACCGGCGACGTGCTCGAGCGTGTCGAGGAGCACGGCGATCTCTTCGCGCCGGTGCTCGAGCTGAAGCAGAAGCTCCCGGCTAGCTAAGGTCAACCGAATGGTCGACTGGTCGATTGCTCGGAGGGTGGCGGGCTTGGTCGCGCGGGACGAGGATCGCGTGCTCGATCCGGGGCTCGACCTGGTCGCGCTCGGCGCCGAGTTCGAGGCGCGAGTCAGCAGCTACACGCGGCTGGTGCCGGCTAGCCCGATCCCCTCGCCGGAGCTGGTCAGCCGTCAGGGCTGGTCGGATGCGAACTTCCAGGCGATGGCCGAGCTGATGAAGCCGGTCGAAGAGCGGATGAACGAGCGGTTCGAGAAGGCCGGGCCGCTCGCAGGGCCGCTCCGAGTGGGCGCCGGCGCGGCGCTTGCCGCCGAGCTCGGCTTGGTGGTCGGCTACATGTCGCAGCGCGTGCTCGGTCAGTACGAGCTGTCGCTGATCGCCGGCACCGCGAACCCCCGGCTGCTCTTCGTGGGCACCAATCTCGTCGGCGCGGCCGCGGCGTTGAACGTCGACCGCGAGGCCTTCGTGCGCTGGGTGACGGTGCACGAGCTGACGCACGCGATGCAGTTCGGCGGCGTGCCGTGGCTGCGCGACCACATGGGCGGTCTGCTGAAGGAGTACCTCGAGACCGTCGACGTGAAGGTCGATTCGAACGGCGACGGCGCGGACGACGTCGCCACGGTGGACGGCGACGGCGCCAGCGCGCCTCCCAACGGAGCGCCACGCGGCCGCAGCGGCGGCCTGCTCGGCGGCGCGCTCGACCGGCTGCGCGGCATGGACCTTCCAGATCCGTCCGAGCTCGCCGACCGCTTCCGCGACGGGGGCTTCGCGGCGCTCGTGCAGAACGACGAGCAGCGCGACGTGATGGAGCGGATGCAGGCGGCGATGGCAGTCGTCGAGGGCCACGCCGAGCACGTGATGGACGCGCTGGCCCCGGAGCTCGTCCCTCAGCACGAGGGCCTGCGTGCGGCGATGGACGCCCGCCGTCAGAGCCGATCCGCTCCCGAGCGAGTGCTGCTGCGCCTGCTGGGCATGGAGATGAAGATGCGCCAGTACAAGATCGGCAAGGAGTTCTGCGATGCCGTCGTCGCCGCCGAGGGCATCGAGGGACTGAACCGGGTCTGGGTCGGTCCGGAGGCTCTGCCGACGCTCGCAGAGCTGGAGCGACCAGCCGATTGGCTGGCACGCCAGACAGCCGGCTCGGGCCGCCTCGCAGCCGGTTGACATGTCTTAATCGACGTCTTCCAAAGTGCTGAATTTGAGAACGCCGTCGTACCCGCGATCCCGCTCCTGAAGCGAACCGGTCAGACCACTAGAGTCCCCGCGCGATGACCTCGACGCCCTGGGGCGATGCGACCCAACTGCGTGCGCGGCGCCTGCGTCCCGGACCGGGAGCAGACCCCGTGGCGGTAACCCGCAACCAGCGTGAGCGGATGTACGCCGCGACGGTCGCGGCGGTCAGCGAGAACAGCTACGAGGCCACGCGGGTCGCTGACGTCGTCAAGCTGTCGGGGGTCTCGCGCAGCGCCTTCTACAAGCACTTCGAGGACAAGCTCGACTGCTTCCTGGCAACGCTTGACGAGATCGCCGCGCTCGCACGCCAGCAGTTGGCCGAGGCATACGACACCGCCCTGCCGTGGGAGGAGCGCCTGCGCGCCGTCGCGGACGTGTTCCTGGATCTGGTGCTCGAGCAGCCAGCCGCGGCGCGCCTGTGCCTGGTCGAGGTCTACGCCGCCGGCCCTCAGGCGGTGCGACGGCTCGACGACGCGGTCCTCGTCGCCGAAGAAGCGCTCGCCGACGCCTTCGAGGAATCGCCCGAGCGCAGCGGCATGCCGCGTGACGTCATCCGCGCGATCGTCGGCGGCATCCTCAAGACCATCCACACGCGGTTGCGGCGTGGCGAGGAGGCCGAGCTGATCCACGAGCTGCCGCAGCTCGTCGAG
The DNA here is from genome assembly GCA_035630455.1 of Thermoleophilaceae bacterium. Taxonomy (GTDB): domain Bacteria; phylum Actinomycetota; class Thermoleophilia; order Solirubrobacterales; family Thermoleophilaceae; genus JAAYBF01. The sequence continues at coordinate 47,355 of DASQKP010000035.1, forward strand.
TGGGGCTCGAGCTACCGCCCACCGACCGCCAAGCTGCGCCGGCCGCGCCGGCGCCCAGACCGGGGCGCCGCGCCGAGCCCGGACCCGGCAGTCGCCCGCGAGCGCCTCGTCTCGGCGATCACCGAGACGATTGCCGAGCGCGGCTACCCCGACACCACGATCGTCGAGATCGCCGAGCGCGCCTCCGCCTCCCTGAGCACGTTCTACGGCAACTTCGAGAACAAGGAGGAGGCGCTCCTCGGGGCGCTCGAGCGCGAGCGCGAGCTCGCGCTGATGGTCTTCCGCTCGGCCTACGAGGCCGAGCCCGACTGGCCCTCGGCGACCCGTGCCGGCCTCGATGCGCTCTTCGGCTTCCTGGCTGCCGATCCAGCCGGAGCGAGCATCGCCGTCGTCGACGTCTTCAGCGCCGGCCCCGAGGCACTCGAAGCAGGAGACGACGCGATCAAGGCGTTCCGGCGCTTCGTCGAACCGGGGCTCGAGCTGGCGCCCGATCGGCCACCGCTCACGACCGAGGCCGTCGGCAACGCGACCTACGCGCTGATCTACGGCCAGGTCCGCCAGGACCGGATCGAGCAGCTGCGCGAGCTCGCGCCGACCGCGACGTACGTCCAGCTCGCGCCGTTCATCGGCGCCGCCGCGGCCTCCGCCGCGGCGAACGCCTGACCCCCGGCCGCGGCCCCACGCCTGAGGGAGGCTGGCTCGCCAGCCAACTTTTCAGTATCGCCGTGTTCCTATCCTGTAAGATGTTGTTTCTAACATCGTGCGGAGAGGCGAGACGGCCCGATGGAGACTCGCAAGAGGCCCAGTATCAAGCTGACGGGGGGACCCCACGGAATACCGCGGGCAGTCGTCCATGAGGTTCAGCGCGGCCGGCTGCTGGATGCGCTCGCGGTGGTCATCGCCGAGGAGGGGTACCTCGACACGACGGTCCACAAGATCCTCAGGCGCGCCGGCATCTCGCGGCGAACCTTCTACGAGATCTTCACCGACAAGGAGGATTGCTTCCTAGCCGCCTACCAGGAGGCGGCGGATCACATCCTCGTCCTCGTCCAGCGCGCCTGCCAACTCGGGGGATCGCCCGAGGAGCGGATCGAGAACGGCCTGCGCGCGATGCTGGATTTCGCGGAGCGGGAGCCTCAGGTCGCGCGGATGTGCGTCGTCGAGGTGATGGCGGCCGGCGACAAGGGACGTCAGCGACGGGCAAAGACGATGGAGCGCCTGACCGGACTTGCCGCCGACGCCCTCGAGGAGCGTTGCGAGACGGCCGACGAGTCGCTGCTGCGAGCGCGCGTCCTGACCGGCGGAGTCCACGAGATCGTCTACGGCGCACTCTGCCGCGGCGAGGTCGGCGGACTCTGCGACTTGGCCGAGGAAGTGGTGGCCTCCCACCTCGCACGGCCCGAGGCCGTCCATGGCCGTTAGCGCACCTAGCGTCGCGTCACGACGTGGCCGGCGCCCCGAGCAGCTGACCGGAGGCCGGCACGGGCTTTCGGCCGAGGAGGTCCGCGCCTCGCAGCGCGACCGGATCCTGCGCGCGATGACCGAGACCGTCGGCGAGCACGGCTATCACGGTGTCCGCGTCGCCGACGTCGTCTTCCGCGCCGGCGTCTCGCGCAAGACCTTCTACGAGCTGTTCGGCGGCAAGGACGACTGCTTCTGCGCCACCTACGGCGCCCTGGTCGATCGGCTGCTGACCACGACGTTCAGCGCCTACGGCAGCCAGAGCGAGTGGGTCGACCGGCTGCGCGCCGCACTGACCGAGCTGCTCGGCGCCCTGGGGCGCGAGCCCCACGTCGCGCGGCTGTGCTTCAGCGAGGTGATCGCCGCGGGCGGTGCGACACAGCAGCGGCGCGAGGAGGCGGTCAAGGCCTTCGCCGACCTCTTCGACGCCCCCGGCATGCCCGACGGGGCGCTCGGCGAGACGCTGCGCGCGGGCCGTGTCAGCGAGCTCGGCGAGACGTTGCGGCGCGAGATCGCCGCCGGGCGCACCGAGCAGTTGCCGAAGCTGGTGCCCGAGGTGATGTGCGCGATGGTGCTGCCGTTCCTCGGCATGGATGCGGCGCGGCGCGAGCTGACCCGCGGCGCGACGCTCACGCGATGACCTCAGGGGGCTCCTCGGCTCTCCCGTCGTCGTTCGCCGACGAGGCGTTCGCGGCAACGGCCGCCGCCTACTCGCGCGAGCCGGGGAGCTGGGAGAGCGCCGTCGAGGCGGCGATCGGCCAACTGTTCGACTTCCTCGCCAGCCGGCCCGCGCAGACCAACGCCTGCATAGTCGACCACTGCGGCACAGGGCCGGGGGCGCTCGCTCGACGCGACCGGGTGCTGGACCGCTTCGTCGAGCTGCTGCTCCCCGGCTTCGCCGCCACCGCGACTCCCCCACGGCCGGTGGTCGCCGAGGCGATCGCCGGAGGGATCTACGAGCTTGTCCGCGGCCACGTGCTCGAACGGCGACTCGATGACCTGCCGGCAGCCGTTCCCGACGCCGTCGTCGTCGTGTTGTCGCCATTCATCGGGGCGGAACGCAGTGGGGCCGCGCCCCTCCAACGCGGCCCCACCCCTCCAATTGCGTTCCCAGAGGCGGAATCCTCCGACGCCTCAGAGACGCGAGGAGACTAACGTGCGAGGGCCCTCGTGTCAACCGTCACAAAGTGGTCTGACCAATGGCGGCTGGAGCCGCGTTTGCCAGTTCGCAAGCGTGCTCGGTGCCTAAGAAGGGGGCCAGCGCCATGAAGGCGGCGAGCGGGGCGACCTCGTACAGACGCTCCGTTTCCTCCTGCTCCAACGACCGGTAGAGCAGCACGTCCAATGTCGCGCCGATCGCCTCCGCGGCGACCGGATTGGTCTCGGGGAACTGCCGAAAGCCCTCGTCGAGCAGGACACTGAAACGACTCAGGCCCTGGGCCCGCAGATCCAGCCCAGCGTCGTTGGTCGCCCACGCGCGTACGCCACCGAGGCGGGCCGTCATCGGGTCGGTCGCCAGGAAGGCGAAGAAGGCGCACAGCCCGGTGCTCACCGCCGTCGCCCAGTCTGGCGCCCTACTCGCATGCGTGACGGTCGCCTTGAAGAGACGCCTCTGAGCGTCCGCGAGCGCGGCCAGGAACGCCTCCTCCTTGCCCTCGAAATTGGCATAGAAGGTGGTCAGCGACACGGCTGCGTGCGCGGCGATCTCGGTGATCGGCGTCTCCGCATAGCCCTTCTCGGCGACGAGCTCGACGACTGCGGCGAGGATCCGTTCGCGGACGTCCCGCGGATCGGAGCGCGGGGCCACGAGCTCGGGTGGGATGCGCCGCGGGCGACTCAGCCGCTCTGGCGGCGTGTGGTAGCTCTGCATCCAGGAGAACAGCTCGGGCATCAACTCAGGGAGCTCGTCGATCCTCTCCTCGCGTACATGCATGTGGACGATCTTGCGGACGCCGCCCGCGACCGCTCGAACGATCTCCCGCGGCATCCCCGCACGCTCTGGCGAGTCCTCTAGCGCGCGGCAGACGATGTCCTCGACCGAGCGGTCCAGCCGGTCGATCACCGCTACCGCCTCTGGACCTCCGGCATAGACTTCGACCCAGCCCACACGCGCCGTGGCCGGCTGAGCGACCACCCCCGCCGCGAACACGTCGAGCATTGCCGCGAGCCTGCGATCCCACGGGCCGGGCGCCTCCTCGAAAGCTTTCGACACCGTCGGAATGGCAAACCCCGCGATCCCCTCCAGGGTCGCGACGAAGCACTCGCGCTTGTTCGAGAAGTGCCTGTAGAAGGTGTTGCGCGACACACCCGCGACGACGACGATGTCCTCGACGCGGGTGGCTTCATAGCCTCGTTCCGCGACCACGGCCACGGTTGCTCCGAACAGTCGCTCGCGTTGGTGCCGCTCCACCGCCTCGGGGTCCCTGCCCGGACCCGGTGGCAACTTCCGCGAGCGTAGAGATTCAGCATCACCCCATGGCGTCGCAGTCATATGGCGCGCGACGATAGCGGCCGTTTGGAGACGTCATCGTCTTCAGGACCTATCCGGTCTGAGCTACATTCCTCCCAATGACCGTCCCGCCCCCGAGTCCCCAGAGCCCGCTCGACAACATCACCTACGAGGATCTCTACCGGCGCTGGGAGAACGGCCACTGGAAGGCAACCGAGCTCGACCTGTCCCTGGACGCCGAGCAGTGGCAGAGCGCCTTCACGGACTTCGAGCGCAAGGCCGCGCTCTGGAACTACTCGCTCTTCTTCTGGGGCGAGGACGCCGTCGCCGACGGTCTGTCCCCATACGTCGACGCTGCCCCGCTGGAGGAGCAGAAGTACTTCCTCACCACCCAGCAGGTCGACGAGGCGCGCCACGCGGTGTTCTTCAACCGCTTCATGAAGGAGGTCGTCGGGATCGGGGGCGACTCGATCGGTGACAGCCTGGCGATCATCCAGCCGCAGTTGAGCTGGGGCTTCCGCAAGGTCTTCGCCCGACTCGAGAAGATGTGCGACGAGCTGCGCAGGGACCCGTCGATCCCGCGGCTCGCTGCCGGCGTCGCGCTTTACCACGTGATCATCGAGGCGACCCTCGCCCAGCCGGGACAGCACTTCATCACCAGCTATCTCGAGGACCGCGACATCATGCCGGGCTTCCGCGCCGGGATGCAGAACGTGTCCGCCGACGAGCAGCGTCACATCGGCTTTGGCGTCAAGCTGCTGCACGACCTGCGCAAGATGGACCCCGAGGTGCCCCATGCCGTCGCGGACCTGCTGCGAGAGGTCATGCCCTGGACGATCAACGTGCTCGTACCGCCGGGCTGGGACGAGCGCTACATCGAGACGTTCGGCTTCACCATGGAGGATCTCGGCGAGCAGGGCGCGATGTCGCTCGAGACGAAGCTGCGCAGCGCCGGCATGCCACTCGACGAGTTGCCCGGACCGCCGGTGATGCCGCTCACAGGGTCCCCTCGCGAGCGGGCGGTCCGCGGCAGGGCTCTCTCCAAGGCGGGCTACCTCGGGGAGAAGACCGGCCCGCCGTCGCGCGACCCCAAGCTCGTCCAGATGCTGTTCGAGTCGGTGGCCGGCGGCCTCGACGTCGACGCCGCGCGCGGCCCGGGGTCGATCCAGTGGGACTTCGTCGACCTCGAGCCGTGGCACGTCACCGTCGCCAACGGGTCGACCCAGGCGGCGCGCGGACGCGTCGACGACCCGACCGTCCGCTTCGAGGTCGCGTTCGAGGACTTCGTCGACATCGTCGCCGGGCGCCGCGACCCGCGCAAGCTGATGCTGCGCGGCAAGTTCCGCCCGCGCGGCGACCTGCGCTGGCTCTTCCAGAGCCGCAAGATGTTTCCGCCTGGCTAGCCCGCGCCGGCACTACTTGCGGTAACTCGAGAGTCGGTCTACGGTGACACCACTTGTCGGAGGGAACAGGGGGTTCACGTGTCGCACAAAATGTTGATCGGATTGGTCGCCGTGGTCGCGGTGGTAGCAGCGGGCGTTGGCATCCGGGCGGTATCCACCGCGATCGACGCCAGCGACAGCTCGGCGAAGAGCTGTCCGAAGTCGTCCCTCTCGAACCTCGCCGCCGCCGGGAGCCCCACCTGGCTCCTGAAGAAGCCCGGCGGCCAGAAGCTCGCCACGGAGCTGAGCTACCGGGTCGGCCATCCGGAGCGCGCGACCGCGCACGTCAACGTCGCGGCGAGGCGAGGCGCTCGCTCGAAGGCGCTGCCGCGCGACATTCGCATCGGCGCCTTCGTTCTCGGCGGAGGCCTGTCGGACGGGTCGCGCGGAATGGGCTTCACCCCGGTGGCGGCGGCGAAGCGCTCGCGCGACGGCCGCTCGGTGCGCGTCGGCCTATGCGTTCAGCGACCGGGGGAGCGCGGTCTCAGCGCGCCCGGAAAGTACACCGGCAAGGTACGCGTGGCCGGCCCCCGTGTGCGGGCGGTGGACGTACCCGTCAGCGTCTCGATCCGCGGCAATTGGATCGGGCCGGCGTTGATCGCGGTCTTCGTCAGCATCATCGGGGCCCTGATGCCCTTCACCACCAAGCCGGAGGACGGCGTCGAGGTCGACACGGGGGCGCGGAAGGCCGCGCAACGCGTGCTAGCGCTGCTGCCCTTCGCCAGCGGCCTTGCGGCTGGCTGCCTGGCGGCGTTCCTCGTCTACGTCGACGACCCCACGTGGGGCGCCGAGCGCGGGGCCGACACGATCAAGCTCGTCGTCGCCGCCTATGCGGCCGCAAGCGCCGGGCTGGCCGCAACCGCGCTGCCAACCAAGGCGACACGCCGCGCCCTGGCTCAACCGACCGTGTCGGGCGGGGCGGCTGCCGGCGCGGCTGCGCCCACAGTCGCTCCAGCCACCAACCCTCCCTCACCCCCCGCATGAGGCCACCAAGGACCGGCTCATATACTCGCCCGCGTGGTCGAACCGGGGGAGTTGGAGGGGCGAGCGACGCAGCTGCTGCAGCGGCTGATCCAGTTCGACACGGTCAATCCACCAGGCAGCGAGGAAGAGTGCCAGCACTACCTGCGCGGGCTGTTGGAGGGCGCTGGGTTCGAGGTCGAGCTGCTCGCCGCGGTGGCTGGCCGACCGAATCTGGTCGCGCGTCTGCCCGCGCCCTCAGGCGCTGACGGACCGACGCTTGCCCTCCTGGGCCACGTCGACACCGTGCTGGCCAACCCGGCGGAGTGGGAGGTCTCCCCGTGGTCGGGCGAGCTGCGCGACGACGGCTGCATCTGGGGCCGCGGCGCGCTCGACATGAAGAGTCAGGTGGCAGCCGAGGTGGCCGCGGCGTGCACGCTCGCCGAGGCCGGCTGGCGCCCCGAGACCGGTGAGCTGAAGCTGGTGATCACGGCCGACGAGGAGACCGGCGCCCACTACGGCGCGCAGTGGCTCTGCTCCCAGCACGCCGACAAGGTGCGCGCCGACATGATCGTCAACGAGGGCGCCGGCGTCTCGTTTCAATACGGCGAGCGGCGGATCTACCCGGTCTGTGTCGCGGAGAAGGGCGTCTTCCGCTTCTCCCTCACGGCGCACGGTCGCGCCGGCCACGCATCGCTGCCGCGGATCGGCGACAACGCGCTGACGAAGCTGGCGCCGCTGCTGTCCGCGCTCGGTGACGCGCGCGTCGTTCCCGAGCACTCGCCGGAGCCCGCCGCCTTCCTGACCGCGCTCGGGATCCCGCTCGACGACCTCGACGCCGCCCTCTCGGAGGTCGAGGCCAGCGACCCGCGAATCGCCGTCATGCTCGAGCCGCTGCTCGGCGTCACCTTCGCCCCCACGATGGCCGCCGCCTCCTCGAAGATCAACGTGATCCCCTCAGAGGCGACTGTCCGCGTCGACTGCCGCGTCCCGCCGGGCCGCGGCGAGGAGCACGTCCGCGCACGGCTCGCCGAAGCCCTTCCGCCGGGCGACTACGGGATCGAGTTCGACGAGACCGTCACCGGAAACCGCTCGCCGATCGACACACCGCTGATGGAGACGATCCGCTCGTTCGTGTCGCGGGAGGACCCCGGCGCCACCATCACCGCCACCGCGCTCGCCGGCTTCAGCGACTCGTACTGGTTCCGCGCCGCCTTCCCCGACTGCATCGCCTACGGATTCTTCCCTCAGCGCAAGATGGACCTCTTCGAGGCGATGCCACTCGTCCACGGCGCCAACGAGCGCATCCCGGTGGAGGACCTGACCCTCGCCGCGCGCTTCTACAGCCAGCTGGTCGAGAAGACGCTGCGCTAATGCCCGCCGCGTAGGCGGCCGACAGGGATAGAACCCATGACCCTGCTCGCCTTCACCTACCAAGAGTTCGAGAACTGGATGGTCGTGTGGCTGCCGATCATCTTCATGGGGCTGATCGCGGTCGTGCTGATCGCGATGTTGCGCTTCATGCCGAGCTTCAAGATGAAGCCGCAGGAGATCAAGCCGTCGTCGTCGGACTCGGTCGGCTGGAGCGATGTCGCCGGCGTCGAGGAGGCGAAGGACGAGCTGCGCGAGGTCGTCGAGTTCCTGCGCGACCCGGAGCGCTTCAAGGCGATCGGCGCGCGGGTCCCGAAGGGGATCCTGCTGCACGGACCGCCCGGCACAGGCAAGACGCTGCTGGCCAAGGCGGTCGCGCACGAGTCGAACGCCAAGTTCTATGCCCAGAGCGCGAGCGCGTTCGTCGAGATGTTCGCCGGGCTCGGCGCCGCGCGCATCCGCCGCCTGTTCAAGGAGGCGCGCAAGAGCTCGCCGGCGATCGTCTTCATCGACGAGCTCGACGCGGTCGGCTCGACGCGCGGCAACGACGTGTCGGGCGAGAAGGACCAGACCCTCAACCAGCTGCTGGTCGAGCTCGACGGCTTCGGCGGCCGTGACGGGCTCGTAGTGATCGGCGCGTCGAACCTGCTCGACAAGCTCGACCCGGCTCTGCTGCGGCCCGGGCGCTTCGACCGCCAGGTCTTCGTCACCCCACCCGACCTCGAGGGACGCAAGCAGGTGCTCGCCGTCCACACGCGCGACAAGCCGCTGGAGCCCGGAATCGACATCGAGCTGGTCGCCCGCCAGACGAGTGGCCTCACCGGTGCCGACCTCGCCAACATCTGCAACGAGGCGGCGATCCTCGCCGCCCGCGACCGGCGCGACAAGATCGGCACACGCGACTTCCAGGCGGCGCTCGAGCGCGTCGTCGCCGGCATGCAGTCGCGGCGCGTCATCACCGACCACGAGAAGCGGGTCGTCGCCTTCCACGAGGCCGGCCACGCGCTCTGCGCCGAGCTGCTGCCGAGCACCGACAAGGTCCACCGCGTCTCGATCATCCCCCGCGGCCAGGCGCTCGGCTACACGCTCAACCTGCCGGAGGAGGACCGCTACCTCAAGACGCGCGACGAGCTGATGGACCGCCTCGTCGTCCTGCTCGGTGGCCGCACCGCCGAGCACCTCGTCTTCGGCCAGATCACCACCGGCGCCTCCGGCGACCTGCGCTCGGTCCACGACATCTCGCGCGCGATGGTCACCCAGTACGGCATGGGCACCGGCCTGATGTCTCGCGAGCTGAACGCGACCGACTACTCGATGTCCGACGCCACCCGCCGCGCGATCGACGACGAGCAGCAGTTCATCACCGACCAGGCGCACCGCCGCACGCTGGCCCTGATCACCGAGCACCGCGAGCTGCTCGACACCCTCGCCGGCGAGCTGCTCGAGCGCGAGGCGCTGGAGCGTGAGGACATCGACCGGATCGTGGCCGAGGTGGAGGGGGACATCGCGACGCCGGAGCGGCTCGCGCCGCGGAACGGCGACCGCGCCTCCGCGCTCTACGCCGAGCCGGTCGACGAATCCAAGACTTCCTAATCCTTGGACTAATGCTAGGCTCCAATCCAAGCGCTTGGACTAACTTGGATTGATTTGGATTAGGGAATGTACGTCGCACCGCCACCTGGGAATGCCCCCTTCAACGTCGCCTTCGAGCGGTTCGAGCATGCGGTCCGAGTACTCGATCGGAGCCCGATCCGAGACGGCGAATATCTCCACTGGGACAAGCTCCGGCATCTCACGCCTCCCGAGGACCTCACGCCCGAGGAGTGGTGGTCCGCGATCAAGTGGAGTCGCCGGGCGATGCGGCGCGACCTTCCACTGAAGGACTCGAGCGGCAATCCCTTCACCTACACCACACCAGACAGCGCCCTGAGGCTGCTCCACTACGTCGACCAGCGCTGCGCCGGACAGATCGCGATGGACGAGGTCGTTACGACCGATGACCAGGCGCGTTCGCACTACCTGGTCAACTCGCTGATGGAGGAGGCAATCAGGTCGAGCCAGCTCGAGGGCGCGGTTACGTCCCGCGGGGTCGCAAAGGAGCTGCTGCGCTCCGGCCGCGAGCCGAAGGATCGCAGCGAGCGGATGATCCTCAACAACTATCGCGCGCTTCAGTTCATGCGCGAGGAGATGGGCGACAGCCTGACGCCACAGGCGGTACTCGAGCTTCATCGAATCGTCACCGACGGAACGCTCGACGATCCGGACGCAGCGGGACGTCTACAGCGTCCTGAGGACGACCGCATCGCGGTCATAGACAGCGCCGACGACAAGGTGCTGCACCGCCCGCCACCCGCCGAACAGCTTCCTGGCCGCCTGGCGGCACTCTGCGACTTCGCAAACGAGCCCGATGACGCAGAGCAGTTTCTCCACCCGGTTGTTCGCGGCGTGCTGCTGCACTTCTGGCTGGCCTATGACCATCCGTTCGAGGACGGCAACGGGCGAACGGCGCGCGCGCTCTTCTACTGGTTCATGCGCCAGCGGGGCTACTGGCTGGTCGAGTACCTCTCGATTTCACGCATCCTGCGCGACGGACCGAGTCAGTACGCAAAGGCATTCCTCTTCACCGAGACCGACGACTGTGATGCCACCTATTTTCTCCTCTACCACCTGCAGGTCGTGCGCCGCGCGATCGAGGAGCTCCATGCCTATCTGGAGCGCAAGACCGCCGAGATCCGCGAAGTCGAGCGGCTGCTGAAGAGCTCCGGGACCTTCAACCATCGCCAGCTCGCGGTGCTCAGCGACGCCCTGCGCGATCCCGGTCGCGCCTACACCTACGGCTCCCACGCGACCAGCCACGGGGTGACCCATGAGACCGCACGCACCGACCTGTCCCGGCTCGTCGCCGATGGCCTTCTCCAGCGGCGGCGTGTCGGCGGCCGGCAGTACGAGTTCGTCCCGGTCGCGAACCTCTCCGAGCTCCTGCGCGACCTGTAGCCTTCGCGCCCATGTTCGGCGAGATCGACCACATCGGAATCGCCGTCGAGGACATCGACGGGTCGCTGGCGCTGTACCGGGACAAGCTCGGGATGCGCGAGGAGCATCGCGAGCTGCTCGACGAGCAGGGCGTCGAGGCGGTGCTGCTGGAGGTCGGCGACGCGCACGTGGAGCTGATCGCGCCAATCGACCCGGACGGCGGCGTCGCGCGGTTCATCGCGAAGCGCGGACCGGGGATCCATCACGTCGCCTACCGCACGCGCGACATCGACGGCGACATCCAGAAGCTGGTCGCGGCCGGGCTGCGGACGATCGGCGACGAGCCGCACCCGGGCATCCGGGACTCGCTTGCGATCTTCGTTCACCCCAAGTCGACCGGCGGCGTGCTCACCGAGCTCGTCCAGCCAGCGGAGGATCACTAGACATGGCCCAGAGCGCCCGTACCGACATCGGCTTCCAAGGCGGCCAGGTGCTCTCCCTGCGCACCGCCGACGACGCCTACGCGAAGCTGATGGACGCGCTCGCCGACGATGGGTCCGCACGCTGGCATTCGCTCGACCTCGACGACGAGGTCATGCAGCTCGACCTCTCCCAGGTCGTCTACGTCCGTCGCGAGACGGGCAACCGCGCAGTCGGCTTCTAGCCCGTCGCAGTGCTGCGCCGGCTCGACCTGGCGGTCCTGCGCCTGCTGCGCACGCGCGGGCACCAACCGCGCGTCGAGCGTGCGGTCCTGATCTTCACGCGCGCGGGCGAGCACGGTCTGCTGTGGCAGGGGCTGTGCCTGGTCGGTGCGGCGGTCGACAAGCCACGCCGGCCGCTCTACCTGAGCACCATGCGCACCGTGATGCTCGCCTACCTGGCGAACATCGGGCTGAAGTACGTCGTGCGGCGGCCGCGGCCGCGGCTGGAGGACCTGCCGCCGCTCTCCTCGACGGTGACCTCGTTGTCGTTCCCGTCGGCGCACTCGACGACGTCGTTCGCTGCCGCCCGGGCGCTGACCGGCCCCGGCGGCCTCCCCAGCGCTCCCGTCTACGCGCTCGCGAAGGCGATGGCGGTGTCGCGGATCTACGTCGGCGTTCACTATCCGACCGACATCGCCGCCGGCGCGGCGTTCGGGACGGCGCTCTCCGAGCTGCTCGACGGCCGGTAGGGTCGTCGGCCGCGATGGACGCCGAGGGGAACAGGCCGTGAAAGTTGGGATCGTCGGACTGCCGAACGCCGGCAAGTCGTCGCTGTTCAACGCGCTGACCCAGGCCGGAGCCGAGGCGGCGAACTACCCGTTCACGACCGTCGAGCCGAACGTCGCGATCGTGCCGGTCCCAGACGAGCGGCTGGACGCGGTGATCGACACCGTCAAGGCCACGCCGACCGTCTACGAGACGATGGAGTTCCACGACATCGCCGGTCTGGTGCGCGGCGCGCACAAGGGCGAGGGGCTCGGCAACAAGTTCCTGGCGAACATCCGCGAGACCGACGCGCTGGTCCATGTGGTCCGAGCCCACGGCGACGACCAGGTTATCCATCCCGAGGGCCGCGTCGACCCGATGGCCGACGTCGAGACGATCGAGACCGAGCTGCTGTTCGCCGACCTCGAGCAAGCCGAGCGCCGGCTGGACAAGGTCGCCAAGGAGGCGAAGAGCGGCGAGCGAGAGAAGGTGGCGGAGAAGGAGTGGGTCGAGGCGCTGATCGAGGCGCTCCAGGCGGGGCGCCCCGCGCGCACCGTACCGGTGCCCGAGGACGCGCCCGACGCGCTGCGCAACCTCGCCCCGCTGACGGCGAAGCCGGTGCTCTATCTGGCGAACGTCGACGAGGATGCGGCCGGGACCGGACCCGACGGGGCTCTCCTGCCGCCAGCGGCGCTGGTCGCCCATGCCGAGAAGCTCGGCGCCCGTGCGGCCGCTGTGTCGGCCCGCCTGGAGTCCGAGCTCGGTGAGCTCGACGACGAGGAGGCCGCCGCGATGCGCGCCGACCTCGGCGTCGCCGAGTCCGGCCTCGCCACCGTCGTCCGCGAGTCCTGGAAGCTGCTCGGCCTGATCTCGTTCTTCACCGCCGGCGAAGGCAAGGAGGGTCGTGCCTGGGCGATCCAGCAGGGAACCTCCGCCCGCCGCGCCGCCGGCAAGATCCACACCGACATCGAGAAGGGGTTCGTGGCGGCCGAGGTGATCGGCTGGCGCGACCTAGTCGAACTCGGCGGCTACTCCGCCGCCCGTGACCAGGGCAAGCTGCGCGTCGAGGGACGCGACTATGCCGTCCAGGACGGCGACGTGATGACGGTGCGGTTCACGCCTTAGCGGACGCGCCCTCGCGGGGAGCCCAGCCGCTACGGTTCGCGGCCATGCACTCTCCTCGATCCACCTTCCAGCTTCGCGCCGTCGCCCTCGCCACAACGGCCGCCCTCGCCCTCGGCGCCGCGGCGTGCGGCGGATCCGACGACGATGGCTCGAGCCCGGGCGACAGCGACCGGGAGCAGGCTCGCGCGACGGTGGAGAACCTCTATGCGGCGATTCGGGACGGCGACGCGGAGAAGGTCTGCGAGCAGATGAACGACGCCGCGCAGAAGCAGCTCGCCGCCGGCGGCCTGGGCGCCAAGAGCAAGTCGTGTGCCGAGGCCTTCCAGAAGTTCCTCGACGAGGCCGAGAAGGCGGGCGGGCTGAACCTGACCCTGAAGGCGAAGGTCGAGAGCGTCAAGGTCACCGGCGACACGGCGGTCGCCAAGGTCAGCTTCGGCGGCAAGGGCCGCAACGGCGAGATCCCGCTTCAGAAGGTCGACGGCGAGTGGAAGCTGGAGGCCGCCGGAGCCTCGCCCAGTAACTGACACATGTAATCTCTTGTCTAGGGGGCGTCGGGTGTCTAAACGGCGGGGGGAACGCCATGAGCAAGAGCACTGCCGCGCGCTTTGCGGACAATCTCAGACGGGCGAGGGCTGAGAGCGGTCTGTCGCAGACACAGCTCGCAAAGTCAGCCGGGATCAGTCATTCCGAGATCTACCGGCTCGAGGCGGGTACGCGCGAGCCGCGGCTCGGGACGCTGCTCAACCTCGGCAACGCGCTGGGAATCGAGGGAGCGGACCTGCTGGAGGGACTCGGCGACTCGCAATCGAGCTCCTAATAACCGTAATTGGCCTGACCAATTATTTGGTTGACACAGTCAAGGCGAGAGTGTTACGTTGCTCCCCTATCTCGGTAGCGGTCTTTGGAGGGAGCCGCTACCGAGATTCCAACCACCGGCTCGCGAGGGCGGTGGCAGCCCGCGCTGAACCGACCCGAGAGAAGTAGGCCCAGGTGTCGTCGAGCCCGAGCCGCGCACGGATCTGCGGGCCGGTCAACACCACCGAGCCGTTCGCTCCGTAGACGCGCGCCCGCACGACGCGTGGCGAGACGCCGCGCTGCAACACCTCGACACGCTTCAGCTTGCCTGGCGACCCCAGCAGGGCGCCCATCCGCGCGTTCGAGAAGCGGACCGTCCAGCGATGCTTGGGCGAGATCGCGTCGTAAGGGTCGTCGATGCTCTTCAGCCAGGGCTGCGGCGTGGAGCCGGGCCAGCTGTTCTCGATGTTCTCGGTGCGTCCCCCGGAGGTCGAGAAGTAGAAGGTCGTCGCCGGCTTGCCCCTGTAAGTGACGATCGCACCGGCGGTGCGGCGGACGGCCGCGTTGGTGCTCGGTGTCTCGCTTCCGACGCCTTTGTACATCTGCGAGCGCGTGTCGGGGTACTGGTCGAAGATGTCGCCCGTCTTGCGCGTCGAAAGCGCGTAGGTGCGGGCCGTGACCGCCTGGACGCGCAGCGCGTCGGCGTCCCAGGAGGCCGGCATCTCGCCCGGGACGACACCCTGGAGGTAGTCGTCGATCGGCAGCGCATTGACGACCGTCACGCCGCCCGAGCTGCCGGGGTAGAGGTCGAAGCTGCCGCGATATCGCCCGCTGGTCACACCCTGGATAGCCGGCCCGAGCAGACGGAACGGCTTGCCGCCACGGCTGACGCTGAGCGGCGGGCGGTAGGTACCGACGCGCTTGCCCCCGGCGCCGTAGAGCGCGAGTCGGCGCCCGCTCGCCGGGCGAACCACGTAGGTCACTCGGGGCGAAAGCACCATGCCGTCAGGGCCCTTCGTGGCGCCGCTGAAGCGCACGTAGGGGTCGCTGGCCTGCAGCAGGACCCGCACCGGCCGGCTCGGCGCCTGGCCGAGCTTGGTGCCCTTGTAGTAGTGGCGCAGGATCCGCTGGTAGCCCCAGCCCTCCTGGGCCATTCCGTAGGCGCCGTACTGGCTCATCCCGATCCCGTGCCCGAAGCCGGCGCCGCGGATCACCTGGACGGGGGCAGCGGTGGCGACTGGCACCACGGCGGCAACTGTCGCGGCGGCGGTCGAGGCGAGCAGGGCGGCTGTGGTCAGAGGGCGGCGCATAGGGGTTTCAACCAGTTCGGCGGTCCAAGGTAGCGGTCCTCCAAAGCGATCCCGCTTGACTTTCCGGAGCCGGCCTGCGTGAGGTCATGTTTCCAACCTCGATCCCGGTTGGACCCTCCTTCGGAGGGGGAGGAGGGACGCCCGAGCGCCTGGTGGCGGGGCCCACACCGCCACCAGGCCCCGCGCCTAACGGCGAGAGGCCGGCAGCTTGCCGGCTCTCGGTGCTTCAGATCGGGTCTGGGCTTACTTCTTGACCTTGGCCATGGCGCGTTTTGCGTCGCGCTTGGCGGTCTTGGTCTGCTTCTTGGTGCACGGTGTCTTCATGCGGACGTCGGTGTCGTGTCGGCGTCCGTTGTGGCCGTCCATGTCGGTCTCCGCGATGTGGCGTCCTGTGCAGAGGTTGATCTTCGCCTTCCGTGTCCTCGTGACGGCGATGATGCCTGTCTTGCCGCCCGCGATGTTGAGGTTGAACCGGCTGATCGGCGCATCCGGAACAGAAGCGAACGTGTTGACCAACTTGCCGCTCCTGGTGGTCGAGCTCTCGCCCTTGAGGTTGATCGCGATCTCGCCGCGTAGGGCGACGACGATCATCGGCAACGTGCGGATCTCGTTGCCCGTCACCGGATCCTTGCGGATGTTCTTGACGAAGTAGACGTTGCCGACGAGGTCGTCGTCGAGCAACGGCGTGCTCGCCCGAGCGCGTCCGACGATCGAGCCCTTCGGGCAGCGGTTCTCGAGGTCTGGCTTTGTGCCGTCGGCGAACTCACACAACGCCTGCGCGTTCTCGGGATCCAACGCCAGGCTCTTCGGCAGCCTGACGACGGCCTTCTCGATCCCGGCCTCGCTGGTGCCCTGCTGGGTCACCTTGGCCTTGATGCCCGGGTGCTTGCCGGTCGTGACCTGCCGGCGGCCGGTCAACGCGAGGGTGAGCTTGGGCTTAAACGCGAGGTTCGCGCAACCCGAGACCTGGAACGGGTCTGTGAACCCGGCCGACGCTCCCCTATCAGAGACAAGCGTCGCGCTTGACTGCTTCTGGGTGCAGTCCGACGGGTTGACCATGAACCCGCCCCGGTCGATCAACACGTTTACCTCACGCACCCGCAGCGGGATGCCGTGATGGATCAACGGGAACGGATCGCTGACCGCCGTCACCTCGGCGGTGGTGCGATCGACGTGGATCGCCTGCCTGACCACGATCGGCGACAGCTCCATCTCGCCGCGGAACGGACCAGCAACAGGGCGGATCTTCACCGCCAGGCCGTACTCGCCGCCCTTGTAGCCCTCGGTCAGGAACACCTCGCCCTTCTGCTCCAGGACGAACGGGTCGCCGGCGCCGGCCTTGGCGTCGACGATGCCGATCTTCGAGCTGGCCGGACAGCTACCAGCGTCCGCCGCCTGATTGGAGCACAGCGGCACGTCCTTGACGTTGGCGAGCAGCCCCTCCGGCAGCTTCGCCGTCAGGCCGCGCAGCCACTGCTCGCCGTCCTGACGCGAGAACGCGAAGCTGTAGGTCCCACCCTGACCACGCGCACGGTTATCGCTGCTGCCAGCCGACAGCTTCGGCGCGAACCCGCCACCACAATTCTCATCGACCTGCGACGGCGTATCGGACACAGCGTCAGCGTTGCCCGACCACGGGGACAACATCGCCTTGGTCGAGATCTCCCCGCAGTCCTGCGGCATCGCCAGCACACCACGCGAACCGCCCTTGAGCTCGACGTCGACGGTCGCGATCGGCAGCTGCGGATTGTCGTCGAACGTAGCCGTGAGCTTGCCGGTCTGCGGATCGGCGGTCGCCGAACCCGGCAGCTTGACCAGGATCCCACGCTCGTCGCTGCGGACGATCAGAGCCACGCGCAACATTTCGCCAGAGGTCGGATCCGTGCTCTTCGGGGTCCTGAGGACCATGACACCCGACAGCGTCTCCTCCAACACCGGAGTAGTCGCCTCGACCGTCCCGAGCTTCGAACCATCTGGACACTGCGGCTCGCTATCGGTCTTGAGCCCGAGCTGAGCGTCCGAACAGCCCGCAAGGCCGGTCGCAGCCGACGGGTTCACAGACACCCCCGCCGGAAGCTCGACCACCGTCTTCTTCAGATGCGACTGCGAGACACCATCCGGATCCTCGAACCCATCGACCGGAATCGAGATCGAAGCATCCAACCCCGACGACCCACCAGCCGACTGCGAGGTCGGCGACATCGCGACCGACGGGGTGAACGGAACGTTCTCACAACCCTCCATCGACGGCTCCTCCTCTGTCACCGTCGAGAACACACCCGGGTGCTCCCAGGTATTCGCGGTCATCCGCGTCACCGGCGGCTCCGCGGTACAAGACGTCGGATTCGTCAAGAACGGCTTGGCGAACGCGCCCGGCTCACCCGGCTTGTAGCAACCGAAAGGCAGGGTTTGGGCGGCCGGGTCCCTTAGCTTCGCGCCATAGGAGCACAGCGTCGCGCCGAGCATGTCGAACGGTATTTGCTGGCCGATCGGCGCGCTCTCGACGCTCACCGCATAACCGTCACCGGGACGCAGACGAGCGTTGAGCACATAGATCCCCCGCGTCTCCGAACTGCCGAACGCGAACTGGGCAATCTCGCCCCGCTCCGGCTCGATGGCGTGGAGACGAAAGCGAGTGATATTCAGGCCATTCTCATTGCCCGAGCCCCAGCCGCCGAGGTTGAGCCAACCGACGGCGCTCTCCCGCGGACAGCCACCCGCCGAGCCGGCTAGCTCGAGCGTCTTCTTCGGATCGTCGCACACCACCGGCGGAGCAAGCGGATTACCGACCAACCCAGCCGGAGGATCCGTCCGCAACCGCTTGACGTACTCGACCAAACCCATCTCGTAGACAGGCATGGAATCAAAATCTGCCGTCGGTGTCCCTCGCCAGCGGCGGTGCGTCGTCTGGACCCGGGCGTCCGCCGCCCAGGGATGCGCACCAGCCCGCGTGTCCTCCTCACCGTTCTCGTCGAACAAGCCCGTCGTCATCGACTCAGGAATCAGCGCGAACCCGAGGCTGGGCAGCGAATAGTCGAACGCGTCGCTCGCCATGATCCCGTCGGGATCGCCGCCGCCCGACACAGTCGCCGTCACGCTCGGCGTGGTCGACGTGCCGGCACCCAACGCAACGCCCACACCCACCGCCGGAAACTGCGCCTGCGGCGCAAGGCTGCCCGAGCGGGTGCACGTCACCTTCGCCGGAACCGAGCCCGTCGCCAACGTCGACGAGCACGCCCACCCAGCCGGCTCAGCTCGCTGTCCGTTGGACGCGGGATCAAAGAGGTCGAGCGCCCACGTATCCTGGCCCTCCGGCAGTTCGATCTCGAGCGTGACCTGGCCGCTGGTCGCGTTGTCGAAAGCGATGACAGGCCGGTTGTTGCCGTTGTTGCTCGCCGGGACGATCCCGAACGCGGTCGTGTACGCCGCTAGGGGGGCGGTCAGGCCAGGATTAGAGACCGCGAGCGCCGCACCTGAGGCGTTTGTGCCAGTCACTTGGCACTGCAGGGTCTTGAGCTCGTCGGGCTGACCCGCACCGGCTTGGGGGGTGTAGGTACTAGACGTCTCGCCAGCAATCGGCTGGCCGTTGCGCAGCCATTGAAACTGCCACGGGCCGCTGAACGGCACAGGCGGCGTAGCGACATCGCCGTCATCGTCTACCGTCCACGCAGTCGGTGGCGTGCACGTCCGCTGGGCCGCCAGGGTGCCCGTCACAGTCGGCCGGTTGGTCGTGCTCGTCCACGTCGGCGCGCGCGGTATCGGAACAGGCGCGACAAAACTCGGGTTCGAAAACGACAGTGCCGCACCACCCGCATTGGTGCCCAAGACAGTGCACTGCAACGAATGCCCCGCATCCGCAGCCTGGACCGTGTAGCTGGTCGTCTGCGCACCGTTGGGCGAACCCAGCGATACGCCATCACGCACCCACTGATAGGTAAACGACGGCGAGTTGACCCAACTCCCCGGAACACACGACAACGAATCGCCCACAGCCGGAAACGCGCTCGCGGCGTTGCGCACTGTCGCGACGTACTCGATGCGCTCGTCGTCGCGGCGCATCTCGGGACGGCGGACGGTGCGTACGCTGATCGGCCGGGGGAGCGGGCTCTCGATCCCGCTGTAGTCGACTGAGAGCAGCGGGACGTCGGTGCCGGCGAGCGGCCCGCCGTCGAACCTGATCGCGTTGTCAGGGTTCTGTCCGATCAGGCTCCCGGGATTTGGCTTTCCGACGACCGATACCGATCCGCCGTCTTGTGAGATGTTGGTGATCGCGTTGAGCGCGTTTTGGATCTGTGATGCGCTTGCGCTTGTTGGGATGTCTGTGGTCTCGGCGACGCCCGGTCCGCCTTGGCCGAAGCGCAGCCGGTAGGTCCCGGTGTTGTGGCCGAAGTCGTGGAGCATCTGCATCTCTGTGGCGCTGGAGCGCAGGCTCACCTCGAGATCCGGTGCGGCCAGCGACGCCGATGAAGTCATGAGCAGTCCGCCGAGCACAGCGGCACAGACTGCCAGCAACGACGCGAGCCGGCGTGTGCCGGGGCCTTGGGCGGGGTGACTTAGGGGCTTGGGGGCCTCGGCGGTGGTGGGCATCGGGTGGTTCTCCTTGCTCTTCAGACGGTCTCGGGACTGGCCTGCGGCGGGCTCGATGATGTTCATCGGCTGTCTCCCGGCAGGATCGCGGTCACCGTTTTGGCTTTGCCCGCGGCTGGGCGGACGCGAATCGCGACACGCAGGTCGCTGCCCTTGCGCAGGTGGCGGCGTGCTGTGCGGGTAAGCCGAACCGAGACGCCTCCCGCGCCTGCGCTTTGCAGGGTTGCCCTCGCCCTCCCGACACGTCTGCGGTGTCCGGCGATCCGTGCCCGGACAGCGACCGTCACTCGGCCGGCCCTGCTGGCGCGCAACCGTATCCGCAGGACACCGGAGCGAGCCGCGGAGCGCCGCGCGGCGGCTGACAAACGCTCGACAGCGAGCGACATCGGCCGGCCACGCCGATCGGCTACCGCATTGCCGGACGCAGGCGGTCCGGCCGTGCGACGCTCCGAACCGACCGTCCCGGCACCGCTGCCTTGGCAGCCGTCGGACAGGACGGGGCAGTCACCGACCGCGATCGGCTGCGCGAACCCACCATCGACACGGGCGACATAAATGTCGACGACGACGTCGCCGTCTTGGGGCAGGAGCTGGTCGATGGCCTCGAACGCGACACTGGAGCCGTCGTGAGAGACCGCTGGCGCGTGCACGATCCTGGTGTAGGTCTCCCGGAGGCTCGTAAACGTCCGGGCCGTGCCCGGCAGACGGTAGACCTCACCGTCGCGCCAGAGGTAGTCGTCGAACAGCCCGTTGGTATCGCCGGCGACAAGACCCTCGTCGGTCTGGAAGGCGATCGTCTCGCCGTCCTCGCTGACCCAACGCTTGTACTCGGCAAAATCGGTGCCGATCCGCGACCCATCGCGCAGGTTGCTGGTCCGGCCCATGACATCGAAGGGCCCGTTGTCAGAGCCGCCCACGCCAGCGATCGAAATCCGCTGCAGGTCGCCGCTGTCAGCGTCATAGCGATAGACGTCCGCGCGGCCGCCGTCAGTGTCGTCACCGGTCAGCGACGCCTTGCTGGCGAAAACCAAGACGTGCCCGTCACCACCAACCTCGACACCCTCGCCATCGGTCCCCACCGCCGGGACCGGGTAGGCCTCGTTCTTAAACGTTCCATTCTGGCCCCAGAGGTACCCGTAGTCAGAGCTCGCCAACGCTCCAACGAACCCAAGGGACTCCTCCTCGGCGTCCCAGACGAACAGATTGCGCTGACCCGCCACAGCGACCGCACCTTCAGGGTTCGGCGCGTCGGTCAAGACACCATCGGCGACGAAGTAGACATGAGACCCATCGCCCGAGATCGCGACCGTCCCGGTCGCAACCCCCGCACCCGACCCGACCTCCGGATGCGCCGCGTTGGCCTCGCCCGCCGAGACCTGCACCAACCGGCTCCCCGCCGGCTGTGTCGCGTCATACATGTAGAGATCGCACCCCGCCGCAGAAAGCGCAGAACACGCACCGGAACCGGCCCCGTCGACATCGGAGTCCGCAAGCTGACGGTTGGAAGTGAGATAGACACGTCTGCCATCGACCGAAGCGCCCTGAAACAGATCGTCGCCATCGACCGCATCACAAGCAGGGGCCACGCGATCACACTCAGACACCGACAACTGAGAAATCCACGGACCAGACACCGTCTCGACCCGCCGCATCACCCGCAACCGATTCGCCACCGGGTCACACACGCCCACACCCGTCTGACCCGGACGCGTCGAGAACAACACCCGCGAACCATCAGACGACACCGCACCCTGATCCCGACCATCCGGCTCTACTCCGAACGACGGGGCATTGCCGCCCACACGCGCCCCGCAACGCTCCCCCCAAACCTTCCCCTCCCCATCACGCGCCAACAGCTCCAACGACGGCCCGCCGCCTACACCAAGCCCAGCCACATACACATGCGCCTCCCCACCCGACGGGGCGGGATCGCCCTCCAAATACGTCGTAGTGCGATAAGAAGTCCCAAAGGCGTCCGTCTCGCTGAAGCCCGGCTTGAAGTAGACATGCGAGTGGTCAGCCGACGCCCCCTGAAAGCTGGCTAACTTCACATTGGGCTCGGAACGGTCCGCGGGATCGACCGGCACCAACAGCGGCGACAACGGCGCGAAGACCCCGCCGAGACCACCCCGAAAGACCCGAGCCTGCCCCAACTGAAACTGAGAGAGCGTCGCGGCAAACCCAACCCACCGCGAGAAATCAGGGCTGTAACTGCGAACGATGTCCCCCGACGCCGACCAACCCTTGACGAGATCCCCGCCGGGAAGCATCGCCGGCACCACAGCCCAACCATCCTCGCCACGAGTCGCGACATAAGGCTCGCCCGCAAACCCATCCGGCATCGCAGGCGCCCCATCCAAACCACCCTTCGTGCTGAACCACACCCGCGACCCATCCACCGAAACGCTCGCGCCCACAGCCTCCTGCACGAACTTATTCGGCGGCGACACCATCTCCAAAGCCATGCAACCCGGCAACGCAGTCACAGCGGGGCCCTGCTGATCGCGAATCGCCGCATTCGGACAATCGGCGGCGCTAGCCGGCCCCGCCGCTAGCCCACACGCCGCCACCAGGACGACCAACACAGCACTACCGCGAACACGCCTCATCGGTGCGATTCCTCTCCTCGTTGCATCTCGACTGCCAGCCGGGTTCGGACTGGCTTCCCAGCGCTGCCCACGGTAAACCGATGGGTGTCTAGATGTCAACAGAGAACGGTTCAGAAACTCTGCGTTTGGAAGAATTTCCCGCTCTAGAGAACCTCGAAGGGAGATTTCGTCTAGACACCCAATGGTCTCCATAGTACAGTCGCCTCATGTCCGATCACCGAACCAGACCGGCCAGCGTCGCGCTGGTAACAGGCGTCCAAGCGGGGAGGATGCGTCCGGAGCAGTTGCGCGGCGGAAACCACGGCTTGACGCCCGAGCAGGTCGCCGAATCGCAGCGCGTGCGGATACTCGGCGCGATGCGGGAGCTGGTGGCCGCGCACGGCTACCACGACGTTCCCGTGGCATCGGTCATCCAGCATGCCGGCGTCTCGCGCAAGACCTTCTACGAGCTCTACTCGAGCAAGGAGGAGTGCTTCGTCGCGATCTACGAGCAGGAGATCGAGCGGGTGCTCGCCCCGACGCTGCAGGCCTTCGAGGGGAGCGAGCGGTGGAGCGACCGGCTGCGGACGGCGCTCGGCGTACTGCTCGGCACGTTGGCCACCAACCCCGCCGCGGCGAGGATCTGCTTCGTCGAGGTGCTCGCGGCGGGGCCGCGCGCGCTCGAGCGGCGAACTGCGGCCTACCAGGCGCTCGACCCACTATTCGCCCCGCCGACGGCGGGATCGCCGGACACGTCCGACCAGGCAGCGACCGCGACGCCGCTCGCGCCCACGCGCGCCATCGTCGCCGGCTCCGTCGGCTACCTCACCGAGACCCTCCACCGAGAGATCGGCGCCGGGCGCACCAGCGAGCTGCCCAAGCTCCGCGCCCAGCTGATGCAGACGCTGACGCTGCCGTTCGCCGACCAGGCCGTCGCAGAGGAGCCCGCCACCGACGACGCCGACGAGCGCGCGTTCATCGCCGCCTACGGCGAGATCGCTGCCGACCTGCTCGCGCGGACCGGCGCCGCGATCGCCACCGACGAGGACGGGGCGACCCGCGTCCGCGCCGGCGTCGCCGCGCTGCTCGACTTCTGCGCCCAGGAGCCCGAGCGCGCCCGGACCTGCTTCGTCGAAGCGCTCAACGCCGGCCCGACTGCCCGCGAGCGCCGCGATGAGACCACCCGGCGCCTATCCGCCCTGTTCGCCCGCCCGCTGCGCGAGCTGCGCCCAAGCGACCGGATCGCCGAGGTCTCGGCCGTCGCGCTCGTCGGCGGCTTCCACGAGCTCACCTACGACGCGATCGACCGCCTGGCCCCGGAGGATTTGCCGACGGTCGACTCGGTCGTGGCTGTGGCGCGGATCTGAAGCCAAGAGGGCCGGCGGTTGCCGGCCCTCTCTTTGTAACTCACGTGGGAGCGTGAGCTAGCGGTTGCCCTTGGCCGCTGCGCGCTTTGCGTGGCGCTTGGCGGCTTTGGTCTGTTTCTTGGTGCACGGGGTCTTCATGCGGACGTCGGTGTCGTGTTGGCGTCCGTTGTGGCCGTCCATGTCGTTCTCTGCGATGTGGCGTCCTGTGCAGAGGTTGATCTTGGCCCTGCGGGTTCGTGTGACGGCGATGATTCCTGTCTTGCCGCCGTTGATGTTGAGGTTGAACCGGCTGATCGGGGCGTCGGGCACGCTCGCGAAGGTGTTGACGAGCTTTCCGGACTTGGTGGTCGAGGACTCCCCCTTGAGGTTGATCGCGATCTCGCCGCGTAGTGCGACGACGATCATCGGCAACGTTCGGATCTCGTTGCCGGTCACCGGATCCTTGCGGATGTTCTTGACGAAGTAGACGTTCCCGACCAGATCGTCCTTGAGCAATGGTGTCTTGGCCCTTGCCCGTCCGACGATCGAGCCCTTCGGGCAGCGGTTCTCGAGATCCGGCTTGGTGCCATCGGCGAACTCACACAGCGCCTGGGCGTTCTCGGGATCCAACGCCAAGCTCTTCGGCAACCGGACGACCGCTTGCTCGATCCCAGCCTCAGACGCCCCCTGCTGGGTGACCGTAGCCTTGATGCCGGGGTGCTTGCCCGTGGTGACCTGCTTGCGGCCGGTCAGCGCCAGAGCGAGCTTCGGCTTAAACGCGAGGCTGGAGCAGCCCGACACCCGGAACGGGTCGGACAGGTCAGCTGTGGCGCCCTCGCTGGACAGCAGCCGCACGTTGGTCTGCTTCGGGTCGCAATCGGAGGGATTGACCATGAACCCGTTGCGGTTGACCAGCACCGTCACCTCGCGCACACGGAGCGGGACACCATGGTGGATCAACGGGAACGGATCACTGACCGCCTTGACCTGAGCGGTGGTGCGGTCGACGTGGATTGCCTGCCTGACCACGATCGGGGAGAGCTCCATGTCGCCGCGGAACGGGCCGGCGACACCACGGATCTTGACCGCAAGGCCGTACTCGCCGCCCTTGTAGCCCTCGGTCAAGAACACCTCGCCCTTCTCCTCCAACACGAACGGGTCGCCGGCGCCGGCCTTCGCGTCAGCGACACCGATCTTCGAAGCGGCGGGGCAACTGCCCGCGTTCGCGTCGCTGTTGGAGCACAGCGGCACGTTCTTGATCGACGCCAGCAGACCCTTGGGCAGGTCGGCGGTCAGGCCGGACAGCCACTGCTCGCCGTCCTCGCGCGAGAACCGCACGCTGTAGGTGCCGCCCTGGCCACGCCCCTGGCCGTTCGAATTCCCAGCCGACAGCTTGGGCGCGAAACCATTGCCACAACCCTCATCGACCTGCGACGGGGTATCGGAGACCGCGTCGGCGTTGCCCGACCACGGAGAAAGCGTCGCCTTCGTCGAGACGTCGCCGCAATCCTGCGGCATCGCCAACACACCACGCGAACCGCCCTTGAGCTCCAGGTCGACCGTGGCGATGGGCAGCTGCGGGTTGTCGTCGAACGTCGCGACGAGCTTGCCGGTCTGCGGATCGGCGGTCGCCGAACCCGGCAGCTTGACCAGGATCCCGCGCTCGTCGTTGCGCACGATCAGAGCCACGCGCAACATCTCGCCAGAGGCCGGGTCGGTGCTCTTCGGGGTCCGAAGAACCATCACACCCGACAACGTCTCCTCCAACACCGGAGTAGTCGCCTCGACCGTCCCGAGCTTCGAACCATCCGGACACTGCGGCTCGCTATCGGTCTTCAACCCGAGCTGCTCATCGCTGCAGCCCTCGAGCCCGGTCGCCGCCGATGGGTTCACAGACACCCCAGCCGGCAGCTCGACCACCGTCTTCTTCAGATGCGATTGCGAGATACCCTCCGGATCCTCCAAGCCATCCGACGGAATCGAGATCTCAGCCCGCAGGCCCGCCGGCGCGTTCGCCACCTCAGACGTCGGCGACATCGACACCGTCGGCGTGAACGGAACCAGCTCGCAACCCGTCATCGACGGCTCGTCGATCGCGACCGACGAGAACACACCCGGGTGCTCCCAAGAATCCGCCGACATCCGCGTCTGCAACGGCTCACTCGGACACGCGGTCGGATTCGTGAACAACGGCTTCTCGAACGCACCCGGATCGCCCGGCTGCTTGCAGCCCGCGAAGTGCAGCTCGTCTGACGATATGTTTGCTCCGTAGGAGCAGACCGTCGCGCCGAACCCGTCGGCCTTCACCCCCTCGCTGAGCGGTGCGCTGTCGATGCTCACCGCGTACCCGTCCTCGGGACGCAGACGCGCGTTCAACACGTAGATCCCCTTCGTGTTGCTCTCGCCGAACACGAACTGGGCAATCTCACCCCGCTCCGGCTCGATCGCATAGAGAAGCCCCGTCAACCACCCCGGCCCAGCCGATCCGCCGGCGCCATTGCCATGAACTCGCAGCTGACCGACCAGGCTCTCCGGCGGACACCCGCCTGGCGCGGGCGGCAGCACGAGCGTCCTCTTCGGATCGTCACACAGCACCTGCGTGGCGAGCGGGTTGCCCACCAACCCCGGCGGGGTATCCGTGAGCAGCTGCTTGGTGTGCTCGATCAGACCAACCCGAAAGTAGTGCTGGTCGGATTGTCCTCCTACTCCGCGCCAGCGGCGATGGGTGGTCTGGATCTGAGCGCCCGCCGCCCACGGATGACGGCCCGCGCGAGTGTCCTCCGCACTGTCACCGTCGAACAGGTTCGTCTGCATCGACTCGGGGATCAACCCGAACCCGAGGCTCGGTAGCGAGTAGTCGAACACGTCGGTCCCGACCGCTCCGTCCGGATCGCCGCCACCCGTCACAGTCGCCCGAACCTGGGCGAGATCTGGGGTGTCGCCACTCAACGCCATGCCGACCTCCACCCCCGGGAACTGCTGCCCCGGCGCAAGGGCGTCCGAGCGGGCGCACGTCGCCTTCGCCGGAACCGTGGCCGTCGCAAACGTCGACGAGCACGCCCAACCCGCCGGCGGGGTCCCTGGATTAGAGGGCTCGTAGATGCTGATCACCGCGGCGTCCTGCCCCTCAGGCAGCTCGATCTCGAGGGTGACGGGGCCGCTGGTCGCGCTCTGGTCCGGGAACCGTGGGGTTTGCGCAGCTGTCAAGTTCGGGGTCCCCGTCACGCCGACGGGCAGCGGGTTGGAGATGCCCAAGGTCGCACCGCTGGCGTTCGACCCGATGACCTGGCACTGCAGGACCTTGCCCTGGTCGTCGGCGACGATCGTGTGCGAGGCGGTCGTCCCGTCTGCCTCAGGGATCGGCTCCCCGTTGCGCAGCCATTGGAACTGATACGGCGCAGTTACGCGCTCCCACGCCACCGGCGCGTTGCACGTCCGGGTCGTGCCGACCGTCGTCGCCCCAGCGGCGATCGCCGGCCGAGAATCGGCCGCCAAGGGGTTCGTAGGCGCCGGAGGAAGCGGCGACGGCTGGGGCGTCACGAAAGCCGGCGGCTGACTCGCGATCCTCGTGACGCCGTTGACGTTGGTTCCGGTGGCCTCACACTGGATCGAAGTCCCGGCATCCGCAGCGGTCAGCGTGTAGGTCGTCGCCGTCGCTCCCGCGATCAGCTGCCCGTTTCGAAGCCACCTCACCGTGACGGTGGGATGGAAGCCTGTGACCACCGCCGGCAGCCAGTTCGGCTCCCTGTGATCGCACGTCAACGTGTCACCAACGACCGGCGGACCCGCCAACGCGGCGTTGCGAACAGTCGCGACGTACTCGATCCGCTCGTCGTCGCGGCGCATCTCTGAACGCTGGACGGAACGCACACGGACGGGATCCGGGAAGGGGCTTTCGATCAGCCCAGCCACGACGGTGAGCGGAGGAACATCCGTTCCCGCGAGCGGGCCGCCATCGAAGTCTATCCGGTAGTTGGAGGCGGGGTTAGTAGGGGCCGCGCCCTCGCGGTCGACCGACACCGACCCTCCGCCCTGGGAGATGTTGGTGATCGCGTTGAGCGCGTTCTGCACCACCGCTGCGCTTGCGCCGATCGGGATGTCGGTGGTCTCGCCGACACCCGGGCCGCCGTCGCCGAAGCGCAGCCTGTAGGAGCCCGTCAGGCTCCTGTACTCCTCGAGCATCTGTATCTCGTAATTGCTGCCCTTGAGGGTCACCTCGAGATCTGGGGCCGCGAGCGCGCCAGACGGCGCGGCCAGTAGCGTCCCGACTACCGCGGCCAGCAGTGCCATCCCCACCGAGCGGCGCCAGGGCTTCGCCGGGCGGGGGGCGTCGGCCGTGGTCGAATTGAACTGTGAGGAAGCCATGTTCTCCTTCTCGCCAGCGGTCTTGCCAAAACAGAGGTTTGCGTTTCGAGTCAGGCGCTTCATGACTTCGCTCCGGGTAGCAGGATGCTCGTAGCTCGCATTCGAGCACCGGACTGGCGCGCCTCGACGGTCACACGCAGCCGCTTGCCCGAACCTAGGCGCTTGCGAGCCGCTCGATTGAGGCGGAGCTTGACCGTCGTCGCGCCCGCGTCGCTGACGCGGATCGTCTTGCCAGCTACCCGTACCGTCCTCTTGCCCAGCTTGGCGTTGGCCGTCAGCCTCACCTGCCCGCTGGAGCTCGCGCGCAGCCGGATCGCGAGGACACCCCGACGGGCCGCCCGCGCACGCGCCTGCTTCGAAGGCGCCGCGAGAGCGAGCGTCTTGCGCGCTCTCGCATCGGCGTTCCCAGTCCCGGTTGGAGAGGACGTCTTCGCGTCGGTCGAGACGCCGTCGACGCCACCGCCCTGACAGCCACCTGAGAGGACCGAGCAGTCATCTGGCGCGACAGGTTGCGCGAACCCGCCCTCGACACGCGCAAGATAGACGTCCGCGACCGAGTCGCCGTCCTGAGGCAGCAGCTGGCTGATCGCCTCGAACGCGACTGACGAACCGTCATGCGACACAGCCGGCGCGAGCAAGGTCCCAGCGAAGGAAAAAAGCTCCCGTCAGGTCTCGACGTTCCGGGGAGTCGGTAGACCTCGCCCTCGCGCCAGAGGTAGTCGTCGAACAGCGCGTTGGTGTCACCGGCAACGAGTTGCTCGTCGGTTTGGAAGACGATCGTCTCGCCGTCCTCGCTTACCCAGCGCTTGTGCTCGGCGAAGTCGGTACCGACGCGCCCCCCGTCGCTTATCCAGCGCTTCCTGACGTAGAAGGCTCCGTTGTCAGAGCCGCCCGGAGCCGCCTCGGAGATCCGTTGCAGTTCGTCGGTGTCGGCGTCGTAGCGGTAGATGTCGGCGCCGCCGCCGTCGGTGTCGTCTTCGGTCAGCGACGCGGTGGTGCGGAACACCAGGACGTGTCCGTCGCCACCGACCTCGACTCCCTCGCCGTCGGTCCCGACCGCGGGGACGGGATAGGCGTCGTTCTTGAAGGTCGAGTATCCGCCCCAGAGGAGGCCAATCTCCGAGCTCGCCACCGCTCCGATGAACGCGAGGGTCTCGTCGCTGGCGTCCCAGACGAACAGATTGCGCTGCCCGGCGGCCGCGACCGCACCCGCGGGGTTCGGCTCGTCGGTCAGGACACCATCGGCGACGAAGTAGACATGAGACCCGTCGCCTGAGATCGCGACCGTCCCATTCGCGACGCTGGCGCCCGACCCGACCGTCGGGTGATCGGCGTTGGCCTCGCCCGCCGAGACCTGCACCAACCGGCTCCCCGCCGGCTGCGTCGCGTCATACATGTAGAGATCGCAGCCAGTCGCGAGAAACGGCGAGCAAGCGCCAAAGCCAGCGCCGTCGACATCGGAGTCCGCGAGCTGGCGATTGGTCGTGAAATACACCCGCTTGCCGTCGACCGACGCGCCCTGGAACAGGTCGTCGCCATCGACGGCATCACACGCCGGCGCGACGCGATCGCACTCAGACGCCGACAGCTGGGAGATCCACGCCCCAGACGGCGTATCGACCCGTCGCATGATCCGCAGACGATTCGTGAAGACGTCACACGCCCCTGACCCCGTCTGCCCCGGACGCGTCATGAACAACACCCGCGAGCCATCAGACGACACCGCACCCTGATCGCGACCATCGAACACTGAGCCCCCGACCTCGGTCTGACCGCCCACCCGGGCCCCGCAGCGCTCCCCCCACACCTTCCCATCGCTGTCGCGCGTCAACAACTCCACTGACGGCTGGCCATTCGCACCCAGCTGGGCTGCGTACACGTGCGGCTCGCCACCAGACGCAACCGGGTCTCCCGCCAGATAGGTCGTGCTCACGAGTCCAGGTCTGAAGAAGACGTGCGAGTGGTCGGCTGAAGCACCCTGAAAGCTCGCCTTCTGAACGTTGTTCTCCCCGTAATCGGCGAGGTCGAGAGGAACCAGCAACGGCGACAACGGCGCAAAGGCGCCTGCGCCGGCCTGGAAGACCTGGGCATGGCCTCGCTGCAACTGCTCCTCCGTCGCCACGAACGCCACCCACCGCGACAAGTCCGGGCTGAAGCTGCGCACGATGTCTCGGCTGTCCGTCCAACCCTTGACGAGATCCCCCGTCGGCTGTGCGGGAAGCAGCGTCGAGCTCACCGTCCAGCCGTTTGCACCACGCGTCGCCACATGCGGATCGCCCCCGAAGGTCTCAGCCATCCCAGGCGGGTCCTCCAACCCACCCCGCGACTTGAACACAACCCGCGAGCCATCCGCCGAGACGCTCGCGCCCTCCGCAGCCTGCGAGAACTTCTTCGGCGGCGAGACCATCTCCAACGCCATGCAATCCGGCAAAGCACCCACCGCAGGACCCTGCTGATCGCGAATCGCGGCATTCGGGCAGTCGGCGGCGGTCGCGGAAGCAGCCGGCAGGCCGATGGCCGCTCCGGCCACGGCGGCAAGCAGCAGCACGCGCAGGAACTGGCTGGGAACAAGCCTCATTAGTGCGATTCCTCTCCTTGTTGCATCTCTCGCTCTCCCGCCGGACGGTTTAGCCACCCGACGTTCCCTACGGTAAACCGAAGGGTGTCTAGCTGTCAACAGAGAACGGTTCAGAATCACTGTTTACGGCTCTGAAGGCCGCGCTGGAAGGGGAGAAAGCGCGATGGACCTAGACACCTAGTGGTCTCTGTAGTACAGTCGCCCCATGCCCGACCATCGATCTAGACCGGCAAAGGCCGCTCTGGCGACGGGCGTCTCAGCGGGGAGGACGCACCTGGACCAGCTGCGCGGCGGTAAACATGGCCTGACACCCGAGCAGGTCGCGAGTTCCCAGCGCGAGCGAGTGCTGGCGGCGATGCGGGAGCTGGTCGCGACGCACGGCTACCGGGACGTCTCGGTGGCTGGCGTGCTGCGCCACGCCGGGGTGTCGCGCAAGACCTTCTACGAGCTCTACCCGGGCAAGGAGGAGTGCTTCGTCGCCGTCTACGAAGACGAGATGGAGCGGCTGCTCGCCCCCGTCATGCAGGCCTTCGAGGGAAGCGAGCCGTGGGTCGACCGGCTGCGCACCGCGCTCGGCGTCCTGCTCGGAGCGCTCGCCGGCGATCCCAGCGCGGCGCGGATCTGCTTCGTGGAGGTGCTCGCCGCCGGCCCGCTAGCGCTCGAGCGGCGCGCCCAAGCGCTGGCGGCGCTCGATCCGCTGTTCGCGCCGCACGACGGCGCCGACGAGCGCGACGCGGAGGGGGCCCGCACTCCACGCTCTCGCGCGGTCACTGCCGGCTCTGTCGGCTACCTCGCCGAGGTCCTGCATCGCGAGATCGCTGCCGGACACGTCGAGGACCTGCCGCTGCTGCGGGCCCAGCTGACGGACACGCTGACTCTGCCGTTCACGGGGGGTGGGCGCGACGGCAAAGGCGACAACGCGTCGGTCGACGTAGAGCCTGAGATGACCGCCGACGACGCCGGCGAGCGCGCCTTCCTCGCCGGCTACGGCGAGATCGCCGCCGACGTCCTCGGGACCGTCAGCGCAGCAATGGCCGTAGAGGACGATCCCGCCGCGCGCATCCGCGCCGGCGTCGCCGCCCTGCTCGACTTCTGCGCCGACCGGCCCGACCGCGCCCGCGCCCTCTTCGTCGAGGCGCTCAGCGCCGGGCCCGCCGCGCGCGAGCGTCGCTCGGAGACCACCCGCCGCCTCGCCGACCTGCTCGCCCAGCCGCTGCGCGAGCTGCGGCCGAACGAGCGGATCGCCGACGTCTCCGCGATCGCGCTCGTCGGCGGCTTCCACGAGCTCTCCTACACCTCCATCGACCGCCTCGAGCCAGACGATCTCCCGACGGTCGACACGATCATCGCCGTCGCGCGGCTCTAGCCGGGCACTCGCCCGATCTCGGCTGTTTATCAAAGGGGCTTCCCGTCAAGGCCCATGCGGGGTATCGTGGGTTTGTGATGCGCGATGGCCGCTGACGAGCACCGCCCCGAGCGCGAGGAGGCCGCAGGCGGCGCCGAGGACGCGGCAGCCGCGCGTCCCCGCCGCAAGCTGCCGCCGCGGCGGCCGGACCAGCTGCCCCGCGGACGACATGGGCTGTCGGACGCCGAGGTCGAGGCATCTCAGCGGACGCGGATCCTCGACGCGATGAAAGCGCTCGCCGGCGAGCGCGGCTACCACGACGCCTCGATCGCCGACGTGATCAAGCGGGCGGGGGTGACGCGCAAGGCCTTCTACAAGCTGTTCGAGGACAAGGAGCAGTGCTTCATCCAGGCCTACGAGCGTGACCTGGCACGGCTGCTCACCCTGACGCTCGAGGCGTTCGAGACCCAAGACGAGTGGGCCGACCGCGTCCGCGCCGCGCTGAGCGCTCTCCTACACGCGCTCGCGCGCGACCCGACCGCGGCGCGGCTCTGCTTCATCGAGGTGATGACCGCCGGCCCGCGCGCGATCGCCGCACGCAACGAGGCGATGCGCGGCTTCACGATCGTCTTCGACACCGGCCGGCTCGAGGACGACCGCTCGCGTCCGCCCGCGCTCGCGCTGAACATGGTCGGCGGGATGAGCGAGATCGTCCACCGCGAGATCGCCTCCGGCCGCGCCGAGGACCTGCCCAACGTCCTCCCCGACCTGATGTACACCTCGGTGCTGCCGATCCTCGGCCCCGAGGCCGCCGAGCGCGAGCTGGAGCGCGGCGCGCCGGGCGGCATCTGAGCGCTAGAGCGATCCTCTCGGAACGATCCAGCTCGTCGGCTGACCGGTGATCGCGGCGATCCGATCGAAGTCCTCGTCGTAGTGGAGGACTGTGACGCCGGCGGACTCTGCAGCGGTCGCGATCAGCAGATCCGGGTACCCAACCGAACGATGATGCGCACCGCCCTGCTCGGCAAGGTGGCGGTACAAGTCCAGCGCGCGCTCCCAATGCGACTTCCGGATCGCAATGTCAGGAAGCGCAGCGAGACGCGACTCCGTCGTAGCGAACTCCCCACCGTTTCGAACGCTGTACAGCAACTCGAAGCGGACAACGTCGCAGATCGCGAGCTGGGCTTCGAGGACCAGGTCGTCGAGGAGCTCGCGCGCGCCGCCCTTGGCACGTCGCGATATCCACCAAGCCGAGGTGTCTGCCAGATGCATCGACTCAGTCCTCCAACAGATGGTCGAAGTTGCGCGGACGACGCATGGCCTTGGTGGTCTCCCAGTCGAGATCCGGGAACTCCATCTTCGTCAGGGCCTCCAGCTTGCGCCGCCTTACGACGTCGCTCATCGCCGCGTGGACGGTGTCCGTCATCCGAGACGTTCCGAGCGCGTCGGAAGCCTCGTCGAGGAGATCCTGGTCCAAGTTGATCGTCGTCCGCTTCATTCGAGCCATCGTATGGAGATGACTGTAACAACGGTATGCATTCGCGGTACAGATTTGTATGCGTGGGGTAACGCCGCCGTTGCTGCGAGGATGGGTTGAGTGGACCGTCTGTTCGGAGAAGAGGGCGCGGGGGCGCGGAAGCAGACGGCCGTCCCAGCGGGGGATCAGCCGTTGGCGGCGCGGATGCGGCCGGTCGAGCTGGGGGAGTTCGTCGGGCAGGAGCATCTGCTGGAGGAGGGCTCGGCGCTGCGCAGCGCGCTGGAGGAGGGGCATCCGCACTCGATGGTGCTCTACGGGCCGCCAGGGACGGGAAAGACGACGCTGGCGCGGCTGATGGCGGTGCGGGCGCGGGCGGCGTTCGAGGAGATCTCGGCGGTCAACGCGGGTCGCAAGGAGGTGCGCGAGGTGCTGGCGCGGGCGGCGGAGCGGCGGGCCGGCGGCGGGGAGGGGACGATCCTCTTCCTCGACGAGATCCACCGCTTCAACAAGGCGCAGCAGGACGTGCTGCTGCCGGCGGTCGAGGAGGGGCTGGTCTGGCTGGTCGGGGCGACGACCGAGAACCCGTACTTCGAGGTCAACTCGGCGCTGCTGTCGCGCTGTCGGGTGTATGAGCTGCGCGCGCTCGAGGAGGCTGACGTGCTGGCGCTGCTGAGGCGAGCACTGGAGGGCGGCGAGCGGGGGATCTCAGATCCCCCGCAGGTGGACGAGGACGCGCTGGAGTTCCTGGCGGCGCGAGCGGGGGGCGACGCACGGACGGCCCTTGCGGCGCTGGAGCTGGCGGCTGAGACCGCCGCGGCCGAGGCTGGGGCGAGCACGCGCGAGGGCGAGCCGGCCGACGAGGGTGGGCGGGGCCACGTCACGCTCGCCCGCGCCGAGGACGCGCTGCAGCGCCGCGCCGTCCTCTACGACAAGGACGGCGACCGCCACTACGACCTGATCTCAGCCTGGATCAAGGCGACGCGCGGGTCGGACCCCGACGCCTCGCTGCTCTACCTCGCCGCGATGCTCGAGGGCGGCGAGGACGTTCGCTTCATCGCGCGGCGAATGGTGATCCTTGCGAGCGAGGACATCGGCAACGCCGACCCGCAGGCGCTGCTGGTCGCTACGGCAGCGGCCCAGGCGGTCGACCGTGTCGGCCTGCCGGAGTGCCACTTCGCGCTCGGCCAGGCGGCGGTCTACCTGGCGCTGGCGCCGAAGTCGCCGGCGGCGGGCGCAGCGCTCGGCCACGCCCGCTCCTGGGTGCGCCAGAACGGAACGCCGGTCCCACCCGACTACCTGCGCGACGCCCACTACCCGGGTGCGAAGAAGCTCGGCCGCGGCGAGGGCTACGACTACCCCCACGCCAACCCGACTGGAACCTCACCGCAGGAGCTGATGCCCGACAACGCCGTCGGGCGGCGGTTCCTCGAGCTGTCCGACCACGGCTTCGAGAGCGATCTCGCCGAGCGGTTCCAGCGGATCCGACGCGCCCGAGGACGTTCAAGCCCTGGCTGAGGCTCAGCGACGCCGGCGTCAGCCGAACAGCCAGCCGATCACGGCGCCCACCAGCAGCATCGTCACCGAAGTGGTGACGATGATCGCATAGGTCCTCGCTCGGCTGTTCTGCCGCTGCCACTCGATGTCTGCCATGCCTCGCTCCAGCCGGCGGTCGAGATCGACCGCCAAGTCGCAGGCCTTGACCAGGTAGTCGGTCCCCTGCTCCCACGCATCCCAATCGGCCGCTCGCTTCGACGCGCGGCCTCGATCGAGCAGGGCGACGATTCGACGCCGTGTCGCCTCGACCTCCTCGTCACCGGGCAGCCTGGCGTCCGGGTGCCAGCGCTCGAGCGGGGAGAGGTCGTCCCAGATCTCAGCCGCGCGCCCGAGCCGAAGCCTCAGGAGCTGCTCGAACCCCTCCATCATCGAACGGCGGAGGTGGTCCTCCATCAGCGCGATCTGCTTCGCCTGACCATCCGGCCCGAGCTCCTCGGCGCTCTCGACCAACGTGCCCAGATGAGAGAGGGCGTCGATGAGGTTGTTCCGGCCGGCCTCGTTGTGGAGCCCGGTCTGCTCCTCGAAGTAGCGGTTCGCCGCGAGCACGCGCGGGAGCTTCTCCCGGAGCAGCCAGAAGATTCTCTCGACGTGCGCGAGATGCACACCTTGGAATGCGACGGGAAGGTCCGACGGTACGGCGGACGGCTTCATCGCGAGTCGTCTCCAGGTTCAGGCTTCGACCCTGCGAGGAAAGCGTCGGCGCGTGCCATCAGGCGATCGATGTCCTGTTCCTCGAGATGCTCGAGGTGACCTGAGATCCGTCCCCCGAGTGGGGAGCCGGTGTCCTCGTATCGCAGCCCTTGGGGACGGCTCAGCTCGTGCATGCCCTGGACCGTTACCCGTCCCCCGCTCTTCGTCGAACGGCGGACCGCCCAACGGATGATCGTGTGGTCTCCAAGTTGAGCTCTCATCGCCTCCAACTCTTCCATGCCGATCTAGAGATGCCTGCCAGGATGGAATGACTGTCACGTTGATAGCACCCACCACGGCTGGAATGAAGCAGGCTGGAGGTCAAGCCGCCTCCTCCTCCGGTTCGCTGA
Organism: Thermoleophilaceae bacterium; assembly: GCA_035630455.1. Classification (GTDB taxonomy): domain Bacteria; phylum Actinomycetota; class Thermoleophilia; order Solirubrobacterales; family Thermoleophilaceae; genus JAAYBF01. The sequence continues at coordinate 83,308 of DASQKP010000035.1, forward strand.
ACAGCTCGTCCGGGCGCCGCGACTCCCTCGTGAGGCAACGCAGCTCCTTGTCCCAGAACCGCTTCAGGGTAGGAGACTGCTTTATGTCGAGCAGGACGGCCGGGGAGTCGATCCGTCGCTCGCGCTTGTGCTCGTAGACGGAGAGCAGCACGTAGTCGTCGTCGGCACGAACCGCGGCGTAGTTCAGCACTCCGGGGAACAGCCAGATGTCGAGATGGGCGTTGTAGGAGTCGGCCTGGCGCCGTAGCGCCTCGAACTTACGCGCGGTCCCCCGGATCTTCTCGCGAAGGCGCTCCACGTCGTGCTCTGGAAAGCGCGCCGCCGTCGCCTCGATGGCCGCGACGTCCTCGGGGTCGGTCATGTACAGGCGAACCGAGCCCCCTCGCTGGAACACCGACAGCAGCTCGTCACGATTGTCGTCGATCCACTGCTCGTAATAGACCACGACGATGTCGAGCGACTCTGCATTGCCGATGACGTCCTCCCAAGCCACCTTCCTGTGGCTCGGCCAGAAACGTCTCACCTCGGGAGCGGAGGTAGCCAGGGGATTGGCGTACGCCGGCAGCTCGGCGACCGCGTCGACGATCTCCTGCTTGAGCTTGCCTGGGCTCCAGTCCTCATCCGACGGAGGATCCATGCCCTTGCCGAGCCCTCTTCGCTGCAGAACGTAGTAGCCGATCGGCGCGAGGATCAAGACCAGGATCACCTCCGGTAGGAGATCCAGGGCCAGTCCTCGCAGACCATCCTCCTGCCCCGGCTCATCCAGATACAGGTACGCGACGAGGGCGAGCGCAGCCAGCAAGACCGCCACCACGGCCTTCAGCCATTGAACCCCGTCCCTCAAGTCTTTCCCCACCTGCCCCTCCCAGTCTCTCGAGTCGACCCGGCCGACCCGGCGGCGCAGTCTAACCACGATGCCCGCACGGCGGATGGTCGCGGCCCCCGGCACGCCTGGAGCGACGGCAGAAACGTGCCAGGATGGATGGTCGGTGGAGCGTCCAGAGAATCAGGGCACGGAGCGGGAGCGCTACGAGCGCTTCTACCGGGACGACCTGGAGGCGCAGCTGGCCGCGGTCGTGGAGCGGTGGCGCCGTGAGACCCGGCACACGGGATTGCGGTGGGTGGTCGACGACATCGCCGTGGCGATCCAGATTGGCGTTCCGCAGCTGAGCAACCGGTCGGCACCCCGCCTCGTCGGCGACGCGCCCCTGCAGCTCGCCGATCCGGTCGCGGCCTCCACGAACCGCGATCCTGCCGAGGGCCGCCTCGACCCGACCGGCAGACGGCAAGCGATCGTGACGATTCTGAACGGGCGAACGACCCCGGTCTCGGTCGACGAGCTCTTGCAGGAGCTCGAGGGCGCCGGCTTCGAGCTTCCCCGAGCACGCCTGCACCAGCTTCTCGGACGGATGGTGGAGGCAGGTCAAATAGCGCGGCCGTCCCGAGGGCGTTACGGCCGGGTCACCGCCGCCCTTCAGGAGCGGCCCGATGCCGGTCGGGCTGGCGCTATCGCCAGCCAGGATGGACAGACTCGGTCACAATGAGCGGTATGGAGGCCAAGTCAGCGCCCGTCGCGGGCCAGCTCGAGACGTTCTCTCCGATCGACGGACGCCGGCTGGGGGCGCTCCCCACGATCACGCCCGACCAGGTCCAGTCGGTCGTCGACGACGTCGCCGAGGTGCAGCCGTTCTGGGCGGCGCTGCCGGTCGAGGACCGCGCGCGCTACATGCGCCGCGCCGGGCAGGTGATCGTCGACTCGCTCGACGTGCTTTCGGAGCTGCTGACGCGCGAGCAGGGCAAGCCGCGCAACGAGTCCTACGTGATGGAGCTGCTGCCGACGATCGACGCGCTCAACTGGGTCGCGGACGCCGGCCCGGAGATCCTCGCCGACGAGAAGGTGAAGCTGCCGATCTGGGTGAAGCAGAAGCGCGCCCGCTTCGCCTACGAGCCACTCGGCGTCGTCGGCGTCATCGCGCCGTGGAACTACCCGTGGTCGATCCCGATGGGCGAGGTCGCGATCGCGCTGATGTGCGGCAACGGGGTGGTGCTGAAGCCGGCGTCGCTGACGCCGCTGATCGGCCAGAAGATCCAGGAGGTCTTCGAGCGTGCCGGGCTCCCGGAGGGGCTGGTGCGGACCGTCCACGGCGGCGGCGCGGTCGGCAACGCGCTGGTCGAGTCGAGCGCGGCGAAGATCTTCTTCACGGGGTCGGTCGACGTGGGGCGCGCCGTCGGCGTCAAGTGCGCCGAGCGGATGAAGGGGTCGGTGCTCGAGCTGGGCGGCAAGGACCCGATGATCGTCCTGTCCGACGCGAACATCCCCAACTCGGTGTCGGGCGCGCTCTGGGGCGGCTTCGCGAACGCGGGTCAGACCTGCAGCGGGATCGAGCGCGTCTACGTGATGCGCGACGTCGCCGAGCGGTTCACCGACGAGCTGGTCCGCGGCGCCCAGGCGCTGCACGTCGGCGACCCGATGGGCTGGGAGACCGAGATCGGACCGATGGTGTCGAAGGAGCAGCACGACCTCGTCGACGAGCTGGTCGACGACGCTGTCCGCAACGGCGCGACGCTGCGTTGCGGCGGGCCGACCGCGCCGCCTGCCGGCGGCACCGGCCACTGGTACGCGCCCGCCGTCCTGACCGGCGTCACTCACGACATGCGGATCATGCGCGAGGAGATCTTCGGCCCGGTGGTCCCGGTCGTCGTCGTCGACTCCGAGGACGAGGCGATCGACCTCGCCAACGCCTCCGAGTTCGGCCTCGGCGCGTCAGTCTGGACCTCCGACCGCGCCCGCGGCGACCGGATCGCGCGGCGGATCCAGTCCGGCATGGTCTGGATCAACGACCACATGTACTCGCACGGAACCTGCTCCTGCGCCTGGGGCGGCGTCAAGGACTCCGGCCTCGGCCGCTCGCACTCGAAGTTCGGCTTCTACGAGTGCGTCAACGTCAAGCAGCTCTCCTGGGAGCCCGGCCTCACGCGCAACTTCTGGTGGCACCCCTACGACCGCTCGCTCGGCCGCGGCATGCACGAGGCCGCGACGCTGCTCTACGGCCGCGACTCCGACAAGGCCGCCGCCCTCCGCCGCGGCGCCCGCTCGTTCGCGCGGCTCGGCGCGAAGGTCGTCGGGCGCGGCTAGGCCGCGGTGGGCCGGCGAGCCGCCGGCACGAGTCGCAGCCGGTCCGGCAGGAGGGGCACGACCGCCCGCTTGACGTACTCGGCGCCGCCGGCGACGAGCAGCTTGCGCAGCGGCGCGGGCGGCAGCGGCGAGAAGCCGTACTGGCGGCGGATGGGGTCGGGCAGCAGGGCGATCGTGATGAAGTTGGCCGTCTCCAGGAGCGGCCGCGCGACCCACGGGACCGGCGGGTCGAGGACGATCTTGCGCGCCTTCTCGCGCGCCCAGTCGGTCACCTCGAGGTCGTCGCCGGTCAGCATGTCGTGGCGGTATGCGTGCAGGTCGTCGAGCGAGTCCGGCATGTCGGCGCGCTTCAGGCCGAACAGCTCGCCGACGACCTTGTAGTCCTCCCAGTAGGCGGCCTCCTGGTCGCGCGACATCGACCGGACGTACTTGCGGTAGACGACCACGCCGCTGTCCACGAGCGTGAACAGGACCCAGAGCAGGAGGTCGGGCTGGTCGGCGCGGTAGGGCGTTCCGGCGGGGTGCTTGCCCACCGCCTCGGTGGTGCGGCCCTTGACCCGCGCGTGCATGGCGCGCACGCGCGCGGTGACCGCGTCCGCGTCCTCGCGCGAGCCGAAGCCGATCGTCGACATCGTCTCGGCCGTGCGGGCGAGCCGGTCGTAGGGCTCGTCGACGGAAGTGGAGTGGGCGAGCAGGCCCTTCACCGCCAGCGGGTGGGCGGCCTGCATCAGCAGCGCGCGCGGACCGGACAGGGCGATCGCCCGCTCGCGGTGGACGATCCGCAGCATCGACGCGTCGGTGAAGTAGCCGTCGGCCATCCACGACAAGGTTAGGCGGCGCCTAGACTGGGTCTCATGCCAGCCGCCGCATACGCCGGCAAGGAGTGCGTCTGCCAGTTCAAGCGCGGGATCTGCGACCAGACCTGCGTGCGCGACATGCTCGACACGCCGTTCTACATCGCCTGCCTGAAGCTGCGCGGGCGGCGCTGCGTGGTGATCGGGGGCGGGGCGATGGGGCTGGAGAAGGCCGAGGGGCTGCTGGCTTGCGACGGCGACGTGACGGTGATCGCCCCCGACGCGGGACCGGAGCTGGAGGCGCTCGCCGCCGAGGGGTCGATCCGCTGGGAGCGGCGCGAGTACGCCGGGCGGGAGGACCTCGAGGGGGTGTTCATCGTGATCGCCTGCACCGACTCGACGGACACCAACATCAGGATCTACGAGGACGCCGAGCGGCGGGCGATGCTCGTGAACATCGTCGACGTGCCGCCGCTGTGCAACTTCATCCTGCCGGCGATCGTCCGCACCGGCCCGCTGGCGATCGCGATCTCGACCGCCGGCGCCAGCCCCGCGCTCGCGAAGCGGATGAAGCGCGAGGTCTCCGAGCTCTTCGGCGAGGAGTACGCCCGGCTGGCGATCATGCTCAACGACGTCCGCGGCTGGGCCAAGGGCACGCTGCCCACCTACCAGGACCGCAAGGCCTTCTTCGAGTCGATCGTCAACGGCTCGCCCGACCCCGTCGAGCTGCTGCGCGCCGGCGACGAGGACGCCGTGCGCGACCTGATCGCCGCCGCCCAGCGGACCGCGGTGCCGGCTTGATCAATTCCCGTTAAATGGGATATATTTCCCGTTTATGCGGACGAAACCGCCTGACGTCCTGCCGATCTTCCGCTCTGACCTCCAGGCGCGACTGCTCGCCGCGCTACTGCTCGACGACGGCGAGCCGCTGACGGCGCAAGACCTCCTCGATCGCCTCGGCGCCACATCGACGACGCTCCATCGCGAGCTCGGACGGCTGGAGCGCGCCGGCCTGATCGAGCATGACCGGGTCGGGCGAACGCGACGCTACCGCGCGGCGACCGACTCGCCGATTCATGAACCGCTGCGCGAGCTGCTGCAACGAACGCTCGGGGTAGAGCCCCTCCTGCGGCGCGCGTTGAGCGACGTCGACGGCGTCGAGGCGGCCGCGATCTTCGGCTCGTGGGCAGCGGGCGAGACGAACGAGGACAGCGACATCGACCTCCTCGTGGTCGGCGAGATGGACCGCGACGACCTGCTGTCGCAGGTACGCGAGGTCGAGGCCCAAGCCCACCGCGAGATCGACGTCACCGCCTACCGCGCCGATGAGTTCGCCCGCCGGCGGGACGAGGGCTCGGGCTTCCTCCAGACCGTGCTGCGCGGGCCGCTGATCGAGCTGGTCGGGAAGGTCGCGTGACGCGCGCCAAGACCCAGCGCGTCGAGCCGGACCGTGCCGCGGCCGCCGAGCTGATCGCCCAGGCCCGAGCCCACCTGGAAAGCGCGCGGATCGAGGGCGTGGACGCCCAGTCGGCCTATGGGATCGCCTACCAGGCGGCGCTCAAGGCGATGGTCGCGGCGCTACTCGCCGACGGGACGCGGGTCACGTCTGGCGGCGGCGGGCACATCGTGACGATCCAGCAGGCCCAGGCCCATCTCGACCTGGATCCGGCGATGTCGTCGCGCATCGACCACATGCGGCGTACGCGTCACCGCGTCTTCTACGACGGCGACGAGGTCAGCGAGCTGGAGCTCGAGGGGGCGCTCACGGACGCCGACGCCGTCGTCGCCGCCGCCGCCGAGGCGGTCGACGGCGCGTGAGCGGCGAGCCGACGAGTAAAGACACCGCGACCGAGCGCGACGGCGCCCGCGCGAGCGTAGGCGCGGCGGTCGAGCTCGACGGCCTCGAGCGCCGCTATGGCGAGCGGGTGGCGTTGTCTGGGGTGACGGTGCGGCTCGAGGCGGGACAGACGCTCGCGGTGCTCGGGTCGAACGGCGCCGGGAAGACGACGCTGCTGCGGGTGCTGGCGACGCTGCTGCGGCCGCACGCGGGCGTGGCGCGGGTGCTCGGCCACGAGCTGCCGGGCGAGGCGTGGGCGGCACGCGGGGGGATCGGCTACCTCGGCCACGACCCGCTGCTCTACCGCGAGCTGACCGGCCGCGAGAACCTCGTCTACCACGCCGATCTGCACTCGGTTCCCCTCGCGCGGGTGGAGGAGCGGCTGGAGGCGGTGGGGATGGCGCGGCGCGCCGACGATCCCGTGCGCGACCTGTCGAAGGGGATGGTGCAGCGGCTGGCGGGCGCGCGGGCGACGCTCCACGACCCGGCGCTGCTGCTGCTCGACGAGCCACGCGCGAACCTCGACCCGGCGGCTAACGAAACGCTCGAGCCGCTGATCGGCCGCGCCTCCGGAAAGACGCGTGTGCTCGTAACCCACGACGTCGAGGGCGGGCTGGCCGAGGCCGACGTGGCGCTCGGGCTGCGCGGCGGCAAGCAGGTGTTCTGCCGGCCGGCGACCGAGGTCGACGCCGCGCTGGCGCGGGGGCTCTACTCGTGATCCGCACCGCGCGGGCGATCCTGCGCAAGGACTTGGCGATCGAGCTGCGGACGAAGGAGTCCGTGCCGGCGATGACGCTGTTCACGGTCACCGTCTTCGTGCTCTTCCATTTCGGCCTCGACCGCGACACGCTGGAGGGCGACCTGGCGTCGGGAGTGCTGTGGGTGACGCTGCTGCTCGCGGCCGTCATCGGCGTGTCGCGGCTGTTCGCGATCGAGCGCGAGCAGGGTGGGATCGACGGCCTGCTGCTGGCGCCGGTCGACCGCACGGCGCTCTGGGTCGCCAAGGCGGCGGCGCTGTTCCTCTACCTCGCGATCCTCGAGCTGGTGGCGATCCCGGCGTTCGCGCTGTTCCTGCTGGGCCCCGACCTGCTGCCTGCTCTGCCGGTCCTGATCCCGATCCTGCTGGCGGTGAACATCGGCCTCGCGGCGATCGGCGCGCTGGTGTCGGCGCTTGCCGCCGAGACGCGCGCGCCGGGGCTGATCGTGCCGCTGCTGCTGCTCCCGCTGGTCGTGCCGGTCCTGATCTCCGCCGCGTCGGCGACGGAGCCCCTGCTGCGCGGCGACCAGGCTCCGGAGGATCTGGGCCGCTGGCTGGGACTGCTGAGCCTCTACGATGTGGTCTTCGTGCTGATCGCCGTCGCCGTGTTCGACTTCCTCCTGGACGACTAGGTGTATTCCAAGGGCCTCAAGCCACTGTCGATAGCCACCGTCGTCCTGACGGCGGTGTCGCTCGCGCTCGTCTTCTTCTACGCGCCGAACGACGCCGACCAGGGCTTCGTCCAGAAGATCTTCTACGTCCACGTGCCGCTGGCGATCGTGGCGCTGTGCGGGTTCGTCGCCGGCGGCATCATGGCGATCCAGTTCCTGCGCACCGGCGACCGCTCCTGGGACGCGCGCTCCTACGTCGCGATCCACATGTCGATCATCTTCGGCACCGTCGTGCTGATCACCGGCGCGATCTGGGCGAAGGCGGCGTGGGGCCACTGGTGGGTCTGGGACGAGCCGGTTCTGGTCTCGTTCCTCGTCGTCTTCCTCCTGTACTGCGTCTACTACCCGCTGCGCTTCTCGATCGAGGACCCGGACCGCCAGGCGCGCTACTCGTCGGTGTTCGCGATCGCGGCGGGCGCTTTCGTGCCGATCAACTTCGCGGCCGTGCGGATGGCCGAGGCGTTCACGCACCCGCGCGTGCTGTCGCAGACGGGGGGCTCGATGCCCGGCGACATGCGCATGACCTTCTTCGTCTGCATCGCGGCTGTCACCCTCTTGTTCGTGACCATGTGGAAATTGGAGCTGACCGGCAAGCACGCGTCGATGCAGCTGAAGCGGCTGCGCCGCCAGCTCGAGGCGAAGGCGTCCGCCTGATGCCCGCGCTACCGCTCGACGAGGCCGGCAAGTACGTCGCCGCCGCCTACGTCGTCTTCTTCACGCTGATCGTGCTCTACGTGGCGATCATCAGCGCCAAGATCGCGCGCATCGACCGCGACCTGACCGAGCTGGTCGAACTCGCGGAGCGCGACGAGGAGCCGGAGCGAGTCGCATGAGCGGCGAGCTGCTCGCGCTCGGGGTGTCGCACAAGACGGCGCCACTCGAGCTGCGCGAGCGGCTCGCACTGACCACCGGCCGCGCGACCGCCGTGCTCTCGGAGCTGACGGCGCACGAGGAGATCCACGAGGCGGTCGCGATCTCGACCTGCAACCGCACCGAGCTCTACCTCGTCGCCACCAACGCGGTCGCCGCCGAGAGTGCCGCGCTCGCGGTGCTCGCGCGCCAGGCCGAGACGCGGCCGACCGAGCTCGCCGACTCGCTCTACGCCCTGCGCGACCTCGACGTCGCGCGCCACCTCTTCTCCGTCGCGGCGGGGCTCGACTCGATGATCGTCGGCGAGGCCGAGATCCAGGGCCAGGTCAAGCGCTCCTACGAGCTGGCGCTGGTCGAGGGGATGACCGGCCCGATCGCCAACCGCCTCTTCCGCGACGCGCTCGCCACCGGCAAGCGCGTGCGGACCGAGACTGGGGTCGGCCGCTCGCGGGTCTCTGTCGCGACCGTCGCCGCCGAGCTGGCCTCGCGGAGCCTGGTCGGGAAGTGCCCGGCCGGCGGGGACGGGGGCCAGCTCTCGGACCGGCGCCTGCTGGTGATCGGCGCCGGCGAGCAGGGCGAGCGGACCGCGCGGGCCCTGAGGGACCGCGGCGCGCACGCCGTCTTCGTCGCCAACCGCCGCTACGACCGCGCGCTCGGCCTGGCCGAGCGCTACGACGGGTCGGCCGTGCCGCTCGACGAGCTACCGGTCGAGCTGACGCGAGCGGACATCGTCGTCAGCTGCACGTCCTCGCCACACCAGCTCGTCGGCCGCGAGGAGCTGGCGCTGGTTCTGGAGGAGCGCGACGACAGGCCGCTGGTGATCATCGACATCGCGGTGCCGCGCGACATCGACCCGTCGGTGCGCGACCTGGCCGGGGTGACGCTCTACGACATGGACGACCTCGAGCGGGAGGTCGCGCGCAACATCTCCGGGCGCGAGACCGAGGCCGAGCGTGCACGGGAGCTGGTCGAGACCGACGTCGAGCGGTTCGAGAGCTGGCTGGCGAGCCTCGAGGTGCTGCCGACGATCCGCGGGCTGCGCGAGCGCGCCGACGAGATCGTCGCGCAGGTGCTCGCGGAGAACGACACCCGCTGGGAGTCGCTCTCCGCCGGCGACCGCGAGCGCGTCGCCGCGTTGAGCCGTGCGCTCGTCGCGCGCCTCTTCCACGAGCCGACGATACGTCTGCGCGACGGCGCCGAGGACGAGTCCTCGTACATGCACGTCGCCGTCCTGCGCGAGCTGTTCGGACTCGACGCCCCGCTCGCGCCGCTCGACGGCGAGCAGCCGGGTGCCGAGGTCACCGAGCTCGACTCGCGCCGCCGCCGGCGCGGCTAGCACGCCGCCTTGGCCCTCCGGATCGGAACCCGCGGCAGCGCCCTCGCGATCGCCCAGGCGGCCGGCGTCGCGGACTCGCTGAAGGCGCTCGGCGCCGAAGTCGAGCTGGTCACGATCGCGACGTCGGGCGACGAGACCGCAGCGAAGCCCGAGACCGAGGACAAGGCGCGCTTCGTCAAGGAGCTCGAGCAGGCGCTGCTGGCCGGCGAGGTCGACCTCGCGGTCCACTCGGCGAAGGACGTCCCGAGCGAGCTGCTCGACGGGCTGGAGATCGTCGCGGTGCCCGAGCGGGCCGACCCGCGCGACGCGCTCTGCCTGGCGCCGCACCTGGCCGTGCCCGAGCCGAGCCCGCACAGCCCTGCCGCGCAGGCGCTCGACCCGCTGCCCGAGGGGGCGACCGTCGGCACCGCCAGCCTGCGCCGCCGCGCCGAGCTGCTCGCGCTGCGCCCGGACCTCCAGATCCGCGAGCTGCGCGGCAACGTCGACACGCGGCTGCGCAAGCTCGCCGAGGGCGAGTTCGACGCGATCGTCCTCGCCGCCGCCGGCCTCGCCCGCCTCGCCCGCGCCGACGAGGGCATCCCGCTGTCCGAGCTGTCGCTGGTCCCGGCCGCCGGCCAGGGCTGTCTCGCGCTCGAGGCGCGTGGCGACGACGACGCGACCCGCAAGCTCGCCTGCCGCCTCACCGACCCGCACGCCTTTGCCTGCGTGACGGCGGAGCGGATGCTCGTCATGGTGCTCGGCGCGACCTGCAACACGCCGGTCGGCGCCCACGCGAAGGTCGTCGACCACTCCTACATCGAGCTGACGGCCTTCGTCGGCACGCCCGACGGCAAGCAGTGGGTCCGCGACGACGTCCGCGGCATGGCCGAGGACCCTCGCTCGATCGGCCTCGATGCCGCGAACCGCCTCACCGCCGCCGGCGCGCCCGGCATCCTGGCCGCCGCCGAGGCCTATTCCTCGCGGTAGGTTGGCCATATGGCCACCGGGATCGTCTACCTCGTCGGAGCCGGTCCAGGCGACCCGGGCCTGATGACACGGCGGTCGCTGGAGCTGATCGCCGAGGCCGACGCGATCCTCTACGACCGGCTGATTCCCGCCGACGCGCTCGACGGCGCGCGCGCCGTCTGCGAGCTGACCTATGTCGGCAAGGCACCCGGCGACGTGGCGATGAGCCAGGAGGACATCGGGGCGCTGCTCGTCGAGCTGGGACGGGCTGGAAAGCGGGTCGTGCGGCTGAAGGGCGGCGATCCGTTCGTCTTCGGTCGCGGCGGCGAGGAGGCCGAGGCGCTGCGGGCCGCGGGGGTGCCGTTCGAGGTCGTGCCGGGCATCACGGCCGGCGTCGCCGCAGCCGCATATGCGGGAATCCCGGTGACCCACCGCGATGCCGCCTCGGCAGTCGCGTTCGTGACTGGGCACGAGGACCCCGCGAAGGCGGAGAGCGCACTCGACGCGGAGGGCCTCGCCGCCTTCCCGGGCACGCTCGTCTTCTACATGGGGGTCAAGAACCTGCCGCTGATCGCCGACGCGCTGATCGCCGCAGGGCGCGACCCGGCCGAGCCGGCGGCGGTCGTGCGGCGCGGCACGCTGCCCGACCAGCAGACCGTCACCGCCCCGCTCGCCGACATCGCCGAGCGCGTAGCCGAAGCCGGCCTGAGGGCGCCCGCGATCACAGTGATCGGGCCGGCGGTCGGGCTGCGCGACACGCTCGCCTGGCTCGAGCGGCGGCCGCTGCACGGCAAGCGCGTGGCGGTCACGCGGGCACGGGCACAGGCGAGCGGGCTGGCGGCGCGGCTGAGCGAGCTGGGCGCCGAGGTAGTCGAGACGCCGGCGATTCGCACAGAGCCACGCCCGGCGACGGGTGAGATCGCGGCGGCGATCGACTCGCTTCCCGGCTACTCGCTCGTCTGCTTCACGAGCACCAACGGCGTGCGGATCTTCTTCGCCGCGCTCGCCGAGCGGGGGTCAGATGCCCGCACGCTGGCCGGATCGATCGTGGCGGCGATCGGGCCGGGCACAGCGCGCGAGCTGGAGCAGCATGGCGTGCGCGCCGACATCGTGCCTTCCCGGTCGATCGCGGAGGCGCTCGTCGAAGCGCTCGCGGGCACCCCGGTCGAGGGTCGCCGGGTGCTCGTGGCGCGGGGTGGCGAGGGCCGCGACGTGGTGCCGAAGGCGCTGCGCGAGCGCGGCGCCGAGGTCGACGTCGTCGCGCTGTACGACACCGTCGTGGAGCCGCTCTCAGAGGAGCAACGGGCCCTGCTGGCGAACGTGGACTACGTGACGTTCACCTCGGCCTCCTCGGCGCGGAACCTGCTCGACTCGCTCGGCGAGGGCGACGCCTCGCTCGGCGACGCGCGGATCGCCTCGATCGGCCCGATCACGACCGCCGCTGCGAGCGAGCTCGGGCTCTCCGTGGACGTCGAGGCGGCCCAACACGACATCGACGGCCTCGTCGTCGCGCTGGTCGCCGACGCGGAGGCAATGGCGTGACCCCGCCGATCGTCTCGCTGCTGACCGACTACGGCCGCGACGACGAGTTCGTCGGCGTCTGCCACGGCGTGATCCTCGGCATCGCGCCCGAGGCGCGAATCGTCGACCTCAGCCACGAGGTGCCGCGCCACGACGTGCGGCGCGGGGCGATCGTGCTGCGCAACGCGCTGCCGTACGTGCCGGCGGCGGTGCACGTGGCGATCGTCGACCCTCAGGTCGGCAGCGAGCGGCGCGCGCTCGCGGTCCGCTGCGAGGACGGGACGCTGCTCGTCGGGCCGGACAACGGCGTGCTGTCGCTGGCCTGGGACCGCTCCGGCGGCGTCGAGCTGGCCGTCGACGTGACCCGCTCCCCGCACCGTCTGGAGCCCGTGTCGGCGACGTTCCACGGCCGCGACCTGTTCGCCCCCGTCGCTGCGCACCTGGCGGCCGGCGCCGAGATCGCGGAGGCCGGCGAGCCCGTGGATCCCTCGACGCTCGACCGGATCGCCCTGCCGCACCCGATCTTCGAAGACGACGGGACCGTCGTCGCCCACGTCGTGACGATCGACGCCTACGGCAACGTGGCGCTCGACCTGACCCACGACCAGCTCGCCGGGACCGGCCTGATGCTCGGCGTGACGGCCGAGCTGGTGGTCGACAGCAGTCACGGCGGCGCCGCCGTCAAGCTCGGCGGCGGCCGGCTCGCCGCGCCGTTCGTCCACACCTTCGCCGACGTCGGCCCCCACGAGGCGATCCTCTACGAGGACGCCTCGCACGCCGTCGCGATCGCGATCAACCGCGGCGACGCCGCGGCCGAGCTCGGCCTGCGCCCCGACGACGAGGTCCGGCTCCGCCCACGGTGATCGGCGAGCCGCGGATCCACCTCGACGTCACCGACTCGACCAACGAGCGGGCACGCGAGCTGGCGGGGGAGGGCGCCGCTCACGGAACGCTCGTCACGGCCGGCGAGCAGACGGCGGGCCGCGGCCGCCAGGGCCGTACCTGGACCGCGGCGCCGGGTGAGGCGCTGCTGATGTCGGTCGTCGTCCGCGAACTAGAGCCGCGCCACGCCCTGCTCCCGCTGATGGCGGCGCTCGCCGTCTGCGACGCGGCCGAGGCCGTCGGCGACGTGAGCTGCGAGATCAAGTGGCCGAACGACGTCTGGGTCGACCGTCGCAAGCTGAGCGGCATCCTCGTCGAGGCCCGCCCGGCCGCCGGCTGGGCGATCGTCGGGATCGGCCTGAACACCGGCGTCCGTGAGTTCCCCGAGGAGCTGCGCGAGACGGCTACGACGCTCCAGCTCACGAGCCCGGATGTGGCGCTCCCGCCGCTGCTGAGCGCGCTCGACCGCTGGCTCGCGGCTGACCAGGCCGACGTCCTCACCGCCTGGCGCGCCCGCGATGCGCTCGAAGGCTCGACCGTCCGCTGGCAGGGCGGCGAGGGCACCGCCCGCGGCGTCGACGACACCGGCTCGCTACTCGTCGAGACCCCCGCCGGCGGGCTCGTCGCCCTCGGAGCCGGCGAGGTCCACCTCCAGCGCGACTAGACCTCTTGTGGAACTACCCACCTCAGCGGTGGCTGGCACCACAACGGGGTCGGGCCTGCCGGGCGTTGTGACACTGTCCACCTCGACGGTGGCTAGCGCCACAAGGCGGGGTTAGGCGTCGGAGTCGGAGGCTTCGGCCTTCTCGGCCGTCGAAGCCTTGGGCTTTGCCGGGCGCCGGCGGCGGGACCGCGGCTTCTTGGCGGGGGCGTCGCTCTTTGGCGCGCCTCCGTCCGGCGAGCCGCCGTTCGAGACGGCCTCGGTCTTGGCGTCCTGGGCCTCGCTCGCGTTCGCGTTCGCCGCCGCGCTCCTCGGCTGCTGGTCGCCCTCGCCGCCGCCACCGCCACCGCCCTTCTTCCGCCGCCGGCCGGCGCGCTTGCGCTTGCCCTTGGGGAAGTTGCGCAGCAGCTCGCGGGCGAGCGCCGAGGGCTTGCGGCCGAGGCGCATCCGGGCGCCGTCGAGGACCTGCTGCGCCTCGGGGGTGTGGGCCAGCGCGGCTGCGAGCAGGGCCGCCGACAGGCGCCGGTCCTGCTTCTTGGTCGCGTGGACGAGCCGGCGGGCGTTGCGCGCGTGGGCGCCGCCGGAAGAGTTCACCAGCAGGCCGAGCAGCCGCTTCGTCTCGGGCCAGCGCGACACCGCGTACTCCTCGTGGACCTCGCGCGAGTACTCCGCCAGGTGCCAGATCCAGCGGGAGGCCTGATCGCGACGGCCCATGGGCCGCTCCGCCATCGCTTGGAGCAGGGTCTTGACGCCCTCGCGGCGCTCGTCGCGCTGCCAGCCGCCGACGATCTCGACCGCGACGTCGAACGCCTCGGGGTCCTTGATCTGGCCGATCTCCTGGAGCGCCCGCACGCGCAGCTGCGAGTTGCGGTTGCGCTGCAGGCACTCGATCAGGAAGCGGCGGCGCAGCTCGCCCGTCGTGTCGAAGTGCAGCATCGCCTTCGCGCGGCGCCAGTTGTTCGAGGCGACGCGCGCGCCCGCCAGCGCAGCCCAGGCGTGCTGCTCCCCCCACGACAGATGCTCGACGGCGATCCGCCACAGCTCGCGCTCGAAGACCTCGGCGCGACGCTCGTCCTTGTCCGTCACCGGGACGACGCGGCGCTCGACCCGCAGCCGCCGTCCGCGTCCGCGCCGCACCGGTCCGACGACGATCGCGCCGCCGCGGTAGACGTCGCGGTCGAGCAGCGAGTGGAGCGTCACGACCGGATCGTCGTTGGTCGTCGCCGGATGGACGAAGTCGACGACGATCCCCGCCTCCTTGCCCTGCTGGCGGCGCGTCACGCGGCCGACGCGCTGCTGGTAGATCCGCTTCGACGCGGTCGGGGCGAGGTGCAGGCAGACGGTCGCGCGCGGCGAGTTCCAGCCCTCGGCGAGCAGCTGCGCGTTGACCAGCACGTCGACCTTGCCGAGCTCGTAGTCGGCCAGGATCCGCGTCAGCTCGCGCTTCGGCGTCTCGCCCGAGACGGCCTTGGCCTTGATCCCCTGCGCGACGAAGGCGTCGGCGACGTTGTGGGCGTGCTGGACCCCCGCCGAGTAGACGACTCCCGGCAGGTCCTTGAAGCGCGTCTTGTAGAGGTCGGCGATCGCCATGTTGAACGGCGCCACGTCGAGCAGGGCGGCCAGCTGCTCGGGGTCGAAGTCCTGGTCGACCTCGCCCTTGCGCAGCGGCACCTTCGAGATCGAGCGGACGCCGTCGCCGGGCTGGATCCGCACGCAGCGCAGCGGCGCGATCACACCGCGGCGCGCGGCCTGCGCGAGGTCGAAGCGCGACGTCTGGGTCGGGAAGAGGTCGGTGACGTGGCGGGCGATCAGCGCGCCGGTCGCGGTCATGCCGACCCAGACCGGCTCCTTCCACTTGCGGATCGAGGCGGAGGTCTTCTCGCCGAGCGCGGTGTGCGCCTCGTCGCAGATCACGACGGTGTAGGCGTCGGAGATCTTGCCGGCGTTGCGCACGTACCACTGGTAGGTCTCGACGGTGACCGGGCCCTCGACGCGCGGCCAGTCCTTGCCGAGCAGGGGCGGCGAGATGCGCTTCTTGTAGCCGCGGTCGGTCAGCTCGCCGTTGAACTGGTCGACGAGGTTGCGGCGGTGGGTCAGGATCAGGACGCCGCCGGTCCGCGACGCCTCGACGAAGCCGAGCGCGGCGACAGTCTTGCCGGCCCCCGTCGCGTGCTCGAACCAGAAGCGGCGGGCGGCGCCGGGGTCCTCCTCGACAGAGTCCGCGGCGACTTCCTCCTGCGCCTCCTCGCGCTCGTCCCAGTCGAGCGGCTCGTCGTCGTCGGCGAGATCCTCGTCACCCTCCAGCTCGACCTCGCCCGACGGCAGCTCCTCGAGCGGCGCCTTGCCGTTCGCCGCGGCGGCGGCCTTGGCGGCCTGCACCGCCTGGACCTCTGCGGTCAGCGCGATCAGCGTGCCGGAGAGGGCGTCGACCTGATGGGCGGACAGCACCGTCCCGTCGACCAGCTTCGGCTCGTCGTCGGAGAGCACGCGCTCGAGGCCGAGGATCAGCGACCAGCGCCGCTTCCACTCGGCGGAGGGATGCTCGGCGCCGGCGGCGATCTCGGCCAGCGCGTCGTCGAACGCGCCGCGGCGGGCGGTGCCGGCCGCGAGCGCGGCGTCGCGATCCTCGCCCTCGAGGACGAACGGCTCCTGCGCGAACTGCTCGGCGCGCTCTATGTCGTCGCCGGAAACCGGCGCCGATTCGGCAACGGAAGTGCTCTCAGCCATATACGGCTTTCGTTCTGTATGAGAAAGACGACGGACGGTTCCGACTCACGCGGAGCGTTGTCTTCGCGGGAGGCAGTGCGGCCGTCCGGGGCACACCGCTCTGGCAACTGCCGGCGAGCGGTGCTCTCAGCGCATCCCTGGCGCTGAATCGATACCTATTACAGCACAGGATGCCCCGTTTCCTCCTATCTATCCTTTGTTTCGTCGCACTTACGTCCGTCGCGGCGGGATGCGGGGGCGACGACCCCCAGAGCGAGGCGCCCTCGCCCGAGGCCGTGCGCAAGGCGCTGAAGGGGTCGCCGCCCGCGCTTGGGGCCGTTCACGCCCAGGCCAACGAGCTGCTCGACGGCGGTCCGGAGGCTCTGAAGGAACGCCTGGGCGAGCTGAAGGGCCACCCGGTCGTCGTCAACAAGTGGGCCGCCTGGTGCGGTCCCTGTCGCGAGGAGTTCCCGCACTTCCAGAGCCAGGCGCTGAAGCACGGCAAGCGGATCGCCTTCCTCGGGGTCGACTCCGACGACAACTACGACGACGCGCGCGAGCTGCTCGCGGAGTTCCCCGTCACGTATCCGAGCTACAAGGACCCGCGCCTGACCGTCGCGGCCGTGTTCAACGGCGTCGCGGCCACGCCCGCTACCGCCTTCTACGACTCCAAGGGCAAGCTGGCCTACCTCCATCAGGGTGCTTATCTCGACGAGCGGGACCTCGCCGACGACATACGGCGCTACGCTCGCTGAGCTGATGCCGGACCTGCGCATCGACCCGTTGAACGGGCTGCGCGTGGCGATCGGGGCGGACGGCCCCACCGGCCCCGAAGCGCCAGGCGAGGCCGTGACCGTGGCGGACGACCCGCTGGCGGGCGGGCGCGGCCAGCCGGAGATGTTCTCGGCGCGGCCGAGCAGCGGAACTGTCGAGACGATCGAGAGCGTTCCCGGGACCGCCGGCTCGCTGCTGGAGCTCGGAGCGGATGGGCTGGCGGCGACGATGGCGGTGTGGCGCGAGCGGATGCGCGCCCACGCCGACGCCCCCTTTCGCCATCTGGTCGTCGACGGCGGCAGCCGGGCCGACCTGCACGTCCTGCCGTTCGTGCCGGCGGCGATCGCCCGCGAGCGCGAGCGGTTCACCGCCTACCACGAGCGTACCCAGGGGCGGAACCTGCTCGAGGACCTGCTGACCGAGGAGGTCCGGCTCAACGAGCGCGTCGTGGTCGTCGACCGCGAGGCGATCGCGATCTGCCCGTTCGCCTCGGCGGTCCCCTTCCAGCTGCAGCTGATCCCGCGCAAGCCGGCGGCGCGCTTCGAGGACGACGGGCCCCTCGGTGCGACCGCGCTGCACGGCGCGCTCGAGCGGCTGGCGGCACTGCGCGGCACGCTGCCGCAGCTCAGCCTCTGGGTGCGGACCGCGCCGAGCGGCGCCGAGTCCTTCTGCTGGCGCATCGACGTGCTGCCGCGCCTCGCTCAGCCGGGCGGCCTCGAGCTCGGCACCGGATTCTGGCGGAACGACGTGTCGCCGGAGCAGGCGGCGAAGAGCCTGCGCGAGGCCTGCGTGGCGTGATCCCGATCGCCCTGACGATCGCCGCCGCGACCGCAGTCGGCTTCGGAGTCGAGCACCGCTGGGGCGAGCTGCGCTCCCAGCTCGCCGCGGAGCGCGTCATGCAGCTGATGCTGTGGGTGCTGATCCCGCCGATCGTCTTCTTCAACATCGCCGACCTCCACCTGAGCGCCGGCGTCGGCCTGGGCGTGGTGTTCGGCTACGTCGGCCTCGGCGCCGCGATGCTCGCCGCCTACGCGATCGGCAAGTGGGTGCTGCACCTGCCGCGTCCGACGATCGGAGCGCTGATGCTCGCCGCCGGGCTCGGCAACACCGGCTATCTCGGCCTGCCGTTCACCGCCGCGCTGTTCGGTTTCGACGACGTCGGCGACGCGCTCGTCTACGACATCCTGATCTCGGGGATGGGACTGCTGACGGTCGGCTTCGCGGTCGGCGCGGCCTTCGGGACGGTCGCCGAGGCGCCGCGCGACCGCGTCACGTCGTTCTTCACGCGCAACCCGGCCCTGTGGGCCGGCGTCGCTGCCGTCCTCGCGCCGGCGGCTCTGTCGCCGGAGTGGGCGGTGGACGCGTCGCGGATCGCCGTCTTCGCGATGCTGCCGCTCGGCTTCTTCGTCGTCGGGATAACGCTCGCCAGCGAGGCCGAGGAGGGCGCGATCAAGTTCCCACCGCCGTTGACCGCCCCGGTCGCCGTCGCCCTGGCGCTGAAGCTGCTGCTCCTGCCCGCGGTCGTCTTCGTCCTCTCCGCCCTGATCATCGACATCCCCGACTCCTACATCTCCCAGGCCGCGATGGCCTGCGGGATCAACGGCGTCCTGATCGCCCACGTCTACGGCCTCGACCGCTCGCTTGCCGCCAGCGCCATCGCCTGGTCGACGGCGATCGTGGTGGCGGCGGGGCTGGCGGTCGCGTTGGTCTAGCCAGACGCTTAAACGTTTAAACGTCTAGCCGATAAAATCGTATATACTTCCTCGGGTGATCTTCGCGACGCCCCAGATCGACGGCTCACTAGAGCGCCGCCTCGACGAACTAGCCCAATTGCGCGAGCGCCTGGGGAGCGAGACCGGGCGCTCCCTGCGCTGGATCGGCACCTTGCGGCGCTTGGTGCGGGCGACGGCTGTAGAGAGCTCGACCTCGATCGAGGGCTTCTCGGTCGACCCTGACGATGCGGTCGCGCTGGTCAGCGGCGACGCGCGCCCAAGCGCCGACGACGAGAACCAGCTCGCCGTGGCGAGCTATGGGCGCGCGATGCGCCACGTCGCCGCGATGGCAGCCGACCCGCGCTTCCGCTGGTCGGAGCGGGTGCTGCTCGATCTCCACTTCGACGCCTGCGAGTTTCAGGACGACAAGGATCCAGGCCTCTGGCGCGGCGGTCCGATCAGCGTCACCGGACCCAAGGGGCGAATCGCCTACAGCGGTCCTGACGCGGAGATGGTGCCCGACCTGATGGCCGAGGCCACCGATTGGATGGAGCGGGGCGACCTCGACGCACCGGCCGTGGTGCGCGCCGCGATGGCCCACCTTCACGTTGTCGCCATCCACCCCTTCCGCGACGGCAACGGCCGTGTCGCGCGGATCGCGCAATCCTTGGTCCTCGCGCGCGACGGCCTGGTGTCATTCGAGTTCGCCTCGATCGAGGAGTACCTGGGCGAGCGGACCCAGGACTACTACGACGTGCTGGAGCGCACCCAGGGCGGCAGCTACAAGCCAGAGCGCAGCGCACGCGAGTGGGTGGAGTTCTGCGTCGAGGCGCACCTCGACCAAGCCCAGCACCGGCTCGATCAGATCGCCGCCGCCGGTGCCCGCTGGACAGCGCTCGAGACGATCGCCGAGAAGCGCGGCTGGCCGGAGCGGATGATCATCGCCCTCGAGCAGAGCCTGGTCGGCGGCACCGACCGTGGCCGCTATGCCGGCGAGGCCGACGTGTCGCACTCCACCGCAAGCGCCGATCTCCGCCGACTCGTCGACGGCGGCCTGCTGGAGCAACGCGGGCTCGGGCGCAACAGCCGCTACATCGCCGCCGACGTGCTGCGCCGCGAGATCGGCTGAGGCCGGCGCCCTGTAGCGTCCAGCGCCGCGTGCCCCCCGTCGAGCGACCGATCCCGATGTATGTGGCCCAGGTGCCGCAGGAGCCGGCGCCGTACGGGCGCTGGGAGGAGACGCTGCGGTCGCACTTCCTGGTCGCGGCCGGGGCGATCGCGACCGACGAGGAGATCGGCGAGCCGGGCACGCTGGTCTGGTTCCCGGAGCGGACCTGGAACGGCCGCACCTACGTGCCGGTGACCGCGCCGACGTCCGAGGGCTTCGAGCTGTTCGGCTTCGTCTCCTACACGCGCGAGCACGAGGGCGCGGAGGCCGCCGAGTTCGAGGCGGTCGCCGACTACACCGACGAGACCGCCGACGCGAACCCCGACTGGACGCTCGACCTCTCCGACCAGGAGATCGGCCACTGGCGCGGCCCCGAGGGCCGGCGCGGCATCGTCACCCTCGTCTGGGGCGTCGCCCTGGTGCCCGACGGCGCCGTCGCCACGACCGAGCTCGGTCCGACGACGACCGACCAGTGCATCCTCGCCGACAACCGCTTCACCCTGATCTCACTCGACGACTACACCGGCGACTACGTCGAGGTTCGCCTCTACGGCAAGCGCGGCGTCGAGTTGGCCCGCGAGTCGCTCTACGAGGACGAGTAGCTGCCGCCGCCGGCCGTCCGCCGGCGTGGGATCATGGGGCGCGAGCCCCGATAGCTCAGCCGGATAGAGCGTCCCCCTCCTAAGGGGAAGGCCGCTGGTTCGAATCCAGCTCGGGGCACTGGCCGGCCTCGCACTGGATGCCTTTATGCTCGCGCCATAGCGGGTAACTCGCACAGGCCGGTGTCGCGATGGGGATGAACGGGGGCCGCGCGCCCGCCGGCGCGCCCGGCAGCCCGCAGACGATCCTGCTGATCGAGGACGACGCTGGCGACGCGCTGCTCGTGCGCGAGGCGCTCGAGGCGGCGGCGCCGGAGCTCGAGCTGCGCGAGGCGGGGTCGCTGGCCGCCGCGCTCGATCAGCTGCCAGACGGCATCGCCTGCGCACTGCTCGATCTCGGCCTGCCTGACGCGACCGGGATCGATGGCGTCAAGCGCATGCGCGAGCTGGCGCCGGACGTCGCGGTGGTGGTGCTCACCGGGCGCGACGACGAGCAACTCGGCATCGAGGCGCTCGGCGCCGGAGCGCAGGACTACTTGGTCAAGGGCAACGTCGAGCCCGAGGTTCTCGCCCGGGCGCTCCGCTACGCGATCGAGCGCCGCCGCGCGGAGCTCTCCGAGCACGAGCTGATCGAGGCGCGGGTGCAGGCGCGCGAGAACACCCGGCTCGAGCGCGGCCTGCTGCCGACCGCCCTGATCGGAGACCCGCGCCTGCGACTGACCGCCGACTACCGGCCCGGGCGACGGCGGGCACTGCTCGGCGGCGACTTCTACGACGCGATCGAGCTGAGCGACGGCGCGGTCCATCTGATGATCGGTGACGTCTGCGGCCACGGCCCGGACGAGGCCGCACTCGGCGCCTGCCTGCGCGCCGCCTGGCGCGCGCTGACCCTGGCCGGCCTGCCGCAACAGGAGGTCATGGCGACCCTGCACCGGATGCTGCCGCACGAGCGCCATGAGCCCGACGTCTTCGCCACCCTCTGCACGCTCGAGATCGCGCCCGACCGCCGGGCGGCCGACATCCGCCTCGCCGGCCACCAGGCGCCGATCCTGATCGACGCCGACGGCGTCTCGACCGTCGACGTGGCGGCCGGCGCGCCGCCGCTGGGGATCTTCGAGCAGAGCGAGTGGCCGGCGCAGCGGCAGACGCTGACCGGGCCCTGGTCGCTGCTGCTCTACACAGACGGTCTGGTCGAGGGCAAGATCGGTGCGGGCCACGAGCGGCTCGGCGAGCAGCGACTGGTCGAGATGATCGAGCGGCGGCTGGAGGCGACGGCGCGCTGGCCCGACGACGCGCGCTCGCTGCTCGACAGCCTGATCACCGAGGTCGAGCAGCGCAACGGCGAGCCGCTGACCGACGATCTCGCCGTCCTCCTGCTGTCCAGCTCCGGCTTCGACTCCAGCGCGTGAGCGAGGCGCCGCCCACAGCCCCCCGGCGCGGCGGGCGCTTCGGCGTCAACCAGTGGTTCGCGATCGCGGCCGCGCTGCTCGGCGTCGTGACGATCGTCAGCATCGCGATCGGCGTAGTCGCGCTCGTCAACCTGTCCGACAAGCGCTCGCTCGTCGTCGACCACCTCGACCCGGCGGCGGTCGAGGCGTTGCGGCTCACCAACGCGCTCGTCAATCAGGAGACCGGCGTGCGCGGCTACGTGCTCGCCGGCGAGCCGAGCTTCCTCGCGCCCTACCGGACCGGGCTGGCCGACGAGCGGCGTGCGATCGCCAGGCTGCGCGACCAGCTCGACGATCCCGACCTGGACGGCGTGTCCGACGACCTCGACGCCGTCGTCCGGACCGCCGGCGCGTGGCAGTCGCGCTATGCGCGGCCGACGATCGCGCGCGTCCGCCGCGAGGGCTCGGGGGCGATCGGCAACGCCGGGATCGAGCGCGGCAGGCAGCTGTTCAGCCGCGTCCGCGTCGCGCTCGCGCGCCAGGAGAACGGACTCGCCGTGGCCCGCGCGGCCGGTCGCGCGGAGTTCCGCGACGCCGCGACCTTCCTGACGGTCTCGTTCGCCACGATCGTAGTCCTGCTGCTGATCGCCCTCACCGGCACGCTGGTGATGCTGCGCCGCACGGTGACGCTCCCGATCGGCGTGCTCGGACACCGCGTCCGCCGTGTCGCCCACGGCCAGTTCGACACCCCGATCCGCGGCGCCGGCCCGCGCGACATCGCGGATCTCGGCGCTGACATCGAGTCGATGCGCCAGCGAATCGTGGCCGAGCTGTCCGCGGTGCGCGAGGCGCACGAGCAGCTCGACGCGTCGAACGCCGAGCTCGCGCGCTCGAACGCCGAGCTGGAGCAGTTCGCCTACGTCGCGTCGCACGACCTCCAGGAGCCGCTGCGCAAGGTCGCGAGCTTCTGCCAGCTGCTCGAGCAGCGCTACAAGGGCCAGCTCGACGATCGCGCCGACCAGTACATCGACTTCGCCGTCGACGGGGCGAAGCGGATGCAGCAGCTGATCAACGACCTGCTCGCCTTCTCGCGCGTCGGCCGGATGGGGGACGGCTCGGCGCCGGTCGACCTCGGCGAGTCGGCGCGGCGGGCGCTCGCCAACCTCGACGCGACGGTCGTCGAGTCGCATGCCAAGGTCCAGATCGGGTCGCTGCCGACCGTCAGCGGGGAGAGCTCGCTGCTGACCGCGCTCTTCCAGAACCTGATCGCCAATGCGCTCAAGTTCCGCGGCGACGCTCCGCCCGAGATCCGCATCCAGGCGAAGCGCGACGGCGACGAGTGGCTGTTCACCTGCTCCGACAACGGCATCGGCATCGGCCCCGAGTACGCCGAACGCGTCTTCGTGATCTTCCAGCGGCTGCACGGCAAGGACGAGTACGCTGGCACCGGAATCGGGCTGGCGATGTGCCGCAAGATCGTCGAGCACCACGGGGGCCGCATCTGGCTGGACCCCGATGCCGGGCCCGGGACGACGTTCCGCTTCACACTGCCCGCACTCGAGGAGACCAGATGACTTCCCCGCCGCCGCCGAACGCCAAGCCGATCGACGTCCTGCTCGTCGAGGACGACCCCGGCGACACGTTGATGATCCGCGAGGCCTTCGAGGACAACAAGGTTCGCAACCGGCTGACGTGCGTCACCGACGGTGTCCAGGCGCTCGAGTTCCTGCGTCGCGATGGCGAGCATGCCGGCGCGCCTCGCCCCGACCTGATCCTGCTCGACCTGAACCTGCCGCGCAAGGACGGCCGCGAGGTCCTCGCCGAGATCAAGGTGGACGACGACCTGCGGACGATCCCGGTCGTCGTCCTGACGACCTCCCAGGCCGAGGAGGACGTGCTGCGCAGCTACGAGCTGCACGCCAACGCATATGTCACCAAGCCGGTCGACTTCGAGCGCTTCATCGAGGTCGTGCGCCAGATCGACGACTTCTTCGTGACCGTCGTGAAGCTGCCGAGCAACGACATCTGAGCGCAGGACTGGCGCCCGCGGCGGCGAACCCCTTCGGGCGAGGAAGCATCCAGCCGAGGAGGAGCCCGATGACCGGTCCGTACCCCACGCAGGGCGATCCCGCCCCGCCGTCCAGCGACTATCCCGTCCAATACGACGTCGAGTACCCGGATCGGCAGCTGAACCGGCTGACGACGTTCTTCCGCATCTTCACGGTCATCCCGATCGCGATAGTGCTCGGCGCCGTCTCCGGCGCGACCTACAGCTATGGGTCGGGCGGCGACTACGCCAACTACGGCGTTGCGGCCGGTGGCTTCCTGTTCGCCGGGCCGTTCCTGATGATCCTCTTCCGCAAGAAGTACCCGCGCTGGTGGTTCGACTGGAACCAGGAGCTGGCGCGCTTCACCAGCCGGGTGCACCTCTACGTCTCGCTGCTCGACGACAAGTACCCGTCGACCGACGAGCGCCAGTCGCTGCGGCTCGACATCCGCTACCCGAACGCCGAGACCGAGCTGATGCGGGGCATGCCGATCGTCAAGTGGCTGCTCGCGATCCCGCACTACATCGTGCTGTTCTTCCTCGGGATCGGCGCCTTCGTCGCGGTCGCGATCGCCTGGTTCGCGATCCTCTTCACCGGCCGCTACCCGCGCGGGCTGTTCGACTTCGTCGTCGGCTTTCAGCGCTGGGGCGTACGGGTCATCGCCTACGCCTTCCTGCTGACGACCGACGAGTACCCGCCGTTCCGCCTCGCTCCCTAGAAGCAGTGGCGCGTCGCCGCTAGATTCAGCAGGATGCGGCTAGAGGGCATCCACCACATAACGGCAATCACCGGCGACGCGCCGGGCAACGTCGACTTCTACGCGCGGGTCCTGGGCCTGCGGTTGGTCAAGAAGACCGTCAACCAGGACCAGCCGTCGGTCTACCACCTGTTCTACGCCGACGAGCAGGGCAGCCCCGGCGCCGACATCACCTTCTTCGAGTTCCCCGGCGCGGCTCCGGGGCGTGCCGGCGCCGGGATGGTCCACACGATCGTCTGGCGCGTCGCCTCCGAGGAGGCGCTCGACTTCTGGTCCGGCCGCCTCGCCGCCGAGGGCGTCGAGACCGAGCGCGGCTCGCGCTCGCTCAGCTTCGCCGACCCCGAGGGCCTGCGCCATGAGCTGCTCGTCGCGAACGTTCCAGACCAGCCGCTGATCGCCGACCACCCCGAGGTCCCGCGCGAGCTCGCGCTGCAGGGCTTCCACGCCGCGCGCGCGTACGCGAGCCACCCCGACGCCAGCACGCCGCTGATCGAGGAGCAGCTCGGCTTCACCCCTGTCACCGACGGCGACGACCAACCGGCCAACATCGGCGCCGCGCGCGTCTACGAGGTCCGCGGCGAGTCGCGCGGCGGCCACTGGATCTACGACGAGCCGCCCGCCGAGCCGGGCCGCGAGGGCGCGGGCACGGTCCACCACATCGCCTTCGCATCCACGATGGACGACCACGAGGCCTGGCGCGAGCGCGCCCTCGCCGGCGGAGCCCGCGCCACCGAGGTCATCGACCGCTTCTGGTTCAAGTCGATCTACTTCCGCGAGCCGTCAGGCGTCCTCTTCGAGATCGCCACCCTCGGCCCCGGCTTCGACGCCGACGAGGACCCCGCCCGCCTCGGCGAGAAGCTCGTCCTCCCGCCTCGCTTCGAGCCGCTGCGCGAGAAGATCGAAGCAACCCTCACCCCGATCGAGAACCCGCGTACGCCGTAGGTCCTTCGGGCTGGACGGGACGCCGACCGGCGAGCCGCGCGCGTCGGGGGCGTAGCCTTCGTCGCGGGATGGCGTCGCGCACGCGCAGCTTCAAGCACGAGGGTCACCGGCTCGTCTACGACGAGTACGGCAAGGGCGACCGGCCGATCGTGCTGATGCCCGGGCTGCTGTTCAACCGCAGGATGCACCAGCCGCTGGCCGAGGAGCTGGCGGGGCGCGGCCACCGCGTGCTGTGCCTCGACCTGCTCGGCCACGGCGACTCGGACCGTCCCGAGGAGATGTGGGAGTACTCGATGAGCGCGTTCGGCGCCCAGACGCTCGGGCTGCTCGACCACCTCGGGATCGAGCAGGCGGTGCTCGGCGGCACCTCGCTCGGGGCCAACAGCGCGCTCGAGGCCGCCGCGCGCGACCAGTCGCGCGTGAAGGGCCTGCTGATCGAGATGCCGGTGCTGGACAACGCGCTGCTCGGCTGCGCGATCGGCTTCACGCCGCTGCTGATCTCGCTGACCTTCGGCGCGCCGATCACCCGGCCGCTGAGCCGTGTCGCGCGGCTCGTCCCGCGGCGTGGGCCGCTGATCGGCAAGATGCTGCTCGACTGGGTCAGCCAGGACCCCAAGCCATCCGCGTCCCTGCTCCAAGGCCTGTTCTTCGGCCGCGTGGCGCCGCCGACCGAGGTCCGTCGCACGCTCGCTCCGCCGACGCTGATCATCGGCCACAACCGCGACCCGATCCACCCCTTCTCCGACGCCGACATGCTCGTCCACGAGCTGCCGAGCGCGCGGATCGTCGAGGCCTCTTCGATCGTCGAGCTGCGCACGGCGCCAGAGCGCCTGACCGGCGAGATCGCGGAGTTCGTCGACGACTGCTGGACCGCTCGCAGGATCAGGGTGGCGCGCGCCTCGGCCGCCCACTAGTCTTCGTCCGCGATGGCCAGCCGGAGGGAGCAGAAAGAGCAGCTGCGCAAGGAGCGCGAGCAGCGCGAAGCCGCCGCTAAAGCGGGGCAGCGCCGCAAGCAGCTGATCGGCTACGGCGTCGGTGGCGCCATCGTCCTCGTCGCCGTGATCGTCGCGGTCGCCCTGCTGGCGGGTGGTGGCAGTGGCGGCAGCAGCTCCGCCTCCAGCGACGTCCTGCCCGACGGCGGCAGCGTGCCGGAGGTCAAGGACGACGTCGACGTCGCCGCGGCGGCGAAGGCGGCCGGCTGTGAGCTGAAGAGCTTCCCGGCCAAGAGCCGCGAGCACCTCGCCGACCTCGCGCAGACCGTCAAGTACGGGTCGAAGCCGCCGACGTCGGGCGAGCACTACCAAGTCCCCGCCGAGGACGGCGCCTACGAGGATCCGCCGGACATCAAGGAGCTCGTCCACACGCTCGAGCACGGCCGGATAATCGTCTGGTTCAAGAAGGGCCTGCCCGCCGACCAGCGCGCCGCGCTCAAGGCCTTCTACGACGAGGACACCTACCAGATGGTGCTTGTGCCGGACACCAGCGGAATGACCTACGCGGTCGCCGCGACCGCCTGGAACCGCGACCCGCAGCCGAACGGCACTGGACAGCTGCTCGGCTGCGCGAAGTTCAACGACGACGTCTTCACGGCGATCGAGTCCTTCAAGGACGAGAATCGCTCCCGCGGGCCCGAGCCCGTCCCGTAGCCCTAGGCGCTACTGGCCGCGCGCCGCGCGAGCTGCTTGTTGACGCGGCGCGGCCAGAGCGGCCCGCCGTAGACGAAGCCCGTGTAGGCCTGGACGAGGGTCGCGCCGGCCTCGAGCCGCTCGAGGGCGTCGTCGGCGCTCTCGATGCCGCCGACGGAGATCAGGACGAGGTCGTCGCCGGCGCGGTCGCGCAGGCGATGTAGGACCTCCAGAGCGCGGCGCTTCAGCGGCGCGCCTGAGATCCCGCCGTAGACGGCGGCGCGCTCCTCGGCCGTCGAGTTCTCGAGGACGGCGCCGTCGATCGTCGTGTTGACGGCGACGAGGCCGTCCAGGCCGGTCTCGACGGCGTAGTCGGCGATCGCGTCGATCTCGTCGTCGGAGAGGTCGGGGGCGATCTTGACCAGCAGTGGCGTCGCCACGCGGGCCTCACGCAGCTCGTCGCGGACGGCGTCGACGAGCACGCGCAGCTCGTCGACGGACTGCATCGACCGCAGGCCCGGAGTGTTCGGCGAGCTGACGTTTATGACCAGATAGTCGGCCAGCGGGGCGAGCACGCGAACCGTCTCCCGGTAGTCCGCCGCGGCGTCCGCCAGCTCGACGTCCATGCTCTTGCCGACGTTGACGCCGACGACGACGTCGCGCGAGCGCCCCGCGAGCCGCCGAGCGAACGCCTCCGCGCCCGGATTCGGAAAGCCCATCCGGTTGTAGAGCGCGCGGTCGCGCGGCAGCCGGCCGACGCGAGGCTTCGCGTTGCCCGCCTGGGCGCGGGCGGTGACGGTGCCGACCTCGACGTGCCCGAAGCCGAGGTCGCCGAGCTCGGCGAAGCACTCGGCCTCCTTGTCGAGGCCGGCGGCGACGCCGATCGGGCTCGCGAACGTCAGGCCGAGCGCCTTGACCTCGAGCCGCGGGTCGCGCGGACTCAGGATCAGGCGCAGCACCGCGCCCGCGGCAGGCAGCCGCCCGATGGCGGCAAGCGCCCGGGTTCCCAAGCGGTGCGCACGCTCGGCGTCGAGGCGCAGCAGGAGGCGCCGGAAGAGGAAGCGGTAGATCAAGGGGCCAGAAGCTAGCCAGATCCGAGGACGGGCGTGCACAGGCGGTTGCAGGGCCGCAACGGATGCCGTCGACTCGTGTTCGATGGGGGGAGATGGGACGCGCGCCAGCAGTCGTGGCGCTCGCGATCGTCGCCGGGCTGGGAGCGGTGGCGGCGCCGGCGCTTTCGACCAATCCCTACCGGCCCGAGCCGGTCGACTTCTCGACCTCGGCGCAGGCTCTGCTCGGCGATCCGGATCCGGGCGGCGGAGTGGTGTCGGAGCCGATCGAGGCGCCGAAGCGGTTCAACCTCGTCGGCCTGACCTGGTCCGGGCACGACGAGCCAGGGCACGACGAGCCCGCGCTCTCGATGCGCACCCGCAGCGACGATGGCCGCTGGACGAAGTGGGCCGCCGTCAGCGCTCACGCCGAGGACGGGCCCGACCCCGGGTCCGACGAGGCCGCCGCCGCGGGAATGTCGAACCCCGTCTGGGCCGGCGAGGCGGACTGGGTCCAGTACCGCTCCTCGGAGCGCCTGCCGGGCGCGCGGCTGCACTTCGTCAACACAGCGGGCACCGCCACGGAGACCGACCGGCTCGAGACGGCGTTGCGCGGCGCCGCCAACGTCGCCGTAACGACAGCGGCCGGCCTGCTGAGCGCCGATCTCGCGGGCGCCCAGGACACCCAGCCTTCGATGGTCCCGCGCGCGAGCTGGGCCGGCGACGACTGCCCGCCGCGGACCCGAGCGACCTACGGCGAGGTCCGCGCCGCGTACGTGCACCACACGGTCAACCTCAACGACTACAGCCGCGCCGAGGCGCCCCAGATCGTGCTCGCGATGTGCCGCTACCACCGCAACACCAACGGCTGGAACGACATCGGCTACAACTTCCTCGTCGACCGCTTCGGGACTCTGTACGAGGGGCGCGCGGGCGGCGTCGGCGCGGCGGTGGTGGGCGCCCAGGCCGAGGGCTTCAACTCCTACTCGACCGGCATCGCCAACATCGGCACCTTCAGCAGCGTGCCGCAGAGCCAGGCCGCGCTCGAGGCGATGGCGCGCCTGATCCGCTGGAAGCTGCCGCTGCACGGCTATCCGACCAGCGGCACGGCCGTGATGAGGAGCGCCGGCGGTGGCACCAACAAGTACCGGTCGGGATCGAGCGTGCGCGTAGCGCGCGTGCTCGGGCACCGCGACACCAACGCGACCGAGTGCCCCGGCAGCGCGCTCTACTCCCAGCTCGGCGATCTCCGCTCGCTGGTCGGCGGAGTCACGCCCCAGGGCACCGCCACCACCCTGTCGGCCCAGCTCAGCGCCCATCGCTCCGCGATCGACTACGGCGACAGCGCAACCGTCGCGGGCGCCCTGACGACGCGCGACGGCGCGCCGGTCGACGGCCAGCCGGTGGCCGTCCAGGCGAAGGTCGACGGCCGCTGGAGGACCTCCTCGACGCCGACCACCACAGGCGGCGGATCGTTCTCGGCGGTCGTCAAGCCGAAGGTCACGCGGCCGCTGCGCGTGCGGTTCGCCGGCGGCGGCGACCTGCGCTCGTCGGTAGCCCCGACGCTGACGCTCGCCGTCCGGCCCGTCGTCAAGCTTCGCCGCCCGCCGCGGCGCGGCGCCGCTCGCGCCCGCGTGACGCTCACCGGCACCGTCAAGCCGCGCAAGGCGCGGGTCTACCAGGTGCTGCAGCTCCAGCGCCGCGGCCGCTTCCGCAACGTCGGCGCCAAGACGCTCGAGACGACCCGCAAGGGCGCCTTCCGCGGCTCCTTCGTCCCGTCCAGCGCGGGCATCTACCGCTTCTACGTCGCGACGAAGGCCGACACCAGCAATGCCCGCGGCGCGACCGACATGTTCACCGTCCGCGTCGGGCGCGCCGCGCGAGCGGTCCGCGGCGGGGCTCAGGCACGCTAGTCGGCGCGGTCCTTCTCACCCCATCCCTGCTCGAGATCGCTGCTGTAGAGGCCGTGGCCGGTGACCAGCATCCGCACGGTGCGCGCGAGGATGCGCAGGTCGAGGGCAAGCGAGCGGTTGTCGACGTACCAGACGTCGAGGTCGATCCGCTCGGGCCAGGAGAGCGAGGTGCGGCCGTTGACCTGGGCCCAGCCGGTGATGCCGGGCAGGACCTCGAGACGGCGGCGCTGGTGCGGCGTGTAGCGGTCGACCTGGACCTGGACCGTCGGCCGCGGGCCGACGATCGCCAGCTCGCCGCGGAGCACGTTGACGAGGTTCGGCAGCTCGTCGAGCGAGAAGCGGCGCAGCACGCGGCCAACGCGGGTGATCCGTGAGTCGCCGTCCTCGATGTAGAGGCCGGCGCCGCTGTGCTCGGCGTCGACGACCATCGTGCGGAGCTTGATCAGCTCGAACGGGACGCCGTCGCGACCCACCCGGCGCTGGCGGTAGAAGACCGGCCCACGCGAGTCGAGCTTGATGGCGAGCGCGCAGATCGCCATCAACGGCGAGACTACGGCGAGCGCCAACCCCGCTACGAGCAGGTCGAGCAGGCGGTTCACGCGGCCCGCGCTCGGTTACCGTGGCGCCAACTCACGTGCGGATTCTCTACCTGCATCAGTTCTTCATGACCCGCGACGGGACGGGCGGCACGCGCTCGTACGAGTTCGCGCGCCGTCTGGTCGAGGCTGGTCACGAGGTGACGATGGTAACCGCGGGCGAGGGTGGCGAGCGCGAGGTCGACGGGATCCGCGTCGTCGAGGCGCGCGGCGGCTACGGCGACTACGTGCGCGCGACCGGCGTCGGCTACGGCCGGCGGCTGCTCGCCTTCGGCCGCTTCGCGGTCGCCGCCACGGTCGCCGCGCTGCGTGGGCCGCGCCCGGACGTCGTGTTCGCGACCTCGCCGCCGCTGACGATGGCGCTGCCGGCGATCGCCGCGGCTCGGCGCTGGCGGGCGCCGCTGGTCTTCGAGGTGCGCGACCTCTGGCCGGAGGCGCCGATCCAGATGGGGGCGCTGCGGTCGCCGTGGGCCCAGCGCCTGGCGCGCTGGCTGGAGCGCGCCGTCTACCGCTCGGCGGCCGAGATCGTCGCGCTGTCGCCGGGGATGCGCGACGGCATCGTCGCGGCGGGCGTCGATCCGAAGCGGGTCGCGACGATCCCCAACGCCTCCGACCTCGACCTCTTCTCCCCTGACCTCGATCCGGGCGACCTGCGCGAGCGGCTGGGAGTCGGCGCCGGCGACTTCGTCTGCGCGTACTTCGGCACGATGGGCGAAGCCAACGACCTCACCCAGGTGGTCGAGGCGGCCGCACTGCTGGCCGACCACGAGGACGTCGTCTTCGTCCTGCAGGGCGACGGCAAGCGGCGCGGCGCGCTCGAGGCCGACGTGCGACGGCGCGGGCTCGACAACGTCGTGCTCGTGCCGGCCGGCGACAAGCGCTCCGCCGCAGTGCTGGCCGCGGCATCCGACGCCTGCATGACGATCTTCAAGGACGTGCCGATCCTCGCGACCAACTCGCCGAACAAGCTGTTCGACACCTTCGCCGCGGGCCGTCCGGCGATCGTCAACACCGACGGCTGGCAGCGCGTCCTCGTCGAGGAGCACGCAGCCGGCGTCTACGTCCGCCCGGGCGACGCCGCCGACCTCGCCGAGCAGGTGCTCGCACTGCGCGACGATCCCGAGCGGGCGCGCCGCTACGGCGCCAACGCGCGCGAGCTCGCCGCGCGCGAGTTCGACCGCGACCTGCTCGCCGAGCGGCTGCGCGGCGTGCTGGAGCGCGCGGCCGGGAGCGGCTCGTGAACGACGTCGATCTCTCCTACTGCATCGTCAACACCAACGGCCGCGAGTACCTGCTCGCCTGCCTGGCGGCGATCGAGCGGACCCATCCCGCCGGCGTCTCGCGCGAGATCCTGGTGCTCGACAACTGCTCCGACGACGGCTCGGTCGCCGCTGTCGAGCAGAGCCCCTATGACGTTCGCGTGATCGCGCTCGACCGCCGCGCGGGCAAGGCCGAGAACGACTCGACGCTGCTGAACGCCGCACGCGGCCGTTACGGCCTGCTGCTCAACGAGGACTCCGAGCTGCACGCCGGCGCGGCGGCGGCGCTGTTCGAGGCGCTCGAGGAGAACCCGCAGGCCGCGGCTGCCGGCGCCCAGCTGCTGTCGACCGAGGGCGAGCGCAAGGCCTGCGCCTGGCGGCTGCCGGGAGTCGCTGCCTCGCTCGCCGGCGTGCTGTTCCTGCACAAGCTGGTCACCACCCAGAGCCGAGGCAGGCGCACGCGGCGCGTCGGCTGGACCCAGTCGAGCGCGATGCTCGTCCGGCGCGAGGCCGCCGCCGAGGTCGGCTACCTCGACCCGGACTTCTTCGTCTACTCCGACGAGACCGACTTCTGCAAGCGCCTGCGCGACGCCGGCTGGGACATCCTCTACGTGCCCGGCGCCCATGCCGTCCACCACGACCAGCTGACGACCGACCTGCGCCGCGCGCGGCGGCGGATCGTCGAGTTCCACCGCAACCGCGACCTCTACATGCGCAAGCACCACAGCGGGGTCACGCGGCTCGTGACGCGCATGCTCGGCGTCGCCTTCTATTTGGAGCGGGCGCTGGCGGCGAGCGTGCTGCCGCG
Organism: Thermoleophilaceae bacterium; assembly: GCA_035630455.1. Taxonomy (GTDB): domain Bacteria; phylum Actinomycetota; class Thermoleophilia; order Solirubrobacterales; family Thermoleophilaceae; genus JAAYBF01. The sequence continues at coordinate 116,062 of DASQKP010000035.1, forward strand.
CCACGATCCGCAACGCTTCCTGCTGCACGCGCGCCAGGAGCTGACCCCCGGTCGCGGCGAGGGGATCCGCGAGGCCGCCGAGGAGTACAACCGCCGGTCGCGAATCGCACCCTGACATGGACCACCCCGAACTCGCCAACGTCGCCTGCCTGATCGCCGCCCTCGGCGTCGTGCTGCTGCTGGCCGGCCGCGGTCGCGCAATGGTCGTCGGGGGATTGGCGCTGATCGGGCTCGGTGGCGCGGGCCTGATCAGTTCGGCTTCGGGAATCGGCCGCCTCGACGCGCTCGCCAGCGGTCCCGGCATGGTGGCGGCCGTGCTCGGCCTCGCGGTTCTCGGCGCGGCCGCCGCCCTGCTCGTGCGCAATCCGGCCTGGCTGCCGCTGGCGCTGCTCGTCGCGGCGCCGCTGCGTCCGCCGCTGACCCTCCAGGACGGCGGCGGCTTCCCGATCGCGCTCGCCGAGAACGGCGAGCTCGGCCGCCTGCTGCTGCTGTACTTCGTGCTCGCCGCGGGCGCGCTTGCGCTCGCCTGGCGCGCTCTCAGCGCGCGGGAGCAGGGGACGCTGCCGGTCCGCGCGCTGCCGCGCTCGCTGGCCCTGCCGGCGGCCGCGCTGCTCGGCTTCGCCTGCGTTTCGCTGGTCTGGGCCGACTATCCGCGCGCGGGAGTGGAGGTGCTGGTCTTCTTCCTGTTGCCGTTCGCGGTGCTGCTCGGCACGCTGGCGCGCTCGCCGTTCCCGGACTGGATGCCGCGCGCACTGGCGACGGTGACGATCGCGATGGCTTCGCTGTTCGCGGTCATCGGGCTGTTCCAGGCAGCGACGCGCGAGCTGTTCTTCTTCGCACCGAACCTCGCCCTGTCGAACGCCAACTCGAACTTCTTCCGCGTCACATCGCTGTTCGGCGACCCGAGCCTCTATGGCCGCCATCTAGTCGTCGGCCTCGCGGTCGTGCTCGCCTTGATGGCGCTGCGGCGGATCGATCTGCGGCTGGCGACCGGACTCGTCCTCCTGTTGTGGGCCGGGTTGTTCGTCTCGTACTCGCAGTCGAGCATGATCGCGCTCGTCGTCGTGACGCTGGTGATCGCGGCGCTGACCGGCACGCGACGGGTCCGACTGGCGGTCGTGGGAACGTTCGCGTTGGTGGCGGTGCTGATGGTCGGCTATCTCGTCTCGATCCCGATCCGCGGCGACTCGCTGCGCAACGAGACCGCCGACCGCTCGCAGCGCGTCGAGGAGACCCTGCGGGTGATCGAGCGCCATCCGGTAGTCGGCGTGGCCGTCGGCGGCCAGCCGGACGCCAGTCGGCGGTTGTCGGAGCGCGACCGGCCGACCCCGAACTTCGTCTCGCACACCGCCCCGCTGACCGTCTTCGCCGAGCTCGGCGCGGTCGGGCTCGCGCTGCTCGCCTGGCTGCTGTTCGGCGCTGTGCGGATGCTGGCGGCGGTGAGGCGGCTCGAACCCGGCGTCGGCCTGGCGCTGCTAGCAGTGCTGATCGGCGTGTTCGTGCAGTCGCTCTTCTACCCGGGGTTGCTCGAGGATCCGCTGACCTGGCTGGCGCTCGGCGTCGGGGCGGGCTACCTCACCTGGCCGCGCCGCGACGACGGCACCGGCCGCGGCGAAGTGGTCTACGACGGCGACCCGGCCGAGGCGACGGCTTGAGAGAGGCACTCGGACTCTCGGGCCGGCTGCCCGCCGCCGGCTTCTGGGGACTGCTGGGCGTACTGCTCGGCCTGATCGCGATCAACCTGCCCGAGCTGGGCTCGGACCCGTGGCCGTTCGTCCCGGGCGGGGTCGACCCCCAGGGTCTGCTCGGACCGCTCGTGCGCGCGGCGGGCGAGGAGTGGGACGTCGGCATCGCGCGCGCCGCCTGCTTCCTCGCGGGTCTGGCGATCGCGCTGATCGCCACCTGGGCGCTGCGCCGCCCCGACCGCGACTGGCCGGTCTGGACCGGCACGGCGATCGCCGTCGGCGTCGCGTTGGCGCTTCTGTTGCCCTCCACGCTGCTGCAGATCGGCCTGCGCGACGCGACCGAGCCGTGGTTCTTCACCAACGACTCGACCTTCCAGATCGACCTCGCCGGCGACCTCGTCCTGCACGGCGAGAACCCCTACGGCCACGACTACCGCTTCTCCGGCATGGAGCGCTTCTACAGCTTCGACGGCGCGGCCTCGGAGCGGATCCGCGAGCGCGAGGTCCCGCTCGTCCACTACGCCTACTTCCCCGGCACTGCGATCAGCGCCGCCGGCTGGCAGGCGATCGCCCCGGCCCCGTTCGACGACTACCGGATGTTCGTGCTGCTCGCGACGCTCGCCGGGTTCTTCGCCGTGCTCGCGTTCCGCGGACCGCTGGCGTGGCGGCTGGCGCTGGGCGCGGTCGTCGTCGCCAACCCGATCGCAGTCCGCTCGGCCTGGTTCGGCCAGAACGACGCCCCCGCGCTGACGCTGACGATCCTCGCCTTCGCGCTCGCGACCCGCAGCCGCTTCCGCTGGGCCGCCGTCGCCCTCGCCGCCGCCGTCCTCTTCAAGCAGTTCGCCGTCGCCGCGATCCCGTTCCTCGCGCTGATGGCCGCGAAGCAGGGCGCGGGGGTGCGCGAGTCCGCCGCCGGCGCCTCCCTGCGCGAGCAGCTCGCCGGTGGTGTCGGCCGCGAGCTGCTGCGCTGCGGCGCCATCTTCGCCGCGGTGATCGCCGTCGCCTTCCTGCCGTTCGTCGTCGCCGACCCGACCGCCTTCTGGGAGGACACGGTCGAGTTCGGCGCCGGCACCTACAAGATCGTCGGCTACGGCCTCTCGGCGATGCTCGTCCGCGCCGGCATCCTCGCCGACCGCGACGGCGCCTACCCGTTCGCGCTGATCGCGGTCCTCACCTGGCTGCCTCTGACCGCCTACCTGCTCTACACAGTCGCCCGCGTCCGCCAGCTCTGGCCCGCCGCCGCCGCCTTCGCGATCTCGATCCTGGCGCTGCTCTTCATCGGCCGCACCTTCAACAACTACTACCTCGTCTGGCCCCTGACCGGCGCGATCATCGCCGCGGCGATCGCCGTATGGGAGGGCGCACAGAGCCGTCGCACGGCATAGCAGAACCGTTACACGAACACGCCTATATGCTGTGCCTTGGCGGACTTCGACGCGGTAGCCTCGGGGAGGTGCAGATGATGGTCTGGACAGACGAGCGAATGGACGATCTCGCGACCCGCGTGGACGCCGGCTTCGAGCGCGTGAATCACGACATCCGCGACCTCAGAACCCAGATGGACGTGGGGTTCAAGCGAGTCGACAGCGACATCCGTCACGTCCGGACACAGATGGACGCGGGGTTCAAGCGGGTCGACAGCGAGTTCCGGGACGTCCGGGCGCAGATGGGCGCAGGGTTCGAGCGAGTCGACAGCGAGTTCCGGGACGTCCGGGCGCAGATGGACACCCGATTCGAGCGCGTCGACAATGACATCCAGGGCATTCGAAGCGACATCAGGAACTTTGGCGTCGCGCTGATGGTCGGCCTCGTCGGCGTGATCGCGGCGCTGATGGGCGCGATCGCAACCGGCGCGCTCGCCGGCTGAACGCTCTAGCGCTTCGCCGGCACGGCGATCTGCTTCTGGACCTGTTGGAACTTGGCGCGCTGCTTCGCCTTGATCGGCTTCATGCCGTAGACCATGCTGCGGCCGACGAGGTAGACGCGGTCCTGGTCGGCGACGATCGGCGAGGAGTACTTGCCGGCGGGGTTGCGCCAGACCTGCTTGCCGGTCCTGGCGTTGAAGGCGGTGGTCGAGTCGACGCCGTTCTTGACGTAGCGCTGGGCGGCGGAGCCGCAGGTAGCGCAGGTGGCGACGTAGACGAGACCGGCCATCACGACGGGCGGGGCGTGGACCGAGCTGGGCATCTCCTTCTGCCAGACGACGTCGCCGGTCGCCGCCGACAGCGCGTAGAACTTGCCGTCGTAGCTGCCGACGTAGACCTTGCGGTCGAAGATCGCCGCCGAGGAGTAGACGTAGGTGCCGAGTGGCTTGGCCCAGAGCAGGTTGCCGGTCTTCGCGCCGTAGGAGTACATCGTGCCATCGGTCGATCCGATGAACACGCGGCCGTAGGCCACGACCGGGGTCGCATAGTAGAACTCGGTCGCGTCGCTCGCGCTCCAGATTCGACGGCCCGTACGCGCGTCGAGGGCGTGCAGCGTGCCCGTGTAGTCAGCGGCGAAGATGCGGCCGTCGGCGTAGGCGAGCGAGGCGTTGACCTTGCTGCCGATCGCGCTGCTCCAGATCCGCTTGCCGGTGCGCGCGTTGAGCGCGTAGACGTTGCCGTCCCACGAGCCGACGAACAGCCGCTTGCCGCGCAGCAGCGGCGACGCCTCGATCGGCTTCGACTTGAAGCGCCACTTCTGGCGGCCCGTGCGCGTGTCCATCGCGGTCACGAAGCCGTCCGGATCGGCGGCGTCCTGCGGGCAAGGGTTGGAGAGGTCGCCGACCGGGTGCATGTACGACTGGTAGACGGTGTGGTTCGGCCCGACCGTCGGCGAGGAGGCCGCACAGCGGTTGAAGTCCTTCGTCTTGAAGGCGGGCTTACCGGTCTTGCCGTTCAGCGCGAAGAACTTCCCCTTCTGCTGGGCGATGAAGACGGTCCCGTAGCCGACCGAGGGCGGGAACTCGACGGTGTCGCCGGCGTCGATCCGCCATGTGCGGCGGTACGGCGGGCGGTGCTTGTACGGCGCGGACTTGGTCCGCGCGACGTCGTAGCCGAAGGTCGGCCACGGCACCGCGATCACCTTGCGCGGCGGCGGCTTGGGCGGCGCGGCGTCCGCGTCGAACTCGACGGTCGCCGAGCCCCGCTTCTCCGGCGGGTCCTCGTCGCTCAGGTAGAGGTACGCGCCGGCGCCGACCACGATCAGGACGACGGCGGCGCCGATGATCAGGAGGGCACGGCGCATCCGCCCGCAGGATGGCAGACGCGGCGGCGCGAGGGCGGGTCAGCGGCCGAGCAGCTGCCAGATCCGCTTGGTGATGCGCGGAACCTCGACATCGAGCGCGCGCTCGTCGAGCTGGCGCGTCCACTGCGGCGAGCCGACGCGGATCACAGTGCCCTTGCCGAGCCGGTAGCCGACGAAGGCCGGCTCACCCGGATCGCGGCCGGCAGCCGACAGCAGGCGGGCGTCGTCGGGCAGCGACACGGAGCGGTCGATCGCGCTGAACTCGCCGAACAGGCTGTCGATGGTCGAGAAGAGCCGCAGCCGGTCCTCCTCGACCGACAGCGGCGCGGGCGGGTCGACGCGCTCGGGGCGGATCCGCTCGCCGAACAGGTCGTCGGGGCGCGGGGGGCTGGGGAAGCGCAACCGGTCGCCGGTCAGCGCGACGCTGCGGCGCAGCGACTCGCCGCCGAACACCGCGACCGTCTTGCCCTCCTCGGTCACCTCGGCCAGCAGCCGGTCGCGCAGCCGCCGCGGCAGCCAGATCGCGCTGCCGCCGACGGCGATCCCGGGCGCGTTGCCGAGCGCCGGGCCCTCGGCGCGCGCCAGCGAGAGGTCGGTGGTCAGGTCGTAGGCGAGCCGGGCGCGATCGAGGAAGCGCAGCAGCGGCTCGCTCTGACGGACCAGCGCGGCGGGGAGCCTCCCGCCGGCGTAGGGCCGGTCGGCGGGGATCGATCCGCCGTCCTCCAGCGTGTCGGCGAAGCCGTCGAGGTCGGAGTCGAAGGGGTTGACGCCCTGCCAGGAGATCGCGGGCAGCACGACCAGCGGTCGCGGCCGGGCGGCCGGCACGCCCTTCGGCGGCAGGCCGGCGACGACCAGCGGCCAGCTCGCGCCACGGCCGCGCGCCCGTACCCGCACGACGTGGACGCCGCTGCGCGCGTCGTCGGGCATCCGCACGCGCAGGGCCGTCGCGCCACGCCGCTTGCCCCGCTTCAGGACCTTGCTCGAGCCGAGCCGCCTCAGCTCCCACTCGAAGCGGCGTGCGCCGGGCCCGACGCGCAGTCGCGCCAGCGAGCCGGCGGCGACCACGCCGCCCGGGCCCTCGAGCGTCAGCCGTCGCACCGCAACGCCGGTGCCGGGCAGCGCCGTCCTGGCCGAGGGGATGCCGGGCGGCCCCAGCGCCTCGTTGCCTGCCTTGTCGCGCACCCGGGCCTGGAACGCGTAGTCGCCGTCGACGGCAAGGTCGCCGCTGATGACGCGACCGTTCCAGACGCCGCGGCGGCGCTCGTCGCCACGGAAGCGATCGACGATCCGCGGCTCGCCGTCGTCGGTGCGCCAGACGCGGAACTCGGGGCCGCGCGTGCTGGGCCCGCGGTAGCGGACCGTCACGGCCACCCGCCGGCCGTTCGACGGATCGACGACGCCGGGCTCGGCGGAGCGCAGCGCGACGCGTGGCGCGGTCGTGTCGACGACGACCTCCTTGAACGAGTCGAGTCGGCGCCCCTCCTTGCGCCGCACGACACGCAGCCGGTAGATGCCGTCGGGCACGACGTCGCCGTTGTCGTCGCGGCCGTTCCACCAGAAGCGCCACCGCTTGTCGCCGGCGAGCTCGCGGTCGTCCACCAACTCGCGCACGTCGTTGCCGTCCATGTCGATGATCGAGAACGAGACCTCCGCCGTCTCGGAGAGGTCGAAGCCGACCCGCACCCGGTCGCGCACCCCGTCGCCGTTCGGCGAGAAGTAGATCGGCGCGACAGAGAAGCGCAGCACGACCGGCATCTCGGTCTTCAGCACCTGCGTCAACACGAACGCCCCCGCCGTGACGAGCACGAGCGCGGCGAACACCACGCGGACCAGGCGGCTCGATTCCACGCGGCGGAACGCTATTCGAGCCGGGGCACGGCTGCGCGGGACGGGGCGCGAGCGCCCAGCCGCCGGCGCGCGATCCACGCAGCGGCGACAATGCCCGCCGATGCGCGTTCGGCTCGTCGACCCCCCGGCCTACACGCCGCCCTACGACCACTCGCTGGCGGCCGCGCTCGCGCGTGCGGGCGCGAGCGTGGAGCTGTCGACCAGCCGGCCGACCTACGACGCGCCGCTCGCCGAGGGGTTCGCGGTGCGCGAGGACTTCTACCGGCGGGCGATGGCGCGCGCGCGCTCGACGCGGCTGCGACAGGGCTACAAGCTCGGCGAGCACCTGCCCGACATGCTGCGCCACCGTAGTCATGGCGGGCGCGGGGTCGACGTCGTCCATTACCAGTGGCTGACGATCGAGGCGCTCGACGCGGCGCTGCTGGCGCGCGGCGTCCCAAGCGTGTTCACGTCGCACAACGTGCTGCGCCGCGGCGGCGGGCGGCTGCGCGAGGCCGGGCCGCGGCGCGTCGCGGCTGCCGCCGACGCGCTCGTCGTCCATACGCGCGGGAGCGCCCACGCTCTGACCGAGCGCTACGGCGCCGACCCGGCGAAGGTCCGCGTCATCCCGCACGGGGCCTTCGACTACCTCGCCGCCCAGCCCGACGAGGCTCCGCTGCCACCCGAGCTGGCGGCCGTCGAGGGCCCGGTGATCCTGAGCTTCGGCATCCTTCGCCCCTACAAGGGCGTCGACGTGCTGATCGACGCCTTCGACGGTCTCGAGGGCGCCGAGCTGTGGATCGTCGGCCGGCCCTGGATGGACGTCGAGCCGCTGCGCGAAGCCGCCGCGCGCGCCGGCGGCACGGTCCGCTTCGTCGACCGTTTCGTCGCCGAGCGCGAGCTGCCCGCCTACTTCCGCCGCGCCGACGTCGTCGCCCTGCCCTACCGCGACATCGACCAGTCCGGCGTCCTCTACACGGCGCTCGCCTTCGGCAAGGCGATCGTCGCCTCCTCGATCGGCGGCTTCGCCGAGGTAGCCGAGGACCACGGCGCGCTCGTCCCGGTCCCATCAGGCGAACCCGACGCCCTCCGCGCCGCCCTCGCCACCCTGGTCTCCGACCCATCCGCCCGCGCCGCCCAGGAGGCCCGCGCCGCCGCCGCCGCGGCCGGCCCCTACTCCTGGGACGAGGCCGCGCGCCTTACGCTGGCTCTCTACGAGGAGGTGGCAGGGCGATGAGGTGCGTCTACATGGGCAAGCACAAGCGCTCGGTGGTGGACGGGCTGGAGCACCTGCTGGCGACCGGCTGGGAGGTCGTGGCGGTCGTGGCGCCGGCGGCGGACGAGCGTGCCGCCGAGGCGCAGCGGCTCGACCTTGCCGCTGAGCGGGCCGGGCTGCCGCTGGTCTCCGACGACGACCTCTACGCGGCGATCGACGAGCCGGCCGGCGCGGCTCTCGACCTGACGGGGATCGACGCGGTCTACTCGTTCCTCTTCTGGAAGCGGCTCCGCCCGCCGCTGATCGAGCTGGGCGCCAAGGGCTGCCTGAACTTCCACCCGGCGCCGCTGCCCGACATGCGCGGCCTCGGCGGCTACAACGTCGCGATCCTCGAGGACTGGCCCGAGTGGGGCGTCTCGGCGCACTTCGTCGACGGCGAGTTCGACACCGGCGACCTGGTCCGCGTCGACCGCTTCCCGATCGACCGCCACCGCGAGACCGCCCTGTCGCTCGACTTCCGCAGCCAGCGCAAGCTGCTCGAGCTGTTCCGCTGGACCGCCGACGAGCTGGTCGCCGGCCACGAGCTGCCGCGCACCGCACAGGGCGAGGGCCGCTACATCGCCCGGGCGGAGTTCGAGGCGCTGCGCGCCGTCCGCCTCGACGACCCGCCCGACCTGACCGCCCGCCGTATCCGTGCCTACTGGTACCCACCCCACGACGGCGCCACGCTCGAGCTCGACGGCCAGACGGTCACCCTGCTCGACCGCGGTCTGCTCGCGGAGGCCGCGGAGGCCTACCGCGACGCCGGCGTCCAGCCCTGAGCGAAACCGGCGCCCTACTGGTTCTGGTCGGCCCCGGCGACGACCACGATGGTCGCGTCGCCGGCCAGCGCCTGGCTCTCGGCGTCGATCGCCTCGCGCTGCGAGATGTCGAGGCGACGGCTCACGTCTGCCGCCTCTCGCTCCGCCCCAGGGGCGTAGAGCACGACCGACTCCGCCTTCTCCTGGTCGAAGTTGTTCGTCACCGTGCCGAGCTGGAAGCCCTCGCCGGCGACCTTGTCGCCCACGGTGGCTGCGAGGCCCGGGACGGTGGTCCCGTTGAGCACCGCGACCGTCACCTCGGAGGGATCGATCGGCGGCGCCGAGCTGTCGCCACCCGATCCGCCGCTGTCGCTGCCGCTCCCGCCCGTCGCGAGGCCGGCGTCGCCACCGCCGTCTGAGCCGTCGTCGCCGCCCGTGAGCTGCAAGACGCCGAAGGCCACGACCGCGATCGCGACCATCGCGGCGACGACGAGCAAGATCGGCCGCCGACCGTCACCATCGGCTGAGCCTGCGTCGTCGGGGCCCAGACGGTCGTCCTCGTACGCCGGAAGGATCGCCCCGCGATCGCGTGCATAGCCAGTCGCGGGAGCCGGGCCGCCGCGCCGCTGGTACGGCTGGGGCGGAGTCGGCGGGCGCGGCGCACTCGCCGACGGGGCGGAGGGGGCGACATCGTGCTCGTCCGTGAAGTCGATGTCGGCGTGCTCGTCCTCGGGTCGCCACTCGCCGGTCCCGGGATCCTCCTCCTCGAGCTCGTCGCTCTCGCCCGTCTCGCCGGGGCGATGCACCGCCGTCTCGTCGGGCGCCAGCGCGTCGTAGTCGCCGGTCTCCTCGCCGAGCGCCTGCTCGTCGCCCGTGTCGTACTCGGGCTCGTCGTCGAAGCCTTCGTCGGCCTCCCCGGCGGCGGCCAGATCGTCCTCGCCATCGCCGTCCTCGTCGTCGTCGCGCGGGCTCGGCGGCGGATGCACGACGGTGTCCATCGCCGTGATGTCCTGCTCCCCGTCCTCGTTCGCCTCCTGGTCGTCGGCGACGTCCTCGTCGGACGCGGCGGCGCCGGCGGCGGCTGGAGTGGCCGGCGCGGGACCACGGGCGATGGCGGGAGCCGCACCGGCGGCCGAAGCCGCGGCGACGGCACCCGGCGTTGCCGGACGCGTCCCAGGCGGCCGCGGCACCGGCGGCGGGGTGCCGCCCGGCACGGGCCGCGAGGCTGGCCTGGCGATCGGCTGGGCGACAACGCCACGCGGCTCGGCGGGCACCGTCTGCGACGGCCCACGCTCCGGCGCGCGCCCCGCCCACTCGCGCAGGCGCTTGACATCCCGCGCCTGCGAGAAGTAGAGGGCGGACAGCACCGCTAGCCCGAGGACGGCGGCGAAGCCCGCGTACGAGCCGATCTCTTGGATGATCTCCATAGGCGAAGTTGGTGAACTCTAGTCCGCGTCCACGGCGGCAAGGGCGCGCTCGGCCGAAAGCTCGGCGACGGCACTCGCCAGAGCGGCGGCGTCGCCGTTGTAAACCAGCTCCTCGATCCGCGCGAAGGCGCCCTCGACCCACTCCGGGTCGAGGCGCGGCCGGACCGCGGCGACGATCTTCTCGGCCGGCGTCGGCTGCGGACGCTCGCCGGGATCGAACAGCTCCTCGTGGATCTTCTCGCCCGGTCGCCGCCCGACGATCTCGATCGCGATGTCGACGTCGGGCTCCTTGCCGGACAGTCGGATCATGTTGCGCGCCAGGTCGACGATCTTCACCGGCTCGCCCATCTCCAGGACGAAGACCTGTGAGCCGGTCGTCAGATCACCGGAGCGGATGATCAGCTGGACCGCCTCGGGGATCGTCATGAAGTAGCGCGTCATCGACTCGTCGGTGACCGTCACCGGGCCGCCGGCGGCGATCTGGCGCCGGAAGATCGGCACCACCGAGCCGGACGAGCCGAGCACGTTGCCGAACCGCACGGCGGCGAAGCGGGTGCCGTGGAAGCGATTCTGGGCCGCCTCGATCGCCCACTCGGCAAGCGCCTTCGACGCGCCCATCACGGTGGCGGGCGCGACCGCCTTGTCGGTCGAGACGAGGATGAAGCGCTCGGTGCCGCACTCACCCGCGGCAGCGGCGACGATCCGCGTTGCGACGGCGTTGTTGCGCACCGCCTCGACCGGGTTCTCCTCCATCAGCGGCACGTGCTTGTAGGCGGCGGCGTGGAAGACGACCGATGGGCACTCCGCCGCGAACAGCTCGCCCATCCGCGTCGCGTCCTTGCAGTCCGCCAGGACGGCGACGAGGTTGCCGAAGTGGCGGTCGTCCTCGAGCTCGCGGCGGATCTCGAAGAGGTTGTTCTCGGCATGGTCGACGAGCACGATCCGCTTCGGCTTGACACGCGCGATCTGGCGGCAGAGCTCGGAGCCGATCGAGCCGCCGGCGCCGGTCACCAGCACGACTTCGCCGGTCAGGTAAGCGCCGACGCGGTCGACCTCGACGCGCACCGGCTCGCGGCCGAGGACGTCCTCGACCTGGACCTCGCGCACCTGGCGCAGCAGGTTCGTCCCGCGCGAAAGCAGCTCGAAGGTCGTCGGCAGCGTGCGGACTGGGATGTTGCGCTCGCGGCAGGCGGTGACGACCTTCTGGCGCAGCATCCCCGGCGCCGACGGAATCGCGATGACGACCTCGTCGGGCTTGGTGTCGTCGAGCACGCGCGGCAGGTCGTCGACACGACCGTGGACGCGGTAGCCGCCGACGACCATCCCCTGCTTGCGCGGGTCGTCGTCGACGAAGCCGATCACGGCCGTCGACAGCTCAGGGTTGCGACGCAGCTCGAGCGCAACCTGCTGGCCGCCGTTGCCGGCGCCGACGATCAGCACCTCAGTCGTCGCACGCGCGACGAGCGGGCGGCGCAGCTTGCGCTCGACGAGCGCCCGCACCGCAAAGCGCGCGCCGGCCACGAGCGCCAGCGTGAGCAGGAAGTCGAGTGCGATCACACCGCGCGGCGGGTCGACGTTGCCGGGCGAGAAGAGGAAGCTCAGCCCGATCAGCGCAAAGCTCGAGACGATCACCGCCTTGACGATCGACTCGAAATCGGCCTGGTCGACGAACCGCCAGAGCTTCGAGTAGAGGCCGAAGGCGGCGAACAGCGCCAGCTTCAGGACGACGACGAAGGCGAGCGTGTCGCCGAGCAGCTCGTCGTACTTCGGCGGGATGCCCTCGTCGAAGCGCAGCACGTACGCGAGGTAGTACGCGAGCGCGACCAGGCACGCATCGACCGCCACCTGGCCGATGCGACGCACGCCGACAGACGATGTCAGGCGGGAGGGCAAGGGGTCAGGGTACCGCCGAGAGCAGCATCTGGGCGAACTCGCGAGGGTTCCGTCGGATGCGCTCGCGGGCGGTCCCGGTGCGCTTCTCGACCTCGATCGTCTCGGGATCCTCGAGCCGGCGCAGCCGGCCGTCGCGCAGCAGGGCCTCGTCGACGGCCCCGAGGCGACCCTCGAAGGTGGTGAAGACGGGGGTTCCGAGCGCCACGGCCTCGCGGTTCATCGTGCCGCCACCCGACACGACGAGGTCGGCGTGGGCTATCAGGCTCTGGGCGTCGATCGCGTGCGTGGGGACGATCAGCCGCGGAGCACCCGGCGCTGTCGCCTTGAAGTGACCGCCAGCGATCGCGTCGATCTCCTCGCGCTGGCGCGGCGTACGCGGCAGCACGACGGTCTGCGCGCGGTCGCGCAGCCGCTCCAGCACGCGCGGGAACACCGGGCTCTCGTGACGGTGGTACAGGGACGCGTCCGGAGGCGTGCGCACCACGGCGATCGGGATGGCCGGATCCAGTCCCAGCTCGCCGAGCACCGCCGTGTCCGGCTCGAAGTCGGCGAGGTAGTACTCCTCCTTCAGCCCCGGGTAGCGGCGCAGCTTGCCGCGGGCGCCGTAGCGGTCGAGCCGCTGCGGCGGAATCGCGTCGGGCACCACCACCGCACGCGCGAGCCGGCAGTTGACGTTGTGCTGAACCGTCGCCCACTCGTAGTCGAACGCGGTCGCCGAGGGAATGCGCAGCAGCTTGGCGGCGACCATGACGTCGTTGGACGCGTGGCCCATGGCGACGTCGAAGCCCCGGCCGCGCGCCCAGCGCGCAAGCGCGAAGCTGCGTCCGGCGAGGCCCGCTGCCTTGGCGGTCAGCTTGTCGCCGGCATGGCTCCCGATCGCCGTGTGCGCGATCCCCAGCCGGTCGCACAGCTCCAGTGTCTGCGCAAAGTCGCGCGCCGTCACCTCCACGGCGTGGCCGTCCTCCCGCATCGCCTGGATCAGCGGACGCATGACGAGCACATGCGGGCTGTTGGTCAGGTCGATCCAGATGCGCATCGGTGCAGGCATCCTGGCGCGGGCGGCGGCTAGCCGAGTACGTCGGCGACCGCGGCGACGACCTCGCGCACCTGCTCCGCGGTGAGCTCCGGCCCCATCGGCAGCGCCAGATGGGTCCGCGCGACCAGCTCGGTGGCGGGCAGCGAAAGCCCCTCCGGGGCATACGGAGCGGTCGCCGGCTGGCGGTGGATCGGCGTCCGGTAGTACCCACGGGCGCCGATTCCCCGCGCGCCGAGTCCGGCCGCCAACTCGTCGGCACGCTCGCTGCGCACGACGTAGAGGTGATGGACGTGCTCGACACCGGCGACTTCCACCGGCAGCTCGACATGCTCGCCCAGTCCCTCCCGCGCGTACAGACCGGCGGCATCCCGCCGCGCCGCGTTCCAGCCGTCGAGCTCGGGCAGCAGCACGCGCAGCACCGCCGCCTGCAGCTCGTCGAGGCGCGAGTTGTAGCCGACGTCGACGAACGTCTTCTTGTCGTCGGAGCCGTGGAAGCGAAGGCGCCTGACGGCCGCCGCTACCTCGTCGTCGTTCGTCGTCACAGCGCCACCGTCGCCAAGGCAGGGCAGGTTCTTCGACGGGAAGAACGAGAAGGTCGCCGCATCGCCGAGCGCGCCGGCGCGAGCGTCGCCCAGCCGCGCCCCGGTCGCCTGGGCCGCGTCCTCGAGCACCGGCAGCCCCAGCTCGCGCAGCTCCGCCATCGGCGCGACGTTGCCGAACAGGTGGACCGCGACGATCGCCTTCGTTCGCGCTGTGATCGCCGCCTTGACGGTCTCGGCGGTCACGCACATGGTCTCGGGGTCGACGTCGCAGTAGACCGGCGTCGCGCCCGCCGAGATCGTCGCCTCGACGGTCGCATAGAAGGTGAACGAGGGGCAGACGACCTCGTCGCCTGGCCGGACCCCGAGCGCCCGCAGCGCGATCGTGATCGCGTCGGTCCCGTTCGCGACGCCGATCGCGTGCCGCACGCCCAGATGCTCCGCGAACTCGCGCTCGAACGCCTCGACCTCCGGGCCGAGGATGTAGCGCCCGCCGTTGGCTACCGCCGCCAGCCGGTCGGTCAGGACCGGCAGTTGCCGGTCGAGACTGGTAGCGAAAAGAGGAACGCCCATGACGGTCCCGCACCCTACTGGCGGCCTCAGCCAAGCGCCCCTACTGTGGGCTTAGGCGCGGGGACCTATGACGAGCATCGACGACATCACACAGGCCCTGACCGGCCGTGGCGGCGGGCGCGAGCCTGCGCGGCGAATCCCAGGCGATCCGCTCGAGCTCGTCTTCGAGCACCTGCGCCGGCTTCTGCGCGCCGACGCCGCGATCCTGATGTCGGTCGATCGCGAGCGAGCGACCGTCGCTCCGAGCGCCTCCTGGTTCTCCTCGGCCGAGCTCCACAGTGCGCTCACGCCGGCGCTCACCCGCCCCTACGACCGCAGCCGCCCAGGCCTTACGGAGGCGACCCTCGAGCGTGGCCGGCCGCTGCTACTGCCCCGCCTCGAGGACTGGGAGGCGGCTGGGTTCCCGCGCGAGATCGTCACCTCGGCGTCAAGCGAGCACGCATGGGAGCTGATCCGCCGCGCGTCGGCGATCTGCTGTCCGGTGCGGACGCCGCTCGGCCGCACGCTCGGCGCGATCATCGTGCTCTCGGTCGACACGCAGCGGCCGTTTGGGCGTACCGAGCTCGACACCGTCACGGTGCTCGCCGATCTCGCGGCTCTCGCGTTGGAGCGCTCCGAGATGCTGGCGATGGAGGCTGCGCGCGCACGCGAGGAGCTGTTGCTCAAGCGCGCCGCCGAGGGAACTGCCGGGACACTCGAGCCACAGGAGGTCGAGCGTCAGATAATCACCCACGCGGTCGAGCTCCTGGGCGCCGACCACGGCCTGCTGAGTCGCGTCCAGCCGGGATCGCAGCGGCTCGCGGCGGTGGCACGCGAAGGAACCGCAACCATCGACGCCGCGACGCTCGCCGAGGTCGTCCGGTCGCGACGCCCGGTCTCGACCGGCGGGAACGTGCCGGCGGTTCACGCGCCGATCGAGCTTGGACCGCGGATGTTCGGCGTGCTGTCCCTGGTCCGCGACGACGGTCGCGAGTTCGGTCGCGACGACCTGACGCTGATCTCGAAGGTGGCGCGCATCTCCGCGGCCGCGCTCGCCAACGCCGATGCCTTCCAGCAGGAGCGACACCTCGCGCGCACGCTGACGCACGGCTTCGTGCCCGAGGCGCTGCCGAGCGTCCCGGGCTGGGATGTAGGAGTGCTCTACGAGCCCGCGGACGACCAGCCGACCGGCGGCGACCTCTACGGCGCATGGCCGCTGCCCGACGGGAACGTCGCCGTGGTGATCGGCGACGTCGTCGGCAAGGGTGTCGAGACGGCCGCCTTGAGCGCCATGGCGCGCTTCTTCATCGAGGCCCGCAGCTGGGACGTCGCCGATCCCGCCGCGGTGCTCGAGCAGGTCAACGCGATGTTGCACAGCCGACTGCCCAGCGAGCGCTTCGTGACCGCCTTCTTCGGCCTGCTCGGACAGCGCAAGCTGCGCTACGCGAACGCGGGCCATCTGTCGCCCCTGGTGCTGCGCTCCGACGGTCGGCTCTCCGAGGCGATGGCCGGCGGCCTGCCGTTGGGGATCGACACCGACCCCGGCTACGTCGTCCACGAGCTCGAGCTCGGGACCGACGACATCCTCTTCGGATTCACCGACGGCATCCTCGAGGCGCGGCGCGAAGGCAAGCTGCTCGGCGCCGACGGGTTGCGTCGGATCGTCGTGGAGGCTGCGGCGATGACTCGCGAGCCGCAGACTCTGACCGAGCTCGTCCATGACGACGTGCGCGCGTGGGCGCGCGGACTCAGCGACGACGCGGCGATCGTAGCGCTGCGACGGCGGGGACTGACGGCAGTCGGCTAGCCGACGCCGTCGAGCAGCTCGGCCGGCTTTACGCCCAGGCCGCTCGCCACGCGCGACAGCACCCGGACCCCCGGATCGCGACGGCCGGACTCGATCCGCCGGATCTCCGCCGGGTCCATCGAGGCGCCTTGCGCGAGTGCGTCCTGGGTCATGCCCTTCTCGAGTCGCATCCGGCGAACGTTCGCCGCGAACTTGTGGAGAGGGTCGGCCACCGCCAGGACTGTTTCGCCTGCAATCCCGGCCCGCCAGGACTTATACATCCTCCACCGCTCTGCAGGCGGACAGAGACGTCTCTGTATATGGGATTGGCGCTACTTCAGGACCGACAGCTCCTTGATCGCCGCCTTGCCGTCCTTCGGCAGCTGAGTTATCCAAAGCAGGTAGTAGCGGAAGCTCTGACCTCCGGTATCGAGCGGAATCTCCTGCTCAGACCCGATCGTCAGGTCGCTGGTCAACTTCGTCCAGCCGGCGATGTCGTCGGGCACCTCGTTGGCCGCGTAGACGGCCGCGGTGAACCCCGGCGTCGAGGTCGTGACGTCGACCTCCCTGGCGGGGACGGGCGCACCGGCATCCACGTAGAGCCCGACACCGTCCTTGTTCGCCCCCTCGAACCCGACCTCGTATGTCTCGGTGTCCCAGACCGTCGTGGGATTGGCGTCGGTCGCGAAGACGGTCGCCTCAGAAGACTCGTCCCCGTCGCCCTGTGGGTCGTAGTCGTGCGCCGCGCCGGCCGTCAGCTTCACGGGTCGCAGGTCGCCGGCGCCGACCACCTTGGCGTCGCCCGGCCCGCGCTCGGTGCGCGTCGCGAGGAATCCGAAGGTGCCGGCGACGAGCACCGCGATCGCCAGCACCGACAGCAGCCAGCGCCGCGGCCGGCGCAGCCGCATCGGCGCGAACTCGGTCGTGTCGCCGGGAAGCGTTCGCAGGACGGTCGTCGCCTCGCCGGTCGTCTCGCCCGCACGCGCGGCCTCGATCGCCAGCACCTGCTCGAGGTCGTGGACGAGGTCGTCCGAGGTCGCGTAGCGGTTGCCGAGCTCCTTGGCGGTCGCGCGATCGACCACGGAGGCCAGCGCCGACGAGACGTCGGGCCGCGCGACGAGGATGTCCGGCATCTGCTCCTGGACGTGCTTCATCGCGACCGCGACCTGGCTCTCGGCGCGGAACGGCGGCTCTCCCGCGAGCATCTCGTAGAGGACGATCCCCAGCGAGTAGACGTCGGACTGCTCGGTGACCTCGTGGCCGAGCGCCTGCTCGGGAGCCAC
This sequence comes from Thermoleophilaceae bacterium, assembly GCA_035630455.1. GTDB lineage: Bacteria > Actinomycetota > Thermoleophilia > Solirubrobacterales > Thermoleophilaceae > JAAYBF01. Next base: position 133,334 of record DASQKP010000035.1, read on the forward strand.
GTAGTCGGTGGTACCGAGCACGCGGCCGGTGGCGGTCAGCCCATGGACCTCCAGCGAGCGGGCGATGCCGAAGTCGGTGACCTTGGCCCGGCCCTCCTGGTCGATCAGCACGTTCTGCGGCTTGACGTCGCGGTGTACGAGATGCGCCGCGTGGGCAGCCGAGAGGGCCCGGCCGATCTCGATCGCGTAGGCGACGGCCTCGCCGACCGGCAGGCGGCCCTCGCGCCTGATCGTCTGCTTGAGCGTCTCGCCCTCGACCAGCTCGAGCACGATGTAGGGCGAGCCGTCGTCCTCGCCGAAGTCGATGACGGTCACGACATGGGGATGGTTGAGCCGTGCCACCGCCCGCGCCTCGCGCCGGAACCGCTCGAGCTGATCGGGGTCCGTCGAGATGTCGCGATGCATCGACTTGATCGCGACCCAGCGCTCGAGCGTCGTGTCGTACGCGCGGTAGACGGTCGACATCCCGCCCGCGCCGATCTTCTCCTCGAGGCGGAAGCGGTCGTTGAGAAGGGTGCCGATCACTGTCCCTATTGTGAGGTCTTCGATGGCGGTACGCGTTCGCTGCATCACAGACCCCGCCTGCGTGTGGTCTTGGGCCTTCGAGCCCGTGGTCCGGGCACTGATGGTGGAGTTCGGCGAAGACCTCGAATGGACCTTCGTGATGGGTGGCCTGGCGCGCGAGTACGGGCCCGACGACCACGGGCCGATGACCCAGCACTGGCTCGAGGCCAGCGACGAGTCCGGGATGCCGACCGATCCGCTCGCGTGGTCCGAGGCGCCGCTCGCTTCGACGTATCCCGCCTGCAAGGCCGTCAAGGCAGCCCAGAAGCAGGGACGCGTGGCGGCCTACCGCTACCTGCGGGCGCTGCGCGAGGGGATCGTCTGCCGCCGCCGCAAGCTCGACACGACGGAGGCACTGGTCGAGGAGGCGCGAGCAGTCGGTCTCGACGTGGACCGCTTCCGCCGCGACCTCTCCTCCAAGGCGATCGCCAAGGCCTTCGAGGCCGACCTCGACGAGTCGCGCGACGTGCCGCAAGTCGCACGCAACGTGGGCAAGGTCCGCTGCTCAGCCGACGTTGGGGAGGAGCGCGTCCCGTTCCCGACGCTGCACTTCACCGGCGAGGACGGCACGGCACGCTGGACCTGCGGCATGCGGCCCTACGGCTTCGTCCGCGAGGCGGCGCTGGCCGCTGGCAGCCGCCCGAGCGAGGTCCCGCGCCCGACCGTGCTCGATGCCCTCCGGCGCTTCGGAACGATGGCTTCCGTCGAGCTCGCCGCAGTCTGCGACCTCCCGCTCCCTCGCGTCGAGGCAGACCTCTCCGCGCTGGCGCTCGACTCGCGAATCGCATCGACGTCGGTCCTCGCGGGTCGGCTCTGGGAGCCGGCCTAGGCGCCGCCGCGCCCGATCGCCAGCGCGAGCAGCCGGTCGAGCAATTCCGGATAGTCCACACCGCTCGCCGCCCACAGCTTCGGGAAGACGGAGGTCCCGGTGAACCCCGGCATGGTGTTGAGCTCGTTGATCAGGATGCGGGGATCGCCGTCCGGATCCTCGACGAAGAAGTCGCAGCGCGCCAGACCGGCGCAGCCGACGCGACGGAAGACGTCGGTGGCCAGCTCGCGGACGCGGCCGGCGACGTCCGCCGGTATCCGGGCCGGAACGATCAGCCGCATGCCGCCGGCGCTGTACTTCGCCTCGTAGTCGTACCAGTCGGCGTCGAACTCGATCTCGCCGGCGACCGACACCTCGGGGGCGGCGTTGCCGAGCAGCGCGCACTCGATCTCGAGACCGTGCGACATCGCCTCGACGATCGCCAGCGGGTCGTGCTCCCAGGCGGCGGCGAGCGCGGCGGGCAGCTCCTCGGCCGTCGTCACCTTCGAGATGCCGACCGACGAGCCGAGTCGCGCCGGCTTGACGAAGACCGGCAGGCCGAGCGCGGCGACGCGGTCGATGTCGTCGTCCGGGATCGCCGCTGTCGGGCTCGCCGGGGCCCGCACCGCCGCGTAGCCGACCTGTGGCACGCCGGCGACGGCCATCGCGTCCTTGAACAGGACCTTGTCGATGCAGACCGCGCTCGCCGTCACACCCGCGCCGACGTACGGCACCGCGAGCGTCTCGAGCAGCCCCTGGACCGTGCCGTCCTCGCCGTAGGGGCCGTGCAGCGCCGGGAAGACGATGTCGCAGCCGAGCAGGCCGCCGCCTGGCTCGAGCAGCACCGCCGCGCCGTCGTGCGACCAGCGGCCGTCGCGGCCGATCGTCACGCGCAGCGGCTCGTGCCCGGCCTGGTCGAGCCCGTCGGCGATCGCCGCGGCGGAGCTCAGCGACACGTCGTGCTCGCCGGACGGCCCGCCGCCGAGCACCGCGACCCTCACGGCGCCTCGTCCGGCGTCGTCGGCGGAGGCGTCGGGGCGACGAAGCGCCCCACCACCAGCGTGATGGTAGTGCCGCTGTCCACCGCGGTGTCACCGCTCGGGCGCTGCTCCAGCACGACGCCATCCTGACTCTCGTCGTCGACGTCGCGCTCGCGGACCGAGCCCTTCAGTCCGTCGGCGCGCAGCTGGTTGAGCGCGTCCTGGCGCGACAGGCCGACGACGAACGGGACCGGGACCTGCTCGACGGGCTCGGCGACGGTCAGCGTCACCCGGCCACCCGGGTCGAGCGTCGTGCCCGCGCCGGGGTCCTGCGAGAGCACCTCGTCCTCGGGCCGGTCCGAAGACTCGCGCACGGTTCGGTAGGTCAGTCCGAGATCGTCGAGTCGCCCGGTCGCGGAGTCGAGCGACAGGCCCACGAGGTCCGGCACCTCGACCTGCTCGGGCCCGGAGCTGACGAACAGCCGCACGTTGGAGCGCCGCTGGATCGCCGTCCCCTCGCGCGGCGACGTCCCGATCGCCAGTCCCTCGTCCACCGTCGCCGACGGCCGGTCGGTCGGATTGACGCGCAGGTCCGACCGGCGCAGCACGCGCACGGCCTGGGCCCGCGTCAACCCGCTGACCGACGGCACCGTGACCTCGCCGGGCCCACTCGACACCACCAGCACGATCGTGTCGTCGCGCGCCGCCTGCTCGCCGGGGTCCGGGTCCTGGCGCAGCACCTGGTCGAGCGTGGCGAGCGACCGCTCGCGCTCGACCTCGACCTGCTCGAAGCCCGCCTTGTCGAGCCGGTCGCGCGCCTCGCTCAGCTGCATGCCGGTGACCTTCGGCACGTCGATCTGCTCGGGGCGGGTGAAGACCCAGGCCATCAGGGCGACCAGGGCGAGCACCAACAGCGCGAGCGCGATCGCCGGCCAGCGGCGCGGCTTGTCGCGCTGGGCGCCAGCGCCCGGCGGCGGGGCCGGCACCGCGGCGAAGATCGCCGTGTCCTGACCAACGGCGTCACCGGCGAGGAACGCTTCGACATAGGGCCGGCAGGCTTCGAGCGCCGCGGCGAAGTCCTCCGCCGACTGCCAGCGCGCAGCCGGCTCCTTGGCCAGCGCGCCTAGCACGACGGCCTCGAGGTTCGGCTCGATCCGCAGCCCCTCGCGGCTCATCGGCGGCGGCGGCTCCTGCATGTGCTTGAGCGCGATCGCGACCGCGCTGTCACCCTCGAACGGCAGCTTGCCGGTCAGCAGCTCGTAGAGCATCACGCCGATCGAGTAGACGTCGGAGCGCGCCGTCACCTCCTGGCCCTGCGCCTGCTCGGGCGACAGGTACTGCGCGGTGCCCATGATCGAGCCGGTCTCGGTCATCTCCGAGGCGCCGGCGCGCGCGATGCCGAAGTCGGTGACCTTGACGTTGCCGGCGTCGTCGACGATCACGTTGTGCGGCTTGAAGTCGCGGTGCACGACGCCGTTGCGGTGCGCGAAGCCGGCGGCCTGCAAGATCTGCTCGCCGATCGAGATCACGCGCAGCTGGTCGAGCGGCGCCTCGGCCACCATGACGTCCTTCAGCGTGCGGCCGCGCAGGTACTCCATCGCGATGTAGTAGGTGCCCTCGTGCTCGCCGCGGTCGAAGACGCCGACGACGTGCGGGTGCTGGAGGCCGGCGGCGGCCGACGCCTCGCGGCGGAAGCGCTCGACGAACTCCGCATCTTGGGCGAAGCGGCGGTGCAGCACCTTGAGCGCGATCTCGCGGCCGAGGTGGGTGTCCTCGGCCAGATAGACGTCCGCCATCCCACCGGACCCGATGCGACGGACGATGCGGTAGCGACCGTCGACGACGGCGCCGTCGGCCAGGTCGCTCATCCACCCCCCAGGAGGGTCTGGAGGACCTGAGCCGCGAGGGGGGCCGCGTTGGCGCCGCCCGACGTGCCGATCGGCTGGTCCTCGAGCGTCACGGCGATCGCGTACTGGGGGTCGTCCACGGGCGCGAAGCCTATGAACCAGACCTGGTTGAGCGTCTCGTTCTTGACCTCGGCCGTTCCCGTCTTGCCCGCGACCTGGACGTCGGACAGGGCGGCCGCGACACCCGTGCCCTCGTTGACGACGTCGGTCATCATCGCGGTTAGCTCGGCTGCCGTCTCGGGCTTCATCACCTGCGACTGGGTCGCGGGGTCGATCTCATCCTCGACACGGCCGTCCTGGCCGACGATCCGGTCGGTCAACCGAGGACGGATCAGCTTGCCGCCGTTGGCGACGGCGCCGGCGACCTGGGCCATCTGCAGTGGCGTCACCTGGACCTGGCCCTCGGCGCCGCCCTGGCCGATCGCGACGCGGCCGACGTCGAAGCCGCTCGTGACGAGCCGCCCGTCCGCATTGCGGATGCCACTGGCCAGCATCGAGTCCTCGGGGTAGTCGAGCTGCGGGTCCCTGTAGAAGCCGAAGCGCTCCATGTACTCGACCATGGTCTGCGAGCCGACCTGCTCCCCGAGCGAAGCGAAGACGGTGTTGACGGAGTTCGTGAGCGCCGTCGTCAACGTGATCGGGCCGTAGCTGACGCCGCCGGAGTTTGCGAGCGGGACGCCGCTGATCGTCTTAGGCGACGAGCCGTCGACGATCGAGTCCGGCGTCACCTTGCCGGTGTCGAGCGCGGCGGCGGCGGTGACGACCTTGAAGGTCGAGCCCGGCTGGTAGTTGGTCTGGACGGCGCGGTTGGTTAGGCGATTGCCGGTGTCCGGCAGGTTGAGCTCCCTGAAGACGCTCTGCTGATTGACCGTGTTCGGGTCGTAGCCGGGTGTCGACGCCATCACCCGCACCCGTCCGGTCGACGGCTCGAGCGCGACGATCGAGCCGGAGTTGCCGGCCAGCAGATCCATCGCCTGCTGCTGTGCGGCCGGGTCGAGCGTCGTCACGACGTCGTCACCCTCGCGCTCCTTGCTCTGCAGCTCGCGGAAGATCGTCCCGAACTCGTTGAGGTCGCCGGTCAGCGCGTCGTTGCGCGAGCGCTCCAGCCCGCTCTCGCCGATGTCGATGGACGAGTAGCCCACCGGGTGGCCGAAGGTCTCGCCCTCCGGGTAGGAGCGGACGTAGGTTCGCTGCTTGCCGCGCCCGCGCGGGTCGCTCTGCGCGAGCACGGTGTCGCCGTCGCGCGCGAGGATCAGCCCGCGCGGCACCTGCTGCTGCTCGATCAGTCCGCGCCGGTTGAGCTGGTTGTCCTCCAGCGACGCCGCCTCGAAGACGGTCCAGCGCGACGTGAACGCGATCAGCACGCCGAACAGGACGAGCGTCAGTGCGAACAGCTGGACGATCTGGCGGTTCACGCGCCCACCCCGCTCACACCAGTCCCCCGGGACCGACGCGGTCGCGGTCGCGGCGCGCGTGGTCAGAGACGATCAGCAGCAGCGCGAGCAGCACCATGTTGGCGAGGATCGAGCTGCCGCCATAGGACACGAACGGGAGCGTGACGCCGGTCAGCGGGATCACCTTGGTGACGCCGCCGACGATCACGAAGACCTGCAGCGCGAACACCGCCGTGAGCCCGGTGGCGAGCAGCTTCGAGAAGCCGTCGCTGGCGACCAGCGCCGTCTTGAACCCGCGCGCGACGAACAGCAGGTACACGAGGATCAACCCGGTCGCGCCGAACAGCCCCAGCTCGTCGGTGATCACCGCGTAGATCAGGTCGGTGTGGGCGGCCGGGAGGATCGTCCCGCCGCCGGGCAGCTCGAGCAGCGCCTGACCGAACCCCTGGCCGAACAGCCCGCCGTCGGCCTGCGCGAAAAGCGACTGGGCGATCTGGAAGCTGCCGCCGGGCGCGTCGTAGAGCTTCTGGTCGAACGGGTCGAGCCAGGTGTCGAAGCGGCTCTGGACGTGACTGACCGTGGTGCCGAGGTAGGCGGCGCCACCAAGGAACAGCGTCGCGCCGACACCGACGATCGACAGCCGCGCCGTCGCGACGTAGACCAGCGCGAGGAACGCGCCGAAGAACATCAGCGAGCTGCCGAGGTCGCGGATGACGATCAGCATCAGCATCGCCAGCCCCCAGATCAGCAGCAGCGGCCCGAAGTGCTTCAGCGACGGCCGCTCGCGGACCAGCGACACGGCCGAGAGCGTGAACACGCCGAGCAGTACCGCCGCGACCGGGGCGAGGTCGAGCGCCAGGACGACCAGCAGGAAGAGCAGCGCCGGGATCCCGTAGAGCAGCGCCTGCGCCGTAGGCGTCAGCGGCTTCAGCCGCTGACGCACGAGCACGTCGCGCGTGTCGCGCAGGTAGCTCGCCAGGAAGACGATGATCGCGAGCTTCGCGAACTCCGCCGGCTGGAACTGAAGCGGACCGACCTTGACCGCGAGGAACGCTCCGTTGACCTGCTCGCCGATCACCGGCACGCGCGGCAGCACGAGCAGCGCGATCCCGATCGCGGCGATCGTGTAGCGGTAGCGCTCGAGCACGTGGTGGTCGGGCAGCAGGTAGATCGTCGCGCAGAAGAGGATCAGCCCGATCACGAACCATTGCGCCTGCTCGCGCGCCAGCTCGGCATCGATCCGGTAGATCATCACCAAGCCGAACGCCGCCAGCAGCGCGGCCAGCGGATAGAGGTAGGGGTCGGCGTCGGGCAGCCGCGCGCGGATGAACAGGTGGCCGAAGACGCACAGCCCGAGGAAGACCGCGCCGTAGGTCGCCGTCAGATCGCTGGCCTCCTGCGACTGCGCGACCAGCACGGCCGCGAACCCGGCGCAGACGAGCAGCGAGACCGGGATCAGGCCGAACAGCTCGCGCGTGCGCGCGCTCACCGCGCCTGCCGCCCGGGATCCAGCGCGCCGGTCTCGAGCTGGCGGACCAGGTCGTCGGCGTCGGACTCGCTGCGCCACTCGTGGTCGAGCACCCGGGCGCGGCGGGCGGCGGGGATCGACGCTGCCGGCACGCCACTGCGGTATTGAGCCGAGTAGAGGTCGACGCCGAGCGGCAGCTCGTACGGCAGGCCGCGGTAGACCGTGACCAGTCCGGTCTCGTCGGTGCCGACGAAGTAGACCTGGCGCGCCGCGACGTAGGCGCCGGCGGCGACCGCCGCGAGGACGACCGCGAGCACGCCGGCGGTCGCGAGGACGCGCAGGCGCGAGCGGCGACGGCCGGGGGCGGCGACGGCGGGACGGCGATCGGCGCGCCGGCGATCGGCCGTCTCCCGGGCGGGCGCACGGACCGTCGTGGCGCGGTCGCGCTCCGCCGCGGCCGCCGCGACGTCGTCCACGGTCAGCCCCTGGTGGATCGTCTCCTCGGCGGTCGGGGGGTCGCCGGCGGGCCCGGAGCCGTCGTCGTCGAGACGGAAGAGGACGACGGTGATGTTGTCCCTGCCGCCGCTCTGGTTGGCCGCGCGCACGAGCGCCTCGGCGGCCGACTCCAGCGACGGCGCGGCACGCAGCAGGGTCGCCAGCTCGCTGTCGGAGATCATCCCGGTCAGGCCGTCGGAGCAGAGCACGTAGACGTCTCCGGGGCGCGCCGGATGCGTATGGGTGTCGACCTCGACCTCCGGCTCCGGGCCCAGCGCGCGCGTGATGATCGAGCGCTGCGGATGATGCTCGGCCGCCTCCGGCGTCAGCTGGCCCGAGCGTTCCAGCTCGGCGACCAGCGAGTGGTCCTGCGTCAGCTGCACGAGCTCGCCGGCGCGCAGCCGGTAGGCGCGGCTGTCGCCGACGTGTCCGACGCTGACGGCGTCGCCGTCGACCAGGGTCGCGGTCAGGGTCGTGCCCATCCCGCGCCGCGACTGGTCGCGCAGCGCCAGCTCGTAGATGCGGCGGTTCGCCTCCTGAACGACGCGCACGAGCTGCTGCTCCGGGGTCCGCGAAGGGTCGCGGGGATCGCGAAACGTCTCGGCGGCGATCCGCGACGCGACCTCGCCGGCGCGCGCGCCGCCCATGCCGTCCGCGACCGCGAAGACCGGCGAGGCGAGCACGAGGTTGTCCTCGTTCGCCTCGCGCTGGCGGCCGACGTCGGTCAGCCCCGCCTGTTCAACCACTCGCAGCGCCATGGCTACTCCTGGTAGCGGTACTCGCTGTCGCCGATACGAATCACGTCGGCGACCTTGAGCCGCTCGGCCCCGCGCAGCTGGCGGCCGTTGAGGTAGGTGCCGTTGGTGGAGCCCATGTCCTCGACCAACATGAAGTCCCCGCGCGCGTAGACGCGTGCGTGCGCCGACGAGGCGAACGGATCGTCGACGCGGATCTCGGCGTGGTCGGAGCGGCCCATAGTCGCGCCGTCGCGCAGATCGAAGGTCGTGCCGGGCTCGAAGCCGAGCGCGGCGATCACTTCCAGCCGCGGCTCCATCGCTCCGAGCATCCCGCCCCCCTCCGGCTCGTCGCGCTGGCGGCCGCCGGGGTCGGGCGGCGGCGGCGCGGCATTGCCGCTGACCGTCTCGACCCCGCGCGACAGGTCGCGCAGCGCGCTGCGCGCGACCCAGAGCAGAAACAGGTAGAGCACCAGCAGGAAGCCGAACTTCAACGCTACGGCGAGCGGCTCGTCCATCCCTGGCTCCTCTCTACTCGAGCTCGAAGTCGAAGTCGGTCAGGCCGAGCGTGATCCGGTCGCCGCTCTTCAGCAGCCCCTCGTCGACACGGCGCCGGTTGATCTTGACGCCGTTGGTCGATCCCAGGTCGGCGACCCGCCAGCGGTCGCCGTCGGCGCGCAGCTCGGCGTGGTGGCGCGAGATGTTGGGGTCGTCGATGACCAGGTCGCAGTCGCGGCTGCGACCGATCGTGAACGGGTCGCTCTCGATCACCGTGCGGCGGCCGTCGCCGGCGAGCACCGCCCGCTGCCCAGCGCCGCGGCGTGGCCGCTCCGGGGCCAGCGCCCGCGCGCCGGAGCGGTCGGGCGAGTAGACCATCGTGTGGCCGAAGTCGCCCTGCGACGGAGCGACGTCGGGTGCCGCCACCGGCGCCTGCTCGTCCTCCGGCGGGCTGAGCAGCTGCGCCTGGATGCCGAACTCGCCGAGCTGGAGCCGCTCGTCGGTGAGGAACTCGACCGCCGGCCGGCTGGTCAGCGCGAGGCTCTCCGCGCGTGCGTGCTCCAGCAGGTAGTCGGACAGCTCCTTGCGCAGCGCCGGCTCGTAGGTCGCGAACTGGGAGCGGTCCTGCGGCGAGAGGAAGACGCGGTAGTGGTTCGGGACGTAGGTGCGCGAGACGGAGGCCATCTTCGACTCCTCCATCTCCTTCGCCAGCTTGCGCGCCAACTCGACCGGCTCGACGCTCGACTTGAAGGCGCGACTGAACGCCCCCTCGACGAGGCCGCCCAGCTTTGACTCGAGATTACGCAGCATGCTCATCGAAATCGATCCATCAGGGTAGTGCCGCTCCCCGCCAGGCGCGGATCAGGAAGCCCAGCCCGACGGCCGCTCCGACCCAGGCGATCGCCAGCAGCGGGTCGGTCGACGTGAGCACGGGCTCGATGGCGTCACGCGAGGCGTCGACTACCGACGCCTCCCAGCCGGCGCGCGGGGACGCGGGCGGAGCGCTGCCGTAGAGCAGGTCGTCGCCGGTCACCACCTCGGCGATGCGCAGCCACAGCAGGCCCGCGACGGCGAGCCCGGCGCGCTGCCAGACGGTCTTCCCGAGCCACGCGGCGGCGCCGACGAACAGCGGCGCGAGCCCGATCGCGCCCAGCAACGGCGCCAGGATCGCGGCCGACCACAGCAGGCCGGCGCGCGGCAGCAACAGCGGGATCGGCAGCAGCGCGACGGTCAGCGCGAGCGCGGTCCCCTCCTGGCCCCCCTCCGACGCCAGCCAGGCGCAGACGCCCATCGCGACGGCGATCCAGCCGACGCGCGGCAGCAGCGCAACCGCCCCGGCGGCCGTCAGGGCGGCGGTGCCGACGGCGAACGACGGCTCCGGGCCCAGTCCGACGCCGAGCAGGACCAGCAGCGCCGCCGCGAGCCCGGCCGCGACCCGCCCGGCGATCAGGGTCGGCCACGGCTGGCGTCGGGCGATGGGCTCGCCGTCGGCGCCCTCCAGGATCCGGGTGTCCTCGCCGGGCACGACGATCGGCGGCGGCAGCTGCCGTCCGCGCAGGAAGCGGGTGATCCGCGTGCCCCGGCGCGTGACCGCCGTCAATCCGAAGCGCTCGATGACGTCCGGCTCGACGAGACCGCCGTCGTCCGACAGCTCCTCCTCAGAATCCGCGAACACCTCGCGCAGCTCGCCGAGCGGCGGTCGGTAGGCCGGATCCGGGTCTAGCGCAGCGTCGACGACCTCGCAGAGCGCGGCCGGAAGATCGCGGCGCTGGCGGCGCAGCGGCGGCAGCGGCGCGCCGACCTGGCGCGCCGTGGCGGCCGGGCTGGCGCCGCGCACCGGGTTCGTTCCCGTCCAGGCCTCGTAGAGGGTGAGCGCGAGCGAGTAGACGTCGCACTCCGGGCCGACCGCCCGTCCCTCGGCCTGCTCGGGCGCCATGTAGGCCAACGTGCCGACGATGTCTCCGGTCGCGGTCAGCGAGTCTCCGCTCGCCAGCCGCGCGATGCCGAAGTCCGTCAGCTTGGCGAAGCCGGCGCCGGCGGCCGGCTCGGCGAGCACCATCACGTTGCCCGGCTTGACGTCGCGGTGGACGACCCCGCGCGCGTGAGCGTGCTCGAGCGCGTCGCAGAGCGCCGCGCCGATCCGCGCCACGTCGCGGTCCGACACGGCGCCCTCGCGACTGAGGTCGGCGAGGGTCGCGCCGTCGACGAGCTCGGAGACGAGGTAGGCGGCGTGCTCGTCGTGGCCGAGCTCGTAGAGCGCCACGATGCCGGGGTGGTTGAGCCGCGCGGCGGCAACCGCCTCGCGCTGAATCCGCGCGTCGTCGTCCGCGCCGCCGCTGAACGGGATCGCCTTCACGGCTACGTCACGCTCGAGGCGCTCGTCGTGGGCCCGCCAGACGACGCCGAATCCGCCGGCCCCGAGCCGCTCCCCGAGCCGGTAGCGGCCCAGCACCAGCCTGCCCGCGGGCGGCGTGCCCAGGCGCTCGGTGCGGGCCTCGCCCGCTATCCGCTCGGTGGTCTTGGGGCTACTCATCTGGGTTCGTTGTTCGGCCCCTTGGAGGGGGCACCTGCCGTACCGGCTGGAGGGCCGGAGGGAGGACAACCGACGGAAAGGTCATACTTCTCCTACTGCAGGGCCTCACACGAGGAGCGGATTCAGTCCTTGTTCGACGAACCGGACCAGCCAACAGCCGGCCGCGCTCGCCCGGCCCGACAAAGGCCCCGACCGGGGCCTTCGACCGACCGTCAAACCATGATGGTACGGCGCGCGCTTGCCGCGGGCGCAGGTCTACTCGTCCTGATCGTCCTCGTGTTCGGGGTTCGCGGCTGCCTCGACTCGCGCAACGACTCGGCGATCAACGACTGGGTGCGCGACGTGGACGCCCTGATGAAGGAGTCCAACGGGGAGAGCGACGCGCTCTTCCAGCAGCTCGGCGGCGGTGATGGCGGGACCGACGTCGACGTCGAGAACGCTCTCAACAGCTTCCGCATCCAGTCGGCGCAGCTCGTGGATCGCGCCGCGGGCCTCGACCATCCCGGAGACCTCGACGCCGCGCAGTCCCAGCTCGTCGAGACGCTGACCTTCCGCGCGGAGGGCATCGCCCAGATCGCCGACGCGCTGCCGAACGCGCTGACCGACGGCGACCAAGCCGAGGGGGCGGCGGGCCAGATCGCCGACGCGATGCAGCTGTTCCTGACCAGCGACCAGATCTACGTCAAGCGTGTGATTCCCGAGATCAACCAGGTAGTCAAGGACGCGGGCCTCACGCCGAGCCTGACCGAGAGCACCTTCCTGAAGGACCTCTCCTGGCTCGACCCGGCCGAGGTCGCCGACCGGCTCAGCGGGATCGCCACCGGTGGCGGGACCGACGACGAGGAGGCGGCGCCCGGCCTGCACGGCAACGGGCTCGGCACCGTCACGCTCGGCGGCCAGACGCTTACGCCGGGCGCCTCGACCAGCGTCACCGCGAGCGGCGATCTGTCGTTCGACGTCCAGGTGCTCAACCAGGGCGAGAACACCGAGACTGACGTCAAGGTCACCGCCACCGTCGGCAGCGGTGGCGACGAGATCACCGCCGAGGGTGTGATCGAGACGATCGCGGCCGGCGAGGCCCAGACCGTCAGCATCCCGCTCGACGGGACGCCGCCGACCGGCCAGGCCGTGCCGATCACGATCGAGGTCGAGCTGGTGCCCGGCGAGGACGAGTCGGTCGGCAACAACGCAGCTGACTTCTCGGTCATCTTCACGTCGTAGCCGCGAGTAGGCTGCGAACCGTGGACGGCCTCAGCTCGAACGAGGGACTCGTAGCCCTCGCCGGTGCGGCTGTGGGCTTGATCGCGCTCGTGCTGGCGATCGTGCTGGCGGTCAAGTTGCGTCGCCTGCGGGCCGACCAGCGCACCGTGCTGGGGGCTACCGGCGAGCGTGACCTCGTCGAGCACGCGGCCCGGTTGGAGCGCGGCTTCGTCGAACTGCGCGACTGGGTCGAGGACACCGCGGCGGGAATCGAAACGCGAATGGGCGGCGCCGAGACGCGCATCGACGGCTCCGTCGCCCACCGCGCGCTCGTTCGCTACGACGCCTACGGCGAGATGTCCGGGCAGCAATCGAGCTCGTTGGCGCTGCTCGACGCCCACCGGTCGGGAATCGTCATCTCGTCGATCCACCACCGCGACAGCGCGCGCGTCTACTTCAAGCAGATCGTCGAAGGCGGGTCCGAGGTCGAGCTCTCGCCAGAGGAGCGCGAAGCCGTCGAGCAGGCTCTCGGCGACAGACGGGCGGTCTAAGCGTGGGTCCGAACCCGCTCCGCGTCGCCTACCTCGGTCCGCCCGGCACGAACACCGACGAGGCGATGCGCGCCTCGGCCGAAGGTCCGATCGAGCCGGTCGCGGCGACCTCGGTGCCCGCCGCGATCGCCGCCGTGCAGAGCGGCGAGGTCGACCGCGCGGTGGTGCCGATCGAGAACTCGCTCGAGGGCGGCGTCGCGGCGACGCTCGACACCCTGGCGGACGCCGACACCGACGTGCGAATCGTTCGCGAGACCGTCCAGTCGATCCACCATTGCCTGATCGCCGCGCAGGCGATGTCGCTCGGCAGCATCGAGCGCGTCCTGTCGCACCCCCACGCCGTCGGCCAGTGCTCGCATTTCCTGCGCGAGCAGCTTCCGGCGGTGGAGATCGAGGCCGCCAGCTCCACCGCCGAGGCCGTCCGATCGCTTGCGGGCAGCGACCACCCATGGGCGGCGATCGGGTCCCGCCTCTCCGCCGAGCTCTACGACGCCGCGGTCCTCGCCGAGCGAATCGAGGACCGTCCCGACAACGTCACGCGCTTCGTATGGCTTGCTCGTGCTGACGCCGTCGAGCCGCCCCCCACCGACCCCGCCAAGACGTCGATCGTCTTCTGGGGCTTCGACGACGACACCCCGGGATCGCTGGTGTCAGTGCTGCGCGAGCTCTCGGACCGCGGGATCAACCTGACGAAGATCGAGTCGCGGCCACGGCGCGTGCGTCTTGGCCATTACATGTTCTTCGCCGACCTCGACGCGAGCACCGCCGACTCCCGCGTCGAGGAGGCCCTGACGGCACTCGGCGCGCGCGTCGAGACCCTGCGCGTACTGGGCTCGTACTCCGTCGCCCCTTCCGAAGCGGCATAGGCCCTCGCTACACTGGCCGCACCGTGACGGTGCAACCGGTACCCGAGTTGAGGCCTGGGGACGACGACCCAGCACCTAGCAGCGCGCCTCCAGACGGCCGGTCTGGTGGACGCGCCAACTCATCCGGCCGAGTGCTCGTCCTCAATGCCTCCTACGAGCCGATCAACGTCTGCACGGTCCGCCGCGCAGCGGTGCTGATCCTCAAGGACCGCGCCGAGATCCTCGAGCGGAGCGATTGGGCGCTGCACGCCGAGAGCTTCACCCTGCCACGGCCGATGGTCATCCGGCTGAAGACCTACGTCCGCGTCCCGCGCGACGCCCACCGGCGAAAGATCACCCGCCGCGCCGTCTTCGCGCGCGACCAGTGGACCTGCCAGTACTGCGGCGAGGAGCGCGGCAGCCTGACCGTCGACCACGTCATCCCGCGCTCCAAGGGCGGGCCGACCGACTGGCACAACATCGTCACCTGCTGTGCGCCCTGCAATCGCCGTAAGGGAGACCGCCTCCCGCGCCAGGCGAACATGGTCCCGCGCCATCCCCCGTCCGCGCCCAACTCTACGATCTTCATACACGTCGCCGTACCGGTGATCCCGCAGTCGTGGGAGCGGTACATACCTCGCGCCGCCTGACCCCTTGGAGTCCAACACGCCCCCACAGCCGCCCGCCGCTCCTCCCGCGAGCCCCGAGCCGCCCAGGACCGACGTCCAGGTCGTCGAGGAGGCGGTCGAGGAGGCCATCGAGCACGACGGCCTGAAGACGATCCGGCGCTGGATGATCGTCATCAGCGTCTGGGCGATCGCCGCAACCGCGATCGCCGTGCTGGCGTTCGTCGAGGCGCGTGACGCGAAGAGCGAGCAGGACTCGGCTCAATCGGCGACTCGCGCCGACCTCGAGCGGGTCCAGCAGCGACTCCGCGACGACGTGGACGAGCTGCGCACCGATGTCGACGCCCTTCCGACCCAGGCTGAGTACAGCCAACTCCAGACTCGCGTCCGCAAGGCCCAGCGCGACGCCACCTCGGCGCGCGACGACGCGACAGCCGCCAGCGACGATGCGAGTGAGCTGAAGCCGAAGGTCGAGGCACTCGAGCGTCAGGTCAACGCGCTCGAGACCGACACCACCAGCACCAACGGCGGCGCCAACAACTAGCTGGCGCGCACGCCGCGGTTCCAGAACGACGAAGGGCGCCCCGTGGGACGCCCTTCGCTACTGCTCTTGACTGGACCAGCTCGGTGACGAAATCGTCGGCCGGCGGGACCTCTCCCGGCCTCCGTCTCCGAGGGTGCCACGGTTGGACTCCGCTAATCCCTGCTTCGGTGCTCGCCAGATCTCGCTCCCGCTAGCCGCGGTACGCGGTCGTGGGACCGATCTGGCTGCGCGCCTCCGCTCTCGGGGTCCAGTGCGCCGGGCTTAGCGGCCGGACACCTCCAGGGTCCCAAAACGTCTGTCAATCAACTTTGGACCACCTCCTTTCCCTAGTGATCCCATTGAAGCAGACGCTCACGACCGACTCGCCGGTTCACCTGCGCGACTGGTCGCGCAGGTGTTACTCGTCGTCGGTCGGCTGCTCGGGCTCCGGCTCGGCGACGACCGGCGCGTCGGTGTCGACGATCGGCGTCAATCCCTCCGGCTCGCCCTCGACGACGGCGGCGGTGTCGGCCTCGTCCTCCATCACCAGCGCCACCGCGCTGACCATGTCGTCCTCGCGCATGTTCATCACGCGCACGCCCTGGGCGGGGCGCCCCTGCTGGGAGATTCCCTTGACGCCGGTGCGCTGGACCATCCCGTTCTGCGAGATGAAGACGAGGTCCTGGTGCTCGCGCACGATCAAGGCTCCGGCGACGCCGCCCTTCTTCTCGGTCAGCTGAATCGTCTTGACGCCCATCGCCCCGCGCCCCTTGACGGGGTACTCCGCGATCAGGGTGCGCTTGCCGTAGCCGTTCTCGGTCACGACGAGCAGCTCGGTGTCGTCGCGGGCGATGTCCATCGCAAGCACGCAGTTGTCGCCGCGCGAGACGTTCATGCCGCGCACGCCGCCGGTGTCGCGGCCCATCGGCCGCGCCTGGTCCTCGTTGAAGCGGGCGGCCTGGCCGGAGCGCGAGACCATGATGATGTCGTCGTCGCCCGAAGTCCGCCGGACCGCGACCAGCTCGTCGTCGTCGCGGATCTTGATCGCGATGATCCCGTCGGCCTTGATCGGGGTGTTGTAGGCGAGGAACTCCGTCTTCTTGATCTGACCCTTCTTGGTCGCGAAGACGAGGTACTTGCCCTCGGTGAAGTCGCGCGTCGAGAGCACCGCTCGGACGAACTCGCCCTCGCGCAGCGGCAGCACGTTCACGAGCGCCCGCCCCTTCGCGGTCCGCGACGCCTCGGGCAGCTCGTACACCTTCTGGCGGTAGACCTTGCCGCGGTTGGTGAAGAAGAGGAGGTAGTCGTGCGTCGAGCAGACGAAGAGGTGCTCGATGTAGTCCTCGTCCTTCATGTCCATCCCGCGCACGCCGACGCCGCCGCGATGCTGGGTGCGGTAGGTCGACAGCGGCAGCGACTTGATGTAGCCCGACTTCGTGATCGAGATGACCATCTGCTGATCGGCGATCAGGTCCTCGATGTCGATGTCGTCCTCGGAGTGCGTGATGTCCGTGCGGCGGTCGTCGCCGTAGGCGTCGCGGATCTCCTGGAGCTCCTCCTTGATGATGTCGCGGATCCGCTGCTCGTCACCCAGGATCGCGCGCAGCTCGCGGATCCGCTCGAGCACGTCGGCGTGCTCCTGCTTGAGCTTGTCGGCCTCGAGCGCGGTCAGTCGCTGGAGGCGGAGGTCGAGGATCGCCTGCGCCTGGATCCGCGTCAGGTCGAACTTCTCCATCAGCCCGTCGCGGGCGCTGTCCGGATCGGCCGAGCCGCGGATCAATGCGATCACCGCGTCGATGTCGGTGATCGCGATCAGCAGGCCCTCGAGGATGTGGCGGCGGGCCTCCTTCTCGCGCAGCTCGTGCTTCGTGCGGCGGATCACCACGTCGCGCTGGTGCTCGATGTAGTAGCCAATCAGCTCGCGCAGCGAGAGCGTCTTCGGCACGCCGTCGACGAGCGCGACGTTGTTGACGCCGAACGTCGACTGCAGCGGCGTGTGCTTGTAGAGGTTGTTGAGAACGACCTTCGGGATCGCGTCGCGCTTGAGCTCGATCACGAGCCGGATGCCCGACTTGTCGGACTCGTCGCGGAGGTCGGAGATCTCCTTGATCTTGTCGTTCTTGACGACCTCGGCGATCTTCTTGATCAGGCCGGAGCCGTCGCCGCGACCGTCGCCCTTCGACACCTGGTAGGGCAGCTCGGTGACGATGATCGCCTCCTTGCCCTGGCGCAGCGGCTCGATGTGCGCCTTGCCGCGCACGACGACGCGGCCGCGGCCGGTCTCGTAGGCGTCCTTGATCCCCTGCCAGCCAACGATCGTTCCGCCGGTCGGGAAGTCGGGCCCCTTGATGTGCTGCATCAACTCGGCAACCGGGATCTCCGGGTTGTCGATGTAGGCGATCGTCGCGTCGATCGTCTCCCGCAGGTTGTGCGGCGGCATGTTCGTCGCCATGCCGACGGCGATTCCCGAGGAGCCGTTGACGAGCAGGTTCGGGTAGCGCGACGGCAGGATCGTCGGCTCGAGTCGAGCGTCGTCATAGGTCGGCGTGAAGTCGACCGTGTCGCGGTCGATGTCGCGCAGCATCTCCATCGCGAGCCGCGTCAAGCGCGCCTCGGTGTAGCGCATCGCGGCGGCGGGATCGTTGTCGATCGAGCCGAAGTTGCCCTGCCCGTCGACAAGCCGCTCGCGCATCGCGAACGGCTGCGCCATCCTGACGAGGGTGTCGTAGATCGCCGAGTCGCCGTGTGGGTGGAACTTCGCCATCACGTCGCCGACCGTCGCGGCCGACTTCTTGTACGGACGCGTCGGACCGAGCCCGCCCTCGAACATCGCGTAGAGGACGCGGCGGTGGACCGGCTTCAGCCCGTCCCGGGCGTCGGGCAGCGCCCGCCCGACGATCACGCTCATCGCGTAGTCGAGATACGACGAGCGCATCTCCTCCTCGAGCCCACGCGGCTCGATGTTCCCTCCGGAAAGAACCTCTGTACCCGTCATCTAGATCGTCCTCCGGCTACACATCGAGGTTGGCGACCTTGGCCGCGTTGTCCTCGATGAACTTGCGTCGCGGCTCCACCTGGTCGCCCATCAGCATCGAGAAGATCTGATCGGCCAGGGAGGCGTCGTCGACCGTCACCTGCTGCAGCGTCCGCCGCCCGGCGTCCATCGTCGTGTCGTAGAGCTGGTCGGCGTTCATCTCGCCGAGGCCCTTGAAGCGCTGCACGCCGACGCCCTCGCGCGCCACGTCGAGGACCTTCTTGCGCAGCTCCTCGAACGACAGCGCGGTCTGCTCCTTGCGGCCGAGCCGGACGTCGAACGCCGGCCGGCCGACGAGATCCTCGAGCTCCTTGTGCACGCGCACGAAGTTCGCGTACTCCGGCCGGCCGAACATGTCGCGGCGCAGCTTGTAGGTCGCGGCCGAGCCGTTGAGGCGCTCGACGACGCGGATCACCAGCTCGTCGTCGTCCTCGGAGATCAGCTCGGTCGTGAACGGGGCGTTGTCGACGTCGTCGGTGGCGATCAGCTTCTCGACCGCCGACGCGTCGACCGAGCCCGCGTCGAGGATCTGCGACTCCTCGAGGAAGGTCACGGTGTCGTGGCCGAACTCGGCGCGCAGCGCCGACGCCCAGCCCTCGTACTGCTTCAGCAGCCGGCCGTACTTCTGCCAGCGCGCGTGGGTGAACTTCGTCCCGCTGCCACCGCGGCCGAGCACCTCGATCTTCTCGAGCTTGTCGCGCAGCAGCACCTCCTCGAGCTCCGACTCCTTCTCGATGTAGATCTCCTGGCCACCGGTCTTGACCTTGTAGAGCGGCGCCTTGGCGAGATAGACGTAGCCGGCCTCGATCAGATCCGGCATCTCGCGGAACAGGAACGTCAACACCAGCGTCCGGATGTGAGCACCGTCGACGTCGGCGTCGCACATGATGATCACCTTGTGGTACCGCGCCTTCTCGATGTCGAACTCCTCGCGGATGCCGGTGCCGATCGCCGTGATCATCGCCTGGATCTCGTTGTTCGAGAGGACCTTGTCGATCCGGTTCTTCTCGGCGTTGATGATCTTGCCGCGCAGGGGGAGGACGGCCTGCGTGTTGCGGTCGCGGCCCTGCTTGGCGGAGCCGCCGGCGGAGTCGCCCTCGACCACGAACAGCTCGGCGAGTGCCGGGTCGCGCACGGAGCAGTCGGCGAGCTTGCCCGGCAGGGTCGAGTTCTCGAGCGCTGACTTGCGGCGGGTCAGGTCGCG
>DASQKP010000036.1:0-34066 GCA_035630455.1 Thermoleophilaceae bacterium
GGGCAGCCGGCGTTGCCGCCGACATCGAACACGCAACTGCGACGCCACTCAGGGCGATGAGCCACGAGCGCCTCATCCGCCAACCATACGTACTGGAACGAGAGAGGCCGCCCGTCCGGGCGGCCTCTCTATAGGTGGAGACGGTGGGAATCGAACCCACGTCCGCGGCCGCGTGAAGAGCAGCGTCTACGAGCGTATCCGGCCCTCTGATCTCGTCCCCAGGTCGCCTGGCCGGCGGGGTTGCTGGGAACCAGCCTCTGTGAAAAGTCCCCCCTTCACCAGAGGCGCGTGAAGGGAGCAAGCCCACTAGTTGATCCCGGACATCTCCCCCGTAGGCGAGGGGAGGCCGAGAGCACCGCTGGCTAGCTTTTGCTAGGCAGCGAGCGCGAACGAGTGATTCTCATCCGCAACTATGGTTTTGCCGGTTGTTTAACGAGGCCTACCGACAACCTCGACTCGCAACTGCACCCACGGACCGACCACGTCGAAGCCTGTCGGCCCCGTAGAAGCAATCTCAGTCTAGCGCGGCACCACAGCCAATCCGCACTCAGCCGCCGCGGTCGCGAGCGCCGGATTCCAGCTGGCGACCACGACGCGCGGCGCGTCGATGCTCAGCGCCGACGCCAGGTGGACCGACTCGCTGGTGCCTAGTCCGTGGCGTTCCGCCAGCTCGTCGGCTCTGGCGGCGATCTGCTCGTCGGTCTGGACGAGCTCGAGAGCGTCGACGACCTCGTCGGGCATCGGCGTCGCAGCCCTGGCCTCCGAGCAGGCGAGCTCGCTCGAGACGATCCGGCCAGCCGAGTCGCAGAGCTCGGCGGCCAGCGCGGAGTCGGGTCCTGTCCCAGCGCGCTTGACGAGCGCCGAGCTATCCATGTAAACGACCATATGTGAGTTCATGGTATATATGCTAGGTCGAGCGTCGGCTGGAACCAGCGGGCTCGGGCGTGCTTCACTAGCGCCCAGATGCCGCCCGACGACCTTCCAGTCCTGCCCTTCCCCTCCCCGGCGGAGTGGGAGTCCTGGCTCGAGCAGAACCACGCCGACGCAGCGGGCCTGTGGCTGAAGATCGCCAAGAAGGCGTCGGGAATCGAGACGGTAACTCATGCCGAGGCGCTCGACGTAGCGCTCTGCTTCGGCTGGATCGACGGACAGCGCGGCCGCCTGGACGACCAGTGGTTCCTCCAGCGCTTCACGCCACGTCGCGCGCGCAGCCGCTGGTCGCAGATCAACCGCGACAAGGTCGAGCAGCTGATCGCCGACGGCAAGATGCGCCCGGCCGGCCTACGCGAGATCGAACGGGCGAAGGCGGATGGTCGCTGGGACGCCGCCTACGCCAGCCAGAGCACGATCGAGGTCCCGGACGACCTCCAGCAGGCACTCGACGTCAACCCAGCCGCGAAGAAGTTCTTCGCCACGCTCAGCGGCTCCAACCGCTACGCCGTCCTCTACCGGATCCACGATGCGAAGCGGGCCGATACGCGGACCCGGCGGATCGAGAAGTTCGTCGCGATGCTGGCGCGCGGCGAGACGATCCACTAGCCGGCGACGGCGGGCACGCAGAGGCGTGCGGCGGTGTCGACGACCGTCTGCTTCGGGACGTCGGGGTGCTCGATCCACCAGAGCGCAAGGCCGGCGAGGCCGCTAGTCAGCAGCTCCGCCGTCGGCTCGACCTGGTCGGCGGGCACGCGAGCGCCGCCCACGGCGGCGACGAAGCCGGCCATCACCTCGCGGGCACGCTCGCTGACCTCGAGCCGCCGCCGGCGCAGCTCGTCGTCGCCGGACGCGTCGCGGAAGAGCATTGCCCAGGCGTGCTGGTTCTCGCGCACGTAGTCGAGCCAGTGCTCGAGGATCAGCCGCACCAGGGCGCCGGGCTCCAGACCGGACGGCACGCCTCCAACGCGCTCGAAGAAGGTCGGCAGGTCGGCCTCATGCTTGTCGAGCAGCGCGACGTAGAGCGCCTTCTTCGACTCGAAGTGTCGGTAGAGGATCGGCTTGGTGACCCCGGCCGCGGTGGCCACGTCGTCGAGTCGCGTCCCCGCGTAGCCGTCGCGCGCGAACAGCGGACCGGCGGCGCGCAGGATCGTGTCCCGCCGCTCGGCGGTTGGCATGCGTCGTCGTTCGGGTACCGTCGAGGACATGGTTACCGGAGAGTAACTTGGCTTGCTAAGTTACCTGCCGGTAACAAACACTTCCGCCAGCCGACAGGAGGCTCTCATGCCGACCACCAGCGAGCCCGTCCACGACCCCGTCCACCACGCCCGCCACGCCTTCACCCCCGACGGCGAGAACTTGGTCGTCGACACCTGGCTGGAGCCCGGCGGCGCGCTCCCGGCGCACCTCCACCCGCGCCAGGAGGAGTACTGGTCGGTCGTCGAGGGCGAGGTCGAGGTGCTGGTGGGCAAGGACAAGCGCGTGCTCAGCCCCAGCGACGGCGAGGTGCCGGTCATGCCCGGCACCAAGCACGGCCTCGCGAACAAGACCGGCAAGACCGTCCACGCACGCTGCCGCGTGGTTCCCGCGCTCCACCTCGAGGAGTTCCTGACCGACAGCGCCGCGGCCGCCCAGGAGGGCCTGTTCATGCGCGGCGGCATTCCACGTGGCCTGCGCGGAGCGCGCTGGGGCGCGCGCTTCGTCAAGCGCCACCGCGACGAGACCGTGATGACCTTCCCGCCGCGCTTCGTGCAGTCCGCGCTGATCGCCCTGTTCGCGCGCGACTAGGCCGGCGCCGCGTCGGGCTGGATGCGCGGCTCGAGATCCATGCCGGCGCGCCCCTTGCGCAGCGCCATCGCGACGAGCGGGAAGGCGAAGGTCGAGAGCATCGCGGCGCCGACCAAGGAGGCAGCCGTCGAGCTGTGCATGTGACCGCCGTCGACGGCGATCGTCGTGATCGCGACGACCAGCGGCAGCTCCGTCGCGGAGTAGAAGCCGAGCGCCAGACGGTCGCGCCGCTCCTTCAGGACACCGCGGTAGAGCAGCAGCGCCGGGCCACCGCGCACCAGGAAGAACAGGGACAGGAAGAGCGGCAGCTTGTAGAGCGTCTCGGTCGACGACAAGAGCGCGTCCAGATCGAACTTGATGCCGCTGACGATGAAGAAGAACGGGATGAAGAAGCCGTAGCCGATCGCCGTCAACTTCGACTCGAACAGCTCGACCTCCTTGCCCTGGAGCGCCATCCGCGTGATCAGGCCCGCGACAAAGCCACCTAGCAGCAGGTCGAGACCGAGCTCGTAGGCGAGTGCGACGAGGCCGAAGATCAGCAACACCGACAGTCGGATCGCGACCTGGCTGCTCGCCTCCAGCGTGCGCTCCATCAGCGGCCAGCCGAGGAACGTCGAGCGCACGGCGACGACCGCGACGACCACCGCGATCGCGACGAAGGCGACGAGGATCGCCGCCTCCTCGACGGGCTGCCCGCCCGCCAGCACGAGCGTCACCAGCAGGATCGGGCCGAACTCGCCGATGGCGCCGGCGGCCAGCAGGAACGTTCCGAAGCGGGTCGGCAGCTCCCCGGCGTCGCGCAGCACCGGGATCAGCGTCCCGATCGCGGTCGTCGCCAGCGCCGAGCCGGTGTAGAGCAGCGACAGGACGATCCCCGCCCAGGCGAGCAGTCCGCCAACGGTGTAGGCGATGACCAGCGACAGCACCCAGCCAAGGATCGCCAGCTTCAGCGGCTGACCCTGGATGCGCTTGAAGTCGATCTCGTAGCCAGCGAAGAAGAACAGCATCCCCAGCCCGAGGTTCGAGAAGAAGTCGGTGAAGCTGTCGGACATCGCGAGTCCGAGCACGTCCGGCCCAATGACGATCCCGAGCAGCAGCTCGATCACGACGACCGGGACCGCGATCCGCTTCTCGAGCAGTGCCGCCGTCAGCCCCGCGAGCGAGGCGACGGCCACGATGACCAGGAACGACGCTGCGTCGACCTCGAGCACCCGCGCAGCCTATTGCGGCAGGCGGCTAGCGCTCGCGCTCGGCCAAGGCGCGGTCGATGTCTCTCTTCTGATCCTTCGCCTTGAGGTCGCGCCGCTTGTCGCCCTGGTCCTTGCCGCGGGCGACCGCGATCTCGATCTTGACGCGCGACCCCTTCAGGTAGACGCGCGTCGGGACGAGCGTCAGCCCCTTCTGCGAGGTCTCGCCGATCAGCCGCTCGATCTCGGCCGCGTGCAGCAGCAGCTCGCGCGGTCGCTCCGGCTCGTGATTTTCCCGCGAGGCGGGGAGGTAGGGAGCGACGTGCATGTTGTGGAGCCAGACCCGCTCCTGCTTGTCGATGTGCGCGTAGGCGTCCTTGATCTGGACCCCGCCGTCGCGGATCGACTTGACCTCCGAGCCCTGCAGGATCACGCCGCACTCGAGCTTCTCGAGCAGGTGGTAGCGGAAGGACGCCTGGCGGTTGCTCGCCAAGTCCCCGGGTGCCGCCTTGCGCTTGCCCTTCTTTGCCATCGCCGACCCGACGCTACACGGCCAGGTCGAGGTCCACGCGCCCGCGTATCGGCTCGACCCGCGCGACCTCGACGCGCACCGGATCGCCGAGCCGGATCGCCCGGCCGGAGTTGGCGTCGACAAGCTGGCTCTCGTGCTCGTCGGTCTCCCACCAGCCGTCGACGCGGCGGACCGGCAGCATCCCCTCGAAGCGTTCCTCGCCGAAGCGCACGAACCAGCCCTTGCCGATCACGCCGACGACCTCGCCGTCCCAGATCGGCGCCTCGCCGTCTGAGCCCTTCGCGGCTTCGGCTAGCCGACGCTCGAGGAGGAACGCGAGACAGATGTCGTCAGCGCCGCGCTCGATCTTCATTGCCGCGCGCTCGGCCTGGCTGCACACGATGCCGAGCTCGTCGAGCTCGTGAGCGCGCGGTGCGGTGTCGTCGAGTCCCAGCCCGGCGAGCAGCGCACGGTGGGCGACGATGTCGGGGTAGCGCCGGATCGGCGAGGTGAAGTGGCAGTAGCGGGGCGACGCGAGCCCGGCGTGGCCGACGTTGCGCGGCGTGTAGTAGGCGGGCTTGAGCGACCGCAGCACGAGCGAGCTGAACGCCGCCGCGCCGCGGCCGTGGGTCCGCGCGTAGGCGGCCGCCATCCGGGACGCCTCGGCGGCCACGTCGGCGGCCTGCTGCGGGCTCATCGCCTTCGGCGCGGCCGGCGTCGGCACCTCGAGCGCGGCCAGCTTGGCGAGCATCGCCTCGACCGCCGGCGGGTCGGGCTTCTCATGCACGCGATAGAGCGTCGGCAGCTTGCGGTCGGCGAGGTAGCCGGCGACCTGCTCGTTGGCGAGGACCATCAGCTCCTCGATCAGCACGTGCGACTCGGTCTCGACATCCTGGGCGACCCCGGCGACGTGCCCGTCGGAGTCGAACTCGAACGACGGCTCATGCGAGAACACCTCGAGCGCGCCGCGCTGCTCGCGGCGCTCGCGCAACGCCCGGGCGACCCCGCGCGCCGCGGCGAGCGGCTCACCCCACGGCGCCTCGGCCTGTGCGCGGCCGGCGAAGACCTCGTCGACATGGCCGTAGGTGAGTCGGACGTCCGAGCGGATCGTCGAGCGGTGGAAGGCAACGCGCCGCACGTCCACGCCGGCGATGTCCATCTCGACCGTCACCGCGAGCCGGTCCTCGCCCGGCCGCAGCGAGCACTCGCCGTTGCTCAGCTGCTCAGGCAGCATCGGCTCGACGGCGCCGGGCACGTAGGTGCTCGTCCCGCGCCGCTGCGCCTCGCGGTCGAGCGCCCCGCCGGGACGCACGAATGCCGTCACGTCGGCGATGTGGACCCAGACCCGGACCAGCCCGTCGTCGACCCGCTCCGCAGAGATCGCGTCGTCGAAGTCCTGGGCGCTGTCGGGGTCGATCGTGAAGGTCGGCAGGGCGGTCAGGTCAGTCCGAACGCCACGTCCCGGCGGGTCGGCCGCCACCTCCAGCGCCTCCGTTTCGACGCGACGCGGAAACGACCGCCGCAAGCCGCGATCGATCATCAGCGATTCGACGACGTCGCGTGCCACCCACGGTTTGCCGAGGACCTTCAGCACGCGCACGCCGCGCTTGCCGGCGCCGACGAGCACGATGTCGCCCTCCCCGCCCTTGCTACGGGCAACCTCGATCTGCTCGCCGCGCGAGTCGAACAGCGGCTTCGCCACCAGCATCCGGCCGCGACCGCCGAGCACGGCGACCAGCGGGAGGTCTAGCCGCGTCGGACGCCCGCGCGGTGCCGGCCGGCTCATCCTGCCTCCAGCCGGCCACAGCTCGCGGGGGGCTCGGGGGCCGCGAGTCCCCCGACCTCACTCACCGGCGAGCGTGTCAAGCGCTACAGGCAGCGCCTCGTCGCGGTCTGTGTCGACGTCGTCACGCGCCTTGACCGTCGGCTTGACGCCCTTGTCGCCGATGTTCTCGCCGTTCGGCAGGAAGTACTGGCCGACGGTGATGTCGAGCAGGCCGCCGTTGGACAGCGGACTGATCTCCTGGAAGACGCCCTTGCCGAACGTCCGTGTGCCGACGACGGTGCCGCGGCCGCGGTCCTTGATCGCTCCGGAGACGATCTCCGACGCCGACGCCGTACCGCGGTCGACCAGCACGACTACCGGAATGTCCTCGTCGATCGCCCCGCCGACCGAGTCGTACTTGCGCTCGGGCTTCGTGCGTCCCTTGGTCGAGACGATCAGGCCGTCGTCGATGAAGACCGAGCTGACGAGCACCGCCTCGTTGAGCAGACCGCCACCGTTGCCGCGCAGGTCGAGCAGGATGCCCTCGGCGCCCTTGTCGACCAGCTCGTCGATCTCCTTGCGCACCAGTCCGTGGGCGCCCTCGCTGAAGGTGCTGAGCGTGACGATGCCGAGCTTCCTGCCATTGCGCTCGACGATCCGGCCGGTCGTGATCGGGATCTCGATCCGGGCTCGCTTCAGCTTGACCGTGCGCGGCTCGAAGTTGTCGGGATCGACGAGTTGGAGCGAGACCGTCGAGCCCGCCGGCCCCTTGATCTTCGCGGTCGCGACGTCGGCGGCCTGACCGGCGATCGAGCGGCCGTCGACCTCGGTGATGAAGTCGCCCTTCTTGACACCACCGCGCGCGGCGGGCGAGCCCTCGAAGACGTTGAGTACCCGCAGCCCGCGCTTGTCCTGGTCGACGTTCATCCCAACGCCCTCGAAGCGGCCCTCAACCGACTGCTGGAACTCCGCCGTCTCCTTCGGCGTCAGGTAGTTCGAGAAGCGGTCGTCGAGGCCCTCGACCATGCCCTTCAGCGAGCCCTGTTCGATCTGCGCGTCGTCGACCGGCTTGTAGAAGTCGTCCTGGATCGCGTCCTGGAGCTCGGCGCGCAAACCGCGGTCGTCGGTGACGAACGCGTCACGCAGCGGATCGGGCAGCGACTCAGGGTGCCCGCCGAGCCAGATGCCACCAATCAGCAGCGCCGCGGCGGCGACAATCACTGCGGCTGCTTTGAGGAGGGCGCCCACGAGGACGGTGAAGGGTAGTCGGCCGGTGCGCTCAGACGCGCAGGAAGCGGCGCAGCGTGATCGCCGAGCCGGCCGCCGAGACGGCGACGCAGGCGAACAGCAGCACGACGATCAGCAGCGGGAAGTTGATCGTCTCGGGCGCCGCGAGCAGGTCGAAGCGCGCCTGCAGGGGATCGATGAAGGTCTCCTTGGCGATCGTCAGCAGCAGGACGGCCAGGACGCCGCCCATCAGCCCCACGATCACACCCTCGATCACGAACGGCCAGCGGATGAACCAGTTGGTGGCGCCGACGAGCTTCATCACCTCGACCTCGCGCCGCCGCGCAAAGATCGACAGGCGCAGCGTGTTGGCGACCAGCGCGATCGAGGCGAACACGAGCAGCGCCATCAGGCCGCCGGTCAGGATCTTCACCAAGCCGGTCGCGGAGAGGATCTTCTCGGTGTCCTCCTCCTTGTTGCGCACCTCGTCGATCGCGGCCAGCGAGGGCTCGCGGGCGCCGTCGGCGCCGACCGGAGCCAGGCGATCGACGATCGCCGAGACCTGATCAGGGTCGTCCGGGGTTACGCGGTACATGTCGGGCAGGGGGTTCGCGCCGAGCAGCTTGGTGCCCTCGGCGAACGCCTCGGGGTTCTTGCGCTCGGCCTCGGCGAGGCCCTGGGCCTTCGAGACGAACTCGACCGACTTGACGTTGGTCGTGCGCTCGAGCGCCGCGGCGAGCTGCTGGCGCTCGCCCTTGGTGGCCTCGTCGGCGATGTAGACGTTGACGACGACGCGGTCGCGAACCTCGTTCGCGGTGCCGGTCGTGGCCTGGACGATCGGGATGAACACGCCGAGCACGAGCGCGGTCAGCAGCACCGTCAGCATCGCGGCGAGCGCCGGCGCCGAGTTGCGCGAGAGGCCGCGCACGGCCTCCTTGAAGAAGAAGGGGAAGCTCATCGGCTAGTTGGGATGGCCCTCTACGCCGACGCCCAGCTCGCCGCGCAGCCGGACCGCGAACTCGGTCGTCGACTCGTCGGGACGGTACATGCCGGACTGCTCGTCGCGGATGATGCGGCCCTCGCGCAGCTCGATCACGCGGCGGCGCATCTTGTCGACCATCTCCTTGTCGTGAGTGGCCACGACGACGGTCGTCCCGGTCTTGTTGATCCGGTAGATCAGCTGCATGATCCCGATCGACGTCTCGGGGTCGAGGTTGCCGGTCGGCTCGTCGGCCAGGAGCAGCGGCGGGTGGTTGACGAACGCGCGGGCGATCGAGACGCGCTGCTGCTCGCCGCCGGAAAGCTCGTCAGGGAAGTTGTGCAGCTTCGTCGAGAGACCGACCAGGCTCAGGATGTCCGGCACCTTGCGGCGGATCTCGTCGCGCTGCTCGCCGATCACCTGCAGCGAGTAGGCGACGTTGTCGTACACGGTGCGGTTCGGCAGCAGCTTGTAGTCCTGGAAGACGGTGCCGATGTTGCGGCGCAGGTAGGGGACCTTCGAGCGGTCGACGTCGTTGAGCTTCTTGCCGGCGATCAGCACCTCGCCGCTGGAGGCCTCGAGCTCCTTCATCAGCAGGCGGATGCATGTCGACTTGCCGCAGCCCGTCGCGCCGACGAGGAAGACGAACTCTCCCCTGCCGATGCTCAGCGAGGCGCGCTCCAGCCCGACGGAACCGCCGTCGTAGACCTTCGAGACGTCGCGCAGCTCGACGACGGGAACGTCGCCTGAGCGCTGCGGAGTTGGCGCCGGAGTCGGGTCCGGGCGCCTGCGAGTACGTAGCTGAGCCATCTGCGACCACCCTTCTTACCGGGCGAGAAGGCGCCCGTTGGCAGGTGCAACCCCACGTGCAGGGTCTGCAACGCGTCTTGCAGAGTCAGTGCTTGATGCGCCAGCGCGTGAAGAGCGCGTCGTCCGCCTCGCAGAGCCAGACGAGGTCGGCGTCGACGGGCTCGGGAAGGACGGGACCGGTGCTGATCGTCGGCTCGTCGCCCCCACCGGCGAACTTCGGTGCGAGTGAGAGGAAGAACTCGTCGATCAGGCCGGCGGCAAGCATGTAGGAGACGAGCGTCGGGCCGCCCTCACAGATCAGGGAGCGGATGCCGTGGTCGGCGCGGAGGCGGGCGAGCAGCAGCTTGAGGTCGTCGCCGGTGCGCTCGTAGGTGACGTCCGCCTCGACACCCTCCAGCTCGTGGTCGGCGGCGGTGGCGATGATCACTGGGGCGCCGGGGGCCTGGAGCAGCGGCAGGTCGGATGGCAGCACCAGCCGCGCCGAGACGATCACGGTGGGCTGCTCGGGGTCGAGGCCGTGACGCTCGCGACGCGCACGAAGATCGTCGGTCTTGACCGCCTCGGCATAGCGCTCGATGCGAACGGTGCCCGCGCCGACGAGGATCGCGTCGGCGGCGGTGCGCAGCAAGTGGAACAGCTCACGGTCATCGGGACCGCCGAGGCCGCGGGTGTCGCCATCGGTGGCGGCGCGACCATCGAGCGTCGAAACCATGTTGACGGCCACGTAGGGCCGGTCGTCCGGGGCGCGTGACCCAAGGTCGAGCTGGCCGACGAGATCCGCGGCCGACGTCTCGCCGTCGCGCGGGTACAGGCGCCTCAACGCTTGACCGCGCTGCCCGGGCCGATCGCGACCATCCGCTCGATCGGGATCCGGGCCCGCTCAGCGATCGCGGGGTCGACCTTGACGACCGGCTTCATCTCGCGCAGGGCGTCGCGCAGCTTCGGCAGTGTGATCATCTTCATGTACTTGCAGGAGGCCATCCGGTTGGCCGGGATGAAGGTCTTGCCGGGGTTCGCCTGCTCGAGCGGATAGAGCATCCCCGTCTCGGTCGCGACGATGAACTCGTCGGCCTGGGACTCGCGTGCGAAGTCGAGCATGCCGCCCGTCGAGAGCATGTGGGTGCGGTCGGAGGCGATGTCGCCAGACGCGACGAACTCCATCACCTGGGTCGTGCAGCCGCACTCCGGATGGACGAGGAACTCGGCGCTCGGGTGCTCGGCCTGCATCTCGTTGATATCGGCCGGCCGGATGCCCGCGTGGACGTGGCACTCGCCGTCCCAGACGTGCATCCGGCGTCCCGTCTCGCGCTCGACGTAGGCGCCCAGCCACATGTCCGGGCCGAACAGGATCTCGGTGTCGTCGCCGTGCTCGCGCCAGATGTGCTCGACGACCTGGACGGCGTTCGAGGACGTGCAGCAGTAGTCGGTCTCGGCCTTGACATCGGCGCTGGTATTGACGTACATCACCACCACCGCACCCGGATGGCTGGCCTTCCACTGGCGCAGCTGATCGGCGGTGATCGAGTCGGCGAGCGAGCAGCCGGCGTCGAGGTCGGGCAGCAGCACCGTCTTCTCCGGTGACAGCACCGACGCCGTCTCGGCCATGAAGTGGACGCCGCAGAAGGCGATCACCTGCTCGCTGGCGGCCGCCGCCTGACGCGACAGACCGAGCGAGTCGCCGACGAAGTGGGCAACGTCCTGGACCTCCGGCAGCTGGTAGTTGTGCGCCAGGATCACGGCGTCGCGCTCGGCGGCGAGCGCGCGCACCTCGTCCTTGAGGGCAGGGATGTCCTCCAGCTCCAGTAGCTGTGTCGGGGCGGCTCCCTGAGTGGGAATCGACTGGGCCGGCATATGTTTCGAACCTCTTTCGGTGTCGAAATGAACGTCCGCGCCCGGGGAGAGCGCTACGGACTGCACCCGAATTGTAGCTCTATCGGGCCTCTAGGCCTCTGGGTCGAAGAGCAGGCTCACGTCGAGCGCCGGAGCCGAGTGCGTCAGCGCACCGACCGAGATGAAGTCGACGCCGGTCTCGGCGACGGTGCGAACGGTGTCGAGCGTGATTCCCCCCGACGCCTCGAGCTCCGCCCTCCCCGCCGTCCGCTCGACCGCCGTGCGCAGGGCGTCCGGATCCATGTTGTCGAGCAGCACCCGTCCGATCCCGGCGGCGAGCGCCTCGTCCAGCTCCTCGAGGCTCTCGACCTCGATCTCGACGACGACGCCGTCGGGGGCGCCGGCGAGCGCGCGGCGCGCGGCCTCCGCCACCCCGCCGGCGACGCGGACGTGGTTCTCCTTGACGAGGATCGCGTCGTAGAGGCCGAAGCGGTGCGAGGTTCCGCCGCCGGCGACCACCGCGGCCTTCTCCAGCGCGCGCATCCCCGGTGTCGTCTTGCGCGTGTCGAGGATCCGCGTCCCGGTCCCGTCGACGGCGACGACGTAGCTCGCGGTCAGCGTCGCGACGCCGGACAGCTGGCCGAGCAGGTTGAGCGCGACTCGCTCACCCGCCAGGATGGCTCGCGCGTCGCCGCGAAGCGTCAGCAGCTCGTCGCCCGGCGCGACACGGTCGCCGTCGGCGGCGCGCGGCTCGACGGGCAGCTCACGATCGACGGCCGCGAATACAGCCGCCGCGACATCGATCCCCGCCACCACACCGTCGGTCTTGGCGATCACAACGCCCGTGGCGAGGCTGCCCTCCGGAACCACGGCCCGGCTCGTCAAGTCGCCGGCGCCGAGGTCCTCGTCGAGCGCCCGCTGGATCAGGTCGCGCATCGCGCCGACTATGGCGCAAACGCAATCGTGGCGTTAGGTTGGGCGTTTGCCCCCCCCAATCCAGACTCGGAGGACTCACCGCCCAATGCGACTCTCGCTCAAGCGTCTTGCCGCGCCCGCCGTCATCCTGACCGCGCTCGCCGTGGCCGTTCCCGCCAATTCGATTGCCCAGCCGGCCGGCGACGACGGCGCCAGCGCCGCCCAGAAGAGCCGCGACCGCGGACCCGCGGGACGCGACGACAAGGGCGGTCGCACCAGCCCGCAGTGCCGCGGCTACGAGCGCCGTGAGGAGATCGCCCAGGCCGACGTGTCGCAGGCCAAGGCGAAGCTGAAGACCGCCAAGGCGAACCTGAAGGCCGCCCGCGCCGCGGCCAAGACCACGACACCGGGAACGAAGGCCGCCAAGAAGGCGAAGGCCAAGGTCACGAAGGCGAAGAAGAAGGTCAAGAGCGCCAAGACCAAGCTCAAGAGCGCCAAGGCCAGCCTGCGCAGCGCCAAGAACCAGGCCGAGGCTCGCGGCTGCTGAGAATCCTCCGCTGCTAGCCGGCGCCGTTCGCCGGTGACCGATCCGCGCGCACCCGGCAGAGCCGGGCGCTTGCGGCTTAGGCTCGCCGCAGCAGCTCCGCACGCACGAACTCGTCGAGATCGCCGTCCAGGACACCCTGGGCGTTGCCGATCTCGACGTTCGTGCGGTGGTCCTTGACCATCGTGTAGGGGTGCAGCACGTAGGAGCGGATCTGCGAGCCCCAGCCGACGTCCTGTGCCTCGCCCTTCGCCTTCGCGATCTCCTCGGCGCGGCGGCGCTCCTCCGCCTCGATCAGCTTGCCGCGCAGCATCTTCATCGCCGTCTCCTTGTTCGCCGTCTGCGAGCGCTCGTTCTGGCACTGGACGACGATCCCGGAGGGCCGGTGGGTTATCCGCACCGCCGAATCGGTCTTGTTGACGTGCTGGCCCCCGGCGCCTGACGCGCGGTAGGTGTCGATCTGAAGGTCGTCGGGCTCGATCTCGACCTCGCCGACGTCCTCGACCAGCGGCGCCACCTCGACGCCCGCGAACGCCGTGTGCCGGCGAGCGGCCGAGTCGAACGGAGAGATCCGCACCAGCCGATGGACGCCCTTCTCGGCCGAGAAGAGGCCGTAGGCGTTCTCCCCGGCGGCTGTGAAGCTCGCGGACTTCAGGCCGGCCTCCTCGCCCTCGCTGGCCTCCTTGAGCTCCACCTTCATCTCGCGGCTCTCCGCCCAGCGCATCAGCATCCGCAGCAGCATCTCGGCCCAGTCCTGCGAGTCAGTGCCGCCGGCGCCGGCGTTGACGGTCACGACGGCGTCGCCGCCGTCGTACTCGCCGGAGAACAGGCGGGCCTCCTCCAGCGCCGCGAGGCGCGACTCGATCGAAGCGCGCTGCTCTTCGACCTCGGTGGCGATCGAGTCGTCGTCGGAGGCCAGCTCCTCGAGCTCCTCGAGGTCTCCGATGTCGGACTCGAGCGTCTGGAACTCGCTCAGCCGGCGCTGGACGCGCGAATGCTCCGCCGACACCTTGGCGGCGGTCGCCTGGTCGTCCCAGAAGCCCTCCGCTCCCATCTGACTCTCGAGCGCGTCGGCGCGCTCACTCAGCGAAGCAGGGTCAAAGGTAATCCGCGAGCAGCTTCAGCTGGTCGCGGAGGCCACTGGCGCTAGGCGCCATGGCACTTCTTGTACTTCTTGCCGGAGCCGCATGGGCAGGGATCGTTGCGTCCGATCCGATCCTCCTCGGCGACGTGGCGCGTCTCGATCACACGGGGCGCCTCGATCTCATCGCCGGCGACGTAGTCGGCGGCGTTCTGCACGGCCCCTGGCGCAACGCCAGCGGCGGCGGCCTGCGCCGCGGCGGTCAGCGCACTCGGCTGGTCGGCGGCGGTGCCGCCGGCGTAGTTGAACGACCCCGTCGAGCTGGTGTTCGACGATCCGCCCCAGGTCGTTCGGCGGGCCTCGCCGTCAGCCCCCTCGACCTGGACGTCGACGACGAAAATGTAGCGGCCGAACTCCTCCCAGACCGAGTTCATCAGGCCGGTGAACATGTCGAAGCCCTCGTTCTTGTAAGCCACGAGCGGATCGATCTGGGCGAACCCGCGCAGGTGGATGCCCTCGCGCAGGTAGTCCATGTCGTGCAGGTGCTCGCGCCAGCGCTCGTCGATGATCTGGAGCAGCATGAAGCGCTCGAGCGCGCGCATCAGATCGTCGCCGAGCTCCTCCTCGCGATCGCCGTAGGCCTCGACGATGTCCTCGCGCAGCTCGGCGACCAGCGACGCCCGGTCGACCTGCTGGGCGTCGACGCCGTCGAAGTCGATTCCGACCGGGTACATCTGCTCGAGCTGCGTGTAGAGCCCCGATAGGTCCCAGCCCTCGGCGAAGTCGCCCTCCATGTACTGGTTCGCCATCCGCTCGACGACCTCGGCGAGCTGCTCGCGCGCGCTGTCCGACATGTCCTCGCCCTCGAGGATGCGGTCGCGGTACTCGTAGATGATCTCGCGCTGCTGGTTCATCACGTCGTCGTACTCGAGGACGCGCTTGCGGATCAGGAAGTTCTGCTCCTCGACCTTCTTCTGGGCGCCCTCGATCTGCTTCGAGAGCATCCCCGCCTCGATCGGCTCCTCCTCGCCGTCCTCGCTGGTCGGGCCCAGGCGGTCGAGGATCCGGTAGATCCGGTCGCCGGCGAACAGCCGCACGAGGTCGTCCTCGGCCGAGAGGTAGAAGCGCGATTCGCCGGGGTCGCCCTGGCGGCCGGCGCGGCCGCGCAGCTGGTTGTCGATCCGGCGCGACTCGTGGCGCTCGGTGCCGAGGATGAACATCCCGCCGGCGTCCATCACCTTCTGCCGGTCCTCGCTGACCCTGGCCTCGTTGGCGGGGAACTTCTCCGTCCACGCCTTGTCGTACTCGGGCGTGCCAGGCTCGTACTTGCCGCGCAGCTCCAGCTCGGTCAGGTGCTCGGCGTTGCCGCCGAGCTTGATGTCGACGCCACGGCCGGCCATGTTGGTCGCGATCGTGACCGCTCCGGGACGGCCCGCCTCGGCGATGATCTCGCCCTCGCGCTCCGCATACTCGGGCTTCGCGTTGAGCACCGCGTGCTTGATGCCGCGCTTGCTCAGCTCGGTCGACAGCAGCTCCGAGACCTCGACCGAGATCGTGCCGACGAGCACCGGCTGACCGGCGTCGTGGCGCTCCTGGATGGCACGCGCGACGGCGTTCCACTTCCCCGGCTTGGTCTTGTAGATCTTGTCGTTCTGATCCAGGCGCGCCATCGGGCGGTTGGTCGGGACCTCGACGACCTGGAGCTCGTAGATCTTCATGAACTCGGTCGCCTCGGTGAGCGCGGTGCCGGTCATGCCGCCGAGCTTGTCGTAGCGGCGGAAGTAGTTCTGGTAGGTGATCGTGGCGACCGTCTGGTTCTCCTCCTGGATCGCCACGTCCTCCTTCGCCTCGACCGCCTGGTGCAGGCCCTCCGACCAGCGCCGGCCCTCGAGGATGCGGCCGGTGAACTCGTCGATGATCTTGACCTCACGGTCGATCACCTCGTAGTCGACGCCCCTCTTGTAGAGCGACTCGGCCTTCAGCGCCTGCTGGAGATGATTGACGAGGTGGCCGTTCTCGGCGCGGTAGAGGTTGTCGATGCCGAGGAACTTCTCGGCTTTCTCGACGCCGCGCTCGGTGATCGCGACCGTCTTGTGCTTCTCGTCGAACTCGTAGTCGAAGTCGGCGACGTAGGCCTTGGACTTGGCCTCGAGGCCCTCGGGCTTCTTGCCCGGCTCGAGCAGCGGGGCGAGCTTGGCGAACTTGTAATAGATGTCGGCGGCCTGCTCTGGCTGGCCGGAGATGATCAGCGGCGTGCGCGCCTCGTCGATCAGGATGTTGTCGACCTCGTCGACGATCGCGTAGCCGTGGCCGCGCTGCGCCTTCTCGGCCATGTCCGTCGCGAGGTTGTCGCGCAGGTAGTCGAAGCCGAACTCGGAGTTGGTCCCGTAGGTGATGTCGGCCTCGTAGGCGGCGCGCTTGTTGTCCCAGTCGCGCTCGTCGGACTGGAGGATCCCGAGCTTCAGGCCGAGCGCGTCGTAGATCGGCTTCATCCAGAGCGCGTCGCGGCGGGCGAGGTAGTCGTTGACCGTGACGAGGTGGACGCCCTTGCCATGCATCGGCTGGCCGTCGGCGTCACGCGACGTGAGCGCATTTAGGACGACCGGCAGCGTCGCGGTCAGAGTCTTTCCCTCACCCGTCTTCATCTCGGCGATCGAGCCGTCGTGCAGCACCATGCCGCCAATCAGCTGAACGTCGAAATGTCGCTGGCCCAAGTGGCGCTTGGCGACCTCGCGAGTGATCGCGAAGGATTCGAACAGCAGGTCGTCGAGGGACTCGCCGGCGATGGCGCGCTCGCGCAGACGGTCGTAGCGCGCACGCAGCTCCTCGTCGCTCTCGAGCTCTAGCTCGCGCTCGAAGTCGCCGATCCGCGCGACGTGCTTCTGGAACTGCTTGAACTTCTTCCCCTCGCCAACCCGCAGCGCTCGGTCCAGAATCGACATATAAGAGCGAGCCTAGCAATGGCCAGGCTCGCCCGTGGACGGACTTGTCAGCTACGCGAGCCGCAACTACGCAAGCCGCGGCGAAGCCCGGTGCGCCTCCCTGCGCTTGCGTCGCTTCTCCCGGTGGCGCTTGACCTGGCGGGCGAGGTCCTCCGAGGCGAGGTTGACCGAGCGCGCCATACTCTCCGACGCCTCACGTGCCCTCAAGGTCACGCCCTTGAGATGCAAGGTCACCTCGACCACCTGGGACTGCTTGATCGAGGGGTTGCGTTCCTCGATCAACTCGACCTCCATGTCCGCGAGTGGAGATACCTGTCTGGCGATCTTGGCGAACTTCTTGTTCACCCGCTCTCTGAGCTCGTCACCGACAGGTACGTTGCGCCCCTTCATTGCGATGCGCATGCGGCCTCCCTGGAATGTGATGGAGATTGCTCCGGATACTAGTGCCCAGGACGACGGACGCCTATGTTTTCTTTCCGCAGAATGCGGTGAGCCATCGCTGCGCCCTCCGCCCTCAGCGGCCGGGCGTGAGGGCATATGCGACGGCAGCGACATTGCTTGCGCCACCGGCGTACAGAGCTTCTGCGCACGCGGCGACCGTGCCACCGGTCGTGACGACGTCGTCGACGATCAGCGCCCGCTCGGGAACGGGTATGCCGGGCCGTCGGTCGATCGAGCCCGCGAGCGCGACAAGCCGCTCGCCACGGCCCCGTCCCAGCTGGCGTCCGTCGGCGGGACCAGAGCGGCGAAGGCAATCCGCGACGCGCATGCCTGTGCGGCGCCGAAGCTCAGCGGCGATCCGCTCAGCTTGGTTGTAGCCGCGTGCCCGGGCGCGACCGGGATGAAGCGGCACGGGTACTAGCAACGCGGGCGGGCGCAGAAGCGTCGCTGGCGTACAGGCGGCGATCTGCGCGGCCATCGGCTCGGCCAGCCCGACCATGCCGCGGAACTTCAGCCCGGCGACCAGTGCCCGCGCCGGGCCGTCGTATGCGACCGGCGCCCACACTTCCAGGCCCTCGAGCCGGAGCGGTCGCTCGAGCCAGCGCAGCTGCGCGCGGCAGGCCAGGCACAACGGCTCGCGCCGGCGCGCACGCGCTCCACACGCCCAGCACTCCGGCGGAACCAGCAAGCCGAGCAATGCGTCGATCGCGCCCATCGCTCGATGGTTGCTCGGCTACAGCTGGATGCGACGCCTGCGGTGACACAATCGGGAGCGTGTTCGGCGACAACCTCGTGTTCGTCGGCGCGACCGACCCCCAGTTGCACTGGCTGCCCGACCCGGGCGTGCTCGCGCCGATCGCGCTCATGGTGTTCATCTACGTGCGCCGCTTCCGCGCGGCGCGACGCGAGGAGGGCGGTCGCGGCGCCGGCTGGCCGCAGGCACTCGCCTTCGCGGCGGGCACCTTCGCCCTGCTGCTGGCAGTCGCCTCGCCGATCGACGGCCTCGGCGAGGACTACCTCTTCTCGGCGCACATGGTCCAGCACGTCCTGCTCGGAGACATCGCCCCGGCGCTGCTGCTGCTGTCCCTGTCGCGCGTGATCATGCGACCGGCGACGCGGCGGATGCACAAGATCGAGCGCAAGCTGGGCACGCTCGCGTCGCCGTGGACCGGCATCGCCCTCTGGCTGATCCTGATGTACGGCTGGCACATCCCGGCGCTCTACGACGCCGCGCTCGAGAACCCGATAGTCCACCTGCTCGAGCACGTCTCGTTCTTCACGGCCGGCGTCTGCGTCTGGTGGCCGCTGATCCAGCCGGTTCCGATGCGGCGGCGGCTGAAGGGCTTCGAGACCATCGGCTACATCGGCGGCGCGAAGTTCGGCCTCGCCGCGCTCGGCCTCTATCTGACCTGGACCTCGACCGTCTTCTACCCGTACTACGAGACGGTGCCGCGGATCTGGGGCCTCAGCGCGATCGCCGACCAGAACGCCGGCGGGGCGATCATGATGGTCGAGCAGTCGATCACCTTCGTGATCGCGCTCGTCTTCCTGTTCTCGAAGATGCTGACCCAGTCCGAGGTCGACCAGCAGCGCAGCGAGCGTCTCGAGGAGCGCACCGGGGGCTCACGCCCCCGGACCCCCGCGGCGCCTGGCCGGTAGGTGGTAGGCCCGGCGTTCTACGCCAGCGCGTCGAGCGGGCGCAGGCGGTCCATGATGCCGGTGCCGCCGTGGATCGCGCCGATCAGGATCTCGCCCGCCGCGACCTCGGTGCCGGGGAAGACGATCGTGTCGCGCAGCGCGGCGCCCGCGCCGATGCTCGCGCCGTCGCCGATCGCGACCGGGCCGATCAGCTTGACGCCGGCGCCGAAGGTCACGCCGGCCCCGACCCAGACCGGGCCCTCGACGACCTCGACGTTGTCGAGGTCGGTGCCCTCGCCGACGATCGCGCCATCGGCCACCCGCTCGCCGGTGACACCTAGCCCGAGCTTGCCGTC
The DNA here is from genome assembly GCA_035630455.1 of Thermoleophilaceae bacterium. Lineage (GTDB taxonomy): Bacteria > Actinomycetota > Thermoleophilia > Solirubrobacterales > Thermoleophilaceae > JAAYBF01. The sequence goes on from DASQKP010000036.1 coordinate 18,945, forward strand.
GAGCGCATCCCATGTGCCCTGGCGGAGCTCGGCGAGCGAGCCGACGTCGTTCCAGTAGTCGTCGATCTCGTGGATGTGGAACGGGACGTCGTTCTCGAGCAGCGCCGGGAAGACGTCGTTGGCCCAATCGGCGAATGGGCGGTCCGGGAAGTAGTCGAAGATCTCCGGGGAGAAGCAGTAGATGCCGCAGTTGCCCAGATCGGACAGCGCCTCCGCCGGGTCGGGTTTCTCCTGAAAGCCCTGGATGCGACCGTCGGAGTCATGGATCACGACGCCGTACTCACGGGTGTCGTCGACCTTCTTGACGGTCAGCGTCGCGATTCCGCCGGCGCGGTTGTGGCGGTCGACCAGGTCGTTGAGATCGGTGTCGGTCAGCGCGTCGCCGGACACGATCACGACCGGGTCGTCGCCGAAGAAGTCCTTGACGTTGCGGACGCCGCCGGCCGTGCCGAGCAGCTCCTCCTCGAAGCGGTAGGTCAGCCGGTCGCCGAAGTACTCGCGGATCGTCTCCGGGTAGTAATGGAGGTTCGCGATCAGGTCGGTGAACCCCTGGCGCTCGAGCATGCCGGTGATGTGCGCCATCACGGGCCGGTCGAGCACCGGAACCATCGGCTTCGGGATCTCGTAGGTGATCGGCTTGAGACGTGTGCCGAGACCGGCGGCTAGAACCATTGCCTTCATCGGGCGGGCACGCTAGCGATTAGTGTCGGTCCATGACCGCTATCTCCACCGTGGGCGAGGCCGATCTGGCCGAGCTGCTGCCGCTGATGCGCGGCTACTGCGACTTCTACGCGGTCGATCCGCCGGAGGACGCGCTGCTCGCGATGGCGCGCGCGTTGATCTCCGATCCGGAACGCGAGGGCTTCCAGCTCCTCGCCCGTGACGACTCGGGCCGCGCGATCGGCTTCGCCACCGTCTTCTGGACGTGGTCGACATCCTCGGCGGGACGGGTCGGCGTGATGAACGACCTCTTCGTCGACGGCGACGCCCGGGGCGGCGGCGCGGCCGAGGAGCTGATCGCCGAGTGCGCACGACGCGTCCGCGAGCGCGGCGGCAAGGCGCTCGACTGGCAGACCGCCAAGGACAACCACCGCGCCCAGAAGGTCTACGAGCGCGTCGGCGGCACGCGCGACGACCGCTGGCTCTCGTACTCGATCGAGCTCTGAGCGATGGCCTGGCGGCTCGCCGCGACGGCCACCGTCCTGGTGGCTCTGCTCGCCGGTTGCGGGGGCGAGCCGGAGCGCGCCGCGAACGGGTCGCCCCTGCCTCCCGCCCCCGAAGGAGTCGCCGACGGCTGCCGCGAGGCCGCCGGCGTCGCAACCTTCCCAGTCGTCTGCCCGACCGAGTGGCCCGACGCGGGACGGCCGGCGAAGGTCCGTCTGCGCCTCTTCGGCAGCGATGTCGCCTACCTGCTGGAGGCACAGACCGGCTTCGGCAGCCGCTCCCCGGTCTTCCACGTGCTGCTGGGCGGTCAGGAGAAGCCGTTTCCCGTCGGCTTCGAGGGTGGCGGTCAGCGGCTACGCGTGACGACCCGCCGTGTCACCACACCGATCTTCAAGGGCGACGAGCCGACCGGCCGCCGATTCGTCGTCACACGCCCCACCCGCCGGGTGGGCACCACCCGAGTCCACGGTCATCCGGCGGCCGTCATGAAGGCGCCGCCCTACCCCCAGGGCGGCATCCACGGCGACCACTCAATCGTCATGTGGAACGAGAACGGCCACGGCTACCTCATCTCCACCCACAGCGAGACATCCCGCCGCGCGGCAACCCGAACCGCTATCCAGATCGCCCGGTCGACGAGGGCACTTGCGCTAGCGGACTAGCGGTCGACCTGGGTCGCTCGTGACGCCCCCATCGCCCGGAGAATCAGGAGCGCTGGGACGACGAGGAGATAGGCCATCCAAGAGTTATCGCCGAGCACGTACGTCCCGACGAGAGCGAGCGCCATCAAAGAGGCGAAGGCGAGCCAGATGAATTGACTTTGCTCCATGCACATATGCTATAGTACCTCCACGGCGATCCAGATCAAGAGGACAATGCCGACGCCGACGAGACCGCACGCGCTGACAACCATCGCTTGGCGCGCCTGAGATGAACGCGAGCGACAGAGCAGGACGTAGATGGCACCTGCAATGCCACCGGACATGAATCCGCGGCCCATGTCATCCACGAACGAGCGGACGTCGGTGGCCAATGCGTTTGCTGCTTGGACGAAGAAGGACACGCCCTATGAAGTCGCGGGCGCGGATTTTTCGCCCCCCTACGTCATGAGGTGCCGGGGCGCCAGCCTTGGAGGTAGTCGCTCTGCTCGGGCGTGAGGGTGTCGATGTGGACGTCGAGGGCGGCGAGCTTGAGGCGGGCGACCTCGTCGTCGATCGCACGGGGGACGTCGAGGACGCCGGGAACGAGGTTGTCGCGGTGGAGGGCGAGGTGCTCGGCGGCGAGCGCCTGGAGGGCGAAGGAGACGTCCATGACGGCTGCCGGGTGGCCCTCGCCGGCGGCGAGGTTGACGACGCGGCCGGAGGCGAGCAGGTTGAGGCGACGGTCGCCGAGGTCGTACTGGTCGACGAGCGGGAGGACGGGCTGGACTCCGCCCGTGGCAAGGGCGCGGAGGTCGGGGAGGTCGATCTCGACGTCGAAGTGGCCGGCGTTGGCGAGCACGGCGTTGTCCTTCATCCGCTCGAAGTGCTCTAGACGCAGGACCGACCGCGAGCCGGTGACGGTCACGAACAGGTCGCCGCGCTCGGCCGCTTCGAGCGCCGGCATCACCTCGTAGCCCTCCATCCGCGCCTCGAGGGCGCGCAAGGGATCGACCTCGCAGACGATCACTGCGGCACCGGCGCCGCGTGCACGCTGGGCGATGCCACGGCCCGCGAAGCCATAGCCGAGCAGGACTAGCGTATGGCCGGCGAGCAGCAGGTTGGCGGCGCGCAGGATGCCGTCGAGCGCTGACTGGCCGGTTCCGTAGCGGTCGTTGAGCGTCCGCTCGGCGAGCGCCTCGTTGACCGCGAGCACCGGGCAGCGGAGGTTTCCCTCGGCCTCCAGACGCCGGAGACGCAGCAGACCGGTCGTCGTCTCCTCGGTCCCCCCGATCAGGCCCTCGCCCGGGTCGCGGGCGTGGATCGCGGTCAGAAGGTCGGCGCCGTCGTCAAGCGTGATTCGCGGGCCGGAGTCGACCAGCGCGTTGACGTGCGACACGTAGCTGTCGAGGTCCTCGCCGTGCTGTGCGTGGACGTCGATCGAGGCGTCCTCGGCAAGCGCCGCCGCGACGTCGTCCTGAGTCGACAGCGGGTTGGCCGAGCAGAGCCCGACCTCCGCCCCACCGGCCACCAGAGTCCGTGCCAGGCAAGCAGTCTCCGCCGTGACGTGCAGGCACGCCGCAACCCGCAGATCCTCCAGCGGCCGCTCCGCGACGAACCGCTCGCGGATCAGCCGCAGGACGGGCATCTGCCCGTCCGCCCATGCGACCCGGGCCGCGCCGGCGGCGGCGAGACCCGGGTCGGCGATGTGGCTAGTAGCGGTAATGGTCGGGCTTGTACGGGCCCTCGACCGGGACGCCGATGTAGGCGGCCTGCTCCTCGGACAGCTCGGTCAGCCTCACGCCGAGCGCGTCGAGGTGGAGGCGGGCGACCTTCTCGTCGAGGTGCTTGGGCAGGACGTAGACCTGCTTCTCGTAGTCGTCGTTCTTGGTGAACAGCTCGATCTGGGCGATCGTCTGATTCGTGAACGAGTTCGACATCACGAACGACGGGTGGCCGGTCGCGTTGCCGAGGTTGAGCAGCCGGCCCTCCGAGAGGACGATGATCGAGTGGCCGTCCGGGAAGGCGAACTCGTCGACCTGCGGCTTGATGTTGATCCGCTCGACGTCCGAGCGGCCCTCGATCCCGGCCATGTCGATCTCGTTGTCGAAGTGGCCGATGTTGCCGACGATCGCGTTGTGCTTCATCCGCGCCATGTGGTCGGCGGTGATGATGTCCTTGTTGCCGGTTGCGGTGACGAAGATGTCAGCCGTCTCGACGACGTCCTCGAGCGTGGCGACCTCGTAGCCCTCCATCGCCGCCTGCAGCGCGCAGATCGGGTCGATCTCGGTGACGATCACGCGAGCGCCCTGGCCGCGCAGCGAGTCGGCGCAGCCCTTGCCGACGTCGCCGTAGCCGCAGATCACGGCGACCTTGCCGCCGATCATCACGTCGGTGCCGCGGTTGATGCCGTCGACCAGCGAGTGACGGCAGCCGTAGAGGTTGTCGAACTTCGACTTGGTGACCGAGTCGTTGACGTTGATCGCCGGGAACAGCAGGTCGCCGGTCTCGGCGAACTGGTAGAGCCGGTGGACGCCGGTCGTGGTCTCCTCGGTGACGCCCTGGATGCCAGCGGCGATCTTCGTCCAGCGCTGCGGGTCCTCCTGCAGCGAGCGCTGCAGCGTCTCGAGGATGATCCGGTACTCCTCGGAGTCGGCCGAGGCGGGATCCGGCACCGCGCCGGCCTGCTCGAACTCGCGCCCCTTGTGGACGAGCAGCGTCGCGTCGCCGCCATCGTCGAGGATCATGTTCGGTCCCTCGCCGTCAGGCCAGTTCAGCGCCTGCTCGGTGCACCACCAGTACTCCTCCAGCGTCTCGCCCTTCCAGGCGAAGACCGGAACACCGGTCGCGGCGATCGCGGCGGCGGCGTGGTCCTGGGTCGAGAAGATGTTGCAGGAGACCCAGCGGACCTCGGCGCCGAGCGCCGTCAGCGTCTCGATCAGCACGGCGGTCTGGATCGTCATGTGCAGCGAGCCCATGATCCGCGCGCCCTTCAGCGGCTGGCTCGCGGCGTACTCCTCACGGGTCCTCATCAGGCCCGGCATCTCGACCTCGGCGAGCGAGATCTCCTTGCGGCCGAAGTCGGCCAGGCCGATGTCGGCGACCTTGTAGTCCTGGGTGGCGGTGGGGGTCACTCGTTCTCCTTGAAGTTGCGTCATTTTCGAAGTCTTGTCGTGTCAGGCCGCGGCGGGTCCGGCGAGCAGCCGCTCGTGCTTCTGCTGCTCGAAGCGCAGCCAGTCGTTCGCCGTGACGCCCTCGGGACGCCGCGGCTCTGCTGCCAGCCACGTCTCCACGGCCCCGCGGAGCTCGCTCTCGCGCCGCAGCCGCGCCGCGAAGCCGACGTCGCCGAGGCTGATCTCATGCTCGGCGAGCAGCTCCCGCAGCGTCCTCAGGCGTTGCAGCTCCTCCGGCCCATAGAGCCGATACCCGCTCGATGACCGCGCAGGCTCGATCAGCCCCTCGCGCTCGATGTAGCGCAGCATCCGAGCCGACCATCCGGTCGTCTCAGCCGCCTCGTTGATCGTCAAACCGGCCATAGCGAAGACCAACCTTACCAAGGTTGTGTCAAGGTTTTCCGTCGGCGTGACTGCCCGCGGCCAGAGCCCTAGCCCAAGAACCGCTAACCCAAAGCCGCTTTGAAGCCCTCGATCGCGTCGACTGGGTCTGGGTCGATGTCCTCGAGCTCGGCGAGCGAGACGCTGACGAGGTCGCCGGTCATCACGAGGGAGAGGACGTGGGCGACTGGGGTGTCGCCGCGGGCGTCGACGCGGACGACGGGGGCGCCGAGGTCGGCGAGGCGCTCGGCGGTCAGCTCCATGCGGCGCTCGAGGCGCGGGTGCATGCCGGGGCTGTGGAGGAAGATGGCGGAGAGCGGGGCTAGGTCGAGGCCACGGCGCCAGCCCTCGATCTCGTTGTGGTTGGCCTCGGGGAGCTCGCTGGAGAAGGCGGGCAGCTTGGCGTTCTCGTTGAGCTGGGTCTTCCAGCGGCGGGCGACAGCAGCCGTCGGACCGGCTCCGTGAACCAGCGGGATCGTGTCCTCGAGCGCGCGGGCGATCGAGTCGGCGCCGCTGTCCTCGGCGAGCTGCTCGAGCAGCTCGCGGGCGCCTTCGATCTCCGGGCGCAGCGACTGCGTGACGCCGCAGGCGGCGGCGCATTCGAGCGCGCCGATCGTCATGTAGACGACGGCGGCGCGCGGCTGCATGCCGGACGGGACTCCCGCGACGGGGATGCCGGCGGCGCGTGCGCGCTCGGCGAGCGGGCCGCCGGTGGTCAGCGCGACGCGCGGCGCGCCGGCCTCTCCCGCGGCGTCGAAGCAGGCGAGCGTCTCCTCGGTAGAGCCGGAGTAGCTGGCGCAGAGCACGAGCGTCTCGGGTCCGACGTCGGGTGGCAGCTCGTAGCCGCGAACGGTGCGGATCGCGCGTTTCGCACGGCCCCCGATAGCGGCCGCCGCGAGATCGCCGCCGACCGCGGAGCCGCCCATGCCGCAGATCACCAGGCCGCCGGGGAGGTCACGCGGCACGATCCCCGCCGCCTCCACGCGCCACAGCGCGTCGCCGATCTGGTGCGGCTGGGCGAGAACGTCCTCGATCACGAGAGCGGAAGCCTCGCAGACACGACGGCGTCTGGCTCGACGCGCGCATCACCAGGCACGACGGCGCCGGGCTCGACGCGGGCCGCCGCACCGACCATTGCACCTGACTCGATTCGCGCCCCGTCGCCTACGCGCACGCGCTCGGCTAGCACCGCCTCGCGCACCGAGCAGTCGGCGCCGACGACGATGCCGTCATGCAGCACCGAGCGTTCGACCGACGAATCGCTGCCGACCGAGCAGTGATTGCCGAGCACTGTCTGCGGCCCGATGTGGGCGCCGCTGGTCAAGCAGCCGTCGCCGATCAGCGAGCCTGTCTCGTCGCGGGCTGGCAGAGTCGACGCGACGGCGCCGGCGAGCAGGTCGTAGGTCGACTCGAGGTAGCGCTCGGGCGTCCCGATATCGATCCAGTAGCCGTCGGCCGCCCAGCCGTAGAGGCCGTCGCCGACGAGCCGCGGGAAGACCTCGCGCTCGAACGAGACCGCGCGTCCGGCGGGGACGAGCGTGTCGACGACCTCGCGCTCCAGCACGTAGGCGCCCGCGTTGATCCGGTTCGTCGGAACGTCGCCGTCGGTCTTCTCGAGGAACGCCTCGACACGACCGTCGGGGAAGGTCGGCACGACGCCGTAGCTGGCGGTGTCCTCGACCTCGATCAGCGCGAGCGTGCAGCGAGCGCCGACCTGGAGGTGGAAGTCGAGCTCGGCCGTCAGGTCCATGTCGGTCAGCACGTCGCCGTTGAGCACCAGCAGCCGCTCGTCGAGCACGCCCTCGTCGAGCGCGAGCCGCACCGGTCCGGCCGTTCCAAGCGGCTCGTCCTCGATCACGTAGCGCAGGCGCATGCCGCCGTAGACGTCGCCGAGCACCGAGCGCACGCCGTCGGACATGAAGCCACAGGAGAGGATCGCTTCGTCGACGCCGTGGCCGCGCAGCCAGTCGAGCATGAAGGTCAGGAAGGGACGCCCCGCGAGCGGCATCACCGGTTTCGGCGTGGTGTAGGTCAGCGGCCGAAGCCGAGTGCCCTGCCCGCCCGCGAGCACCAGCGCCTGCACGTCAGCGGCCGATGCCCTCGTACGTGAAGCCTGCGGCGCGCAACGCCTCGCGGTCGAGGAAGTTGCGTCCGTCGACGATGACCGGCTGCGCCATCCGCTCGCGCACCTCGCCAGCCCAGTCGAGCTCGGCGAATTCTGGCCACTCGGTGACCAGGACCGCCGCGTCGGCGCCGTCGAGCGCGTCGAGCGCCGAATCGCAGATCCGTGCTCCGCCGAGCAGATCCTCGGCGTTCTCAAGTGCGACCGGGTCGTAGACGCGGACGTGTGCGCCCTCGCCCTGCAGCCGCGCGGCGAGCACGATGCTGGTCGCCTCGCGGACGTCGTCGGTGTCCGGCTTGAACGACACGCCGAGCAGCGCTACTTCCTTACCGACCAGCGAGCCGAGGTGCTTCTGCAGCTTCCGGACCGCCCGCCGCTTCTGCAGCTCGTTGACCTCGATCACCGAGTTGAGCAGTTGGAAGGCATAGCCGCTGTTGCCGGCGAGCTGCTTGAGCGCGCTGACGTCCTTGGGGAAGCAACTGCCGCCGAAGCCGAGGCCGGCCTTGAGGAACTTGGAACCGATCCGGTCGTCTAGGCCCATGCCCCGAGCGACCTCGCTGACGTCGGCGCCCAACTCCTCCGAGACGTTGGCGATCTCGTTGATGAACGAGATCTTCGTCGCGAGAAAGGCGTTCGAAGCGAGCTTGATCATCTCGGCGCTGGCGACGTCGGTACGAACGATCGGACCGCCGAGCGGCTCGTAGAGGGCCGCGACCCGATCCGCGAAGCCGTTTGCGCCGTCACCGGCACCGACTACGACCCGATCGGGGTGCATGAAGTCTTCAACCGCCGTGCCCTCCTTGAGGAACTCCGGGTTCGAGATGTAGCCGAGGTCCTCGCGGCGGCGCTGGATCGCGCGACCGGTGCCGACGGGAACCGTGCTCTTCATGACGATGGCGTGAGAGTTCGAGTCGCCCAGCTCGGCGATCACCGCCTCGACGCGCGATAGGTCGGCGTCACCCGAGTAGGTCGGCGGCGTGTCGACGCAGCAGAACAGCAGCTCGGCGTCGTCGAGCACCTCGCGCATGTCGGTGGTGAAGTGCAGCCGCTCGGCGTTGCGCTGGACGAGCTCGGGGAGCCCGGGCTCATGCATCGGCACCTCGCCGCGCTTGAGCGACTCCACCTTCTCAGGCAGGATGTCGCGGGCGTAGACCGGGTGACCCAGCTCCGCGAAGCATGCCGCGGTGCAGAGCCCGACCCAGCCGACGCCGATGACGCCGATCGGTTCTCTCTCAGCCATAGAGTTCGGTGAGGCTACAGACCAGCTATGGCTCAGGGCAGACGGGTGGAGCGGGCGATCGCGATCATCTGCTGCTCGCTCAGGGTTTGCAGCAAAGTGTTCGACACCCAGTAGACGGCTTTCGGGGTCCGCCAGGCAACCAAGCGCAGGCGATCGCCCTCGTAGTGGAGCTCGAACTTGCGGCCTTTGATCGTGCGCTCCTCGGAAGGACTGTCGAGAATTGGCGGGTCCGTCCAGCGCGTGCCCTGGATGCCGTAGTACTCGCCGACGTAGGGGCGCTTGAGCACCATCCGGTAGCTGCGGCGGCGCTTGCCGTCGGCGTCGACGAGCTTGTAGACGCGCGGCGGCCCGATGTACTCGGAGTCGGCGACGCGGACGGTCGGGTAGTAGACGGGGAACTCGCCGCCGGCGCCCTGCTCGATGGCCTGGATCGCCTGGTCCTTGCCGAACTCGGTCTCCTTCTCGAGCCCGCCGCTGGCGCTGCTGTCCTGCGGCGGGCGCTTGCGCCCCTTCGGCTTCAGTGCGCCGCGTGGGCCCTTGGTCGCCTCGACGCCGAGGAACTGCTGGGCCAGCTTCTTGACGGTCGCGTCGCTGGCGGTCACGTAGCTGGGCGTGGTCGCGTCGCCGGAGGTGATGCCAACGTCGCCGCCCTCGAACTTGACGTGGCGGATCGGCTGACCGACCGAGAAGAGCCCGAGCTTGAGCAGCCGCAGCAGCTCGGCGCGGTCCTTGAGGTCGCCGTCGGAGGACGTGTACTTGCCGAAGATCTCGAGCAGCTTGTCGCGGTCGTCCACGAGCGCGCCGACCCCCACCTGCTGCTTGGCGTCGCGCAGCAGGTCCTGCTGGCGAATGCCTCGCACGAGGTCGGAGTCCTCGTGGCGGAAGCGGGCGTACTGGAGCGCCTTGTCGCCGCACATCTGCTGGTAGCCGGCGGAGATGTTGATGTAGGCGAACTCGGCGGTGTCGTTGTAGTACCGCCGGTCGACGTCGGTGTAGATGCAGCCGATCGCGTCGATCGCCTTCTGGAAGCCGTGGAAGTCGACGTTGATGACGTGGTTGATCGCCAGGCCGGTCAACCGCTTGACCGTCCTCGTGGTCAGCCGCGGCCCGCCGTAGCTGTACGCCTCGTTGATCTTCCCGACGCCGTAGCCGGGGATCTCCACCTTGAGGTCGCGCGGCAGCGACATCAGCGCCGTCGCCTGGTTGTCGGGATCGAGGCGGGCGAGGATGATCGTGTCCGAGCGCTGGCCGCCGCCGCCCCCCCCGTCGGTGGCGTCGTCCGGCCGCTTGTCGGAGCCGAGCAGCAGGATCGTCTGCGGCTCGCCCGGGTCGCTCTTGGCAAGCTGGCCGCCGAGCTGGAGGTCCTCGTTCTGGTCGAGCGCGTCGACGACCTTGTCGATCTCGCGGAAAGCGGCCACCGAGGTAGCGGAGGCGGCGGCGAAGACGACCAGGAAGGCGCCGAGCAGCAGCTTCTTCCAGAGGCCGGGTCGGTTGCTGTCGTCGAAGGGCCTCAAGCGATCCTCAGATCGGCCAGCCGCCCATGTTGCGGGATCGACTCGACGAACTGGACGAGCGCGTCGCGGTAGCGGCCGAGCGAGTCGATCGAGACCCACTCCTCGGGACCGTGGTGGCCCTCCCCCGCCGGCCCGAACTCGACGCCGGGCGTCCCGGCCTTGATGAAGGAGATGACGTCGGAGGTGCCGTCGCGGCCGACGGCGATGCTCTCCTCGAGCGTCGTGACGTTCAGGACCGACGCGGCGAGCAGTTGGACGTAGGGGTTCTCGCGCTCGACGACGATCGGCTCGCGGTGGAAGACGTGGGTGACCTCGGCCCCGTCGAGCGCGCCGATCCCCGTGAGGATCTCCTCCGCGTCCTGGCCCGGCAGGTAGCGGATGTCGACGTCGATCGCGCAGTGGTCGGGGACGCGGTTGATCGCGTCCCCGCCGAGGATCCGGCCGAGGCTGATCGACGGCCGGTCGAACATGTCCGAGGACTCGCGCGTGAAGGGCAGCGTCTCGATGCCGCGGAAGACGTCGACGGCCTTCAGCACCGCGTTGTCGCCGAGCCACGGGGTCGAGCCGTGGGCCGAGCGGCCGAGGACCTCGATCCGAATCGCCAGCACGCCCTTCGCCTGGATCCCGATGTGCAGGTTGGTCGGCTCGCCGGTGATCGCGAAGTCCCCGGTGTAGCCCTGCCGCACGATGTGGTCGGAGGCTCGGATCCCGTCCTCCTCGCTGGTCTCCTCGTCGGAGACGCAGACGAAGTGGACCTTGACCGCGTCCTGGGCGGCGAGCCGGCAGGTGGCGACCATCATCGCGGCGAGGCCGCCCTTCATGTCGTAGGCGCCGCGGCCGTAGAGCCGGTCGCCGTCGACGCGCGGAGTGAACTGGCCGAGGTCGCCGGGAACCACGTCGATGTGGCCGTGCAGCACGACGGTCGGCCCGCTCTCGGCGCCGACGGTCGCCGCCAGCACCGGGCGTCCGTTGTGCTGCTCGCCGTTCACCTCGACGTCGTGCGACTCCAGCCAGCCCTTCACGAAGGCCGCCGCCGCCTGCATGCCCTCGATCGTGGCCGTGTCGTAGGTGATCAGGCGCTCGGTGAGGGAGCGCTCGTCCACTGCGGTCGCAGGATAGACCGTACGACCAGCGGAACCGCCAGCAGGATCATCACCGGCTCGAGCGGCATCCGGTAGCGGTAGTTGCCGTAGAGGACGAAGCCGTAGAGGACGAGTGAGGCGCCGAGCAGGATCCACAGCGCTCGCTCGGCGGGTGCCAGCGGGCGCGAGCGCCAGGCGACGAAGGCGGCGAACAGGGTCAGCGCGAGCAGTCCGTAGAAGAAGAGGTCGGCGACGTTTCCGAGCGGCACCGCGAGGTTGTTCGAGATCGCGTCGGCCTCGCCTGGACCGCCTGGCTGGACCCACTGGAAGAGCGCCAGCGAGTCGCCGCGCAGCAGCCAGCCGAGCTTGCGCGGCACGAGCAGCAGCTCCTTCCCCGGGTTGGCGAGCATCCATTCGACGGCCTCCCGGCGCAGCTGGCGCGAGGTCTCGAGCTCCTCGACCTGGGGCGAGCGCCGCGCCGTGAGGGCCGCTCCCCGCCGTCCGATCGAATAGGTCGGCCCGCCGTAGGCATCCGGGTTGTGCCCCGACCACAAGGTCTGGGAGCCGTTGGTCGATATCGGGACGAAGGCGTCCATCTCGACCGCGTTGCGGGCGGTCCAGGCGCCGACGACGATCGCGACGCCGGCAAGCAGCACCGCGACCTGCCGCCATGACGGACGCCACCAGATCGCCAGCGGCAGGATCACGAGGAACAGGCCCTCGGCGCGCGTCTCCGCGGCCACGCCGATCGTCAAACCGACGGCGGCGGCGACCCACCAGCGCTCACGCGGCAGCCATAGGCAGAGGGTCAATACCGCGAGCAGCAACGTCGTGTAGAGCGTCTCGGCGAGCAGGACGTCGGCGAGGAAGACCTGGCCGGGGAAGACCGCCAGCAGGCTGCCGGCCGCGATCGCCTCGCGCCGGCCGAACATGCGCAACGCGCACAGGTAGACAAGCGGCACGGCGGCTGCGCCGACACAGGCGTTGACCAGCTCGCCGGTCGTGGGGGTCGCGCCGAACAACCAGTAAGAGGCGGCCAGCAGTCCCGGGTAGACGGGTGGCCAACGCGAGGTCGGCGCGCCGAACCAGGAGAAGCCATCGCCATCGGCGAGGCTGCTTGCGGTGCGGTCGTAGAAGAGCGTGTCGTTTACCGGGAAGCCGTGACGGTCGACGGTCAGCACCCAGGCGACCCGCAGCGCGAGGGCGAGCGCGAACAGGCCGAGCAGCCACCGGCGATGGCCGATTCTGGCCCCTTGTGCCGTATGGCTCAAATCCACCTCGTGCCAACCTATCGCCGCTAACGTCGAGCCGTGCACATCCTCGTGCTGGCCGACCGTGACTGGACGCATCCGCAGGGGGGCGGCTCGGGGGCCAACCTGCGCGAGCAAGCAGTGCGCTGGGTGGCGGCCGGGAACCGGGTGACGATCGTCTGCTGCACCTACCCCGGCGCGGCGAAGATCGAGCGCGACGGCGACCTGACGATCCACCGCGTCGGGGGCCGCTCCACCGTCTTCCCGCGCGCGATCTGGCGCCAGTGGCGCGGGTTGGTGCCGGACCCGGACGTCGTGCTGGAGATCGTCAACGGGGTCACCTTCCTGACGCCGCTCTGGCTGCGGACGCCGCGGCTGGTCCTGGTCCACCACATCCACCGGCGCCACTACGTCGAGGAGATGGGGCCGCGGCGCGGCAAGGCCGCGGCGTTCCTGCTCGAGACGCTGCCGCTGCGGCTGCTCTACCGCGATGCCCGCTTCCTGACCGTCTCGGACTCGGCGGCGACCGACATCGCCGAGCACGGCGTGCCGGCCGAGTCGATCGAGATCGTGCGCAACGGCGTCGACCTCGTGCCGGCCGACGACCAGCGCATCGACGGACCGACGCTGCTCTACCTCGGCCGGCTCAAGCGCTACAAGCGGATCGAGCTGGTGCTCGACGCGCTCGAGCGGATACCCGAGGCGCGGCTGGAGATCGCCGGCGACGGCGAGCACCGCGGCGAGCTGGAGCGGGAGATCGCGCGGCGCGGCCTCGGCGACCGGGTCCGCCTGCACGGCCACGTCGACGAGCGGCGCAAGCGCGAGTTGCTGACGTCGGCCTGGGTGAACGTGACCGCGTCCTCGAACGAGGGCTGGTGCCTGACGGTGATGGAGGCGGCGGCGTGCGGGACGCCGAGCGTCGCGATCGCCGAGGGCGGGCTGCGCGAGTCGATCCTCGACGGCGACACCGGCCTGCTCGCCGAAGACGCCGAGGGCCTGTCCGACGCGGTTGCGCGGATCGTCGCGGACCGTGAGCTACGCGAGCGGCTTGGCGCACGGGCGGCGGCGCGGGCCGCCGAGTTCAGCTGGGACGCCACGGCCGGCGCGACCCTCGCCGCGCTCGAGACGGAGTACGCGGAGGGGCGGCAGCCGGCACGTTCGCTGTCCGACCTCGCCCAGAGCGACTTCGGCCGCGCCGGCGGCCTCGCGGCCGCGGTGATCGTCAGCAACGTGATCGCGCTCGCCTTCACCGTCGTCTTCGCGCGGCTGCTCGGGGCGAGCGGCTACGGCTCGCTGGCGGCGCTGGTGTCGGCGTCGATCATCCTGATGGTCCCCGGCTCCGCCCTGCAGATCGCGGTGGCGCGCGAGATATCCGCGGCTGGGCCCGGCGCCGGAGCGGGCGTGCGGCACTGGATCTCGCGGATCGCGCTCGGCGCGGTGGTCGTCGCTGTCGTGGCGGTCGCGCTGCGCGACGTCCTCGGCGCGATCCTCAACGTCGACCAGGTCTGGGCGGCGGCCGCCGTGCCGGTCTGCGCCTTCCTCTGGATGATCCTCTCGGTCGAGCGCGGAGCGCTGCAGGGCTACCGCCGCTACCGCGTCGTCGCTGGCAGCATCGTCGGCGAGGCGCTGGCGCGACTTGGCTTCGGCGTCGTGCTCGTGCTCGCCGGCCTCGACGTGACCGGCGCCTTCCTCGCGACGCCGCTGGCGCTGATGGCGATGGCGCTGGTGCTGGCGCGCCCGCTCGCCCAGGAGCTTCCCGGGCGCCGCGACCGCCGCTCGCTGCTCGAGCTGCTCTCCGGCGCCTGGATCCCGGTCATCGGCCTGACCCTGCTGTTCGCGCTCCAGGAGGTTCACGTGATCGTCGTCAAGCACGAGGTCTCCGACGAGCTGGCCGGCTCCTACGGCGTCGCGGCGGTGGCCGCCAAGGCGATCATCTGGGTAGCGGTCGGGCTCGGCATGTACCTGCTGCCGGAGGCGGCCCGCCGCACCCACGAGGGCATCGACCCGCGGCCGGTCCTGATGCGCACCCTAACCCTGATCGCGTTGGCGGCGCTGCCGATGGTCGCGCTCTACGCGGTCGCCGCCGAGCCGCTGCTGCGGACGGTGTTCGGCCCCGACCTGACCGGAGCGGCCGACGCGCTGCCGTGGCTCGGCCTGGCGATGGCGCTGCTGGCGTGTGCGTACCTGTCCGTCCAGTACCTGCTGGCGCTTGGCCGCGCGAGCTTCATCTGGGTGCTCACGGCGGGCGCCATCGCCGAGGTGCTGCTGCTGCTGGGCATCGGGGCCGACCTGACCCAGATCGCCGTGGCGCTGTTCGCACTGCAGCTGGCCTGCTCCGCGGCGTTGCTCACGCTGGCCTTCCGCCGCGGCCTGCCCGCCGTCACCGGACGCGGCGCGCCGGCCCCAGCGTCACGGTGAGCACCTGATCCGGGTCGCCTCGGCGCGGTGCGCCGCCCTGCGGGTTGTCCGGCACCCGGGCCACGACACGGCCGCCCTCGGCCGCGCCCCCGTGCCGCATGTGCACCACGTGCGCCGCCGTTAGCTCGTCGCCGTCGTAT
>DASQKP010000037.1:0-74283 GCA_035630455.1 Thermoleophilaceae bacterium
GCCGATGATCGTCGTCGCCCTGCGCGGCGAGATCGCGGTCAACCTCAAAGGCGAGTCCTCGACCACGAAGTCCGGCAAGCTGGTCAACACGTTCAACGCGGTGCCGGACGCGCCGATCAGCCGGTTCAACCTCAACATCAACGGCGGCAAGACAGGCATCATCGCCGTCACACGAACCCGCAGGGCCAAGATCAACCTCTGTGCCGGCCGCCATGTCGCCGAGGCCGACATGGATGGGCATAACGGACGTCGGTTCGATCGCGACGTGCGGATGAAGACGCCGTGCACCAAGAAGCAGACCAAGACCGCCAAGCGGGCGGCTAAGCGTGCTCGTGCTGTGCGCAGGGCTTGAGTTGATGGTCGGTCTGTGAGCGTGCGGGGCCGGCGATATCGCTGGCCCCGTCTCGTCTGAGGGTGGTGCGCGAGCCGCGCCGCAGGTCGTTCGGCTAGGCGTCAGGGACCGCGAGCACCGCGTCCGCGATCGCCAACGCGACCTCGGCGCGTGAGCGCAGCGAGTCGGCGCGGACGTACTCGTCGCGGGCGTGGGCCCCGCCGCCGCGGGGGCCGAGGCCGTCGATCGTCAGCGGGATCGTCGAGGCGAAGTGGCTGGCGTCGCTGGCGCCGCCGCGGCCGGCGGGGAGGATCGGCCGTCCGAGCCGCTCGCTGGCGGCGGTGAGCAGTGGCGCCGTCGCCTCGCGCGAGTCCATCGCGGGCCAGAGGCGGATGAACTCGGCGTCGAGCGCCACGTCGTCGATCTCGTCCGGGACGAGCGCGCGCACCTCGTCGAACGCGTCCGTTCGCAGCGAGCGCAGGTCGCAGAAGAGCTCGCCGTGGCCGGGGACGACGTTGAAGGCGTCGCCGGAGCGGACGATCGTCGGCACGGCTGTCAGGCGGTCGGGCGAGTCGGGTGCGTTCGCGGCGGCGATCGCCTGGGCCGCCGCGGCCAGCGCCAGCAGTGCGTTGCGCCCACGCTCCGGGGCCGCCCCCGAATGGGCGGAGCGGCCGGTCGCCCGGACGCGCAGCGTCGCCGCCGCCTTGCGCCGGACGATCACCGCCTCGTCGCCGTCGGGCGTGCGCTGGCCGGCCTCGAAGCAGAGGCAGGCGTCCCAGCCGGCGAACGCCCCGACGTGGGCGAACGGGGCCGAGCGCCACTCCTCGTCGGTCACCAGCAGCAGCGCGACCTCGGCGTAGTCGGCGGTCCGCTCCGCGAGCGCGCGCAGGACGCCGAGCGCGAGCACGTCGCCGCCCTTCATGTCGACGGTTCCCGGCCCGGCCAGCCGGTCACCGTCGTGCTCGAGCGGCCGGTGGTCGCCGTGGCCGATCACCGTGTCGAGATGGCCGAGCAGCAGGAGCCTGCGACGGCCCGTGCCGGTCAGCCGCAGCACCAGGTCGTCGGCATGGCCGGGCGTCGAGCACGGTCGGCGCTCCACGGTCGCCTGCGCCGGCGCCAGCGCGCCCGCGACGGCGATGCACTCCTCGGCGCCCTCGACGTCGCCGGACGGCGACGAGATCCCCACCAACGCCTCGAGGTCGCGGACCGCACGCGCCGCGATCTGCTCCGCCTGGGCGCTGATCCAAGCGTCCATCGCGCGGCGGCTAGGCGTCGAAGTCGATCGGCTGCGCCTCTAGCGGCTGATACTCGATCGGCTGCTTCGGGCGGCGGCTGCCCGGCTCGCGACCCGGCGGCTGCGCCGGGGTCGGCAGGTCGGGCGCAGGCGGGATCGGCAGCGTGGCGGCGTGCTTGGCGGTCAGGTCGACGACCTCGTCCCAGTGGGTCAGGTGGACTCCGGCGCCGCGCTCGACGCGGTAGGTCGCCTCCTGCCCGGTGACCTCGACGCGCAGCAGCGTGCCGCGCAGCTCGAGACCGAAGCAGAGCCGGTCGATGCCCTCCGGCAGGCGCGGGTTGAAGAGCAGCTTGCCGTTCTGCTCGCGCAGCCCGCCGAAGCCGGAGACGGTCGCGATCACCGCGCCCGCGAGCGAGGCCATGTGAAGCCCGTCGCCGGTGTTGCGCTCGAGGTCGGCGATGTCCATGTGCGACGCCTCGTAGAGGTAGTCCTTGGCGAGATCGAGATGGCCGACCTCGGCGGCGATCACGGCCTGGGTCGCCGCCGACAGCGACGAGTCGCGCACGGTCAGCGGCTCGTAGTAGTCGAAGTTGGCGCGCTTCTGCTCGAGCGTGAAGGCGTTGCTGCGGATCTGCATCGCCAGCACGAGATCGGCCTGCTTGACGACCTGCTCGCGGTAGAGCTGGAAGTACGGGTAGTGCAGCAGCAGCGGGTAGTTCTCCTCCGGCGTGTTCTCGAAGTTCCAGCGCTGGTGGTGGAGGAAGCTGTCGTCCTGCGGGTGGATGCCGGCCTGCTCGTCGAACGGGATGAACATCGCGTCGGCAGCGCGTTTCCACGCCGCGCGCTCGTCCTCGTCGACGCCGAGCCGCTTGGCGACCTCCTCGTGGCGGCCGATGCACTCGTAGGCCGACTCGAGGTTGAGCTGCGCCATCAGGTTGGTGAAGACGTTGTTGTCGACGAGCGCCGAGTACTCGTCGGGCCCGGTCACGCCGTCGATCCGGAACGAACCGTAGTCGTCGTGGTGGCCGAGGCTCTCCCACAGCCGCGCGGTCTCGACCAGCAGCTCGCAGCCGTAGTGCTCCTCGAACTCGCGGTCGCCGGTGATCATCACGTAGCGGCGGACCGCGTCGGCGATGTCGGCATTGACGTGGAAGGCGGCGGTGCCGGCTGGCCAGTAGCCGGAACACTCCTCGCCGTGGATCGTCCGCCACGGGAACGCGGCTCCGCGCAGGTGGAGCTGCTCGGCGCGGGCGCGCGCCTGCTCGAGCGTCGAGTGGCGCCACATCAGCGCATGGCGCACCGTCGCCGGCGCGGTGAACGTGAGCAGCGGCAGCACGAACGTCTCGGTGTCCCAGAACGCGTGGCCGTCGTAGCCGCGGCCGGTCAGGCCCTTCGCCGGGATCGCGCGGCCCTCGTTGCGCGCCGCGGCCTGGAAGACGTGGAACATCGCGAAGCGCAGCGCCTGCTGCAGCTCGGCGTCGCCCTCGACCTGGATGTCGGCGCGCTCCCAGTAGCGGTCGAGCACGTCGCGCTGCTCCTCGATCAGGCCGTCGAACCCCTCGGCGATCGCGCTCTCGAGGCTCGCGTCGACCTGGTCGCGCAGCCACTCGACGCTCTGCTGCGACGACCAGTGGTAGGAGATGAACTTGATCAGGCGCAGCTTCTCGCCCGGCTGCAGCTCGACCGACAGCGTCACGCGGCCGAGGTCGTCCTCGGACTGGGTCAGCTGCTCGACCTCGCTGTCGCACTCGATCACGTGGTCCATCCCCGACGCGACCGACAGGCCCGATGCGCGGGTCATGTGGCCGAGCACGACGCGCACGTCGTCATGGACCGACAGCTCGGAGCGCAGCGCGTCCTCGAGGTGGCGCCCGCCGCGCGGGTCGTCGACCTCGGCGGCGCGCGGGCGGTTGACCTGGAGGTTGGACTGCAGCGCGATCCGCACCTTCTGGTCGATCGCCTCGACCTCGTAGAGGATCGCCGCGACGCTGCGCAGCGACAGCGAGACCAGCCGCTTGGTGTTGACCTTGACCGCGTGGCCCGAGGCGGTCCGCCAGACCAGGTCGCGCTCCAGCACGCCGGTGCGGAAGTCGAGCCGCCGCTCGTGGTGCTCGAGCGTGCCGCGGTGGATGTCGAGCGGCTCGTCCTCGACCTGGAGCCGGACGATCTTGCCGTCGGGGACGTTGACGACCGACTGGCCGTCCTCGGCGAAGCCGTAGCCGCGCTCGCCGTACTGGAGCGGGTAGGACTCGTAGAAGCCGTTGAGGTAGGTGCCGTGCGTGCCGACCGGCTCGCCCTCGTCGAGATTGCCGCGCAGGCCGATGTGGCCGTTGGCGAGCGCGAACAGCGACTCGCTCTGCGGCAGGCGGTCGATCTCGATGCCGCGCTCGACGAACGACCAGGGCTCGGGCGGGTGTCGGTCCTCGTTCCTCATGCCAGCAGCTCCGCGAGGTCGGACACGACGACGTCAGCGCCGTGCTCGCGCAGCGCGTCGGGCTGGCCGTGGCGGTCGACGCCGACGGTGACGCCGAAGCCGCCCGCGTGCCCCGCCGCGACGCCGGCGAGCGCGTCCTCGAAGACCGCGGCCTCGGCCGGCGGGACTCCGAGCAGCTCGGCCGCGCGCAGGAACGAGTCCGGCGCCGGCTTGCCCTTGATGTGCTCGGTCGCGAGCGTGACGCCGTCGACGCGGGCCTCGAAGCGGTCGGCGATGCCGGCGCTGTCGAGGATCAGCTTGGTGTTCGCCGACGACGAGACGACTGCGGTCTTCAGCCCGGCCGCGCGGGCCGCGTCGACGAACTTGACCGACCCCCCGTAGACGTCCACGCCCCGCTCCTCGATCAGCTTCAGCACCAGCACGTTCTTGCGCTTACCCACTCCGTGGATCGTCTCGGCATCCGGCGCGTCGTCGGGCGTCCCCTCGGGCAGCTCGATGCCGCGCGAGGCGAGGAAGTCGCGCACGCCGTCCTCGCGCGGCTTGCCGTCCACGTAGAGCCCGTAGTCGCGCGCGATGTCGAACGGCTCGGCGTCCGGGCCCAGCCGCTCGCGGAGGTACTCGTCGAACATCCGCTTCCAGGCCTCGGCATGCACGCTGGCCGTGTCGGTCAGCACGCCGTCCATGTCGAACAGGCAGGCGCGAATCGTCTCGGGCAGGCGGATCATCGCGACAGGTTCCCACACGCTTCGGCGCTTCGGCGGCGACGCAGGGCCGGCGCGGCTAGCTACTCGGCTTCTCGTGATGCCCGCCGAACTCGAAGCGCATCGCCGACAGCAGGCGGTCGGCGTAGTCGGCCTCGCCGCGGGAGGAGAAGCGCTCGAAGAGGGCGGAGCTGAGGACGGGGGTGGGGACGGCCTCGTCGATGGCGGCGATCGCGGTCCAGCGGCCCTCGCCTGAGTCGGAGACGCGACCGCCGAACTCCTCGAGGTCGGGGCTCTTGTGCAGCGCGCTGGCGGTCAGGTCGAGCAGCCACGAGCCGATCACGCTGCCGCGCCGCCACATCTCCGCGACCTCCGGCAGGTCGAGGTCGTACTGGTACAGCTCGGGGTTGCGCAGCGGAGTCGTCTCGGCGTCGACCTCCTGATCGGCGTTGCCGACGTTCGCGTGGCGGAGGACGTTCAGTCCCTCGGCGTAGGCGGCCATGACGCCGTACTCGATGCCGTTGTGGACCATCTTCACGAAGTGGCCGGCCCCCGACGGGCCACAGTGCAGGTAGCCCTTCTCGGACTGGGCGGGCTCGCCCTCGCGGCCGGGGGTGCGCGGCGCGTCGCCGACGCCCGGCGCGAGCGCCTCGAAGATCGGACCGAGCCGCGCGACGGCGTCGTCGTCGCCGCCGATCATGTGGCAGTAGCCGCGCTCGAGGCCCCAGACGCCGCCGCTGACGCCGACGTCGAGGTAGTGGATGCCGCGCTCGCGCAGCTCCGCCGAGCGGCGCAGGTCGTCGTGGTAGTAGGAGTTGCCGCCGTCGATCAGCGTGTCGCCCTCCTCGAGGTGCGGCGCGACCTCGGCGATCGTCTGGTCGACGACGCCGGCCGGGACCATCATCCAGACCGCGCGCGGCTTCTCCAGCTTCGCGACGAGGTCGCCGAAGCTCTCCGCCCCGGTGGCGCCCTCGCCGGCGCTCTGCTTGACGGCGTCCGCGTTCAGGTCGAACACCACGCACTGATGGCCGTCGCGCATGAGCCTGAGCACCATGTTGGCGCCCATCCGTCCGAGGCCGATCATCCCGAGCTGCATCGCGTCTCCTGTCGTCCGATCGAGGGTGCCGGCAACTCTACGCCGCCTGGGCGATCATTCTCGAGATGACCTACCCCACCCGAGCCGATCGCGATGCCATCTTCGAGACCGCCCCAATGGTGATCCCCGTGACGGTCGAGCTCGACGCGAGTCCCGCGCAGGTCTGGGACGCGCTCGGCAGCGACCAGATGTGGTCCTGGTTCCCGCCGCTCGACCGTCTGCGCTGGCTGACGGGGCGACCGCTGCAGGAGGGTGCGGTGCGGACGATCCGCGTCGCCCGGCTGTTCACGCTCGAGGAGCACTTCTACCGCTGGGAGGAGGGGCGGCGGGCGACGTTCCACGTCGTCGGTGTGACGCGGCCGGTGCTCGACGCGCTCGCCGAGGACTTCCTGCTCGAGCCGACGGCGGGCGGCGGGACGCGCCTGACCTGGACGTTCGCGGTCGATCCGAAGCTGCCGGGCGCGCGCCTGGTCGCGAGTCTGCTCGGCCCGCTGCTGAAAGCGGGCAACAGGTTCGCGATCGGCGGGATCCGCAAGATCCTGCCGCGCGGCTGACGCCCTCGGGTTCGCTACGGTGGCGCCCCTCATGTTCCTCGCCGACCTTCCGATCGCCCTCGGGCCCGACTGGCTCGATCCCGAGAAGCTGATCGAGGCCTTCGGGACGCTCGGCGTGCTCGCGATCGTGTTTATCGAGTCGGGGCTGCTGGTCGGGTTCTTCCTCCCGGGCGACTCGCTGCTCTTCACCGCCGGGCTGCTGTCGGCCAACGACGTGCTGCCCGACCTCTGGGTGCTGCTGATCACGATCCCGATCGCCGCGATCGCCGGCGACCAGGTCGGCTATGCGATCGGCCGCAAGGCGGGGCCGGCGATCTTCAAGCGGCCGGAGAGCCGGTTCTTCCACAAGGAGAACGTCGAGCGGGCGCAGGAGTTCTTCGACCGCTATGGGCCGCGCACGATCGTGCTGGCGCGCTTCGTCCCGATCGTGCGGACCTTCGTGCCGGTCGTCGCGGGCGTCGCGCACATGCGGTACCGCACCTTCCTCACCTACAACATCGTCGGAGGTGTCCTCTGGGGCGTGGGAGTCACGACGCTCGGCTACTTCCTCGGGCAGATCGACTTCATCGAGGCCAACATCGAGTTCGTCCTGATCGCGATCGTCGGCATATCGGTCACCCCGATGGCGATCGAGCTGTACCGCGGCAACCGGCGCAGCCGCCGCACGCCGGCAGCCTGACGCGATCTTAGGATGGTCCCGATGGCAATCGTCGTCTACGAGAAGCGGACCTGCACCACCTGCCGCAAGCTGGCGATGCTGCTCGCCGAGCGCGGGATCGACTTCGAGCGCGTCGAGTACCACGTCGAGGGCCTGACCGAGCCCGAGCTGCGCGACCTGCTCGCCAAGACCGGCGGCTCCGCGGCCGACCTGCTGCGGAAGCGCGAGGAGGGCGCCCGCGAGCTCGCCGACGCCGACGACGACACGGTCATCGCCGCGATGGCCGAGCGCCCCGAGCTGCTCCAGCGCCCGATCGTCGTCAACGGCGACCGCGCCGTCCTGGCGCGCCCGATCGAGCGCGCGCTCGACGTTCTCTAGAGGAGGCGCTGCTCGCGTAGCCAGGCCTCGGTGCGGCGCATGCCCTCGTCGAGGCTGACCTGGGGCTCGTAGCCGAGCAGGCGGCGCGCCTTCTCGATCGAGTAGCCGCCGGGGCGGGCCAGGTAGCGCATGCTGGCGGCGTTGATCTCGGTGCGGTTGCCGCGCAGGCGCTCGGTGGCGCCGGCGACTTGGGCGGCGGTGACGGCCAGCGGGGTCGGTAGGCAGATCGGGCCGCGCTTGCCGAGCATCCGGTAGTAGTGGCTGAAGAACTCCTTCGTGGGGACGCCGCGTGCGGGGCCGAGCGTGAAGACCTCGCCGGCGGCCTCGGGGCGCTCGGCCAGAAGGGTCAGGCCGGTGACGAGGTCGTCGACGTAGACCGGGCTGAAGACCCCGCGGCCGTTGGCGGGCAGGATGAAGCGGTTCGACTTGATGATCTCGAGCGGCAGCACCGTCCACGGCCGCGAGCCTGGGCCGTAGACGTCGCCGGGACGGGCGATCGCGCCCTCGACCTCGCCGGCCGCGTGGGCCTGGAGCACGACCTGCTCGCTGGCGATCTTGGTGTCCACGTAGGGGTTGCCGTCGGGCCGGACCGGATGTATCTCGTCGACGCCGTCGGGGAAGCCGAGGTCGGAGAACGCGCGCACCGAGGAGAGGTGGACGAAGCGGCGCACGCCGGCCGTCGCGGCCGCGTCGAGCGCGTTGCGGGTGCCGAGCACGTTGACGCGCCAGCTCTCGTCGAGGTCGTAGGCGTTCGAGACGATCGCCGCCGTGTGGACGACTGCATCCGCGCCGGCGACCGCCGCCTGCCACGACCCGGACGACGCGATGTCGCCCGCGACGATTCCCAGCTTCGGATCCGCTGCCAAGTCGACCCCGGCCACCTCGGCTCCCTGGGCGCGGAACCGCTCTGCCACCGCGCGCCCGATGAAGCCGCCGGCTCCGGTGACGAAGACCTTCACGCGGTGAGGACCAGCGCTGTCAGGGGCCACCTCCGCCAGCGCCAGAACCGACGGATGGCCAAACGAGCTCTGGACGATCGCGCGCATGCGAGGCGAGTCTAGGCGGCCACCGACTACCTAACCCCGGCTTCCGGCCTGCTCTTGCCGCTCCAGGCGCCGGTAGGTCATCTTCGCGGTCGCCGCCAGCAGCACGAACGCCATCAGGTAGAGGACGGTGTGGGAAGGCTGAAACGTCATGCCGATCGACATGAATATCGACATGCCGATGGCGAGGGTCGGGATGTGGGGCCTACGCGAACCTGACATGGCAGATAGTCTATATGTGCCGCCCGATCTCGATCAGCAGGAAGCCCGCTCCAACGACCCCTCCGCCACGCTTCCCCACCCGATCGCCTCGTCCCAATGCCGCTCCTCGTTGCGAATCTCGAGGGCGCACATAAGGACGCTGCCGAGCGCCGCGCAGCCGCCGATGACCGCGGTCACCGTCTCGACGTTCTCGAGGAAGGAAGAGGACACGCGAGGCAGCATGCCGAGGCGTGTGTTACGGGAAAGCACGCGCGTGCGGCAACTCTGCACGTGCAAAGAGTGGAGCTGAGGGGACTCGAACCCCTGACCTCTGCCATGCGAAGGCAGCGCTCTTCCAGCTGAGCTACAGCCCCAGGTTCCCCGTGGGAGGGATCTCATGCTACCGGCGTCGTCGTGGTCGCGTAGGCTGTCGGTCGATGGGCGTTCTCGACGACGCGATCCGTGAGCACCTCGAGCTGAAGCGCAAGCATGGCGCCTCGAAGGGCGAGGTCGAGCAGCAGGAGCAGGAGGCGCTTGGCGCCCCGCGTGGACGGCCGGCCGAGCCGGCTGAGGCTGCCGCCAGCGGTGACGCTGTCGAGCAGGGGCCGGGGGTAGAGGAGCCCGCTCCAGTCGAGCGTGACGAGCCGGTCGCGGAGCCCGAGGCTCCGGTCGAGCCGGAGGACGACGAGCCGGACTGGGACTTCGAGCCCGAGCCGGCGGAGCCGCCAGCCGAGCCGGAGCCCGACGCCGGCGCCGACACGCCGCCACGCGGCTTCGAGCATGTCGAGGACGTCGAGCCGCCCGCCGAGGGCGACGACGAGGAGGACGTGCTCGAGGAGACGCCCGACTTCCTCCAAGAGACGCCAGAGCACGATCGGCTGTGGTTCGAGCAGAAGCCACCGCGCGACTTCGACTTCGACGACGACAAGTAGCGGTGCGCGGCCGGTCCATCCTTGCGGCGCTCTGCGCCCTCGTCGCCGTTGCGGCGACGGGCGCCTACGCCGGCGCGCAGATGGCCGGCGACCCGGCGCCCGTCGTTCGCGAGGCGCTCGCCCAGGACATCGACCCTGCAGGCGCCAAGGGCCGCACACTCGGCCTCTCCCGCGTCGACGTGCAGCCCGGCGCGCAGCTCGCGCTGCACCGCCATCCCGGCGTCCAGATCGCACGGATCGAGCAGGGCGTGCTCACCTACACCGTCGTCACCGGCGCGGTCAACGTCTGGCGCGGCAACCCTGAGGTCAAGGCCACGAAGGTCCGCATGATCCGCGCCGGCCAGACCGCGCCGATCCGGACCGGTCAGTGGATCGTCGAGAAGCCCGGGACGATCCACCGCGCGCGCAACCGTGGGAAGAAGGCGATCGTCCTCTACGTCGCCACGCTGTTCCGCAACGGCGCCCCGCCGGCGATTCCGGTCGTTCGTTAGCGCCTTCCGCGCAGGCGCTGGACTTGGCGCAGCTCGAGGATGTCGTCGCTGGGCAGGCCGGCGCCGGCGTTGCGGTCACCGAGCAGCTCCGCCTCGATTCGCTGGCGTACGAGCTCGCCCTCGACGGCGTCGACGCGTAGGGCCGAGGCACCGGGGCGTGAGCTAACCGCGCGCTCGAACTCGAGGCCGCGGAACAGCAGGGCACAGCCGTCGTCGGCGGCCCAGCCGCCAGGCAGCTCGCCGCCGCGGACGGCGGCCAGCCAGATAGGCAGCCGCTCCGGCTCGCCGTCGGCGTGGACGGACAGCGAGCCCGGCAGGACGCCGAGGCCGGCTATCGGCCCGGGCGCGCCGCTGGACTTCGTCACTCCGCCCTCGAACCAGCACATCGCGCCGGCGCTGATGCCGGCGAGGACCGTGCCGCGCTCCCAGGACTCGACGAGCAGCTCGTCGAGTCCGTGGGCGCGCCAGATCGCGAGCAGGTTGCGCATCGAGCCGCCGCCGGCGTAGATCACGTCCTGCTCGCCGATCACCTCCTCGAGCGTGCGCGTGCTGCCGTGGAGGTTGAACAGCGACAGGTGGGCCGCCTCGCAGTCGCTGCGGCCGCCGAAGCGGGCGCGGAACGCGTTGATCTGGCCGGCCGGGTCGCCGGACGCCGTCGGCAGGAAGAGGATCCGGGGTGCGCGGGCCGGGGACAGACCCAGCACGAAGTCGTCGAGCGCCGGGTTGTCGGACTCCATCGTGAAGCCGCCGCCGCCGAGCGCGACGAGCGTCCGCCGCTCCTCTGGAACGGCCTCGCCTGCGCTCACGCCGTGGCCAGCTCGGGCATCCGCGCCCCAAGGTACTCGACGTCGAGCGGTGTCTCGACCACTTCGCTGCCCCGTGGCTCGACCCGGTAGGCGCGCGCGTGCGGTCGCGAGCTGACGACGCGCGCCAGGTCCTTGCCGACGAAGTGCAGCGCGGCGCCGTCGTCGGCGGCGTAGCCGGGCCGCATCCCGTCGCCGACGAAGCGCCTGTACTCCTCGCGCCGCTGCGGCTCGGCGTCGTAGTGGACGCAGTTCGAGTGCGGGAGCAGCCCCAGTCCCTGGACGCGATACGGGTCGGAGTGGAAGGCCGTCAGCGCCTCCGCGAACCAGCACAGCGATCCGGCCGACGGCCCGCACAGCACGACGCCCTGCCGCCACGCACGCCGCAGCACGGCGTGCAGGCCGTGGGCGCGCCAGGTGCCGAGCAGGCTGACGACGTTGCCGCCGCCGACGTAGATCAGGTCCTGCGCCAGCAGGTGGTTGGCGAAGTCGCTCTCGACACCCTCGCGGTCGCGTCGGAACAGCGAGACGTGGCTGGCGTCGGCGCGCGTCGCGAACTGGCGGTAGAAGCGGACGATGTAGTGGTCGGCGTCGCCCGACGCGGTCGGGAGGAAGCAGACCTTCGGTCGCTGCTTGCCGGTGAGCGACAGGACGTAGTCGTCGAGCAGCGGGTTGCCGGCCTCCATCGAGAAGCCGCCGCCTCCGAACGCCACGATCTGTCCACCGCTTCCAGGCACACCCCGATGTTCGTCGCCGGCGCGCCGCCTACGTATGGACACGCGGCGAAGATCTGCCCGGCTCGTCCTCGACAGGCGGACAAGGCCCGTAGGAAGCGGTCGCGTAGGCCGGCGCGAGCTCCGCGGGCTCGGGCACGGCCTCGTCGCGGCGGCGCGGATTGGCGATCCCCAGCAGCGAGATGACGCCGCCGGCGATCACCATCCCGCCGCCGACCGCCATCCCGGCGCGGTAGGCGGAGACCGACGCCTCCTCGACCGGGCGGTCGAGCCCGGGGCGGCCGTCGACCCCTCCGGACAGCGGCCGGGCATCGCCGACGGCCGCTCGCGCGGGCGCCGGCAGCGCCGCCGCGCGCTCGTCCAGCACGTCCTCGAACCGCGCCGCGACGACCGCGCCGAGGACGGCGATCGCCAGCAGACCGGCGACGCGCGCGACCTGGTTGTTGACCCCGCTCGCCACGCCGGCGTTGTGCTCTGGCACCGCGCCGAGCACGGTCGTCGTCAGCGGCGCGACGGTCGCCGACAGGCCGAGCGAGAACACCAGCACGCCGGGCAGCAGGTCGGTGACGTAGTTCACGTCGCTGCCGAGGCGCCCCATCCAGATCAGCCCGATGCCGGCGACGATCGGGCCGAGGCCCATCAGCAGCCGCGGGCCGATGCGGTCCGACAGCCGGCCGAAGCGGCTCGACAGCAGCCACATGACGAGCGTGATCGGCATCAGCGCGAGGCCGGCGGCGATCGGGCTGTAGCCGGAGACCTGCTGGAGGAAGATCGTCGCGAAGAAGGTGGCCGCGCCGAGCCCGCCGTAGATCCCGAGCGTCGACAGGTTGCCGACGCTGAAGTTGCGCGAGCGGAACAGGCCGAGCGGCAGCATCGGGTGGTCGGTGCGGCGCTCGTGGGCGACGAAGGCGACGAGCAGCGCGACTCCCACGATGAAAGGCAGGTAGACGAGCGGGTCGCCCCAGCCGTAGTTCTGCTGCTCGATCAGCGCGAACACCGGCCCGCCGAGGCCGAGCGCGACCAGCACCGCGCCGAGGTAGTCGATCCGCTTCGAGACCTGCTCGTCGAAGCTCTCGCGCATCCCGCGCGCCAGCGCCAGCGTCAGCAGCACCAGCGGCACGTTGATCGCGAAGATCCAGCGCCACGAGACCTGCTCGACGATCGCCCCGCCGCCGAGCGGGCCGACGACGAAGGCGATGCCCGTCCAGGCCGTCCACGACCCGATCGCCGCGCCGCGCTCCGACGCCGGGAAGGTCGCGGTGATCAGCGCCAGGCTCGCCGGGACGAGCAGCGCGCCGGCCGCGCCCTGCAGCGCTCGCGCGACGATCAGCAGCTCGGCGTTCGGCGCGATGGCGCAGAGCAGCGACGTCGCGCCGAAGCCCCCCAGGCCGGCCATGAAGATCCGCCTGCGGCCGAGGATGTCGCCGAGCGACCCGCCGATCAGCAGCAGAGCGCCGAGCGTCAGCAGGTAGGCCTCGACGATCCACTGCTGCGCCACGAACCCGGTGTCGAGCTCGTCGACGATCGCCGGCAGCGCCACGTTCACGACGGTCCCGTCGAGGAACACCACCCCCGAGCCCAGGATCGCCGCGACCAGCGTGATGCGCTTGACGCGAGCGTCGTCGGTCACCCGGCCAACGTTAGCCTTGTCCGATGCGCCCACTCGTCTGCCTGGCTCTCACGGCCGTGGCTGTCGCCACGGTCCCCGCTTCGGCCCAGGCGATCGCGCCGGCCGGAACCGCCGCGGCCTTGGACACCAAACTCGACCGGATCGACTCGGCGCCCCAGGGCCCGCCAGGCGTGTCGGTGCTGATCCAACGCGGCGAGAAGATCGAGTACCGGCGGCGGGGCGCCGCCGACGTCGCGACCGGCACGCGTCCGAAGCCGCGCCAGTACGTGCGAATCGCCAGCGTGTCGAAGGCCTTCTCCGGGGCCGTCGCGTTGAACCTCGTCTCCGCCGGCAGGTTGAGCCTCGACGACACGATCGGCGAGCGGCTGCCCGGATTGCTGCCACTGGCGAACGACGTGACGCTGCGCCAGGCGCTCGTCCACACCGGTGGACTGCCCGACTACATCCGCGACGAGACGTTCATCGAGGCGCTGCATAAGGACCCGACCGGCTACCTGTCGCCACGCGAGCTGGTCGGCTACGTGCGCGACACGCCACTGCGCTTCCGGCCCGGCTCGCGCTACGAGTACTCCGATACCGACAACCTCGTCGTCGCCCTGATGGCCGAGGCCGCGACCGGCGTGCCCTACGAGCGGCTGCTGGGCCGCCGCGTCCTCAGCCCGCTCGGCCTCGATCTCACGAGCCTGCCGCGCACGGTCAGGATGCCGGCCCCGTTCATGCGCGGCTACGAGGTAGCCCCCGGGATGCCGCCGGAGAACGTCAGCCGCGTCATCAACCCGGCGCTCGCCTGGGCGTCGGGCGGCATCGTCTCGACCGCTGTCGACACCAACCGCTTCTTCCGCTCCTACGTCGGCGGAGACCTGTTCGGCCGCGCCGAGCGTCGCGCCCAGCGGCGCTTCCGTCCCGGCGCGTCCTCGCCGCCCGGCCCCGGCCGCAACTCCGCCGGGCTCGGCCTCTTCCGCTACCGCACGAGCTGCGGCACCGTCTACGGCCACACCGGGTCGTTTCCCGGCTACCGCCTGTTCGCCGCCAGCAGCGCCGATGGCCGCCGCTCGGTCGCCTTCTTCGTCAACGCCCAGATCGTCCCGGGCCAGGGTTCGCGAGCCGTCTCGAACCTTATCCGCTCCGCGCAGGCCGCCGCGATCTGCCACGCGGTGCGCTGAGTCAGGGCGGGTTGAACCCGCTATCGGTTCCGCAATTCAGCCACTTGGCCATCTAGACAAGGGGGTGTGACGCGCGGTAGCGTGGGCGCCAGGAGGGACGGCAAACTGCAAGCTCAACCATGCATGGCCTCGCGGCTGCGTCTGCTGGTTCCGACCGGCCGCACGCTCCCGGACGGCGCATGGCTGCACCGTCATCACGCGATGGTCGGTCTGCTCTTCGTCGAGGCCGTCGGGCTGGCGGTCTTCAGCGCCGCCCAGGGCAACAGCCTGGGGCACAGCGCGGTGCACGCCTTCGGCCTGTTCGTGGTCGGCGCCGCGGCGATCCTCTTCGAGCGCCGCCGCCGCGCGGCGTCCGTGCTCGTCTCGTTCGGGCTGGTGACGGCCTGTGCGTTGCTGGTCCACATCTGGGATGGCGCGATCGAGGGTCACTTCCTCTTCTTCGTGACGATCGTCGTGCTCGCGCTCTATGAGGACTGGATCCCTTTCCTGGTCGCCGCCGCTTACGTGGTGGTCCATCACGGAATCGCCGGCGCGATCGACCCGGGTGCCGTCTACAACCATCCGGCGGCGGTCGCCCACCCCTGGAAGTGGGCGGCGATCCACGGCGGCTTCGTCGTCGCCGCCGGTCTTGCGAGCGTCGCCGCCTGGCGCCTCAACGAGACCCTCAGGGCGCAGGAGCAGGAGTCCTACCGGCGCGCGCTGGAGAGCGAGGAGCGCCTTCGCCGAGCGTTCGAGGGCGCGCCGATCGGCATGGTCCTGTTCGCCTTCGACGCCAATGGCGTGGAGGTCGACCAGGTCAACCAGGCGATGGTCGAGCTGACCGGGCATTCGCGCGCGCGCCTGCGGGAAAACGGTTTCGAGCTCGTGGTCGAGCCTGACGACGCGGCGGGGGTGATCGAGGACCTCGGGGCCCTGCTCCACAACGGCGGGGACAGCAGCCTCGAACTGAGCCTGCGGATCCGCCACGCCACCGGGGAGTCTCGCTGGGCCACGGCGAGCGTGTCGCTGCTGCATGCCGAGGCCGACGATCGGGGCTACGCGATCGCCCAGGTCGAGGACGTCACCGAGCGGCGGCAGGTCGCCGAGGAACTGATCCACCAGGCGCTGCACGACCCGCTCACCGGGCTGGGAAACCGGCGCAGCCTGCTGTCCGACCTCGACCTCGGGCTGCTTGAAGCGACATCCGGGCGGCCGCTGGTCCTGCTGCTGTTCGACCTCGACGGCTTCAAGACCTACAACGACACCTTCGGCCATCCGGCCGGCGACTCGCTGCTGCTCAGGCTCGCCAAGCGCCTGGACGGCGCGCTCGAGGACCGGGCGTCGGCCTATCGCGTCGGGGGCGACGAGTTCTGTGTGCTGAGCCATACGGGAGTCGGCGACCACGCGACAATCACCCGGCTCGCGGCGGCGGCGCTCGCCGAGCACGGCGAGGGGTTCGACATCACCGCGTCGTACGGCTCGGTGCTGCTGCCCGAGGAGGCCGCGAGCGCGACCGAGGCGCTGCGCGAGGCGGACCGCAGGATGTACGCGCACAAGCGCGAGGACGGCCGCGCGCCCGCCGGTCGCCAGAGCGCCGACGTCCTGTTGAGGATCCTCTCGGAGCGCAGTCCCGCCCTCGGCGTCCACCTGGACGAGGTGACGGCCCTCTGCGATCTCGTCGCCGAGCGGCTCGACCTGTCAGGCGACGACCGCGAGCCGTTGCTGCAGGCGGCTTCGCTTCACGACGCGGGCAAGATTGCGATTCCCGACCAGGTGCTCGACAAGCCGGGTCCTCTCGACGAGCAGGAGTGGACGTTCGTCCGCCGGCACCCGGTGATCGGCGAGCGCATCCTGTCGGCCGCGCCGGCGCTCGCTCGCGCGGCCAAGCTCGTCCGTTCGAGCCATGAGCACTTCGACGGCTCGGGCTATCCCGACGGCCTGGCCGGCAGCCGCATTCCGCTCGGGTCGCGAGTAATCGCCGTCTGCGACGCCTATAGCGCGATGCTCGCCGGACGCCCGTACCGCGTGACGCGGGACAGCGCCGCTGCGCGCGCCGAGCTGACGCGCTGCGCCGGGACGCAGTTCGACCCGCGCGTCGTCGAGGCGCTGTGCGACGTTCTCGACGGGCGGGAGCGCGATTCGGCGACTGTCGTCCAGCTCGACGAGCGCCGCGTCAGTCGACGAGGCCTGGGATTGCCTTCAAGGCCTTCCAGGCGTTGAGCCGGCCGTTGTAGACGACCTTGCCCTTCAGCGCCGGCGGCTTGTCGACCTTCTCGCGGATCGCCTTGCGCAGCTGCCCGTAGGTGGCGCCGGACTCCTGCTTGCGCAGCATCGCCGCGACGCCGGCGGCGTACGGGGCGGCCATCGAGGTGCCGGAGAGGTTCTTGTAGCCGCCGCCGAGGTAGGTCGAGAGGATGGTGTCGCCGGGCGCGGCGACGTCGACGCCGCTGGAGCCCCAGTTCGAGAACGAGGCGAGCTTGTCCTCGTCGGTGGTCGCGGCGACGGCGAGGATGTTCGAGTCCGTGTAGGCGGCCGGGTACTGGGGGTGCTTGTCGATGTTCTGGCCGTTGTTGCCGGCGGCGAAGACGAGCAGCACCTCGTGGTCCTGGGCGTAGTCGACGACGTCGTGGAGCGCCGACGACTTCGAGCTCGAGCCGAACGACCCGTTGACGATCTTGAAGCCCTGCTCGACGGCGTACTGGATCGCGGCGATCGCGTCGGAGGTCGAGCCCCTGCCCTTCGCGTTCATGAACTTGACCGGCATCAGCTTCGCCGACCAGCAGATCCCGGAGACCCCGACGGCGTCGTTGGCGCGGCCGGCGACGATCCCGGCGACGTGGGTGCCGTGGCCGTCGTCGTCCTCGCCCGACCCCTTGCCCTTGATCGCGTTGTAGCCGTAGGTGTCGTCGACGTAGCCGTTCTTGTCGTCGTCCTTGCCGTTGTTCGGCTTGTCCTTGCTCTTGTAGAGGTTCGCGACGAGGTCGGGATGGTCGGTGTCGATCCCGGTGTCGACGATCGCTACCTTCGCGCAGCTCGTCCGCTGGGCCCAGGCGGTCGGCGCGTCGATGTCGTATCCGCTCGGGCTGTCGGCGACCGCCCACTGGAGCGGGTAGAGCGGGTCGTTCGGCGCCTTGACTGCGTGCGCGAACTGGTAGTAGTCGGGCTCGGCGTAAGCGACGTCGGGGTGGTCGGCGAGCCGCTTGCGCAGCAGCGACAGGGCGATTCCCGAGCGTGGCTCGACCAGCGTCAGCCTGCCGCCTTCGATGCTGGCGAAGCGCTTCGCCAGGCGGCCCTTCAACGCCGCGAGAATCTCCTGCTGGCGGTCCTTCGAGGCGCCCCGCTCGAAGCCGACCAGCAGCTGGCCGGGGGCCGCCGGGCCGGCGGCGGGACTTGCCGGCGCCGCGGTCAGCAGCAGTGCGAGGGCCAGCAGGCTGAGAGTGAGGCGAGTCGAGCGCATCCGCCCATCCTTACACCCCGAGCCGCTCGCGAACCACCGGCGCGACCTCGGTGCCGAACAGCTCGATCGAGCGCATGACCTGGTCGTGCGGGAGCGTGCCGACCGAGAACTGGAGCAGGACGCGCTGGTGGCCGAAGATCTCGTGCTGGAAGAGGATCTTGTCGATCACGTCCTGGGGGCTGCCGACGAAGTTGGCGCCGCGCAGCGTGCGGCCGGCGTCGAAGTCCTGCGGCGTCATCGGGCGCCAGCCGCGCTCGCGGCCGATCTTGTCCATCATCGCCGCGAAGGGCGCGTAGGACTCGGCGACCGCCCGCTCGGCGGTGTCGGCGATGTAGCCGTGCGAGTTGATGCTCAGCGGGGGCGGTTCGTGGCCGGCCTCGCGCGCGGCCTGGCGGTGCAGCTCGGCGAAGCCGGCGAAGCGCTCCGGCTGGCCGCCGATGATCGCCAGCGCGAGCGGAAGTCCCAAGCGTCCCGCGCGGATCGCCGACGGCGGATTGCCGCCGGCCGCGAGCCAGACCGGCAGCGGGTCCTGCAGCGGGCGCGGGTAGACGCCGAGGTCGACCAGCGGCGGGCGGTGGCGGCCGCTCCAGGTCACGGAGACTCCATGCCCAAGGTCGTTGCCCTTCTGTCAGCCCTGCTCGCCCTCGCGCTGGCGGGCCCGCTCGCGAACGCCGCGCCACTACCGGCGGGAGCTCTCAACAGCCTGGGATGCGTCGCCAATCCGACCGATGCGCCGTTGCTCGGCTGCAGCGCCGGCGATGCCTCGCTGAATCGTCTGCATGAGATCGCGCTGAGCCCGGACGCCAACCAGATCTACGTCGCTGGGTCCGATGCGGAGGACTCGATCGCAGGGCGGCTGGTCACCTTGAACCGCGACTCTGCAAGCGGCGCGCTCGTCTTTGCCGGTTGCCGCGGACCGGGAGTGGCCGGCTGCACTGCCGACAGCCATCTCGACGAGCCCGGTTCGATCGCTCTGCCGCCCGACGGCAGCGATCTCTACGTCGCCGACTATGGCGTCGGAGTGATCCACTACCGCCGCGCCGCCGGCGGCGCCCTGACCTTCGCGAACTGCTTGACCTCGACCGCCGCTCCGGGCTGCACGGTCACCTCCGGGGTCTCCGGCCCCACGGGCGTCGCCGTCAGTCCGGACGGCAAGAGCCTCTACGTTTCCGGCTACTCGACCAGCACCGTCGCGGTGCTCGACCGCAACCTGTCGACGGGCGCTCTGACCCTGCGCGAGTGCTTCACCAGCGGATCGGCCCCGGGCTGCACACCGGCAGGAGCTGCCGACCTTACGAGCGCGACCGACGTGGCGGTAACCGGCGACGGCGCCCGGGTCTTCGTCTCGGCGCGTGGGGGCGGCGTGACCAGCTTCGCCCGCGGCTCCGACGGCGCGCTCACCGGCCCGCAGTGGCTATCCGGCGACTTCCTCAACGGCGCCCAGGCGCTTGGCGTGGCGCCCGGCGGAAAGGCGCCGTACGTCGGTCTCTTCGACGGCAGCGGCCTCACCGCGCTCGCGGCCGATCCTGCCACCGGCGCGCTGACCTTGACCAACTGCCTGCTCTTCACGGGGACGGTCGACTGTCCTGCCTCGCCCGGTGTGCGTGGCGTCTTCGGGCTCGCGTTCTCGCCCGCTGGCGACGTTCTCTACGCCGCGGCGCGAGACGGCAGCACGCTCGGGTCGTTCCGCCGTGGCGCCAATGGCGCTCTGTCGTTCGTCAGCTGCATCGACACTGCCTTCGCTCCCGAGCCGGGCTGCGCGAGCCGAGTCGATGGCGTCGCCGGGGCGGAGTCGGTCGCCGCCACGCCTG
Source organism: Thermoleophilaceae bacterium (assembly GCA_035630455.1). Lineage (GTDB taxonomy): Bacteria > Actinomycetota > Thermoleophilia > Solirubrobacterales > Thermoleophilaceae > JAAYBF01. Next base: position 19,631 of record DASQKP010000037.1, read on the forward strand.
ACGGCCGCTTCGTCTACAGCGCGGGCTTCTCGTCGATAGCGACCTTCGATCCCGAGCACGCACCGGTCTGCACGCCTGTTGCGCCACGGTCGGTGGCGAGCAGCGTCGCGATCGACATCGACGTTCGCTGCAGCGACGCGGCGGATGGCCAGGCGATCTCCTACGCGGTCGCGAGGCAGCCGGCTCACGGCGCCGCGAGGGTTCTCGACGCGGTGGGCGGACGGGTGCGCTACCGCTCGGCGAGGGGGTATACCGGCGCCGACAGCTTCAGCGTCGCCGCCAGCGACGGGACGAACGCTACGCCGGTCGAGATCGCGATGACCGTGGGCAAGACCCCCAAGCCGCTGATGAGGATTCGCGTCAAGCGCGCCCGCTTGAGCTCGCGCGGGAAGCTGCGGATCAGGCTGAGCTGCACGCGCGGGACGCCCGACGTCTGCGCCGGTCGCCTGTCGCTGCGCTCGGCGCGCAAGCTTCCGCCGACCGCCGCGGTGCGTAAGCCGCGCAAGCGCTTCGTCAAGCTCGGGGCTCGGCCGGTGTCGGTCGCTGACGGGAAGACGAGGTGGCTGACGGTCACGGTCCCGAAGCGCGGCCGCGCGGTGGTTGCCGCCAAGGACGCGCTGAAGGCCGTCGTGACCGTCTCGATCAGGAATCCGGCCGGCCAGGCAGGGCGCGCCAAGCGGCAGGTGACGCTGCTCGAGCCGAAGCAGCCGCGCTAAGCGCATGATGGCGCCCCGGCTCGGGCCGGGGCGCCTTTCATGAGCAGTCTGCGGTTACGGCGTGGCGCTGTCGCCCGAGTCGTCGGACATCGCGTCGTCTGGGGTGGTGGTCGTGGCCTCCGGCGTGGCGGCTCCGCCACTCGTAGCCGCGGCCGGCGTGGTCGTCGCCGGCGGGTTGCCGCTCGACGGCGGCGGGCTCGAGGCCGGGATGAACGAGGCCCGGAAGTAGACGCCGTTCTTGGCGGTGCACTCGACGGTGTCGGTCTGGTTGCCGGTGTCGATGCGCTGGCAGGCGTAGGTCGGCGGCGTGCCGATCTTGACCGGCTTGGCGCCGGGCTCGATCGCCTGGATCTGGGTCGCGTCCTGGGTCAGCAGCGCGGTCACCGCGGCACAGTTGATCCCGTTGGCGGTGATCGCGTCGAACGGACCGGTCGCCGTGCACGAGATGGCCACGTTCGGGCTGAGGCCGTGGTTGGTCGACGGCTTCACGTCCTTCGTCTTCTTGGCGACGATCTGCGAGGACGCCTGGACGTTCTCCGTGTACTTCTTCGGATGCGTCGTGGAGGGCGTGGTCGCGATGCTGAAGCGCAGCGCCGCCTTGCCCTCGGTGCAGCGCACGGTGCGGTGCTGGCCCTCGACGTAGAGCGTCGTGCAGGACTTGCCGCCGACGGTCGACGAGTCGCCCTCGAGGATCTTCGTCAGCTGCGAGGTCGGCGTGTCGTCGAGGAACGTCGCGGCGGTCTGGCAGCTCTGGCCACGGACCGACACGTCGTAGAAGCGGCCGAACGTCCCGCACTCGGCGACCAGCTCGACGCGCTTCTTCGCCTTCGGAACGGCGGTGAAGCGGAACGAGTCCTTGCCGTCGGAGGTCACGCAGCGGATCGTCGCGATCCCGGAGCCGAGCTCCTCGATCACCGAGCACGTGTAGCCGTCGACCTCGGACGCGACCTTGCCGTCGTCGTAGGTCTTGTAGACGTCGAGGATCCGGGTCGTGCCGGCCTCGCAGCCGATGCCGCGCACCGAGACGTCCTGGAAGCCGCCGAACGCCGCGCTGCCGGCGTCGCCCTCGAGGTCCATGCTCGAGCACTCGTAGACGTCGCTCTCGGAGTGGGCCCGGGCGCCGTCCTTGGCGGAGACGTGGTGCGCGGGCAGCACGGTCGTGCTGGCGCTCTCGCTCAACTCCGTCGTGCTGTCGGACTCGTCGTCGCCGCAGGCGGCCAGGAACAGTCCGAGCACGAGCGCGAGGACCAGAAGTGAAGAGCGTCTGAGCATCTGAGGAGGGACCCCTTGGTAGTTCGAGTTGGCAGCACTAGCTACGGGCTCTGCACGGGGTTTCCTGCCCTGGCTCAGGCGACCGGCGGTGGATCGCCCTCGGCGCTGGCCGCCAGATCCCGGTCCCAGCCGCAGACCAGGCAGGCGTGGCGGAACGCAGCGCGCGTGAAGTCGAGCGCGTAGCCGTGAGGGTCGGGCTGGGCCACGACGTCGTCCCAGTCGAGGACGTACTCGCCGAGCGCGTCGTCCCAGCGGCCGGGCGCGGGTGAGAAGTCGCCGCCGGCGAAGTCGTCGGGCGCGGGGTGGGCGTAGGCGTAGAAGGCGGCCTTCGGGTAGCGCGGGTCGCCTGGCCACCAGCCGACGGCGACCTCCTGCGAGTCCATCGCGTTGCGCATGATGAAGTCGTCCGACGGCGGGTCGGCGGGCACGCCGGAGAAGAGGCCGACCGCGAGGTCGAACGATCCCCACCAGGCGTTGACCGGCGTCGAGCGGCCGCGGTAGGGGGCCCGGAAGTCCGCGAGCACGAGCGCCGCTCGCGTCGCCGCCGCGAAGTAGGAGCTGACCTCGACGCGGTCGTAGGTCGCGTGCTCGTCGTCCTCGTCGAGCGGGACCGTCCACGGCACCTCCTGCGGGGTCGGGTCGATCTCGACCGGTCCGACGAGATCGCCGATCCCGGCCAGCAGATCGCGCGTCACCTCGCCGACCGGCCGGTCCGGCGCCAGCGGCACGCGCAGCATGCGGCCGTCGCTGTGCTCGGCGATCGCGTCGTGGGTGTGCAGGTCGAGTGCCGCCACCAGCGCGCCCGACCCGTCAGGGGCCGACAGCGGTCCTGTCTCCCAGCCCCGCGCGGTCAGGCGCAGCGCCGCGTGCTGGAGCTGCGGCTCCGGCGGCGCGAGCTCGACCGCCAGCTTGCCGAGTACCTGCGTGTGCGCGTGGAGCGTGTCGCAGGTCGCCGACCAGGTGTCGTAGGAGGACGCTGCCCAGCCGGGGGTCATCGTCGAACCGTAGCGTCGCGCAGGCGCGGCGCTGCCCGCGCTATGCGCGGTTCGCGATCAGCGACCGGTCGCGGCCTGCTCGCTTCGCTTCGTAGAGTGCATGATCGGCCCGCCCGAGCAGGTCTGCCGCAGGCTCGTCGCCAAGTCGACCCGCTATGCCCGCCGAACACGATTGGTCGCGCGGCGTCACAGCGCGCAGCCGGTCGACGATGTCGCGCGCGTTGTCGAGATCGTCTTCGCGCAGCAGCACGACGAACTCCTCGCCGCCGTAGCGGGCGAGCATGTCGCCCGGGCGCAGCTGCGCGCGCCATGCCGCGGCAGCCTCCTTGAGGAAGCGGTCGCCGGCTTGGTGGCCGTGGTCGTCGTTGTAGGACTTGAAGTGGTCGAGGTCGAGGATCGCGATGCAGGCCGGCTGCGCCTCGGCGATCGCCTGCTCGAGGCGCTCGTCCCAGGCACGGCGGTTCGGCAGGCCGGTCAGCTCGTCGGTCAGCGCGGACTCCGTTAGCCGGCCAAGCAGGTCGGCGCGCTCGATCACGAACGCGGCCTCGGTCGCCAGCAGGCGCACGAGTCCGCGCGCGCGGCGCTCATCGCCGGGCGACTCGCGCCAGCCCGCGATCAGCACGCCGGCGACCTCGTCGCCGTGATGGATCGGTTCCAGGAGCAGGGTCGCCGGCCGCTCGGCGCGATCGAGCTCGGCCAGGATGCTCGCCTGGGTGAAGGTTTGCGGGGCGAGGCTCAGCCCGGCTCCGGCGGTCCGCTCGAGGGCGCCGTCGCTGTTGGTCTCCAGCAGGACCGCGAAGTAGGCGCCGCTCAGGTCGCAGACGCCGGCGCAGATGCGCTCACGGGCGTCGGTTTTCAGCGACAGCGAGCGCAGCAGGTCGGCGACCGCCTCTAGATCGCGTTCGCGGACGGCGAGCGCGTCGGCCTGACCGCGGACTCGGGCTACGAGGTTCTGCACCGCGAACCCGGTGATCGCCGAGGCGGCGCTGAAGACGAGTGCGATCCGCCACCAGACCTTGACCGGGAACTCCGGATCGCCAGCCACGACGATGGGGGAGACGAAGAACGCGCACACGCCGCCGATCAGGACCACGAGCTGACTGCGGCTGCCGTGCAGCGCCACCCAGAAGACCGGGATGAGCGTGAGCGCGCCGACGCCGGCGATGACCCCGCTGGCCTCGCGCAGCAGCGCGGCTGAGAGCAGAAACAGCAGCGACGGGACGACGCGCACCATCGGCGGCAGCCTGTCCCACGGTGCGAGCAGAACGATGCCGGCGACGAGCAGCATCAGCGCCGACGCCTCCGCATAGCCCGTCCACTCGACGTGGCTGGTCAGCGGGATGACCGCGAAGCCAAGCAGGGTCGCCACGGCAAACGGGGCGGTCTCACGGGCGAGTCGACGGTCGATGGTCATCACGGTCCTATCGACTTACGACCGGAATCGGTTGAGTCCTGCCAGCTGGCCGTCAACTTTCCGATCCGCAGGGCGGCGTCAGGGCGCTTTGAGCGGCAGCATGGTCCGCATTTCCTGCGTGTCGCGCGGTAGTCCCAACGCTGGGGCCCTACTCCCCGAGCGCCGACCTAGCATCCAGGATGAAAGACTGGCTGGGTGAACGATTCTCGCCCACTGATCACCGGGGCACGCGGAGACGTTGTTGCCCACCTCGCCATTCTCGGCCGCCATACCTTGATGCCATCTACTCAGGCGGTTGTACTTGCGGGCCGTGACGTTCTTGTAGGACACGCCTATGCGCCGACGGTCAAGGATGAGATGCAGGACATCGAGATCGATGTGGCAGATTGTACGATCTTCACGGTTCGGCATCTAGGGTACGGCGAGGAATTCGACGTAGAGGACGCTCAACAGGCGGTTGATCTTCTCGATGGGTCACTTGTCGCAATCAGTGAGGTGATCATTTGGGAGAAAGCCCACGATCAAGTTGGGAAGATGTCCTCTTTCCATCGCCGCGTGGGGCGGGTCGACGTGAAGTTCTTCAGTATCGCTGGCGAGAAGGCGTCGCTCATCGCATGGAGGAACCCCCTTTATTCGGCGAGTCTGGACACCATGGGTCTGATGACGGGATTGCTCAGCAATATGGTTACGCGGGGTCCCGTGGAAAATCCACTGCACCCAGACGTTAAGCGCTTGATGGCTGCGATCGATCTGGTAAATCTTGGGTTCTTTACCGAGGCGTTTGTCGGAACCTTTGCGTTGCTAGATGACATGACGCAGCGCGTCCTGACTGGAGGTCTTGCAAAGAAGGGCATCCAGAAGAAGGATCAGGCTCAGTTCCTGCGCTCGATCAGCGAGAGGCGCCTTGACCACTATCTGAACAGTGTCGCAACCTTGTGCGACTGGACGGCGCTAAGAGATGTGGACAGGGCTCTCAACGCCGAGTTGATGAAGGCAAACAAATTGCGTAATGCCGTGATGCACGGTGATCGTGAGCTGTCCCGTGAGGAGGCGCTGGCGTCGATACTCGTTATCGTGCGAGTCATCGATCATTTGCGGCTCAACCCATTTGACATACCAGTAGCTGTGTTTCCGCTGCTGCGTCCGGCAGAGCCTCAACTTGTCAGATTGGGGCCACCTGAAGGCTTGGGGGAGCCCTCTAGCTAGACCGCCCTAAGGGGAAAGTGCTCGCCTGCAAGTCTGAGACCCGATGGAGCCAGTCGGGCTCGAACCGACGACCTCCGCCTTGCAAAGGCGGCGCTCTTCCAGCTGAGCTATGGCCCCTCAGGGGGGCAATGTTCGCATGGGCGGTGGGTTGCGCCAAGCCTCGTCGACGTGCCGGTGCGGCATCCTGGTCCCATGGCGAAGTCAGAGGCCGTGATGCTGGACGCCGGGAGCCGCGAGCTGCGGGTGTCGAGCGCGGACCGGGTGATCTTCCCGGCGACGGAGCGGACGCCCGAGATCACCAAGCTCCAGGTCGTCGAGTACTACCTGGCGGTCGAGGACGGGATCATGCGCGCGCTGCGCGAGCGCCCGACGACGCTCGAGCGCTGGCCGAAGGGCGTCCACCCGGGGATCGAGCTGACGACGCGCGCCGGTCAGAAGGGCGACGCCTTCTACCAGAAGCGCATTCCCAGGGGCGCGCCCGACTACGTCGAGACGGCCCGGATCGAGTTCCCCTCCGGTCGCAACGCCGACGAGGTCTGCCCGACCGAGATCGCGGTCGTCGGCTGGTGTGCGCAGATGGGCACGCTGACCTTCCATCCGTGGCCGGTGCGGCGCGCCGACGTCGACCATCCCGACGAGCTGCGGATCGACCTCGACCCGCAGCCGGGGACCGACTTCGACGACGCCGTCCGCGTCGCCGGCGCGGCGCGCGAGCTGCTCGGCGAGCTCGGCTACGCCGGCTTCCCGAAGACCTCCGGTGGGCGCGGGGTCCACATCTACGTGCGGATCGAGCCGCGCTGGACGTTCACCGACGTCCGCCACGCGGCGATCGCCTTCGGTCGCGAGCTCGAGCGCCGCATGCCCGGCGAGGTGACCACCAAGTGGTGGAAGGAGGAGCGCGGCGAGTCGATCTTCGTCGACTACAACCAGAACGCCCGCGACCGTACGATCGCCTCGCCCTACAGCGTCCGCCCGAAGCCCGGCGCCCCCGTCTCGGCGCCCCTGCTCTGGGACGAGCTGCCCGACGTCCAGCCCGAGGACTTCACGATCGCCACGATGCCCGCCCGCTTCGCCGAGGTCGGCGACCGCTTCGCCTCGATCGACGACGTCGCCCACTCGCTCCAGCCGCTGCTCGACATGTACGAGCGCGACGAGGCCGAGGGCGCCGGCGACATGCCCTACCCGCCCGACTACCCCAAGATGCCCGGCGAGCCCAAGCGCGTACAGCCGTCGCGCGACACCGACCGCAAGCGCGCGGACTAGCCAGCGGCGAGCACCGCCGTGCCGTAGGCGGACAGCGCGCTGTCGGAGGTGACCAGGGCCGCATCCTCCGCTGTCGCCTGCGCGACGAGCATGCGATCGAACGGGTCGTGGTGGTGCTGGGGGAGGCGTCCGGCGGCCCGGGCGTGACTGCCGGCGATGGCAAGCAGGCCAAAGCCGCAAGCGGCGATCTGGTCGAGCAGGTCGTCCGGCGCGTGCAATGTGCCCTTCGCGCGCTTGATCTCGACCTCCCAGACAGATGCCGCGCTGACCAGGACCTCGTTGTCGCCCCTGGCGATCGCCTTGGCGACTCGCTCATGGAGGCGATGGTCATCGGCGAGCCACCAGAGCAGCACGTGGGTGTCGAGCAGCAGCTTCACGCGCCGCCCTCGAACTCGCGGGCGATCTCGGTATCGGCCTCGTCGAATCGCGCCATGTCCACCTTGTCCCTCCAGGCGCCCCGGCCGCCGTGGGTCGCGCTTGCGGGTCGGTGGGCGACGAGCGCCGCCACGGGACGGCCGTTGCGGGCGATCACGATCTCCTCGCCGTTCTCCACGCGTTCGATCAGCTTCGACAGCTGCGACTTGGCCTCGTGCACGTTGAACTGCCTCCTGGACATACTTAGCTAAGATTAGCTAATCGTTGAGAATTGGATTCTTCTGCCGTAGGAGGGTCCGATTGACCCAGTGCTGCCCCCGGCTCAGCCGTTCTCGAACGCCAGGTCGAGCAGCCTCATGGCCTGCTTGCCCGGGTCGGGCGAGTCGAGCAGGACGACGCCGAAGGTGCGGCCGTCGCGGCGGGCGACGCCCACGAAGCAGCGGCCCGCGGCGTCGGTGTAGCCGGTCTTGAGGCCGATTGCGCCCGGGTAACCTGCTCGGATCAGTGGGTTGTGGCCGGATAGGTAGAGCTTGCGGCCCTTGATCGGGAAGCGGTAGGAGGCCTGGGCGCGGCGCGTCAGGCGGGTGATCCGGCGCTCGCGCATCGCGAGGCGCGTCATCACCGCGAGGTCGACGGGGCAGGAGCGGTCGCCCTTCGACAGGCCGTGGGGCGTCGAGAAGTGGGTGCAGTCGAGGTTCCACAGCCGCGCCTGCTCGTTCATCAGCGCGACGAAGCGGCGCTCGCTGCCGGACACATGGCCCGCGAGCGCGATCGCCGCGTCGTTGCCGGAGACGATCATCAGCCCCGCGAGCAGGGGCTCCAGCTTCACCCTGCGCCCGAGTGGCAGCAGGCCGACGGCCGAGCCCTCGTAGCGCAGGCCCTTCGGGATCCGCACCACCTCGCCAGGCCGCGTCGCGGAGGTCACCGCGAGCGCGGTCATGATCTTCGTGAGGCTGGCGATCGGCAGCTCCTCGGTCGCGCGGCGGCGGTAGAGCGAGTCGCCGTTCTCGACGTCGAAGACCAGCGCCGCTCGCGGCGGCTTGCGCCATGTCACGTCGAAGGCGTCCTCGCTCAGCAGCTCGATCGGCGCCGGCGAGCTCGGCTCGAACGAGCTCTGCGCGGGTCCCGTGCCGATCGCGCTGTCGCCGGCCACCGCGCCGCTGGCGGCGATCGGGGTCGTCGGCCCGTCGCCGGGGCGGCCGAGCGCGACCCAGAGCACGGCGAAGACGGCGACCGACGCCAGCGCCAGTTGCAGCACCAGTGTCAGGCGGCTCTTCACGAGCTACCTCTCGGGTGGGTTGAACAGCGCCCCGAGCACGCCGAAGCCGACCATCCCGACGATCGCCAGCGAGATCGCCACCAGGACGTCGAACCCGGTCCGGACCATCACGTCGATCGTCAGGCCGCCGAGCAGCAGCACCACCGCCAGCGATCCGACGAGCGCGACGACGCGTCCGCTCACCGGCTGGCCACGGCCGCCCGCTCGAGCGTCTGCTCGGCGAAGTAGCTCGACCGCACCAGCGGCCCCGCGGCGACGGCCTCGAAGCCCATCGCGTAGGCCTCGCGCTCGAGGTCGGCGAACTCGTCCGGGTGCCAGTAGCGGACCACCGGCAGGTGGTCGCGCGTCGGGCGCAGGTACTGGCCGACCGTCAGCACCTGAACCCCGTGCTCGCGTAGGATCCCGAACGTCTCGAGCAGCTCCTCGCGCGACTCGCCGAGCCCGGTCATCAGGCCGGACTTGGTCACGACCCCGTCGCCGCCCATCTCCTTGGCGTTGCGCAGCACGCGGCAGGAGCGCAGGAACTTCGAGCCGCGGCGCGCGACCGGGTAGAGCCGCGGCACCGTCTCGACGTTGTGGTTGAACACGTCGGGCCGCTCGGCGATCACGCGGGCCAGCGGCATCTCCTCGCCACGGAAGTCCGGGGTCAGCACCTCGACCTTGGTCTCGGGCGAGAAGCGCCGCACCGAGCGGATCACGCCGACGAACGCCGACGCGCCGAGGTCGGGCAGGTCGTCGCGGTCGACGCTGGTGATCACCGCGTGGCGCAGCCCCATCCGCTTGACCGACTGGGCCACGCGCAGCGGCTCGAGCGGGTCGTCGAACGTCGGCTTGCCGGTCTTGACGTTGCAGAATCCGCAGCGGCGGGTGCAGGTGTCGCCGAGGATCATGAAGGTCGCGGTCCCGCGCTCCCAGCAGTCGCCGATGTTCGGGCAGGCCGCCTCCTGGCAGACGGTGTGCAGCCCCTCGGCGTCCATCTCCTTGCGCAGCTCGCGGTAGCGCTCGCCGCCGGGGGCCGGAACCTTGAACCAGCGCGGCTTGCGCGCGCCGAACTCGATCACCTCGCCGAGCGCGGCCGTGACGTCGCGCACTCCGCCGGGGTTGGCGCGACTGCGGGTCTGGTGCTCGCGGCTCACGAGGCCAAGGCTATGGCAGGGGTCGCCGCTTCGAGCAGGCGGCGCGGCGTCACGAGCCGCTGGCGGGCGTCGAACGCCTCGGCGAAGCGGAAGGCGGTCCGCTTGCGGAAGCACGACATCGACGCGGCGCCCTGGCCGGCGGCTTCCTTCTCGCGCGCGACCGAGGTCATCCGGGCGCCGTCGACGCCGCAGGTGGCGATCCAGGAGAAGGGGGTCAGGTCGTTGGTCACGTTGACGGCGAACCCGTGCGTCGTCACCCCGCGCGAGACGTGGACGCCGATCGAGCCGATCTTCGCCTCGCCCGCCCAGACTCCGGTCAGCCCCGCGGGGACGGTGGAAGCGATCCCCTCGTCGCGCAACGCTGCGACCATCGCGCGCTCCAGTGTCGCGACGTAGTCGCGCACCGACGCGACGCGGACGATCGGGTACCCGACCAGCTGGCCGGGCCCGTGGTAGGTGACCTGCCCACCGCGGTCGGAGTCCTGGACGTCGACGCCCCGGTCGCGGTACCACTGCACGCCGCGCGGCAGGTCGCCCGGTTGCGAGCGTCTCCCAAGCGTGTATACGGGCGGGTGCTCGAGCAACAGGAGCGTGTCGGGGATCGCGTCGGCCTGGCGGGCGTCGCGCAGCCGCTCCTGGAGCACGGCGGCGTCGGGGTAAGGCAACTCGCCGAGCGTCGTTACCCAGAGATCGGACACGCCCTGATCTTAGAGCGGTGGCCCGCCGTGCCGACCGGGCGATCCCGAGCACTACGCTGCCCCGCATGAGCCCGGGCGAGCGCTTCTGGACCAGCCGTTTGCGCTGGCGGCTGCGCGGATCGATGCAGTGGCCGGCGTTCGTCGTGCTGACGATCGTCGACGGCGCGGTGCTCGACCAGCTGCCGCCACTCGCGACGACCGGCCTCAACTTCATCGAGGGCGTGCTGATCGCGACGTTCGCGAACCTCTTCCTCGTCGGGGCCGTCGCTCCCTGGCTGGCGCGCCGGCTGGTCGACCGCCGCGCGACCGCGCTGGCGACCGCGGGGGCCCCGCCGCCGACCCAGGCCGACCGCGAGGTGCTCCAGGACCGCACCGCGACCGCGCTGCTGATCGCCGGGCTGGCGGCGGTGATCGTCTCCGGGCTCGCCAATCGGCCGGTGATCGTCTCGGAGACCGACGCGACGGAGACGAACGCCAACGCCCTGACGCGCTACGTCGAGCGGTCAGGCGACGACGAGCTGGTGCGCAACCTCGAGACCGCGAACACGATCCGTCTCGGCGAGGGCTACTTCCGCAACTGCATCGCCCGCGACGACCGCGAGCGCTACTTCTGCGTCTTCGTCGATACGCGCGAGGATCCGCCGGAGGTCGTCGTCGACGACAGTGCCGAGCCGAACACCGTCTACCGCGGGCGCTAGGCAGCACCTCTTATATATGCATTAAACGCGCAACAAAGACCTTTATCCAGCTTTGTTAGGTATTATTAGGATCCTAATGGTCGTTGAGATACCTGATCCGCCAGGAAGCCTGAGCATGGAAGAGTTCTGGTCTTTGTTTGGCAGGCGCGAGACAACGCTCCTTGATTTCAAGGAGCGTTTGCCTAAGCCTGGGCGGCTCCAAGAACCAGTCGTGGCTTTCGCCAACAATCGGGGCGGACGGATCATTCTCGGGGTTTCTGAGCGTAAGCCCTACGAAGTGGTAGGAGTGTCCTGGACTCAGGCTGATGACGAGATGGTGCAGAGCATGGCGCGGGCCATTCAGCCTCCAATTGCGCCAGAGGTGTCGTCTGTCTGGGTCGATGGCCAGCAGGTTGTGGTTGTGGCAGTCCGTCCTCTGGAGCGGGGGTGGGCACAGACAAGCGACGGTCGCCTTCTGGTGCGCTCCGGACCGACGAACCGCGCACTCGTCGGTGACGAGCTTTTTAGGTTCGTGCGAGAGCGCGCCGCTGAGCCGGTTGAGGACGAGCCGATTCAAGGGGCGGTGGCGGAGCTGGATCGCTCGCTCGTCCAGGCCTATCTAGAGACCCGTCTAGGTACCGCGCCGCGTCGTCGTGCGCAAGCGCTGAGGGATCTTGGCTTGACTACGCCGTCGGGGGATCTGCGTCTAGCGGCGTCGTTGCTCTTCTCGCCCGCTCCACAGCGGGAGAGTCGACGATTCGGGATTGAGATCTTGCGCTTCCAAGGGGCTAGTGAAGGGGAGAGTTCTCTCCGAGACAAGACAGATCTGATCGGCCCGCTGCCACGTCTCGTCGAGCAGGCGGACCGCGCGATCTATGACGAGATGAGGCGAGAGGCCGTGGTTCGGGGTCTGGTCCGAGAGGAGATTCCCGAGTTTCCACCGATTGTGATTCGGGAGGCATTGCTAAACGCCGTTGGCCATCGTGATTACTCTGCGCGAGGAGCTGCTGTGCAGGTTCGTATCTACGACGATGCGATCGAGATTGAGAGTCCTGGGACCTTGCCGGGCTACGTCACGGTCGACAATCTTCGAACTGAGCAGTACTCGAGGAACCCAAGGATCATGGACGGGTTGCAGCGACTGGGATTCGTCGAGGAGGCCGGCCAAGGCATCGATCGCATGTTTGAGGCGATGGAGGACGCGCTGCTCGACCCCCCTGAGTTCATCGAGCGGTCCGCCACATTTTTGGTGCGCCTGCGTGGCACCAGTGTTTTCACCGTCGAGGATCGGCTTTGGATCGGGAGGTTCGCTGACTTGGCACTCGGGGCAGACGAGAAGATCGCGCTGGTCTATGCGAGGCGCAATGGCTCGATCACAAATGAGAAGTTGAGGGCTCTTAGGCAACAACTGGACCGCGAGGCCAGCCGTCGGCTATTGCAGGGGCTGGTTGCGCGCGGTCTACTCGAGTCCTTGGGGCGCGGGCGCGGGGTTCGGTATGCGCTCGGCGCGATCGCCAGTCGCGCTGAGGGCACCGTGACGCTTGATCATCAACGAGAGATTGTTCTGAACCATGCTCGGCGTAAGGGCGTCGTAGTTAACGCGGACGTACGTGGCCTGCTCGACGTGGACCGTGGAGCGGCACGCGAGTTGCTGTACGACTTGGTCGCTCAGGGCCTGTTGCGAGCCGAGGGCGAGCGTCGAGGGCGACGCTATCTACCTGCGTGATTGTGATTCAAAGCGGAATCTGGGTGTTTGACCAGCATTCTTTGTGGATTTAAGCGCTTAGGCCGCTAGCTCAGACTTCGCCGAGCAGGCGCAGCTTGCGGCCGCCGACGATCTCGAAGATTTCGACGTGGTTGCGGCCAGGACGGATCGAGCGCTCCGGGACCATCACGGCGAAGCTCTCGCCGGTCCGCGCCCGCTCGACCTTCGGCAGGCGGAGATGGAAGCTGAGCCCCGTCGCCTCGATCGTCCCGTTGACCGCGACGGCGATCGCCCGCGTGTCGCGCCGTCCCGCGCCGCCGACGATCGACCCGGCGATCTGCGTCGGCCGCACGAGCGAGTCGCGGCGGACCGCGCGGATCGCGACCTCGTTGGCGATTCCCGCCTGGAGCTTGCTCGCCGCGACTCGCGGCCGACCCGCCACCGGCTGCCCGATCAGCCCGCGGCTCGGGCCGATGCCCGTGTAGAGGCTGTCCCAGTCGCCGTAGCCGAAGCGGCGCAGCCGGGTCCGCAGCAGCGCCGCCCGCCGCCGCTCCAGCTTGCCCGCCGAGATGTGCAGCCGCCGGCTGAAGTCGCGCTTGACGATCATCGCACCGCGCCGCTGGCGAACCGCTCGCGAGAAGGCCGAGCGCCCGTCCGCGGCGTAGGGCAGCCGGGCGTTGACCAGGTCGGCGATCGTCGGCGCGACGTCGGTCGTTCGCACGTAGCTGCGCACCACCTTGCCGCGCTTCTGCCGCGGCGCCTTGACGAACAGCGGCACCGGCGCCAGCTCGTCGATGTTGCCCATGTTGGTGTCGCGCCGGCTGCGAACGCCCGACTCCGACGAGATCCCGTGGTCGGCCGTCACCACGATCAGCGACTTGTCGAATGTCCCCTCGCGCCTCATCCGCGCGAACAGCCGGCCCAGCTCGCGGTCGAGGAAGCCGATCTGGAGCTGCAGCCGCTGCTGGGCGTGCCGCGCCTGGTAGTCCGAGTGGAAGCCCGGCGTGCTGTTCATCCCGGCGATCGGGTCCTGCCAGCCGGCGCGCGTCTGGTTGCCCGAGGGCAGGAACATGTAGGGGCCGTGCGGCAGCAGGATGTGGCCGACCCAAAAGGTCGGCTCGTCGGTCGGCTCGATCGAGCCGAAGAAGCGCGCCAGCCGCTCGCGCCGCCCCTCCTGGAGCTGTGTCAGGATCGCCGGCCGGCCGCGGCGCGCTCCGCGGCACCAGCGCGGCGGGCAGACCGAGGTAGCCGCTTCGACGCGCCGGATCGCGTATCCCTTGCGACCGAAGACGTCGTAGAGGCTCTGGGGGTGGCCGACGTAGTCGGGCGTGCCGCCGGGCCGGGGGTAGCGGCCGTCGAGGATCTGCGGGATCGCCTTGGTCGTCGAGTCGAAGGTCGTGGTGGCGTTCGGGAACCAGTAGCTCGAGCGTGCCAGCTGCGCGAGCGCCGGATAGCGCCCGGCGTCGATCCGGCGGTCGGGACCGAGCAGCAGGTCGGCCGGGAACTCGTCGAACATCAGCAGCACCACGGGCGGCTTGCCCTTCGCGGCGGCCTCGGCCTCGCGGCCGTCGTGGCCGAGCGCATAGGCGGCGCCGGCCGCTGCCGCCACCGTCAGGCCGATCGCTGCCAGCACCCGCTTCAGCACGACAGGAACTCTAGGTGCTGGCGGCCCGCCGGCTGCGTACCGGCGGTCAACCGAGCGCGACCAGCTCGACCCCGAGCCGGCGTGCGAGGCCCTCGCCGCCGCGCGCCATCACCCAGTCGTGGTTCCACTCGAAGACCGGCCGCGCGAGTGGGGCGACGAAGTTCATCCACGGCTTGGTGGTGGACACGCGCCAGTCGTAGGTGACCGCCGTGAGGCCGTCCTGCTCGTAGAGCCGCCAGGTCCCGGTCCCCGCGAGCTCCCCCGTCGCGCGGCCGGCCATGAGCAGCGGCTTCTCGATCCGGTCGACCTCGAACTCGAACTGGACGGGGTAGGGGACGAGACTGCGCCACCGCACGCGGTAGCGGCTGCCGACCTGCTCGCTGTCGCCGCCGTCGAGCTCCACGACCGACTCCACGCCGCGCCACCACGCCGGCCAGACGATCGGATCCTGGAGCGCGTCCCAAACCTCCGGGCGCGGCGCGCGCAGCAGCCAGGTCGTCAGGAACTCGTAGCTGGCCACGGGGAGAGACTAAGCGGCGCTCAAGTCGATCGCCGCAAAGGCCGAGACAGAGATAGGGATGTCTGGGGCAAATCGCACTCGGCTGGTCTTGGCTGTGGCAGTCGGCGTAGTCGCCCTCGCCGTCTGGGCAGTGTCCGAGACTCAGCGCTCGACCGCTGAGCGCGTGTTCGACGAGAGCCGCGCCGCCGCCCGGATGCAGATCGCGATGCTCGACCAGGAGACCGGTGTGCGCGGCTTCGCGCTCACGCGGCAGCGGCCCTACCTGCAGCCGTTCATCGACGGCGTGCGTGAATTCAACGACGCATCGGTCGACGCACGCGAGCTTGCGACCGACGACGAGCAGCGCCGTTCGATCGCCAAGGTGACGCGCACCGCCAACCGTTGGCGGGCGCTCGCCGAGCAGGACATCGGGTTCGTCGGGCTGCAGCCAAGCAAGGGCGCGCTGCGCCCGCCGAAGATCAGTGAGCGCAAGGCGTTGTTCGACGAGTTCCGGCGCGAAGGCGACATCCTGCAGCGACAGCTCGAGGACGAGCGCAACGAGAAGCTCGCGCGAGCCGGGCTGATGTCGGTCGTCGTGATTCTGCTGTTGGCGATTGTCTTCTTCGCCGTCGGCCTCTACCTGATCGAGCGTGAGATCCGCCGCGTTCGCGCACGCCGCGACCGCGACCGCCGCTACCGCGAGACCCAGGGCGAGTTCGCCGACGCGATGCAGATCATGCGCGACGAGTCCGAGGCGCACCAACTCGTGAAGGCGCATCTGGAGCGGACGATCGAGGGCGCCGACGTCGCGATCCTCAACCGCAACAACTCCGACAACCGCCTCTACGCGGCGACGACGATCGACGGAGCGCCCGAGCTGGCCGCGAAGCTAGTCGACGCCGAGCCCGAATCCTGCCTCGCCGTCCGTCTCGGTCACGCTCACGAGCAGGGCGCCGGTATCGATCCGCTGCTGAGCTGCGAGCTCTGCGGCAAGTCGGCGACCGAGGTCCTCTGCACGCCGTCGCTGGTCGGCGGCGAGGTGATCGGCTCGGTGCTCGTCCGCAACGATCGCGAGCTCCACGGCGAAGAGCGCCGGCGCGTCGCCGACTCCGTCTCCCAGGCCTCGCCGGTGCTCGCCAACCTGCGCAACCTCGCGATCGCCGAGAACCGCGCCGCGACCGACGCGCTGACCGGCCTGCCGAACTCGCGCTCCTGCCGCGACAACCTCAAGCGGATGGTCGCCCACGCCGGTCGTACCGTCACGCCGTTGTCAGCCGTGATGCTCGACCTCGACCACTTCAAGCAGATCAACGACCGCTTCGGCCACGGGGCCGGCGACGACGTCCTCGCCGGCGTCGGCGAGGTCCTCAACGCGACGCTGCGCGGCAGCGACTTCGGCGGCCGCTACGGCGGCGAGGAGTTCCTCCTGCTGCTGCCCGGCACCGACCACGAGGGCGCGCTCGAGGTCTCCGAGAAGCTCCGTATCGCGGTCGAAGCGCTCGAGTTCCAGCAGATCGACCTCAAGGTCACCGCCAGCTTCGGCATCGCCAGCTACCCGCTCGACGCCCTTGATGCCGACGCCCTGGTTCGCATGTCCGACCGCGCCCTCTATGCCGCCAAGGCCAAGGGCCGCAACCGCGTCGAACTAATCGACGCGCCCTCACGGGAGCCGACGGCAGACCAGCCCAGCCTGTAGCTGGAGCCGGCGGTAGACCCGCACGGCGCGGGGGCTCGGGGGGACGCGAGCCCCCCGGTCTTATTGGAGCGAAGCCACCACGTGCTTGATCTCGGTGTAGTCCTCGAGCGAGTACATCGACATGTCCTTGCCGTAGCCGGACTCCTTGTAGCCGCCGTGGGGCATCTCGGGGGAGATCGAGAAATGGTCGTTGATCCAGACGCAGCCGAAGCGCAGGGCGCGTGAGACGCGCATCGCGCGACCGACGTCGCGGGTCCAGACAGAGGCCGACAGTCCGTAGCGGGTGCCGTTGGCCCACTCGATCGCCTTCGCCTCGTCGTCGAACGGCTGGACCGTGATCACCGGGCCGAAGATCTCCCTCTGGACCATCTCGTCGTCCTGGGCAAGCCCTGCGACGACGGCCGGCTCGAGGTAGTAGCCGGGCAGGTCGCCGCTGCGGCCGCCGCCGGTGACGATCTCGGCGTTGCCCGGCTTGCGCTCGAGGAAGCCCTCGATCCGCTCGCGCTGCTGGGCCGAGTTGACCGGGCCGAGCGTGGTGTCGCCGTCGCGCGTCAGCCCCACGACCTGCTTGCCGGCCTCGGACGCGAGTCCGGCGACCACGTCGTCGTAGACCTTCTTCGACGCCAGCACGCGCGTCGCCGCGGTGCAGTCCTGACCGGCGTTGTAGTAGCCGGCCTCGGCGATCGTCGCCATCGCCGACTCCATGTCGACGTCGTCGAAGACCACGACCGGCGCCTTGCCGCCGAGCTCGAGATGGACCTTCTTCAGCGTCTCGGCGGCCGCGGCGGCGATCCACTTCCCCGTCGGCGGCGAGCCGGTCAGCGAGACCATGTCGACGTCGGGATGACGGACCAGCGGAGCGCCCGCCGGCTCGCCGTGCCCGCCGATCACGTTCAGCACTCCGGGCGGGAAGACGTCGGCCGCCCACTCGGCCATCTTCAACGTCGTCAGCGGCGTCGTCTCGGCCGGCTTCAGCACGACCGTGTTGCCGGTCGCGAGCGCCGGGCCGATCTTCCAGACGGCCATCATCAGCGGGTAGTTCCAGGGCGTGATCTGACCGACGACACCGACCGGCTCGCGGCGGATGAACGAGGTCCTGCCCTCCATGTACTCGCCCGCCGCCAGGCCGCCCATCGTGCGGCCGGCGCCGGCGAAGAAGCGCAGGTTGTCGACCATCGAGTCGACCTCGCCACGGGCCTCGCCGCGCGGCTTGCCGGCGTCGGCGGACTCGAGGTCGGCGATCTCCTCGGCGTGCTCCTCGAAGACCTCGGCGAGCTTGTAGAGGCAGTTCGCCCGCTCTCCGGGGGTCGTCGCCCACCAGCCGTCGAACGCCTTGCGCGCCGCGGCGACGGCGCGGTCGACGTCCTCCTCGGTCGACAGCGGCGCCTCGCCGATCACCTCGAGCGTGGCGGGGTCGAGCACCTCCTCGGTCTGGCCGCCGGCCGGGTCGACGAGCTCGCCGCCGATGAAGTTCTTCAGCTTTACGGTCGTTGTAGCCATCTCGTCCCTCGCAGCTCCTGTTGCTTGTCGGTCGCGCAAGGCATCAGGCCGGCTCCAGCGTTCCCAGAACCTCCTCGAGCGGCGTGTGCTCGAGTCCCGTGCCCTCCGCCACGGCGGCGAGTGTCACTCGCCCGCCGATCACGTTAACGCCCGGCGCAAGTCCGGGGTGCAAATCGATCGCGCCCTTCAATCCCCTGTCGGCCAGCGCGAGCACGTAGGGCAGCGTCGCGTTGGTCAGCGCGTAGGTCGAGGTGATCGGCACCGCGCCGGGCATGTTGGTCACGCAGTAGTGGGTGATCCCGTCGACCTCGTAAGTGGGGTCCGAGTGGGTCGTCGGCCGCGAGCTCTCGAAGCAGCCGCCCTGGTCGATCGACACGTCGACGAGCACCGACCGCGCGTTCATCATCGCCAGCTGCTCGCGCTTGATCACGTAGGGGGCGCGCGCCCCGTGAACCAGTACGGCGCCGATCACCAGGTCGGCGCGCGGCAGCATCTCCTCGACCGCGAGCGTCGACGAGTAGACCGTCGAGGCGCGTCCCGCGAAGGCGACGTCGAGCTCACGCAGGCGGTCGACGTCGCGGTCGTAGACGAACACGTCGGCATCCATGCCGATCGCGATCTTCGCCGCGTTGAAGCCGACGACACCGCCGCCGATCACCATCACGTTCGCCGCCGCGACGCCCGGCACGCCGCCCAGCAGCACGCCGCGCCCGCCGAGCGGCCGCTCGAGCATGAACGCTCCGGCCTGGGTCGCGATCTTGCCCGCGACCTCGCTCATCGGAGCGAGCAGCGGCAGCCGCCCGTGCGCGTCCTCGACGGTCTCGTAGGCGACGCAGGTCGCACCGGAGTCGCAGAGGCCCTGCGTCAGCTCGCGCGCCGGCGCGAGGTGGAGGTAGGTGAACAGCGTGTGCTCGGGACGCAGCAGCCCGACCTCGTCCGGCTGCGGCTCCTTGACGCCGAGCACCAGCTCGGCCTGCTCGAAGACGGCTGCGGCCTCGGCCTCGACCCGCGCGCCCTGCGCCTCGTAGTCGGCGTCGGCGATCGCCGATCCCTCGCCGGCGCCGGCCTGGACGACGACCTCGTGGCCGTGCTCGGTCAGCTCGCGCGCGCCGGCCGGTGTCAGCGCGACGCGGTACTCGTCCGGCTTGACCTCGGTCGGGACGCCGACCTTCACCGGACCGCCTCCTGAGCCTCGCCGCCGCTCGCGGCCTCGTTGGGTCGCGTCTCGATCTCGAAGGCGCAGCCGCGGCGCTCGAGCTCGGGGAAGAGGTCGTCCGCGGTCACGCACAGCTCGGGCGGCAGCGCTCCGCGCGCGGAGATCCGCCCGCGCGCCAGCAAGCGAACCGCCGCCGCCGCGGGCGACGCCGTCGAGACGATGCTGCCGCCGATGCCCCAGTCCTCTGTCGGTGTCGTCGTCGCGGTGGCGACGACCGTGCCGTTCTCGCCCCGCGCCTCGACGCGGTGGATCGAGACGGTGCGCGGCGACGCCGGCATCGCGGCCTGGGCCGCGGCCGCAAGCTCGAACTCGTCGGCCTCGGCGAGCGCCTGAACGCGCTCCAGCGTCGCGGGGTTGAGCGACAGCCGGAAGCTGCACTCGGAGCAGCCGAAGCTCGACGGGAAGGTCCGCACCTCGGAGTGCAGCGTGTAGATCGTGTCGGCTCTGCCGACTGGGAAAGGCAGCTCGACCGAGCCACCGGGCTGCATCGGCTCGAGCGCGACTGGCTTTCCGCCGCGCTGGGCCATCGGCTCCATCGTCAGCTCGTCGACGAGCGTCTGGAGCGCGTAGGGGAAGCTGGCGCCGTCGGGTGGGTCGAGGTCGCGGCCGGCGGCGACGATCTCGATCTTGTGCGGCGTCTCGCCGAGCCGCTCGACCGCCTGCGCCGCCATCACGTTCGTCTTGCCGGGGCTCGAGCCCATCCCGAGCAGGGCGAGCAGCCCGGCCCGCTCGAACTCGTCGGACAGCTCGAGCTGGTCGCCGGTCATCCAGTAGAGCCCGCCGAGGTCGATGTAGTGGCTGCCCGCCTCCAGGCAGGCGCGCATCGCGTCGAGGTTGATCCGGTAGCTCGCCGAGTTGACGAGCACGTCGACGCCGTCGAGCGCCGCCGCCAGCCCGCCGCGCGCGTCGACTTCGGCGGCCTTCGCCCGCGGCCCCCCGTGCGCCTCCGCCACCTTCCGCGCGCGACCGAGGTCGAGGTCGAGCAGCAAGAGGTCGCCGACCTCCTCCGACTCGGCGAGATCGCGCACGATCGCCGGCGCGATGATCCCGCCGGCTCCCAGCACAGCCACGTTCATGAGATCAGCTCCCTTGCTCGCAGTGCCAGCCACAGCTCGATCCGGTCGCGGGCCGACTTCAGGTCGCGACCGGTCAGCTCCTCGATCCGCTTGATCCGGTAGCGCAACGTGTGGCGGTGGCAGTAGAGCTGTCGCGCCGCCTTCTCCCACTGCCCGTTCTGCTCGATGAACGCCTCGAGCGAGCGCAGCAGCTCGTCGCCGTACTCGCCGCCACCGTCTTCGAGCGGTCCGAGCACGCTCTCGGTGTAGACGCGCAGCGCGTCGTCGTCCTGCACGGCGAGCAGCAGCCGGAACGCGCCGAGGTCCTCGTGCGACGCGACGTCGGGTGCGGAGCCGTTCGACAGCGCGGTCGCCTCGAGCGCGCAACGCGCCTCGTGGAAGCTGCGCCGCATCAGCCCGACCGGCGCCGACCGGCTCGCGGCGGCGCGGACGTGCTCGCCGCCGTGGCCGGCGATCAGCGCCAGCCGCATCGCCCGCGCAAGCTCGACGGGGTCGAGCCCGCCGCCGTCGACGACCGCGCAGAGCAGCCGCTCGCGGGTGGCGACCAGCGCCCCGACCCCGGCCTCGAGCAGCGCCGTCTCGAGGTCTGGCTCGGCGGCGCCCGGGTCGTCGCAGGCGAACACGAGCACCGCCGCCTGTTCGCCGACGCCGAACGGGCGCAGCCGCGACTCGATCTCGCTCTCGGCGAGCCGGCCGGTCAGCGCCTGGGCCAGCACGTCGCCGGCGAGCCGCCGCTCGGTGTCGCGCATCACCCGCTGACGCATCAGCTCGAGCGCGACGACGGTCGCGGCCTGCTGCAGGATCAGTCGCTCGAAGTCGCCGAGGCTGCCAGCGTCGCGGCTGGCGACCAGCCAGGCCTGCGGCGCGCCCCGCCCACGCGTGGAGACCGGCAGCACCAGCGCGCGGCCCGCGATCTCCGGATGCTCGGGCGCGAAATCGGTGCTCACCCGGCCGCGCGTGCCGCTGCGGTCGCGCACACGGGCGCGAACCGCCTCGATGGCCGCGTCGCTGAGCCGGCGCCGGAAGGTCTTCTCGGCGAGCGTCTCGCCGCGCGCGTCGAGCACCATCACCACACCGCCGATCGCCGCCGACACCGCGCCGACCAGCTCGTCGAGGCCGCGCTCCTCCAGCACGAGCCGCTCGAGCCGCTTGTGGATAGCGATGCCGCGCTGCAGGACCTCGTACTGCTCGTTGACCAGGCGCCCGAACGCCTTCTCGGTGATCGCGATGAACGGCAGCTCGTACGGGATCTCGAAGACCGGCAGGCCGAGCCCGCGCGCCTCCTCGAGCAGCGCCTCCGGGACCTTGTCGTGCGCGAAGCCGACGCCGAAGCCGACGCCCGCGAGGTGGTGGTCGCAGAGCAGCCGGGCGAAGTCGCGCTGCCGCTTCGCGGTCGTCAGCTGCAGGCCGGTGGTGAGGATCATCTCGCCGCCGGAGAGCCACGGCGTCGGGTCCGGCAGCTCGCTGATGTGGACCCAGCGGACCGGCGCCTCGGCCGCGTCCTCGCCACTGAGCAGCTCGAGGCCCAGCTCGTCGACGAGGTCGCGGACGGTCAGCATGCCGGTGAAGTCACGTCGCTATCCGCGCTTCTCCAGGCGTTCCGCTGCCTCGGTCAGCACGCTGCGCAGCACGCCGCCGATCTCCTCGAACTGCTCCGTGTCGGCGATCAACGGCGGCGACAGCTGGATCACGGGGTCGCCGCGGTCGTCGGCGCGGCAGATCAAGCCGTGCTCGTAGAGCGCGCCTGAAAGGAAGCCGCGCAGCAGCCACTCCGACTCGTCGTCGTCGAAGGTCTCCTTGGTGTCCTGGTCCTTGACCAGCTCGATGGCGTGGAAGTAGCCGGCGCCGCGCACGTCGCCGACGATCGGGATGTCGCGCAACGACTCGAGCATGCCGCGGAACTCGCCCTCCTTGGCCAGCACGTGCCCGCAGAGGTCCTCCCGCTCGAAGATGTCGAGGTTCGCCAGCGCCGCCGCCGCGCAGACCGGATGGCCGCCGAAGGTGAAGCCGTGCGTGAACATGTTCGTGTCCTCGAGGAACGGCCCGACGACTCGCTCCGAGGCGATCACGGCGCCCATCGGCGCGTAGGCCGAGGTCAGCGCCTTCGCCGTCGTGATGATGTCCGGCACGTAGCCGTAGCGTTCGGAGCCGAACCAGTGGCCGAGCCGGCCCCACGAGCAGATCACCTCGTCGGAGATCAACAGGACGCCGTAGCGGTCGCAGATCTCGCGCACGCGCTGCCAGTAGCCCTCCTGCGGGGTGAAGCAGCCGCCGGCGTTCTGGACCGGCTCGAGGATCACGCAGGAGACGGTCTCCGGACCCTCGAAGAGGATCCGCTCCTCGATCTGGTCCGCCGCCCACAGCTCGTCGCGCTCCTCCGGCCAGCGGTAGCTGTTGGTGTTCGGCGCGTGGCGTCCGCCCGGGGTCAGCGGCTCGAACGGCGCGCGCAAGTCCGGGATGCCGGTCGCGGTGAGCGCCCCCAGCGTCGTGCCGTGGTAGGCGATCTCGCGCGCGATCGACTTGTAGCGGCCGGCCTCGCCGTTGTGGCGGTGGTAGGTCCGGCAGAGCTTCAGCGCCGACTCGACGGCCTCGCTGCCGCCGGAGGTGAAGAAGACGCGGTTCAGGCCCTCCGGGGCGTAGCCGGCGATCCGCTCGGCGAGCTCGATCGCGCGCGGGTGGGCGTAGCTCCAGTTGGTGTAGAAGCCGAGCTCCGAGACCTGCTCGGCCATCGCCTCGCCGATCTCGGTGCGGCCGTGACCGGCGTTGACGCAGAACAGCGCCGAGAGTCCGTCGAGGTAGCGCTTGCCGTGCTCGTCGTAGACGTAGCAGCCGTCCCCGCGGACGATGATCGGCACCTCGGCGTCCTTGTACGCGCTCATGCGCGTGAAGTGCATCCAGAGATGGCTCTTGGCCATCTCTTGCAGAGAGCTGCTCCGGCCTTCGGAATCCTGCTGGACGGTCTGGGGTGTCGTTGCCACTTGTCTCCCTCTACATACGTCGGCACTAGACGGTATGGACAACCGTACCCGGGGGAAGGCCCACCGACAACCCACCGAACGTGAAATCGCGCGAGCGCCTGGTTGTACAGTTGGGAGAAGAGGTTGGATGCGATTTGGGCCAAGCGCGGATTGCCTTGGCTACCGAACGGACATAACGTCAGAACAGAATGAGCCGCGGCGGAGTCAGACTGGACGGAGTCGTGAAGCGCTTCGGCGATTTCACGGCTGTCGGCGGCGTGAACCTCGACATCGAGAGCGGCGAGTTCTTCACGCTGCTCGGGCCCAGCGGCTGCGGCAAGACGACGACGCTGCGGATGGTCGCCGGCTTCGAGGAGCCGACCGAGGGCCAGGTGCTGATCGACGGCGACGACGTCTCCGGCCTCCCGCCCTACCGGCGGCCGACCAACACGGTCTTCCAGAGCTACGCGCTGTTCCCCCACCTCAGCGTCGAGCGCAACGTCGCCTTCGGGCTCGAGCGCACGAAGGTCGGCAAGGACGAGATCCGCCAGCGCGTCGGCGAGGAGCTCGAGCGCGTCGGCCTCGCCGGCGAGGCGAAGCGCAAGCCGCGCCAGCTCTCCGGTGGCCAGCAGCAGCGCGTGGCGCTCGCCCGGGCGCTCGTCAACCGCCCGGCGGTGCTGCTGCTCGACGAGCCGCTCGGCGCGCTCGACCTCAAGCTGCGCAAGCGGCTGCAGGTCGAGCTGAAGGGAATCCAGCGCGACGTCGGCATCACCTTCGTCTACGTCACCCACGACCAGGAGGAGGCGCTGACGATGTCCGACCGGATCGCGGTCATGAACCGCGGCCTGGTCGAGCAGGTCGCCGGTCCCGAGGAGGTCTACGCGCGGCCCGAGACGACCTTCGTCGCCGGCTTCATCGGCGTCTCGAACCTGATGCCGGGCGTCGTCGAGTCGACCGGGGCACAGGGGCGCGTGCGGCTCGACGTCGGGCCGCGGGTGATGGGCATAGTCGCCGACGGGCTCGCGGTCGGCGAGCGCTGCCATGCCGTCGTCCGACCCGAGAAGCTGCAGATCGAGGCCGCCGAGGCCGGCGCCACGCCCCCGGCTGACGGCCCGAACGTCGAAGGCGAGGTCGAGAGCTCGGTCTACCTCGGCACCTCGACCCAGATCGTCGTCCGCCTGGGCGGCGGCGTGAGGATGACCGTGCTCGTCCCGAACGCCGACGAGGAGCTGCGCCAGCGGCTGCCCGGCGGCGGGGCGCGGGTGCGGCTGAGCTGGGCGCCCGAGCACATCCACGTAGTGCGCGAGTCGGGAGGGGGGCCAGCGGACGCGGAGTTGCGTCCGACCGCCGAGCTCGCGCTTGGAAACACAGAGAGCTGACAGACCTCCAGGAGGAGACGCCATGAGCAACACGACCAACACAACGAGAGCGACCATGACCCGCGTGGTGCTGGCAGCGCTGCTCGCGCTCGTGGCGGTCTTCGCGATCGCCGCCTGCGGCGGCAGCGACGACAGCGTCGGCGGCGGCAGCGAGTCCGGCACCGAGGTCGCGAAGTCCGGCCCGGTGAAGGGCGAGCTGACGATCTCCAACTGGCCGGGCTACATGGACACCGGGTCGCGCAACACCGTCGCCGAGTTCCAGGACAAGACCGGCGTCAAGGTCGACTACGTCGAGGACGTCAACGACAACGCCGAGTTCTTCGGCAAGCTGCAGCCGCAGCTCGAGGAGGGCAAGTCCGGAGGGCGCAGCATCTTCGTCGTGACCGACTGGATGGCCAAGCAGATGTACGACCTTGGCTACCTGCAGGAGATCGACCAATCCACGCTGACGACCGTCTTCGACAATCTGATCCCGAGCCTCGAGAGTCCATCGTTCGATCCCGAGCGCAAGTTCTCGGTGCCGTGGCAGAGCGGGATGACCGGGCTGATGGTCAATACGAAGCTCGCGCCCGACGTGAAGTCGGTCAACGACCTCTTCGACCCCCAGTACAAGGGCAAGGTCACCGTGCTCAGCGAGCTGCGCGACACGATCCCGCTGATGCTGAAGGCCGACGGGATCGACCCGTCGGAGGCTTCCAAGCAGCAGTGGCTCGACGCGATCCAGAAGCTCGGCGACGCCGTCGACTCCGGCCAGCTGCGGCGCTTCACCGGCAACGACTACACCCAGGACATGACCAACGAGAACGTGGTCGCGGCGATCGGCTGGTCGGGCGACACGTCGCTGATCGAGAATCCCGACGTCGAGTGGCGGATGCCGACGCAGGGCTGCATCCTGTGGTCGGACAACATGGTGATCCCGAAGGGGGCGCCGAACACGCCTGCCGCGCTCGAGTGGATGAACTTCACCTACGAGCCGAAGGTGCAGGCGGACCTCGCGGCCTACATCCAGTACGTGACGCCGGTATCCGGGGTCAAGGAGGTCTTCGAGCAGCAGGGCAAGACCGAGCTGGCGAACAACCAGCTGATCTTCCCGAGCGATCAGTTCACGAGGAACTGCACGACACAGCCGGACCCGCCCGGATCGGCCGAGGACAAGCAGGAGATCACCAAGGCCTTCCAGGACGTGATTACCGGGTGACCGGGTGACCGCATGACGAGAACATGAAGAACAGGGTCAGCCGCCGTTTGGTCCCCTACGGGCTGCTCGGCCCGGGGGCGATCTGGCTGGTCCTGTTCTTCGTCGTCCCGATGTACTACATGGGACAGATGGCGCTGCGGTCGGGGTCGATCGCGACCGGCGGCTTCACCCTCACGTGGGAGTGGGCGAACTTCAGCGACTCGCTGTCCGGGAACGAGGAGCAGCTGGTCCGCTCGTTCCTCTACGCCGGGTCGGCGACGCTGATCGCACTGGCGATCGCCTATCCGCTCGCCTACGCGATCGCCCTGCGCGCCGGCCGCTGGAAGCTGCTGCTGCTGTTCGCGGTCGTCGCGCCGTTCTTCACGACCTACCTGATCCGCACGATCGCCTGGAAGACGATCCTCGCCGACGCCAGCCCGGCCGTCGACGTCCTGAAGTTCCTCCATCTCGTGCCTGAGGACGGCCGCGTGCTGGCGACCGGCGGCGCAGTGATCGCGGGGCTGACCTACAACTTCCTGCCGTTCATGATCCTGCCGATCTACGCTTCGCTGGAGCGGATGGACGTGCGGCTGATCGAGGCGGCGAAGGACCTCTACGCGTCGAGCACCAAGGCCTTCGTCAAGGTGACGTTGCCGATCACCGCGCCGGGGATCGTCGCCGGCGTGCTGCTGACTTTCATCCCGGCGGTCGGGGACTACGTCAACGCGCTGCTGCTCGGCGGCACCGGCCAGGCGATGGTCGGCAACGTGATCCAGTCGCTCTACCTCCAGCAGCGCGACTACCCGGAGGCCGCGGCGCTGTCGTTCCTGATGATGGCGGCGATCCTCGTCGTCGTCGTGATCTACCTCAAGTTCGCCGGCACCGGGGCCTTCATGGGCGAGGAGGAGGAGGCGAAGTGAGTGTCGCCTGGGCCTGGCTGCGGCGCAACGCGCTGCTGATCTACGCGGGCATCGCGGTCCTCTACATGCTTCTGCCGATCTTCGTGATCGCGCTGTTCTCGTTCGACCAGACCACGTTCGGCAGGCTCGACTACACGTGGAGCGGCTTCACGCTCGACTACTGGCGGAACGCGTTCTCGGAGACCGCGGTCAACGACGCGATGATCACCAGCATCCAGCTCGCCGCGCTGGCGACGATCGTCGCCACGGCGATCGGCACGTTGATGGCGCTCGCGCTCGTCCGCTACCAGTTCCGCGGCCGTGGAGCGTCGAACCTGCTGATCATCCTGCCGATGGCGACGCCGGAGATCGTGATCGGCGCGTCGCTGCTGTCGATGTTCCTGATCTACGGGCTCGACCTCGGCTTCACCACGCTGTTCATCGCCCACGTGATGTTCTCGATCAGCTTCGTCGTGGTCGTCGTGCGGTCGCGGCTGATCGGCTTCGACCGCAGCATCGAGGAGGCCGCCGCCGACCTGGGCGCGCCGCCGCTGACGACTTTCCGCACGATCACGCTGCCGCTGCTCGCGCCAGGGATCGTCGCCGCGGCGCTGCTTGCCTTCGCCCTGTCGATCGACGACTTCGTCATCTCGAACTTCAACTCGGGCACGACCGAGACGTTCCCGCTCTACATCTTCGGCGTCAGCCTGCGCGGGATCCCAGTGCAGGTCAACGTGCTGGCGACGCTGCTCTTCCTGGTCACGGTCATTGGCATCGCGGCAGTCTTGTGGCAGCAGCGCCGGGCTGAGCGGATGGCCTCGGTGAGGCCCGAGCCGGAGCCGCAGGAGGCGTTGCGGCCAACGAGCAGGGAGATAGCCGCCACGCCATCGACGCGCTGAACTAGTACGAACGTCCAGATCGCCGCCGCGCACCTGCATCGGTCGCTGCAACAACTGTCCCGACTTTTTGCCACCCCGGGGCTCTGGGCAGGGGTGGCACGGGTTTCGGTCGCTTTACCTCCAGCGACCCACATCGTCCTTTCGTCGAATTCTGGCGCCCCCTTCTGGAACGGACGTAGCTTGGCCGGACTGCGACTCGGCCGACGCCGGTCGCGATACCGGTCCGTGACCCGAGAAAGGTTCTTCAGATGACTCGCAGCCCCAAGCGGCAGCAGACGGTGGGACGTACGGCGCTCGCAATCGGCGTCAGCGCGCTGCTTGCCGGTGCGGCGGTCGCTCCCGCGCAGGCCAAGCAAGCCAACGCGGCAGCTCAGGTCCACATCTGCATCAAGCAGAGCAAGCCGTCGGCGGGCCTCGTCCGCCTCGCCCAGAAGCCGAAGTGCGCCGCCGGGTGGAAGCTGATCAGCATCACCGCCGGAACTCCCGGCGAGAAGGGCGCCGCCGGTCCTCAGGGCTCTTCCGGCCCCCAGGGCCTCGCCGGTGCCCAGGGTGTAGCCGGTGCCGAAGGCGCTGACGGTGCTCAGGGTCTGAAGGGCGACAAAGGCGATACCGGCGCCCAGGGCGTGCAGGGCCTGAAGGGCGATGCCGGAGCCAAGGGCGATACCGGTGCAACCGGCGCCCAAGGTCTGAAGGGTGACAAGGGCGATACCGGTACTCAGGGCCTCCAGGGGATCGCGGGCGCCGTCGGCGACGCCGGAGCCCAGGGCGCTCAAGGCATCCAGGGTCTCAAGGGCGACACGGGTGACCAAGGCGACCAGGGTCTGAAAGGCGACACTGGTGAGAAGGGCGACCAAGGCCTCAAGGGCGATCAGGGCGACACCGGCCTGACCGGCGCCAAGGGCGACCAGGGCCTCGCCGGCGTGGACGGAGCTGACGGAACGAACGGCACCAACGGCGAGGACGGCGAGGACGGCACCAACGGCACGAACGGCGTTGACGGCAAGGACGGTGCCGATGGCGCGGATGGCGTCGACGGTACGAACGGCACCGATGGCACCGACGGTCGCTCGATCCTGAACGGCGTGGGCTCACCCGCCGAGGAGCTTGGCCTTCCGGGCGATTTCTACATCGACACCGCCACCAACGAGATCTACGGCCCGAAGGCACTCGACGGAGACCTGCCGTGGGGCCTCGGTGTCTCGATGGTCGGCCCGCAGGGGCCCGCTGGCGCCCCGGGCGGCGACGGCAAGGACGGGAAGGATGGTGCGGACGGCGTCAATGGCACCAACGGCCTGGACGGCGTCAACGGCACGAATGGTGTCGACGGCGCTGATGGCGTCAACGGCACCAACGGCGTCGACGGCAAGGACGGCGAGAAGGGTGCCGATGGCGCTGACGGTGCTGATGGCATCAATGGCACCAACGGGCTCGACGGAACCAACGGCATCAACGGTCGCTCGATCCTCAACGGCGAGGGCGCTCCGAGCAACCTGGTCGGCGACGAGGGCGACTTCTATATCGACACCATCACCTACGACATGTACGGCCCGAAGAGCGTTGACGGTTGGCCCATCCAGGGAATGTCCCTGAAGGGTGCCGACGGTGAGGACGGCGACGACGGAGCCAACGGCCAGGACGGCAACGACGGAGCCGACGGCTCGAATGGCGCACAGGGTGCCCAGGGTCCGGCTGGACCGCAGGGTCCCGCCGGCGCCAAGGGCGACACCGGCGCGACCGGTGCGCAGGGTCCCGCTGGCCCGGCCGGCTCGGTCGGTCCCGCTGGTCCGAGCGGCCCGACGGGCGCGGCAGGTCCGACCGGTCCCGCCGGAGCGGCTGGAGCCAACGGCGCGAGCCTGATGCCCTTCGCCGGCTTCACTACCACCAACGCCGCGAGCAACTCGAGCGACTCCTACCTGGGCGCGTTCCTCACGAGCGCCTCGATCACGACCGAGTCCAGCGTGCGCCAGGTGGTGCCGGTGGCCGGGACGATCTCGGGCCTCTCGGTCAGGCTGGGCACCGCTCCGAACGACGGTAGCGGCACCCAGAGCTGGACCTTCACGGTCCGGCGCTACACGACCGGACCGAGCTCGGCGGACACCGCTGTGACCTGCACGATCTCGGAGTCCGCGACGACGTGTGCGTCGACCGGTTCGGTCGACTTCAACGCCGGAGACCTCCTCTCGATCGAGGTGGATCCCTCCAGCAGCCCGCAGAACTGGGGCTCGGCTCGCTGGGCGTTGGTGCTCGCCGCGAGCTGACCCAAATCAGTACCTAGGAGTCACATGCAAGAGCCCCGTCTCCCCTAAAGGAGGCGGGGCTCTTTGCCGTAGAAGGTCAGATGAACGACTTCAAACGCTCCCTGCCCTCCTGGGTCCCGCTCGCCGCGGGCCTGGCGATCGCCGTGCTGGGGATGGTCCTGCTCTGGGCGCTGGTCATCAAGTCGGACGAGGACGCCGAGAAGGACGGTCCGCGAGTTGTCGAGACCAGCGATCTGTCTGACGCCGCCGAGCGTGTCGGCCATCCGATCTACTGGGCCGGCGAGCGGTCGAAGACCGACCTCGAGCTGGCCGAGGCCGACTCCGGTCGTGTCTACGTCCGTTACCTCGACGAGGGCACCGAGGCGGGCACCCGCAGCACCGACTTCATGACGGTCGTCACCTACCCGGTCCCCAACGCCACTGCGGCATTGCGCCGGGCACTGAAGACCCGGCCCGACGCTGAGCTCGCGCGCGGCGACGATGGCGCTGTGGTCCTGATCGACCCGTCCACGCCCGGCAGCGTCCGCCTCGCCTACCCCGGCTCCGATGAGCAGGTCGAGCTGTACACCCCGAACGTCCGCGAGAGCATCCGCCTCGCCACCAACGGCAGCATCCAGCCGGTCCAGTAGCGCGCGCTTCGAAGGGGCGCCGGCTCCCGAATAGGATGGGCCGCATGGCTACCTACGAGCTGCTGCGCGACCTTCCGCTGACGATCGAGTCGTATGAGCTGGAGGGGCTGAGTCAGTCGTTCTCGCCTGAGTTCGAGCGGCTGACCACCGAGATCGTGCTGCGCGGCGGGGGTGAGGAGGGGCGCGGCGAGGACGTCACCTACGACCCCGACGACCAGCGCCGCTTCCAGGAGGCCGGACCGGTCCACGACCTCGCCGGCGACCACACGCTCGGGTCGTTCGCGGCGCTGCTCGACGGGCTCGACCTCTTCCCGTCGCCGCCGGACCGCGAGGACTACCGCGACTACCGCCGCTGGGCGTTCGAGTCGGCGGCGCTCGACCTGGCGCTGCTCCAGGCGGGCCGCTCGCTGGGCGACGTGCTCGGGCGCGAGCCCGAGCCGTTGAACTACGTCGTCTCGATGCGGCTGGCGCCGATGGGCAACGAGGGCAACGAGACCGCCGACCGGCTGCTGCGGGTGCTCGAGCTCTACCCGACGACCCGTTTCAAGCTCGATCCGACTCACGGCTGGACGGCGGAGCTGATCGCCCAGCTCGTCGAGACGGGCGCCGTCGACTCGCTCGACCTCAAGGGCCGCTACAAGGGCACGCCGGTCGACGTCGATACCGACCCGGAGCTCTACCGCGCGGTCGCCGAGGCCTTCCCCGACGCCTGGCTCGAGGACCCGGACCTCGACCACGCGGAGGCGATGGCGGTGCTCGAGCCCTACCGCGACCGCGTCACCTGGGACGCGCCGATCCACTCGGTCGCCGACATCGAGGCGCTGCCGTTCCCGCCCAAGACCGTCAACGTCAAGCCGTCGCGCTTCGGCCCGCTCGAGCGGCTGTTCGCCGCCTACGACTACTGCGAGGCGAAGGGCATCGGCGCCTACGGCGGCGGCCAGTCCGAGCTCGGCGTCGGCCGCGATCAGATCCAGTATCTCGCCGCGCTGATGCACCCGACCACGCCCAACGACACCGCTCCGAAGGAGTTCAACCTCCCCGAGCCGCCGGCCGGGCTGGCGTCCAGCCCGATCGACCTGCCGATCGCCGCGACGGGCTTCCGCTTCGCCTGACCCGTGCCGGCCCGCCGGCTCTCAGGCCGTCAAGACGGCGCTGGGCGAGAGCAGGGCAGGGGCGAAGGCGCCCTGGCGGTCTGAGAACGGCAGCAGCTCGTCCGCGATCTCATAGCCGAGCGTGCCCGTCATGAAGTCACGCCGTGCGCCGATGCGCGCCCAGGCTTCGGGATAGCGCTCCGCAAGCTCGGCGCGCAGGTCGGCGTCGGCCAGCGCCAGCGAGTCCTCGACGTTGGCGGCGTCGCCCGGCCAGCGCTCGCTCACCGGGATGACGTCGCACTGCAGTGCGGCGCCGGAGCGCAGCTTCGTGGGGGAGCCGGGCGCGAACGGCGTGTCGAACCACTCGTCGAGGTGGATCAGGTGGCCGGCGTCGAGCAGCGCGCGCACCGCCGTCGGCTCCAGGGCCGATCGCACGCGGTCGGACACCTCGCCGCCCGTCACCCCGATCCGCACGCTCGCGTACCAGACGTGGATCGCGCGCAGGTAGGGGACCGCGAAACGCTCCAGGTACGGTTCGAGCGCCGGGTCGACCGCATCGAAGACGAGACCGGCACGGCAGCAGAGTCCGCCCCAGTAGCCGACCGCGGTCGAGAAGCGGTCGCCGCGGGCGAGCATCCGGTCGGTCGGGCTGGCGAGGCCGTTGACCGCGTAGGCGCCGCTGGTGCACATCACGTGGCAGGCGAGTGGCAGGCCGATCAGCCCCATCGCGGCCGATACCTCGAGCTCGTTGACCCCGGGCGCCACGGCGTCGAGCGCCCGCCAGACGCACTGCGACGCGCGGGTCGCGCGGTGCTCGTGCAGCGCGAGCTGGTCGGCCTCGTTGGCGGCGCGCAATCCGTCGACGCCGCAGATCAGCAGGGTGGCGTCGGCGATCGGCCCGTCGAGGTAGTCCTCGATCTCGCTCAGCGCGAATTGCGGCACGGCGAGCGCGTAGCGGCCCGCCGGCGCGTCGGCGTGAGGGATCGGCTTCCAGCCCACCACTCCGACGCGTTCGCGGCGTCCCAGGCCGCCAGCCTCCAGCGCGTCGGCCACTCGCCGACGCTCCGAGCGGTCCTGCGACGGCAGGCTGAGCGACTGGCAGAGGACACCTCGGACGGGCGTCCCGGCAAGCTCGCAGAACGACAAGCTCTCGTTGCCGGCCAGCACGACCGGCTCGCTCTCGGCGCGCACCAGCAGCAGCGCCTCCTCGAAGCGGGGGTCGAAGCCGGTGAGGTAGGAGACGTTGGCGTAGTGCTCGCGGTCGGCGTAGACGATCAGCGCGTCGAGGCCGGCGTCGGCCATGCGCGCGCGGGTCGCGGCCAGCCGCGCCGCGTAGACGGCCTCGCCGAGCACCGGCTCGGGCCCGAGCGCGCTCAGCGCGGGCAGCTCGACGACGGTTGGCCTCATGCCGGCGCGGCCGCCCGAGCGTAGGCCTCGAGCACCCAGCGGGTGCCGGCGTCCCAACTCGCCAGGTCGGGACGGCGGGCGCCGCGACAGGCCGCGAGGAAGTCCTCGACCATCGCCTGCGCGGAGTCGTCGCCCGGCCCCCAGGGCGCCGGGTGGCGGTAGGTCTCGGTGGCGTCGCCGCGAGCGACCGACAGCATGCCGGTCGCCCCGTCGGCCTGGAGGACGCCCTCGGCGCCGCAGACGGTGACGAACATCGCGTCGGGCGGGCCGAGCCACGACGCGGTCAGCGAGACCGGGATGCCGCCGTCGAGCATCAGCGCCAGCGCCCCGGCCCACTCGACGTCGCCCTCCGCGATGTCGGGGGCGCGCGTCAGGACCGGGGTCACGTCCGTGATCCCGGCGCCGACGATCCACCCGACCAGATCGACCTTGTGCACGCCGAGGTCCAGCACCACGCCGCCTCCGCCGCGGCTGGCGTCCTTGGGCCAGGTCGCGCCGCCGGTCCAGTCGTCGGGGCCGGTGGTGGCGGTGAACAGCAGCACCCCGGTCACCGTGCCCACGGCGCCCTCGGCGACGAGCTCGCGCGCCGCCCGGTGCAGCTCCATGTAGCGCTCGTTGCGCACCACGTCCACCACGGTCGGGGCGCTTGCCGCCAGCTCTCGCAGCGCGGCGACGTCGGCGAGCGTGTGCGCCACAGGCTTCTCGATCAGCACGTGCTTTCCCGCCGCGACCGCCCGCTCGGTCAGCTCGCGGTGGGTGTCGGGCGGCGTGCAGATGCTGATCAGGTCGATCGCGTCCGCCTCCAGCAGGGCGTCGACCGACGGATACGCGGTCACGCCGCCGCCGAGCTGGCTCGCGAGCGCCGCCGCCGTCTCCGGTCGGCGCGACGCGACCCCGGCCAGGACCGCGGCGTCGCTGGCCGCGTAGGCCGGACCGTGGATCTCGCGCGCGGCGGCGCCCGCCCCGAGGATGCCGGCCCGCAGCGGCGCGCTCATCGCGTCCGCTCCACGGGCGCGCGCAGGAAGCGCTGCTCGATGAACCCGAACAGGCCGTGGGCCGCGAGGATCGCCGTCTGCTCGGTTGGGTCGAGCGGCGGCGCCACCTCGACGAGGTCGAGCGCGACGATCTCGCGGTAGCGGCCGAGCTCACGCAGCAGGTCGAGGAACTCGTGCGCGAGCAGTCCGCCTGGCACCGGGGTGCAGCAGCCGGGTGCGCACGACGGGTCGACCGAGTCGATGTCGATCGTCAGGTAGACGGCGTCGCAGTGGGCGAGCACCGCGTCCATCACCCGCTCGGCGACCGCCGCCGGTCCGAGTTCGCGCGCCTGCGCCATCGGCACGGTCACGAAGCCCTGCTCGCGCTGGAGCGGAAGCTCGTTCTCGCCGACGAAGCCGCGCAGCCCGACCTGGGCGACGGCGCGCGGATCGAGCCCGGCGTGCTCGATCGAGCGCCTGATCGGCGTGCCGCTCCAGTGGCGACCGAGCACCGCGTCGTCGTCGATCAGGTCGTTGTGCGCGTCGATCTGGACGATGCCGACCACCGTGCCGGGATGGGCGTCGGTCACGCCCTGATAGGTGGGGAACATCACGTAGTGGTCGCCGCCGAGCATCAGCGGCACGGCGTCGGCGGCGATCGCCCTGGCTACCGTCCGGATCGCGTCGGCGGTGCGATGGACGTCGGTCGGGACCACCGTCGCGTCGCCGCAGTCGACGATCCGCATCCGTTCGCGCTTGCGTTCGCCGCGCGGGTCGTACCCGCACATCGGGGCCGCTTCTGGGTTCCAGACCTGCTCGAACCACTGCGTCTGCTCGCGGATCCGCCGCGGGCCCAGCCGCGCGCCGGGACGCAGCGTCGCCGTGGTGTCCCACGGCACGCCGAAGACCGCGAGGTCGGCGCCGGGCAGGTTGGCGGCCGTGGCGATCGGGGCCTTGCCGAAGGTCGCCAGGTCGGCGTAGACGAGCTCGAAGTAGTTGCCGGTGCCCTCGATCGCGGTTGATGGTGCAGGCATTGATGGCTCCTTAGGTTCCACGCCGATCTGAACTGGGCCTCCCGCTTGGCCACCTTAGACCCCGAGTTATGCAGAGTCAACGGCGTCAGGCCTGACGGCACTTGACATTCCACTGCCTTGAGCGGTAGAGATAGAATCACGTCGGAACTTACTACCGGGGATCGGACCTCCCATCAAGCTCGGACTCTTCACCGCCTACTACGAGGACATGACCCTCGACGAGTGCTGCGCTTTCGCCGCCGGTCTCGGCTACGAGACCGTCGAGCTCGCCTGCTGGCACGGCTCGGCGCACCTCGACGCGGAGCGTGCCGCGTCGGACTCCGCCTACGCGCGCTCGATCCGCTCGACCGTGGAGCGCCACGGCCTGGAGATCGCCTGCGTCTCCGACCACCTCGACGGGCAGCTCGTACTGGGGCCGCTCGACGCCTCGACCGACTCCTGGGGGCCGGCGACCGAGGCGGAGGAGAAGGTCCGCTTCGGCACGGAGCGCTCGAAGCTCGCCGCCCGGGTGGCGAACACCCTCGAGGTGCCCTGCGTCGCCAGCTTCGTCGGCTCGCACGTGTGGGGCCACTGGTACAACCACGACCCCGCGATGGTCGAGATCTACGACGCGGGCTGGGACCTCTTCGCGGAGCGCTGGAACCCGATCCTCGACGTCTACGGGGAGCAGGGCGTGAGGTTCGCGCTCGAGGTTCACCCCGTCCAGATCGCGTACAACGTCGAGACCTCCGTGCGTGCGCTGGAGGCGCTCGACGGCCGGCCCGAGTTCGGCTTCAACTTCGACCCCAGCCACTTCGTCTGGCAGCTGATCGACCCGTCGCTGTTCGTCATCGAGCTCGGCGACCGGATCTTCCACGCGCACGCGAAGGACACCGAGCTGGTGCAGCGCAACCTCGCGCGCTCCGGCGTCCTCTCGGGCGGGCCCTGGGAGCGTTCCGATCGCGGCGTGCGCTTCCGCTGCCCGGGCTGGGGCGAGGTGGACTG
The DNA here is from genome assembly GCA_035630455.1 of Thermoleophilaceae bacterium. Taxonomy (GTDB): domain Bacteria; phylum Actinomycetota; class Thermoleophilia; order Solirubrobacterales; family Thermoleophilaceae; genus JAAYBF01. The sequence goes on from DASQKP010000037.1 coordinate 55,687, forward strand.
GCGACGGCTGATGACGACCCTCGTCGAGGCCGGCTACGACGACTCGCTCTCGTACGAGCACGAGGACCCGATCCTGACCCCACGCGACGGCGCCGAGAAGTGCATCGAGTACCTCCGGCCGCTGGTCATCGAGCGACCCGCCCCGAGCGGCGGATAGGAGGACCCAATGCACCTGTCGATGCACAACTGGATGCGCGCCGAGCCGCTGGACGTAACGGCCAGGCGCCTTGCCCGCTACGGCTACGAGAGCATCGAGATCAGCGGCGAGCCCGACCAGTACGACACGGGCGACGTCGCGCGGATCCTGAAGGAGAACGGCATCCGCTGTTGGGGCGCCGTGACGCTGATGCTCGACGGCCGCAGCCTGGTGGCCGGCGAGGAGTCGGCACGCGCGGAGTCCGTGCAGTACGTCAAGGACTGCGTGACGATGGTCGAGCGACTCGACGGTCACGAGGTCACGATCGTGCCCGGCGAGGTCGGCGTCGTCACGCCGGCGTCGACGCCGGAGAACGAGTGGGGCTGGGCCGTTGACGGGATGAAGGAGATCTACGACCACGCCCAGAAGGCCGGCGTCCGCCTCGCGGTCGAGCCGCTGAACCGCTTCGAGACCTACTTCGTCAGCCGCGCCGACCAGGCGCTGGCGCTGGCCGAGGCCACCGGCCCCGACTGCGGCGTCTGCCTCGACGCGTTCCACCTCAACATCGAGGACGCCGATCCGTACCAGGCGATCCTCGACGTCGGCGATCGGCTGGTCGACTTCCACGTCGCCGACACCAACCGGCTCGCCTGCGGCATGGGCCACTGGGACTGGCCGCGTGTCGTGAGCACGCTGAAGCAGATCGGCTACGACGGCGCGCTGACCAGCGAGTTCGTCGCGCCGATCGACCGCACGCCGGCCAACCCCTTCCCCGAGGCCTTGGAGACCGAGCCGGTCGACATCAGCGAGGAGCAGCGCAAGTTCATCGAGGACCACGGGTCGGACCTGCTCAGCGAGGCGTTCTACGACAGCCTCGTAGAGCGGACCGCGAAAACCCTCCTACCGCTGATCGGCTAGGCCGCGATGAGCGACTCGAACCCGACCGCGGGCTTCCCCTCCCACGACATCTCCGAGCTGACGTTCGTCGAGATCCGCAGCTACCTCGAATGGCGCGATCTCGCGATCGTGCCGATCGCCAGCACCGAGCAGCACGGGCCGCACCTGCCGCTGTCCACCGACAGCATCACCGCGCACGAGATCTCGCGCCAGGTCGCGGACCTGGCCGGCGTGCTGCACACGCCGACTGTCTGGACCGGCTACTCGCCCCAGCACATGCACGAGCCGGGCCAGGGACGCGGCACGATCACGCTGCGCAGCTCGACGTTCCTGGCGCTGATCGAGGACATCGGGCGCAGCCTGATCCACCACGGCTTCAACCGCCTGGTGTTCGTCAACGGCCACGGCTCGAACGTCAAGGTGCTCGACCCGGTGCTGCGCAAGCTCCGCTATGACACCGGCGCGCTGATCGTGCTGGTCAAGCCATACGCCGAGCGCTACATGGGCCTGATCGGCGACCTGATGGAGAACTCACCGGAGGAGACGCCGGGCTGGCACGCGAGCGAGCTCGAGACGTCCCAGGACCTGGCCGTGCGGCCGGACCTCGTCCACATGGACCGCGCCGCCCACACGCGCGCGCACATTCCGGAGTTCCTGCCGGAGGCGTTCCGCAAGAACGACGGCGCGCCCGACGTCGAGTTCGAGGGCCACACCTACTTCACGTTCCCGATGGACCACCACGAGTTCATCGAGAGCGGGGTGATCGGCAACCCGCTGCGCGCGACGCCGGAGAAGGGCCGGGAGGCGCTGCGGCGCTACTCCGAGCACGTGGCGCGGGGCGTGGAGCAGCTGCTCACCGTGCCCGTCGACATCCGCAACCGCGAGTTCGTCGACCGCGCTCTGTGAGCGCCGTCGCCGTCCACAACGCCGTAACGAGGAGATAGAAATGCCGCGCATCGCAATGGGCATCTGGACGTTCATCTTTCCGCCCTACGAGGACAAGCCCCAATCGGAGGACTCGGTCCTCGACCGGGCGGCCAAACTCGGCTTCGACGGAGTGGAGGTCGCCTGGTACAAGCCGCACACCGCGGTGGAGGATCTGGCGACGGCCGAGCAGCAGGCCGCCTACCGGGCGAAGTTCGACGAGCGCGGTCTCGGCCTCGCGGGCGTGGTGGCGAACTTCGACGGCTGCGAGAGCATCGTCACCAATGACGACAACTCGAGCTACCTCGCCGCGCTCGAGCGTCAGCTCGACCTCTGCGCGGCGGTCGGGATCGACATGCTGCGGCTCGACATCCCCGACGAGCCGAGCGTGATGGAGGGCGTCGACTACGACACCGCCTACGGGCGCGTGGTCGAGACCTGGCGCACCGCCGCCCGCCTCGGCCGCGACCGCGGCGTGCGCGTCGGCTGGGAGTTCGAGCCCGGGACGCCGTTCAACCGTGCGAGCGAGGTCATCCGGATCGCCAACGACGTGACCGATCCCGGCTTCGGGATCATCTACGACACGACCCAGGCGCACAACGTCTGCCTCGGCGCGAACCAGATCGGCGAGCCGGAGGTCTTCGAGGGCGGGCAGCTGAAGCTGCTCGAGGAGCTGCGCGGGCGGATCACCCACGTGCACCTGATCGATGCGGACGGATCGCTGTACGAGGGCCGCTTCAGCCGGCACATCCCGTTCGGGAAGGGCGACATCGACTGGGATGCGGTCATGCCGGCCCTGATCGCCGCCACCTCCGACGACGCCGACGACTGGTGGACGATCGACGTCTGCTGGTGGGAGGACGCGTGGCCGGTCTTCGAGGACGGCCTCGCGTTCGTGCGCGGACTGGCTGAGCGCCACGGCTCCTGAGCGGCGACAGCACCCTCCGGGCGGCGCCTCCGGGGCGGTGACGTCCGGGCGCTCGCCGGTTGTCGGGACGATCGCGCTGCTCGCCGCCGCCGCGAGCATCGGTGCGGGCGCGATCGCCGTGCGCGCCGCCTTCGACCACGGTGCGGAAGCTGGTCCGCTGGTGGCCGTCCGCTTCATCGGCGCGGGGCTGCTCTTCTGCCTCGTGCTGCCGTGGCTGCTCGCGCGCGGGCCGCGGCCGTTGCCGTGGCGGGGCATGGCGTTCGCGGTGGCCGCCGGCCTGACGCTGCTCGTCGGCGCCCGCGCGGAGTTCGAGGGCCTCGCCCGCCTACCCGCCGCCGTGCTGGTCCTGCTGCTGTTCGTCGCTCCGATCTGGGTGGCGCTGATCGAGCGCATCCTCTGGCGCCGCCCGGTCGCCCGCGCGACGATCCTCGCCATCGCTCTGGTCATCGTCGGCGTGACCACCATGGTCGCGCCCTGGCACGCCGACGTCGACCTCGTCGGCGTCGCCTTCGGGCTGGTCGGCTCGGTCGCCCTCGCCGCCTTCTTCGTGCTGATGGAGCACAGTCAGCAGACGACCCCGACGAGCCTCGCGATCAGCGCGGCGCTGGTCGCCGCCGGCGCAGTGAGCTTCCTGCTGGACCCGGGCGCGCTGACAAGTGAGCTCGGCGACTCGGGGGTGATGCCCTACGCCGCCGCGATCGCCGCGGCGTTCGCCGCCTGGGGCCTGCTCGCGAGCATCGGACTGGACGCGACCACCGCCGTGACGGCGGCGATCGTCAGCGCGTCGGAGCCGGTCTTCGTGGCGCTGCTGGCATTCGTCCTGCTCGGCGAGAGCCTCTCTGCGCGCGAGATCGGGGGCGGCGCGGTGGTCATGACGGGCGTGCTGCTCGGCGCCCTGGGGCCGACCTTGGCGGCGCGGCGGCCACCGCCTCAGGAAGGGGCGCTCGCCAGCTCCAGGTAGCGGTCGGCGACGCGATCGGCGAACTCGCGGTCGTTGATCGCCGCGTCGACGAGCTCGAAGACGGCGTCGGATCGCAGCCGGCGCTGAAGGGCGGAGACGAACGCGGCGTCGGCCTCCGGGTCCCAGAGCGCGCCGCCCTCGCTGTCGGCGAGTGAGAAGCCCCGCGCCGGCGCCACGACGGCCACCGGCCCGCGCGCATCGTCGAGGCGGGCCGCCACCTCGGTGCCCAGCCGCTCGAGCTCACTCGCGTCGAGGCGCACGAGCGTAGCGGTGGGATTGTGGAAGTAGGTCTTGCGCGCCAGGTACTCGGACGAGACCGTCGCCCGCGCGCCCTGGTTGAAGAAGTCGACGCAGCCCGGGACCACTACCTGCGGGAGGCCCTGGCGCCCGGCGGCGCGCATCCGCTCCGGACCGGTCGCGTGCAGCCCGTCCTTGAGCTCGTTCGCCAGCTCGGAGAGGGTGAAGTCGATCACGCCGCCGAGCGCGCCCTGCTCGACCAGCCGTTCCATCGCCGGTCCGCCGACGCCGTTGGCGTGGAACACGACCGGCTCCCAGCCGGCGAGCGCAACGCGCTCGTGGACTCGCATGACCCCGGGCGTCGTCTGACCCAGCATCGTGATCCCCAGGCTGCGGCCGCCGAACCCGGCCACCGGCCGGCCGGCGTCGCGCGCCATTCCCGCGATCGCGGCCGCCGCATTGTCGAACACCGCGCGCGAGATCGGGTTGAGACCGATGATGTCCACGACCGAGTGCATCACCAGCGTGTCGCTCTCGCCGACGAACGGCGCGAAGGTGCGGCGGCCGGAGGCGCTCGGCGAGACCAGCAGCTTCGGGACCCCGATCGGCAGCGCCTGCATCGCGGCCGCCCCCAGGGCGGCGCCCTCGGCGCCGCCGAGGCAGAGCACGCCGCTCAGGAGCCCCTGGTCCCACAGTCGCAGCGCGAGCGCGCGCACGCCCGCGAGCATCATCTCGACCGCGGCGCCGCGGCTGCCCGCCGCGCGGATGTCCTCGAGGTCCATGCCGGCCGCGGCGGCGACCGTCGCGGCCGGGAAGTCCGGACGGCAGCCGAGCGGCTCGCCGAGGATGCCCGAGTCGATCACGAACGGCTCGCAGCCGAGCGCTCGCAGCCGGTCGCGGACGTAGGCGATCTCCGCGCCCTTGGTGTCGAGCGTCCCGACCAGGCCGACGCTCGCCGCGGTCACGACAGCCCGAGCTTGCCGGGGTTGAGGATCCCCTCGGGATCGAGCGCTTGCTTGATCGCGCGCAACGGCTCCAGCGCCTTGCCGTGCTGGCGCTCCATGAACGGCGCCAGCTTGAGCCCGACGCCGTGGTGGTCGTTCATCACCCCGCCCGCGCCGAGGATCGCGTCGACGCCGGAGGCCCAGACCGCGTCGTGGAGCGCGACGGGATCGGCCCCGCCGTCGGGGATCGCGAACCGCCCGTAGATCATCGTCCCCCACGGATACCAGTGGCTGAGGTGCGCCTTGAGCACCAGCCCGTCGTCGGCGAAGCGGTCCCCGACGGCGGCGCGCAGGGCGGCGTAGACGTCCATCACGCGGTCGTAGGTGGCGACGGCCTCGACCGTTCCCCAGAGCGCCGGCAACTCCGGCTGGTGGGGCGGGCCGTAGAAGTCGTAGCGACGCTCCCACCATGTCTGGGCGAGCCTGGCCGGCAGCTCGCTGGCGCCGTGCTCGCGCGCGATCGCCAGCAGCTCCGCCGCCTCGGCGTCGGCCATCGACTCCAGCCCCTCGCAGCACAGCAGCGTGCAGACGCCCTCGAGCTCCTCCCCGACGACGGGTCCGAGCGACGTGCGCGTGGAGGTCTCGTCGTACATCCGCACCACCGAGGGCCGCAGTCCGTATGACAGCGCGGTGCGGATCGCGCTCACGCCGTCCGCCAGGGAGGGGAACGAGACGGTCGCGAAGCGGCGGGCCGGCGGCAGCGGGACGACCTGCAGCGTCGCGCGGACGATCACCCCGAGCGTGCCCTCGGAGCCCACGAAGAGCTGGGTCAGCTCCGGGCCGACGGCGTGGCGGGGGACCGGCACCGTGTCGATCGTCTCGCCGTCGGCCGTCACCACGCGGAGGCCGACGAGAAGGTCCTCGATCCTCCCGTAGCGCGTGGACAGCACCCCCGAGCCGCGTGCGGCCACGTATCCCCCGACGGTCGCCATCGCCACCGAGGCCGGGTAGTGGGGAAGCATCAGCCCGCGCTCGTTGAGCTGCTCCTCGAGCCGCTTGCCGTTCAGGCCGGCCTGGGCGGTGACGGTCAGCGAGCGCTCGTCGAGCTCGACGATCTCGTCCAGCCGAGTGAGGTCCAGCATGATGCCCCGGCGGACCGGCACCGCGCCGCCCTGACTGCCCGAGCCGCCGCCGCGCGCGACGAGCGGCACTCCCAGCTCGCCCGCCAGGCGGACCACCGCCGCAACCTCCTCCTCGCTGCCTGGCAGCACCGCGACGTCGGGGACCCCGAGCGGCGCCCCCGCGGCCACCGCCGCCAGCGCGGGCCAATAGGTGTCCGCCGCGTACGGCTCGAGCCGCGCGGGATCGTCGACGACCGAGCCGGCGTCGGCGACCACGTCCCGCAGGCGCGCGGCGAGTTGGCTCGCGGCCGTCACGAGGCGTACCTCGCGGCCAGGCCGTCGACGAACCGCTTCGACTCCTCGGTCGCCAGCCAGGCGTCGGGCCAGAAGCAGAGGTCGACCGTCCACCAATCGGTGGCTCCGCCGGCGGCGATCAGCGCCGGCATCAGCGCGTCGAAGTCGACGACCCCGCGGCCGAATGGGACGTGCAGCGTGGTCTGCTCGCTGCTGTCCTCGTGCTCGACGATGCTGCCGTCGGAGTCGAGCATGTGGACGTGGTTGATCGCGCCGGTCAGGCGCTCCAGCAGCTCGACCTGTCCGCCGGCGAGCGGCTTGGGGCCGCCGACGTGGCGTGCTCCGACCACGCTGACCGTGTGACCGTGCGCGGTGTCATAGCAGACGCCGAAGCCCGGCCCGGCGAGCGCCTGGGCGATCCGGATCACCTCCTCCGGCTCGTTGAACGACCAGCACGGCTCGAACTCCCACGTCAACGCCAGCCCCGCGGCCTCGGCGCGGCGGGCGGCCTCGCTCCAGGTGCGCAGCAGGCGGTCGCGCGCCAGGTCCACCCCGATCTCGCTCGGCGCCTCGGGCGTGTCGCCGGTGTTGACGATCAGCCGCGGCGCCCCGATGGCGGCGCAGAACTCGAGGTTGCGGTCGACGGCCGCCAGATATGCGGCGTTGTCGTCGTCGCGCAGGAAGCCGGCATCGGCGAAGTCGGCGGCGACCGCCGAGACGGCCAGGCCGCGACCGCCGATCGTCTCGCTCAGCTCGGCGCGCTGCTCGGTCGTCGCGCAGGTCTCCGGGTCGGGGTGCGGTGGGAACGCGCCCAGCTCGATGCCGTCGAAGCCGAGGTCCACGAGGCGGTCCAGGACCACCGTGAAGTCGAGCGGGTCGTCCGAGTAGATGCCGAACGCCCACGTTCCGATCGAGATCTTCGTCATTTGGCTCACCTTTCGAATGCGGGCTGGCGCCACTCGCCCTGGTGTCGAGGCGCGGAGGAGAAGGACAGGACGGGTCGCGGGCTAGGGCCCGCCGTCGCGGCTACTCATCGGCTACCTCGTCTGGCTCCTCGTACCACGGGACGCGCTCGCCGAGGCGGGCGCGCAGGCGCCACTTGCGCGTCTTGGGATGGGCCTCGATCCGCCGGCGCAGCTCGTCCACCCGCTCGCGAATCGCCGGCGCGTCCGCCGGGAGCAGCGCGGCGGCTTCGGCCTCCAGCCGGCTGAGGCCGCGCTCCACGGTGTGCTGGAGTCCCCAGTCGCGCGAGCAGAGCGCCGCCACGCGCTCGCCGTCGATCGTCTCGAAGTCGCCGTCGCCGACAGGATGCTCGGCGAGCAGCAGGCCGAGGTCGATCAGGTCCTTGCTGTTGAGCCTGACGATCTGCAGCTTGGTCAGCAGCAGCTCGGCCAGCGGCACAGTGGGGGCGTCGGCGTCGAGGCGCTCGCCCAGCGGCAGCTTGTGGCACATCGTGAAGTCGCCCAGGAAGATGTCGACCTTGAGCTTGTCGCCGGGGCCGTAGAAGATCGCGCGAGAGTGCCCGTGGAGGGCGTTGAAGCGCGTGAACGGCTTGTAGTCCGCGGCCTGGAAGGCGCGCTCGACGTCGGAGAGCCCGTCGGCGGTGACGAAGTCGATGTCGCTGTAGTCACGTTCCCTGCCGGCGTCCTCGAGGTGGCCGGGACAGTGCACTCGCACGGCGAGCCCGCCGAGCAGGCGCAATCCGACGCCCTCCGCCGCGGCCACGGCGACCAGGCGGCGCGCTTCCGCCTCGACCTCCTGGGGAGTGCGCGTGGGGCTCATCCGCGCGTGAACGTCCAGTCGCGCAGCTTGCCGTTGCGCAGTCGCACCAGAACACCGCGCAACACACCGTGCTGGTAGTTGCTTCCGGGGTTGAAGCAACGTGTCCGACCCACCATCTGGGTTCCGGACGCGTCGTGGACGTGCCCGTGGAGGCCGATCAGCGGCGCGCAGCGCTCGATCGCCTCGCGCACGGCGCGGCTGCCCACCGGGATCTGCTTCGGATGCCCGCCCTTGACGATCGGCCGGAAGTCGTCGTCGAGCGCCGGCGCGTCGTCGATGCCGCTCTCGTAGGGAGGGCAGTGGAGGTTGAAGATGGCCCGCTCCGGGTCGCTGAGGCGGTCGGTCATCGCGGCGATGCTCTGGGCCATCTCGGCCTCGGTCTGCTCGCGCGGGGTGTCCCACGGGGTTGGCGTCGACCAGCCCCACGACACCATCTCGTAGCGGTCCGCGACCCGGCAGACGTCTCCCTCCGCCTGGTGCACCCAGGCGGAGCTCTCGATGATCTCGGTCAGCTCCTGCTCGTCGTCGTTGCCGAGCATCATGTAGAGCGGTATGCCCTGGGGGGCGAGGCGCTCCTCGGCGATCCGCACCCAGCTCTCCAACAGGTCGCGCATCGCCCCGAGGAACCGCTCGTTGCGGTACGCCGCGTCGGCGCGCAGCCGCTGCTCCTCTTCGTCGTCGGTGATGTCGAGGGCGTAGGCGCCGATCATCGCCGCCCGCTTGAGCAGCGTGTCGCGCTCCTGCTCGGTTCGCAGCTGCACCGCGGCGCCGCCCTCGCTGGCACGCCAGCCGCCGGCCGGTTCCGGGACGATCGGCACCAACTGCTTGCCCGTGATGTCGCCGCCGAGCACCAGCACGTCGGCCTCGTAGACCTTGGCGGCGTTGACGAACTTGCGGAAGCACCAGTCCGACCCGTGGATGTCGGTCGCGAAGAAGAGACGTGTCTCGTTGGCCATCCGCTACTCCGGGGGCAGCTCGCGCAGGGCCGTGTTGAGATCGATGCCGGCGCTGCGGTTGCGCACGTAGGCGATGGCGGCGATGACGATGCCGAGGGTGTAGACGCCGGCGACCAGCCACCACGTCCGCTCCGCGAAGCCGATCCTGTCGATCAGGAGATAGAGGTAGATGCCGTAGATGACCACCGACGAGCCGCCGAGCAGCGTGATCAGCGGGATGCCGGCGATCTCCTTCACCGGTGAGAGCTCGTAGAGATCGCGACGGCGGTAGGGCAGCAGCGCCCCGGCCAGGCAGGTGATTCCCGTCACGACGAAGAGCGCGAGGCTCGATGCCGCGATGAAGTCGGTGAAGGTGCTGGCCGAGTACACGAACCCGGCGAGGAAGCCGATCATCACCAGCCCGACCAGGACCGTCGCCTTGATCGGCGTGTGGAAGCGCATGTTCACGTCCGCCAGGCCGCTGGGCAGCATGCGGTCGAACGAGTAGGCGAACAGGCTGCGGGTGACGAGGATCATTCCCGCGAAGGGCGCCGCCAGACAGCCCATCGCGAAGGTGACCCCGATGATCGTGACGAGCAGCGTGCTTCCTGTGAGGACGCCCAGGTAGGCGTTGATGAACGGGTCGGCGTTGAGCGGATACGCGTCTGGGTTGGCGCCGATCAGGAACTGCGCGGCGGCCTGGAAGTCCTCGCCGAAGACGCGGTTGGACTGCCAGGCGATCAGTGCCAGCACGACCGTCGAGATGACCACCCCGCCGAGCGTGATCAGCATCGAGTACGCGCGCGGCCGCCGGACCTCGCCGCCGAAGTAGCTCCACATGAATGCGAGGCCGGGCACGGCGATCAGCAGCGCGACCGACTCGAACGTGGCCCCGAGCGACTTCCCGACGGGCTCGAAGCCGGCCTCGTTCGCGGCCGGCAGCAGCCCGTCGAGGCCGAGGTCGTTGAGGCTCTCGAGGAAGCCCGCGTGGCTGGAGAACAGCAGGATCAGGAAGGTCAGCAGCACGCCGACGAACTGGGCGAGGATCAGCGGGACGAAGATCCTGATCACCCACTTCAGCCCGATGCAGAAGAGCAACGTCATCAGCGCGATCAGCCCCCCGGTGATCAGGAAGCGGGGCGTCGGCTCGGTGAGATCGGCGGCCGCGTTCGCCCACCACTCGTTGCCGGTCGTCAGAGCGATGTTCTGGAACATGCTCGGAATCGCGAAGTCGATGAAGAAGAGCATCAGGAACGCGCTCGCGCAGGCCTGGAACGCGACGAAGCCGAAGTTGTTGACGAAGCCGACGACCGGGTGGATCACGCGGCCGACGAACACGAGGTCGCCGCCGGAGCGGGGAATGATCGCCGCGAACAGCGCGTAGACAGCCATCGCCGGCGCGACCAGCAGGCCGGTGATCAGGAATGCGATCGGGACGTTGACACCAGGGAACGTCCCCGGCAGCTGCGCGAAGAAGAAGTAGCCGAGCGGGATGCTGATGAACGCCAGGCTCATCAGAAGGGCATCGCGAGCCTTGAGCTCGCGGACTAGGCCAGTCGCCTGGCGGACGAACAGCGGTGCGTCTCCGGCGCTGCCGGACAGGTCGCCTTGTGGCGTGTCCTGGGGGCTGTTGCTCATCGGTGCTTCCTCCCCACGTTGGTCCTCGAGAGTCAGTCGGTACGTTCCGTACTGACCCTAACTAAGGGTATGGGGCACTCTAAACAGAACGTGCTGGACCCGTCAAGTGCTTTTATAAAGCGGGTACAGGTGGCGTTGGGCTGATGATCCAATCCGAAATATCCTGGACATTAGTTCCACCAAGGAAGTAAGCTGGTGGCGTGCAAAGCGGGATTTCGATCGGGCTCGACATCGGAACCAGCGGCGCCCGCGCGCTGGTGATGGAGGGCGGTGAGGTGCTGTCCTCCGCGGCGGCCAGCTACCCGCTGCGGACGCCGGAGCCGGGTCACGCCGAGCAGTCCCCGGACGGTTGGTGGGACGCGTCTCGGCACGTGCTCGCCGAGGCCTGGGTGGCGGCCGGCAGGCCGGCGCTGGAGGGCATCGGGCTCTCCGGCCAGATGCACGGGACCGTCTTGGTCGACGACCGGCTCGACCCGGTCCGCGACGCGCTGCTGTGGTGCGACAGCCGGGCCGCCGAGGCGGCCTCGACGACCGAGCGCGAGCGTGGCCGCGACTGGCTGATCGCGACCGCGGGGAACCCGCCGCAGCCCGGATTCACCGCGCCGCAAATGCGCTTCCTCGCCGGGCAGGGCGACCCCGCGCTCGGCCGTGCGCGCTGGGTGCTGTGCGCCAAGGACTTCGTGCGCGCCCGCCTGACCGGCGCGGCGGCCGCCGAGCACAGCGACGCGTCGGGCACTGGCCTCTACTCGCCCGCCAGCGGCGACTGGAGCGACGAGCTCGTCTCCGCCTACGGCGTCGACCGCCGGCTGCTGCCGCCGCTCGTGGAGTCGGTCGAGGCGGCCGGCGAGGTTACGCCGGCCGCGGCGCGGGCGTGCGGTCTGCCGGCCGGCGTGCCGGTCGCCGCGGGTGCCGCCGACAACGCCGCCGCCGCGCTCGGCGCGGGCGTCGTCGACGCCGGCGACCTGCTGATCAGCGTCGGCACGTCCGGCACGCTGCTCGCCCCGCTCGACGCCCCGGCGCCGGACCCGAGCGGCGCCTGCCACCTCTTCCGGCACGCGCCGCGGGGACGCTGGTACGCGCTGGCGGTCGCGCTCGACGTCGGTGGCGCGCTCGCCTGGTGGCAGCGGGTCACCGACGTCCCGATCGACGAGCTGGCGGCCGAGGCGGCCCACATAGCGCCGGGCAGCGCCGGCATGATCGCGCTGCCGTACCTGTCGGGAAGCCGTATGCCGGTCCGTCGCCGGGCGGGTGTGGCGGCGCTCACCGGCGTGAGCATGGCCCATGGCCGCGGCCACGTGACGCGGGCCGTGATCGAGAGCGCCGCGTATGCCCTCGCCGACGGGCTCGGCTGTCTCGAGCGCATCGGGGTGGCGGCCCGCGACGCCGTCGTGGCCGGCGGCGCGGCGCGCCACCGGCTCTGGCGGGATGTCCTGTCGCTGGCCCTGCCCGGCCTGCGCTTGCGCCGGGCGCCCCACGCCGAAAGCGCGGCGGTGGGGGCGGCGCTGCTCGGCAGCGCCGCCGCCGGCGCGCCGCTCGAGCACGCGCTCGGCGTCGCGCGCGCCAGTGCCGACCCCTGGGCGGCCGAGCTCCCCCCGGCGGCGGCGGATGCCGTCGCGGCGGGCTACGAACGCTTCCGGGCGCTCTCCAACGACCCGCTCCTGGCGGGCTGACCAGCGAGGAGACACGATGACCGCGAGCTTGAACGACGACTTCGCACCGACGCCGGAGGATCGCTTCACCTTCGGGCTCTGGACCGTGGGGCACACCGGCGCAGACCCGTTCGGGCTGCCGACGCGGCCGGTCCAGGAGCCCGAGGCGATCGCCGCGCGCCTGGGCGAGGCCGGCGCGTGGGGGGTCAATCTGCACGACGAGGACCTGGTTCCCTTCGGCGCGCCGGCCGCCGAGCGCGACAGGATCGTCGGACGCTTCCAGAAGGCCGTGAAAGCCGCCGGACTCTGCGTGCCGATGGCGACCGTCAGCCTCTTCAAGCAGCCGCTGTTCAAGGACGGGGCCTTCACGGCCGCCGATCCCGCCGTCCGTCGCTTCGCACTGCGCAAGACGCTCGAGGCGATCGACCTGGGTGCGGAGCTGGGCGCCGGGATCTTCGTCCTCTGGGGCGGGCGCGAGGGGATCGAGAGCGGCGCGGCGCGCGATCCGGTCGCCGCGCTCGAGCGCTACCGCGAGGCGGTCGACTTCCTCTGCGAGTACGTCCACGCGCAGGGGCTGGACATGAAGATCGCGCTCGAGGCCAAGCCCAACGAGCCGCGCGGCCACATCCATCTGCCGACCACCGGCCACATGCTCCACTTCGCGACGCGGCTCGCGCGGCCGGAGCTGGTGGGCGTGAACCCCGAGCTGGCGCACGAGGCGATGGCCGGGTTGTCGTTCCACCAGGCCGTGGCCCAGGCGCTCTGGGCAGGGAAGCTGCTGCACATCGATCTCAACGCGCAATGCGGCCCCCGCTACGACCAGGACTTTCGCTTCGGTTCGGAGGATCTCAAGGAGGCCTTCCTGACTGTGCGGCTGCTCGAGGGCCACGGGTTCGACGGCCCGCGCCACTTCGACTGCCGCCCGTACCGCAGCGAGGACAACGTCCAGGCGTACGTCGATTTCGCCGCCGGCTGCATGCGCAACTACAAGATCCTGGCCGCCAAGGCGGCCGCGCTCGCCACCGACTCGGAGGCTCAGGCCGCGCTGCGCGCGGCCGGGATCGACGAGCAGGGGCAGCCGACGGCCGGCTATTCGGACTCCGCCCTGCGCGAGCTACGGGCGGAGAGCTTTGACGAGGCGATCGCGAACGGTCGCGGTCGCGGGCACGAGCGTGCCGACCAGCTGATGCTGGAGATACTCTTCGGAGTTCGCGACGGTGACTGACCAAGCACAACCTGGCCGGTCCCGGCGCACACGCCCGGCCGGCGCGCCGAATCGTCTCGGCCAGCTCAACCGTCAGGCGCTGCTGCGCGAGCTGCGCGTGGGCGCGCCGATCTCCCGCGTCGCGCTCGCGGAGCGCACCGGCATCAGCAAGCCCGCGGTGACGCGTGGCGTCGGGGACCTGATCGAGGACGGGCTCGTGATGGAGACCGGTCGCGGAAAGTCCTCCACCGCCGGGGGCAAGCGGCCGACGCTGCTCAACCTCAACCCCCGGGCCGCCGCCGGTCTCGCCTGCACGCTCGACATCGGCCGCATCACCGTGGTCCTCGCGGGCTTCGACGGCGCCTTCGAGGTCCGTCGCGAGAAGAGCTTCGACGCGGAGGCGACGCCGTCCACGGTGACCGCTCTCGTGACGGAGCTGCTGCGCGAGGTGCTCGCCGAGAATCCGTCCGACCGACCCCTGCTGGGGCTCGGTGTCGGCTTGCCCGGCATCGTCGACGAGGACGGTCGCGTGCTCGCCATGCCGCACCTGCCCGGGTGGCGCGGCGTCCCGCTGGCCGCCCGGCTCGAGGCCGAGTTCGGCGTGTCTGTGCGGGTCGACAACGAGAGCCGGGTCCAGACGCTCGCCGAGGGCTGGCTGGGTCAGGGCCGCGACGTCGACACCTTCGTCTGCCTGGGAACCGGCGCCGGGCTCGGTGCCGGGATGGTGCTGAACCGCCGGCTGTGGCGCGGCCGTAACTCGCTCGCCGGCGAGGTCGGGCACTGGGGCATGTACTCCGACGGCGACCGTTGCTTCTGCGACAGCCACTCGTGCTGGGAGGTCCGCGGATCGACCGACCGCTTCCTCGCCGACCTGCGCACCTCGTCGATCGCCCACAACGACGTCAAGCTCCACGAGGGCGAGCTGACGCTGGCCGACGTGGCCAAGGCCGCGGAGGCGCAGGACCCCACCGCGCTGCGCGAGCTGGGCGTGCACGCGGACGTGCTCGCGCGCGGAATCTGCAATCTCGTCCTGGCCTTCGACCCGGAGCGGATCATCCTGCACGGCGACTCGACGATCTTCGGCGAACGGCTGCGGCTGATGCTCAAGGAGCGCGTGCGCGAGCGCTTCGCGCTCTGGTTCGAGTACGACCCGCCGATCGTGTTCAGCGAGCTCGGCCCCGACGTCGGGCTCGCGGGAGCCGTCAGCCTGGCCTTCCGCCGCGCCTGGGGGCTAGACGACACACTCGACCCGCTCGCGAGTTGAGGGGGCGACGACGGTGCGTGTCGCGCTCTTCGTCGCCTGTTTCAACGACACGCTGTTCCCCGCCACCGGTCGCGCCGTCGTGGAGGTGCTGGAGCGCCTGGGGCACGAGGTCGTCTTCCCCGAGGAGCAGACCTGCTGCGGTCAGCTGCACGCGAACTCCGGCTACGGTCTCGAGGCGGTCCCGCTCGCCCGCCGGATGGCGCGGGTCTTCGAGGGCTACGACGCCGTGGTCACCCCGTCCGGCTCGTGCGCCGCGACCATACGGGACCAGTACCCGCGCCTGGCCGAGCTCGCCGGCGACGATGCCCTGGCCGAAGCTGCCGCGGACCTCGGGCCGCGGGTCCACGAGCTGTGCTCGTTCCTCGCGGACGTCCTGGAGGTCGAGGACGTCGGCGCCTCCTTCCCGCACCGCGTGGCCTATCACCCGACCTGTCATTCGCTGCGCCTGCTTCGAGTCGGCGACGCGCCGCTGCGCCTGCTGCGCGCCGTCCGCGGCCTCGACCTGATCGACCTGCCCGGCGCGGAGACCTGCTGCGGGTTCGGCGGCACCTTCGCCGTCAAGAACGCCGAGACCTCCACCGCGATGCTGACCGACAAGCTCCGCTCGATCCTCGACAGCGGCGCGGAGGTCTGCGCCGCCGCCGACAACTCCTGCCTGCTCCAGATCCAGGGCGGGCTGTCGCGCTCGCGGGCGGGCGTCCGGACGATGCACGTCGCCGAGATCCTGGCGGCGCGCGAATGAGCCGCGGCGGCGGCTTCCCGGCCGCGGCGAGCGTTGCGCTGCGCGACACCCAGCTGCGGGCCAACCTGCGCCAGGCGACCACGACGATCCGCGACCGTCGCGCCCGGGCGGTGGCCGAGGTCGACGACTGGGAGGCGTTGCGGACCGAGGGCGCGCGGATCAAGGACGCCGCGCTGCGGGACCTCGACAGCCACCTGGAGACGCTCGAGGCGGCGGTGACGCGCCAGGGGGGGACCGTGCACTGGGCGCGCGACGGGGCCGAGGCGAACGCGATCGTGGCGCGGCTGGTGCGCGCCGCCGGCTCCCGGGAGGCAGTGAAGGTGAAGTCGCTCGCCACCGACGAGATCGGCCTCAACGCCGCGCTCGCCGAGGAGGGCATCGCCGCCTGGGAGACCGACCTCGCCGAGCTGATCGTGCAGCTCGGCAAAGACCGCCAGTCGCACATCCTGGTGCCGGCCATCCACCGCAACCGCGCCGAGATCCGCCAGCTGTTCGAGCGCGAGCTTGGCGCCGAGGGACTCGGCGACGACCCGGCCGAGCTGGCGGCCGTGGCGCGCGCGCACCTGCGCGAGCGGTTCCTCACGACCGGCGTCGGGATCAGCGGAGCGAACTTCGCCGTCGCGGAGACGGGCACCGTCTGCGTGGTCGAGTCCGAGGGCAACGGCCGCATGTGCACGACGCTGCCTCACACGCTGGTGACCGTGATGGGCATCGAGAAGGTCGTCCCGCGACTCGACGACCTCGGCACGATGCTGCGGTTGCTCGCCCGCTCGGCGACCGGCGAGCGCATGACGCCGTACACGTCGCTCTGGACCGGCGTGCACCCGGGCGACGGGCCGCGCGACTTCCACCTGGTGCTGCTCGACAACGGCCGCACCGACACGCTGGCGGATCCGCGCGGGCGCGAGGCGTTGCGCTGCATCCGCTGCTCGGCCTGCCTCAATGTCTGCCCGGTCTACGAGCGCACCGGCGGGCATGCCTACGACTCGGTCTATCCCGGCCCGATCGGAGCGATCCTCACGCCGCAGCTGGAGAAGCTGGAGGGCGCGACCACGCTGCCCTGGGCGTCCTCGCTGTGCGGCGCCTGCTACGAGGTCTGTCCCGTGAAGATCGACATCCCCTCGGTACTCGTGCACCTGCGCGGGCGGGTCGTCCGGGACGGTGGCACGACGCCCGCGGAGCGCCTCGCGATGCGCACCTTGGCGCGCGTGTTCGGGGCGCGCCGGTCATACGAGGCAGCCCAGCGGGCCGCGCGTGGGGCATCCTGGCCGTTCGCCCGTCGGTCGGGGCGCATCGAGCGCCTACCCGGCCCGTTGCGCGCCTGGACCGACGCGCGCGACCTGCCGCGACCGCCGAGCCAGACCTTCCGCGAGTGGTGGCGTGAGCGCGAAGGCTGACCGCGACGAGCCCCGCGGTCCGGCGCGTGCCGCCGTGCTCGGCCGTGTCCGCTCCGCGCTGGCCGACGGGGGTCCTCCCGTCGCCGCCGGCGAGCCCCCGCCAGGCGCCCAGGTCGCCGATCCGGTCGAGCTGTTCGCCGAGCGCGTGACGGAGTACCGCGCGACGGTGCGGCGCACAGATGCCGAGGGGGTGGCGGCTCAGGTCGCCGAGCTGTGCGCAGAGCACCGGGCAACCCGAGTCGGCATCCCACCCGACCTGCCGGCTGAGTGGCTTCCGGCCGGAGTCGAGCTCGTGCGCGACGACCCGCCGCTGACGCCGCGCGCCCTCGACGCCCTCGACGGCGCGCTCACAGGCTGCGCGCTCGCCGTCGCCGAGACGGGGTCGCTGGTGCTCGACCACGGGCCGAGGCAGGGCCGGCGGGCGCTCACCCTGTTGCCCGACCTGCACCTCTGCGTCGTCGCGGAGGGGGATGTGGTGGCCGACGTGCCCGACGCTCTGGCGATCCTCGGCAAGGCGGTGGGCGACGGTCGGCCCGTGACGTTCGTATCCGGCCCCTCGGCCACTTCGGACATCGAGCTGCAGCGCGTGGAGGGAGTGCATGGTCCGCGCCGGCTCGTGGTTCTGCTGGTCGCGAGGTAGGCGAGCCTAAGCGCCAGGAAGGCAAACCGAACTCGTTCTCTGCGGTAGCGTCGCCGCGAGGAGTCAGCCAGCGACCAGGAGGCAGGACCATGCCGGCGGAGCAGTTCGTATCGGAGCTCAACGACCAGATCGGGCGGGAGTTCGGCGCGCACCAGCAGTACATCGCCGTCGCCGTCTACTACGACGCGCTGACGCTGCCTCAGCTCGCGGCGTTCTTCTACCGCCAGGCGATCGAGGAGCGCGGCCACGCGATGATGATGGTCCAGTACCTGCTCGACGCCGGCGAGACCCCGACGATCCCGGGCGTGGAGACACCAAAGAACGGCTTCGCCGACGTCGTCGAGCCGATCCGGATCGCGCTCGAGCAGGAGCGGCGCGTCACCGACCAGATCTCCGGCCTCGCCGCGATCGCCCGGGAGGCGAACGACTACGTCAGCGAGCAGTTCACGCAGTGGTTCCTCAAGGAGCAGGTCGAGGAGGTCGCCACGATGTCCGACCTGCTCGCCGTCGCCGAGCGCGCCGGCGACCGCTGGTCCGACATCGAGGACTTCATCGCCCGCGAGCACCCCGGCGACGAGGGCGGAGACCCGACGTCACCAACTCCAGCCGGCGGCTAGAGCGCGAGCGACAGCGGCTGCTCGAGCAGCTCGCGGACCTGGGCGAGGAACTGGGCGCCGTCGGCGCCGTAGAGGATCCGGTGGTCGCACGCGAGGTTCACCGCCATCTTGCTGCCCGGCACGATCTCGCCGTCGCGGACGACGGGCACTTCCTCGATCGAGCCGACGGCGAGGATCCCCGCCTGCGGCGGGTTGATGACGGCGGAGAAGCTGGTCACGCCGAACATGCCTAGGTTTGAAACGGTGAAGGTTCCACCGGACAGCTCCGGTGGCGTGATCGTCCCCTC
>DASQKP010000038.1:0-34201 GCA_035630455.1 Thermoleophilaceae bacterium
TGGCGCCAGCCTCGAGCGTGCACTGCGAGGGTCCGGCCAGCACCCACGCGACGGCCGCCACTGCGGTCGGCTGGTCCGCGTTCTCTGCGAGCTCGACCTCGCGAGCTGGGACGCCGCGGCCGGTCCACGCCTCGTGCGTAGCGGCGCCGACCGCACCGATCTCGCCAACTCGCACGCCAACCGCGCCTATGGCGCCCGCCTCGCTGCCGCCGAGCGCTATCTCGCGGCGCCCGAGCGCACGCCCGCCCGCGTCGCCGTCTGACCGACGTCGTCCGCCCTTGGCGGGCCGACGGGGACCCGGTCTAAACTGAGTCGATGGCCGATGACCAGCAGACCGGCGTCGTCGATCCCGGTTTCGGGCACGATCCGGTCGACCAGGCGCCCGATCCCGCTCCCGCCGGACCGACCGACCGCCTCGTCGCCGACGAGCGGGTGCTGCTCGGCGACCTCTTCGCGGTGGTCGAGGAGCACGCCGACGCCGCTGCCGAGCCGGTCGACCGGGCGAAGGTCGAAGAGGCGTTCGTCTTCGCCTGCGAGCGGCACGCCGACCAGCGTCGCGCGTCCGGCGACGACTTCATCGTCCATCCCGTCAGCGTCGCGAAGATCTGCGCCGGGATGCGGCTCGACACCGCAACCCTGTGTGCCGCGCTGCTGCACGACACAGTCGAGGACACCAGCGCCTCGCTCGACGAGGTGCGCGCTGAATTCGGCGACGAGGTCGCCCAGCTCGTCGATGGCGTCACCAAGCTGACCGGGATCACGTTCCAGAGCCGTGACGATCGCCAGGCCGAGAACTACCGCAAGATGATGGTCGCGATGGCCTCGGATATCCGGGTCATCCTGATCAAGCTCGCCGACCGCCTGCACAACATGCGGACGATCGACGCGATGCCGAAGCAGAAGCAGCAGGAGAAGGCGCGCGAGACGCTCGACATCTTCGCTCCGCTCGCACACCGGCTCGGCATCCACGCGATCAAGTGGGAGCTCGAGGACCTCGCGTTCGCGACGCTGCACCCGCGCAAGTTCAAGGAGATCAAGGGGCTCGTCAACCAGCAGCGGGACGAGCGCGAGGGCTACGTCGCGCGTGCCGGCGAGTACCTCGGCAAGGAGCTCGATGCGGTCGGCATCGAGGCCGAGATCTCCGGCCGCGCGAAGCACTTCTACTCCATCTATTCCAAGATGACGAAGAAGGACCGCGAGTTCAACGAGATCTACGACCTGACCGCGATGCGCGTCCTGGTCGGCTCGGTCAAGGACTGCTACGGCGCGATCGGCGTCATCCACTCGCTCTGGAAGCCGCTCCCCGGCCGCTTCAAGGACTACGTCGCGATGCCGAAGTTCAACATGTACCAGGCGCTCCACACGACGGTGATCGGGCCGGAGGGCCAGCCGCTGGAGATCCAGATCCGCACCCAGGAGATGCACGACACCGCCGAGTACGGCATCGCCGCGCACTGGATCTACAAGGACGGCAAGCGCAAGCCCGAGGAGAAGGTCGAGTGGCTCAAGCAGCTCGTCGACTGGCAGCAGGAGCTGCAGGATCCGCAGGAGTTCGCCGAGACGCTGAAGGCCGACCTGTTCGAGGACGAGGTCTTCGTCTTCACGCCGAAGGGCGAGGTCAAGTCGCTCTCCGACGGCGCGACGCCGCTCGACTTCGCCTACTCGGTCCACACCGACGTCGGCCACCGCTGCGTCGGCGCGAAGGTCAACGGCAAGATCGTGCCGCTGCACTACGAGCTGCAGTCCGGCGACATCTGCGAGGTCCTGGCCTCGAAGAAGGAGCGCGGGCCGTCGCGCGACTGGCTGGCGCTCGCCAAGACCACGCGCGCGCAGTCGAAGATCCGCGCCTGGTTCAAGCGCGAGCGGCGCGAGGACTCCGAGCGCACCGGCCGCGAGATCCTGCAGGAGAACCTGCGCCGCCAGGGCCTGCCGCCGCAGAAGATCGCCGGCTCGCCGCTGCTCGCCGACGTCATCCGCGAGATGGGCTTCCGCAAGGGCGACGACTTCTACGTCGCGCTCGGCCAGGCGAAGATCTCCGCCAAGGTCGTCACCCAGAAGATCATGCAGAAGCTGCGCCAGGGCGAGTCTGCCGTCGACCACGACGGCGCCGCCGCCCAGCTGCTCGAGAAGAAGAAGGACCGCAGCCGCACGACCGGCAACGCCTCCGCCTACGGCATCGTCGTCGACGGGATCGACGACGTCATGCTGCGGCTGGCGAAGTGCTGCCGGCCGGTTCCCGGCGATCCGATCGTCGGCTACATCTCACTTGGCAAGGGCATCACGATCCACCACGAGGCGTGCTCGAACGCGCGCGCGTTGCGCCGCAACCCCGAGCGCTTCACCAGGGTCTGGTGGGAGGGGGACAGCACCGGCTCGTCGTTTCGCGCGGAGATCGAGATCGACGGCTGGGACCGCACTCGCCTGCTCGAGGATCTCTCGCGCTGCTTCGCCGAGGCCGGCGTCAACATCCTCGAGGCGCGTTGCACGACGGTCCACCCGATGATCAAGAACCGCTTCGTCGTCGAGGTGGGGGACACCGTCGCGCTCAAGAGCTGCATCCAGCGCCTGCGCAACATCGACAGCGTCTTCGACGCCTACCGCGTCACCCCAGCCTAAGCCACGATAGCCGGCGCCTGGCGGCGTCATCGGGGGCCTCGCGGGGCGGGCCCCGCCACGGCCCCCTGCTTCCTTGCCAGGCTTGGCTCTAGTGGCTTAGGAGACGACGGTGAGCGCTCTAGGGGCGGCGCTGAAGCGGACCGACTGCTCGTCGCCGATGTAGTCGCCGTCGACCTGGACGGGGAGGAGGCGGTCGTCGGCGCTCTCGACGATGGTCTCGTGGACGCCGGGGAAGGCGGCGATCTGGCGGTGCTTGGACACGGTCTTGGCCTTGCCCGAGAGCAGCCGCGGGATCAGCGTCGGGAGCTCGAGAGGCGTCGCCTTGCGCAGCACGCCGACGCTGAGCGAGCCGGTCTCCAGCCCGGCGCCCTCGCAGACGCGGATCGGCCGTGTCCCGAAGTAGGTGAACGGGTCCGAGTTCTGGGCGATCACGGTGACCCCGTCGACCGTCTCGCCGTCGATCGTCACCTTCATCTGGGGCGGGTTGCGGAGGTAGCGGCGGTTGAAGGTCGAGACCGCCGCCCACGAGTAGTAGTAGGGGCCGAACCGGGCCTTGAGCCGCGGATGCGCGTCGACGCGCTCGACGACGCTCGCGTCGATCCCGACGCCCGACGAGAAGACGAACGCGCGGCCGTTGACCAGCCCGAGGTCGACCTTGCGCGGCCGGAAGTCGTCGGCCAGCGACAGCAGGTGCTCGGTCGCGTCGACGACGTCGCCGGGGATCCCGATCGTGCGGTGGAAGACGTTCGTCGCACCGCCGGGGAGGCAACTCAGCGGAGTGCCCGAGCCCATCAGCCCGTTCGCCGCCTCGTTGACGGTTCCGTCGCCGCCGAACGCGACCACGAGGTCGTAGCCCTCGCCGGCCGCCTCGCGGCAGATCTGGGTCGCGTGGTCGCGCCGTTCGGTGTCGACCGCCTCGACGTCGTAACGCGCCTGCAGGGCGTAGACGACGAGGTTGCGCAGCCGGTCGGACACGGTCGTCGCGTATGGATTGACGATCACCAGCATCCGCTTCTTCTCCGCGCTGGTCGACGACAGCCGGTGCGCCAGGGCCTCGGCCCGCGCCTCGCTGGTCGCCGTCTGCGCCGAAGGGTCGGAGGAGGACATGCCTAGACGCTAACCCCGTCGCGCGCGGCGGTTACGGCTTCGGGCGAGGCTCGGGCTCGACGACCGACTCGAACCGAACCGTCTCGCCCTGGGCGACCTCGCGGATCCGCCCGTCGTTGAGCAGCAGGTCGGTGTGACCTAGGACCTCGCTGAGCGTCAGGAACGCCTGGGTGACCGCGATGTTGCCCCACATCGACTGGGCGATCTCGTGTGCGCTGCGCGGGCGCTCGGCGATCAGCCGGTGGATCTTGTCGGCCCGCCGGCGGTGCATCTCGAAGCGGTCGTCGATCAGGCCGCGGTGGTCGAGGATCGGATCGCCGTGCCCCGGCAGGACGAGATCGATGTCCATCGCGCGCGTGGCGGACATCGACTCGATGTAGGCGACGAGCGACTGCGGACGCTCGGTCGACCCGTCATGGGGCCGCGTGATCAGCGTGTTCGACGAGACGCGGCCGAGCAGGTGGTCGCCGGCGACCAGCATGCGGCGCTCGGCGTCTTCGAAGACCGTGTCGGAGGGGGAGTGGCCCGGGCGCAGATGGACCTTCCAGTCGCGGCTGGCGAACCGCAGGTCGTCGCCGTCGTGCAGGACGCGCGTGACCTCGGCAGCCGCGCCCCAGCCACGGTAGGCGCGCGAGACCGACTGCAACGCGCGCACGACGTCGTCCGGGATGCCGTGGCGGAGCATCGTCTCGCTCGCGAAGTCGTCCTCGGCCTGCATCTCCTCCGAGTAGTTCTCGACCATCGGCACCGCGCGGTCGATGACGCAGACCTCGGCCCCCGAGCGCGCGGCGACGAGCCCCACGAGACCGAGATGGTCGATGTGCTGATGGGTCAGGACGATCCGCTCGATGTCCTCGAGCGAATGGCCGAGCGCCGCGATTCCCTGGGTCAACTCGTCGAACGAAGTGCCGGAGTTCGGCCCAGCGTCGATCAGCGTCAGCGGCTCGTCCTCGACCAGATAGACGTTGACGCGACCGATCGCGAACGGCGTCGGTATCGAGATCCGGTGAATCCCCGCTGCCGCTGCCGGCGCGAAGCTGTCCGTGGTGGCGTCGGCGGTCACGCGCGGATCAGCGCGAGCAGCTCGTCGCGCTTCTCCGCCATGTGGTCGGGCGAGATGAGCGACTCCAAGTTGAGCCGCAGCAGCGGCTCGGTGTTCGATGCCCGCACGTTGAAGTGCCAGTCGTCGTAGTCGACCGAGACGCCGTCCAGCCATGACACCTCGCCGTCCGAGTACCGCTCCGCGATCTCGCGCATCTTCCCGTCCTGGTCTGCCACCTCGGAGTTGATCTCGCCGGAGATGAAGTACTTGCCGCGCAGGTCGGCGAGCAGATCGGCCAGCGTTCGGTCGTCCTTGGACAGCAGCTCGAGGATCAGCAGCGCGGGCAGCACCCCCGAATCCGCGCAGTAGAAGTCGCGGAAGTAGTAGTGGCCCGAGACCTCTCCGCCGAAGGCGGCGCCCTCGTCGCGCATCCGGGTCTTGAAGAAGGCATGGCCGACGCGGTTGACCCGCGCCGCCCCGCCGGCCGCCTCGACGATGTCGCGCACGGCGCGGCTGGCGCGGACGTCGTAGAGGATCGTCGCGCCGGGCTCGCGCTCGAGGATCGACTGCGCCAGCAGCGCGGTCAGGAAGTCGCCGTCGACGAACGTGCCGCTGCCGTCGATGAAGAAGCAGCGGTCGGCGTCGCCGTCCCAGGCGATG
Source organism: Thermoleophilaceae bacterium (assembly GCA_035630455.1). Classification (GTDB taxonomy): domain Bacteria; phylum Actinomycetota; class Thermoleophilia; order Solirubrobacterales; family Thermoleophilaceae; genus JAAYBF01. Next base: position 5,426 of record DASQKP010000038.1, read on the forward strand.
CCGAGGTCGGCGGTCTCGGAGCGGACCTTGTCGACGATGAACTGGCGGTTCTCCTCGAGCAGCGGGTTCGGCTCGTGGTCGGGGAAGTCGCCGTCCGGCACCCAGTAGGTCTGGACCTGATCGATCGCGAGCTGGTCGAGCAGCGGCCCGACGAGCGGGCCGGCCATGCCATTGCCACCGTCGAGGACGACCTTCAACGGCTTGATCGCGCCCGCGTCGATCCAGGCGAGCGCGTCGTGGTGGAAGGGCTGCCAGACGTCCTCCCGCTCGATCGCTCCGGCGGGGTCGGACGGCTCTGCGAGGTCGCCGGCGGTCAGCAGGTCGCGCAGCTCGCCGATCCCGGCGTCGCCGGACAGCGCGAGCGCGCCGCGGCCGACCAGCTTGGCGCCCGTATAGGCCTTCGGGTTGTGGGAGGCCGTGCACATCAGCCCGCCGTCGAGCCGACGCGATCCGACCGTCCAATAGAGGACCTCGGTCCCGACCATCCCGACGTCGAGCACCGACGCGCCCTCGGCGCTCATCCCACGGGCGTACTCGGCGGCCAGTGCGGGGGCGGTGAGGCGCATGTCGCGGCCGAGCGCGAGCCGCAGCTCGCTCGGCCGAGTGTCGTACATCTCGGCGAGCACGCGGGCGAATCCGCGTCCGATCGCGTAGGCCGTCGTCTCGTCGATCTGCGAGCCGTAGAGGCCGCGGACGTCGTATGCCTTGAAGATTCCTGCGTCGATCTCGGTCACGCGGCGAGAGGCTACAGCCAGCCCCGCCGGCGGAAGTAGCCGAGCATCCCGAGCAGCAGCGCGAGCATCACGCCGATCACGGCCCAGAAGGCGCCCATCGACCCCTCGCCGGGCACGCCTACGTTCATGCCCCAGATGCTCGCGACGAGCGTCAGCGGCAGCACGATCACCGAGATCGAGGTCAGGACGCGCAGGATGTCGTTGACGCGGTGCGAGATGACCGACTCGTTGGTCTCCTCGAGCGCCTCGACGACCTCCTTGTAGTTCTCGAGCATGTCCCAGATCCGCTCGGAGGCGTCCTGGATGTCGTCGAAGTAGACGTCGAGGTCGGCGGCCATGTAGCGCTGCTTGGTCCGCTCGAGGTCGCGCAGCGTCGAGCGTTGCGGCCGGATGATCTTGCGGAAGTTGATGATCTCCTGCTTGACGTTGGAGATGTCGCGCACGAGCTCCTCGGAGCGGCCGAGGAAGATGTCCTCCTCGACCTGCTCGAGCTTGTTGCCCATCTTGCGCAGCATCGGGAAGCAGTAGTCGAACGAGTCGTCGACGATCTTGTAGAGCAGGTAGCCGGGGCCCTTCGAGAGCAGCTGCTCGCGCATCTCGTCGGAGGCGCGGCAGCGCTCGAAGAGGTACTCGACCGGCGGAATCGGCCGGTTCGGCAGCGTGATCAGGAAGTCCGGGCCGACGAACATGTCGAGCTCGGCGGTGTTGAGACGGCCGACCGACTTGTCGTAGACCGGGAAGTGCAGGACGATGAAGAGGTAGTCGGGGTACTCGTCGATCTTCGGCCGCTGGTTGCGCGACGCGACGTCCTCGTAGTCGAGCGGATGGAAGTCGAAGTGCTCCTGCAGCCAGGCGCGGTCGACGGGGCCCGGACGCTCGATGTTGATCCAGCGCAGCGGACGCGACTGGACGTCCGGCGCCGCCGCGCCCGCCCACTCGACGACCTCTACATTCGGCTCAGGAGCAGCGGTCGACGGCCCGGAATCGGGTCCTATGCGCGGCGTGCGCCGCAGGCGTGGCCTCGGGATGCTCGGCATGGCTCGGACTGAGCGGGTCTTCGGTCGGGACCGTCACGGGGATGATTCTACCCCCGGCCTTGCATCCGTCCGGTCGGTTGCTATCGTCCTTGCACTGACATAGCCGTACGCATCCAGAGGGGTGGAGGGAAATGGCCCTACGAAACCCCGGCAACCATCCAGACGACTTCGGTCGCGAGGAAAGGTGCCAAGTCCATCAGATCCAGTTGATCTGAAAGATGTGGCGAAGCCCTGAGGGGCCTCCGTCACGAGCAACGCGGCGGAGGCTTTTCGACATGAAGGGGCTGAACAGATGGCTATAGAGGCACTGAAGTGCAAGGAGTGCGGAACCACCTACCCGCTCGAAGCACGTTACGTCTGCGAAGACTGCTTCGGGCCGCTCGAGGTGGCCTACGACTTCTCCGGGCTCGACGCGGAGTCGACGCGGCGCCGCATCCAGGCCGGACCGCAGTCGATCTGGCGCTACTCGGACTTCCTGCCCTTCGACTCGCAGCCGCGCACCGCGCTCGCCGCCGGCATCACGCCGCTGGTGCGTGCCGACCGGCTCGCCGAGCGGCTGGGTGTGGGTGAGGTCTGGGTCAAGAACGACGCCGCCAACCCGACGCACTCGTTCAAAGACCGCGTCGTCACCGTCGCGCTGGCCAAGGCCCAGGAGCTCGGCTTCCAGGTCGTCGCCTGCGCCTCGACCGGCAACCTCGCGAACGCCGTAGCGGCCCACGCCGCCGCGGCCGGACTCGAGTCCTACGTCTTCGTGCCGGCCGACCTCGAGGAGCAGAAGATCCTCGCCACCGGCGTCTACGGCACAAACCTGGTCGCCGTCAACGGCAACTACGACGACGTCAACCGGCTCTGCACCGAGCTCGCCGGCGAGCGCGAGTGGGGCTTCGTCAACGTCAACCTGCGGCCCTACTACGCCGAGGGCTCGAAGACGGTCGCCTTCGAGATCGCCGAGCAGCTCGGCTGGGAGCTGCCGGACCGGATCGTCGCCCCGATCGCCTCGGGCTCGCTGATCACCAAGATCGCGCGCGGCTTCGAGGAGTGGCTGGAGGTCGGTCTCGTCGAGGGCCAGCTGCCGAAGTTCAACGGCGCCCAGGCCGAGGGCTGCTCGCCGGTCGCGCAGGCCTACGAGGCCGGACGCGACTTCTGCTCGCCCGTCAAGCCGCAGACGATCGCCAAGTCGCTGGCGATCGGCAACCCGGCCGACGGTCCCTACGCGCTCGACCTCGCGCGGCGCACCGACGGCGGCATCGACGCGGTGACCGACGACGAGATCCGCGCCGGGATCAAGCTGCTTGCCGAGACCACGGGCATCTTCACCGAGACCGCCGGCGGCGTGACCACCGCGACCTTGGCGAAGCTCGCCGCGCGCGGCGAGATCGGCCCCGACGAGCGCGTCGTGCTGGTGATCACCGGCGAGGGCCTGAAGACGCTCGACGCGGTCCGCGGCAGCTTCGAGACCATCGACGTCGAGCCGACGACCGAGTCGTTCGCCAGCGCGGCGGGCGTCGGCGCCGTCGCCTAGCGGCTGTAGGCTCCAGGCCGAAATGAGCGTCACAGTCAAGATCCCCACGCAGCTCCGCAGCGTCACCGGCGGCGAGTCCGAGACGGCGGTCGAGGAGGCGACGACGGTCGGCGAGGTCCTCGACGGCCTCTACGACCGCTTCGACGGCCTGCGCGACCGCATCGCCGAGGACGGCGGCCTGCGCCGCTTCGTCAACGTCTACGTCGGCGGCGAGGACATCCGCTTCCTGGATGGCCTCGACACCGCGGTCGACGACGGCGACGAGGTCACCATCCTGCCGGCCGTCGCCGGCGGCCAGTAGCGCCTCCGCTTTCGCGTGTCCTCTAGCTGGAGCCCGGCCGACTCGACCGTCCTGGTGACAGGGGCTCAGGGGTTCATCGGGTCCTGGCTCGCAGAGCGGCTGCTCGACGACGGCGCGCGCGTCGTGGTCCCACGCCGCGACGTCGAGCCCGACGCGCGCTTCCGCGGCGACGGGATCGAGGAGCGCTGCGTCGTGGTCGCCGCCGACGTCCAGGACTACGAGTCGATGACACGCGTGCTCAACGAGCACGGCGTCGATACCGTCTTCCACCTCGCGGCGCAGACGATCGTCGGAACGGCCAACCGCTCGCCACTGTCGACCTTCGAGGCGAACGTACGCGGCACCTACGTGCTGCTCGAGGCGTGTCGTGCGGTCGGGGTGGCGGGGGACCCGGTCACGCGGATCGTCGTCGCCTCGTCCGACAAGGCGTACGGCTCGCACGAAGAGCTGCCCTACCGCGAGGACTTCGCGTTGCAGCCGACCTTCCCGTACGACGTGTCGAAGGCCTGCACCGACATGATCGCGCGCAGCTTCGCCGCCACCTATGACCTGCCCGTCGCGGTGACGCGCTTCGCGAACATCTACGGCGGCGGCGACCTCAACTGGTCGCGGATCGTGCCCGACAGCTGCCGTGCGCTCGCCAAGGGCGATGCGCCGGTGATCCGCTCCGACGGCACGCCCGAGCGCGACTACCTCTATGTCGAGGACGCCGTCGATGCCTACCTGGCCGTCGCCCGGTCCCTCGACGACGCCGGCATGCGCGGACGGGCCTGGAACGCGGGTTGGGGCGCGCCGCTGGCGGTGCGCGAGATCGTCGACCGGCTGATCGCCGTGTCCGGCTCCGACGTCACCGCCGACGTGCAGGGCGACGGCACCCCGCACGGCGAGATCGACCGCCAGTACCTCGACTCGTCCGCGATCGAGGCCGAGCTGGGCTGGCAGCCGCGGATCGAGCTCGACGACGGCCTGCGCCGCACGTACGAGTGGTACGCCGAGCGGTCGTGGCGATGCGTGCCTCCCTCGTGGCACTAGTCGCGGCAGCGGCGCTTGCCCTGCTCGTGCTGCCGAGCGCCGCGGACGCGGAGACGATCTCGGTCGGGCGCTCCGCTGGCGGCCTTCCGATCCAGGCCGAGTGGGTCGGGTCGCCGCGAGCGCCGCGCACCGTCCTCGTCGTCGGTGAGATCCACGGCAGCGAGCCGCCAGGTCGGGCGGTCGTCAAGCGGCTGCGCGGCAAGCGCCCACCGAGGGGCGTCGCTTTCTTGCTCGTCGAGACCGCGAATCCGGACGGCGCCCGCGCGGGAACCCGCTGGAACGCCAACGGCGTCGACCTCAATCGCAACTTCCCGTTCGGCTGGACGGCCGGCGGGATGCCGTTCGACACCTACTTCCCGGGGTCGGCCCCGCTGTCCGAGCCTGAGTCGAGCGCGCTTGCCGCCCTGGTCCGGCGCGTCGAGCCGCGCGTGACCGTCTGGTACCACCAGCACATGCGGCTGGTCGATCGCTCCGGGGGCGATCCGTACCTGGAGCGGCTGTACGCCAAGCGCTCGCGACTTCCGTACAAGCGGATCGCGCCGCTGCCCGGCACCGCGACGAGCTGGCAGAACGACGCCTTTCCCGACGACAGCGCCTTCGTGGTCGAGCTTCCGGCTGGCCCGCTCGACCGCCCTTCGGTCTCCAGGCACGCCGGCGCGGTCGCCGCACTGGCACGGGCGGTCGCTCCCCAGCGGGTCGTCCAGACGCCGATCCCGTTCGGATCGCGTCGCAAGAGCGAGATGCGCGCCTACGCCAACCGCCACTACGGCATCGACGACCACCGGCTGCGGCGGCCGCGCGTGATCGTCGAGCACTACACGGCCTCGAACAGCTTCTCATCCGCCTTCAACACCTTCGCCGCCGACACGCCGGACGTCGAGCTGGGCGAGCTGCCCGGCGTCTGCGCGCACTATTTGATCGACAGCGACGGGACCGTCCATCAGCTGGTGCCGACGACGATCATGTGCCGTCACACGGTCGGCCTGAACTGGACGGCGATCGGCATCGAGCACGTGGGGGCCAGCGACCGCCAGGTGCTCGGCAACCGCCGTCAGCGCGCCGCGTCGCTGCGCCTGACGCGCATGCTTCAGGGCCGCCACCGGATCGCCACGCGCAACGTGATCGGCCATGCGGAGAGCCTCACCAGCCCGTTCCACCGCGAGCGCGTCGCCCGCCTGCGCAAGCAGACCCACGGCGACTTCGCGGCTCCGGCGATGCGCAGCTACCGCCGCATGCTCGGAGCGATGGCCGCCCCCCGGTCGCTGCGCTAGCGCTACTTGACGCGGTAGCGCTCGGGCACGTAGGTCTGCGTGTCCTCGGGCGGGCGGACGTAGGAGCGCTGCTGGCGCGGCGGGAATTTCACCGGCTCGTACTCGACGTCGCCGTAGGGGATCTGGTCGAGCAGGTGGGCGATCAGGTTGAGCCGCGCGGTCCGCTTGTCGTCGGCCTCGACGACCCACCAGGGCGAGTCCTTGGTGTCCGTGTAGGCAAACATCTCGTCCTTCGCCTCGGCGTAGTCGACCCAGCGCGCCCGTGCCTCGAGGTCGATCGGGCTCAGCTTCCAGCGCTTGGCAGGGTCCTTCAGGCGCTTCTCGAAGCGACGCTCCTGCTCCTCGTCGCTGACCGAGAGCCAGTACTTGATCAGCACGACTCCCGACTCTTGCAGCATCCGCTCGAACAGCGGGGCGTTGCGCATGAACTCCTGGTACTCCCCCTTGGTGCAGAAGCCCATCACCCGCTCGACGCCGGCGCGGTTGTACCAGGAGCGGTCGAACAGAACCATCTCTCCGCCGGCCGGCAGCTGGGCGACGTAGCGCTGGAAGTACCACTGGGTGCGCTCGCGGTCGGTAGGCGCCGCGAGCGCGACGTTGCGGATCACGCGCGGGTTGGTCTTCTCGACGATCCGCTTGATCGCCCCGCCCTTGCCGGCGGTGTCGCGTCCCTCGAAGAGGACGACGACCTTCAGCTTCTCCTGCTTGATCCACTCCTGCATCCGCACGAGCTCGGTCTGGAGCCGCTCGAGCTCCTTCTCGTACTCGCGCTTGGTCAGCGTCTTGGGAGCGATGGGCTCGACGATAGCGCTGGTCAGGCGTCCAGCACCACGTTGCCCTCGGGCACCGCGCAGCAGAGCAGCGCGCCGCCGGACGGGGCCGGCTCCAGCGGCTCTGGATCGTGGCGCACGGCGCCGTCGATGACGCGCGCGTGGCACCCGTGGCATGTGCCGACGCGGCAGCCGAACGGGGGCGTCACGCCGTTGGCCTCGGCGAGGTCGAGCAGGCTCGCGCAGCGCGGCTCCCAGGCGGCCGTCACGCCCGATCGCGAGAACTCGACCGATGGGGCGCCGGGCGAAGGCGCGGCTGCGACTGAGGGCGGGGTGGGCGCCTCCGGTGGCTTCGGCCGCTTTGGCGGGGGACCGCCGAAGCTCTCGCTGGCGATCCGTGGCGGGTCGACGCCCGCCGCGCAGAGGCCTGCCTGGAGGTCGGCGACGAAGGAGGGCGGACCGCAGAGGCGGTACTCGGCATCCAGCGGCACGCCGAGCGCGAGGAGCGCGCGGGCGTCGATCCTGCCCTCCGCGTGGTGATCGCGCCCGAGCGCGTCCCGTCGGTCGGGCTGGGAGTAGCGGATGTGCGTGGTGCCGTTCGGCAGTCGCGCCACCAGCTGACGCGCCTCGGCCCTGAAGGGGTGCTCGCGCCCGTTGCGCGCGCCGTGGATCCACCACACCTCGCGCTCTGAGCCCTCGGCCGCGAGCGAATGCAGCATCGCGAGCACGGGCGTGGCGCCGATGCCGGCGCTGATCAGGATGACCGGGCGGGTTGGGTGGGGGCCGAGGACGAACCTGCCCTGGGGGCCCGCGAGCTCGATCGTCGAGCCGGCGTCCAGGGCCGCGTGCAGGTGCTCGCTCATGACGCCGCCCGGCTCGCGCTTGACGCTGATGCGAAGTCGGCGGCCGTTCGCCGCGCCGGACACCGAGTAGCTGCGCGTCGTCGGTCCGGCGCCGGGGACGTCGGCGCGGACGATCACGAACTGGCCGGGCTCGGGGGCCGGGAGTCGCGTCCACCGTGCCGGCGCGAGCTCGAACGAGCAGACGCTGCCGCTCTCCAGCGTCAGACCCGTCACCCGGTAGCGGCGGAAGACCGCGCCGGTCGCCGGGGTCAGCACGCGCATGATGAAGAGGAAGACGATCGGCGCCCCGGTCACTACCAGCAGCACGCGCATCCAGGACGTGCTCGCGTCGGTTCCCGCGCCGAGAGTGTGCGCGACCGCGAGCACGTAGACCAACACGGTGGCGCGGTGCAGCTTGCGCCAGAGAGCCGGGCCGATCCGGTGCCTGATCCAGTAGCTCAGGCCGAGCAGCGCGCCGAGCCACCCGGCGGTGACGCCGAGCCCTGTCCAGAGCGGCTCGTAGGTGCTCGTGAAGGGCAGGACGATGTCGCCGATCGAGGGCGACAGGAAACGGTCGCCCAGCAGGGCGATGCCGTGGACCGCGATCGCCACAAGTCCGACGAGCGCGGTCTGCTGGTGGACCGTGAGCAGCGTGCGCGCCAACGCCGGGCGGCGCGAGACCCGGCCGGCCATCGCGAGGCCGATCCCCACCGACACGGCGATGCACAGGAGGGCGACGACACCGGCGGCGCGCGACGCCAGCCACCAGCCGAACTCGACGGGGTCGGGTCCGGTCATGCGGCCGCCTCGATATGACCGCCGACCGGTTCGACCCGGCCGTCCGCATGCACCAGCACGCCGCCATGGATCGCGAGCGTCTGGCGCGCCTCGCTTGCGCCGCGCAGCAGGGCCATCTTCGCCAGCGTCTCGGCCTCGAGCGTGGTGGGCGCCAGGGCGGTGGCGGTCAGAAGGCCCGTCCAGATGGGTTGGCCGCTGCGCGGATCGAGCAGGTGGTGGGCACGTCGCCCGCCGGCGGTCGTCCATGCGCGGGAGACGACGCTCGACGTCGCGACGGCGCGGTCTTCGACCACCAGCCGCGCCGCCGGCGCCTCGCGCAGCGGATGGTCGATCTCGACCTCGCGCCTGCCGCCGATCCGGATGTCGCCGCCGCAGTCGACGACCCATCCGTCGAGCTCGCGGAGCCGGTCGGCGATCAGGTCGGCGACGTGGCCCTTGCCGGACCCGCCGAGGTCGAGGCGCAGTCCGGCCGGTCGCGCGATCGTTCCAGCCCGGTCGTCGACACGCACAGCCCGCCAGCGACGGCGCGGGTCGGGCATCGCTCGCAGCCGCGCGCCCGCGGGTGGCGGAACCGGGCCGTCACGCTGATACGAGCGGGCGTAGCCGGCCGCCTCGAGGGCGTCGAGCAGGCAGGGGTCGACGAGGCCGCCGCTGCGCTTCGCCGCCCAGAGCGCGGCGCTCACCGCTGACCGCAGGAGCGGAGACGCGTCGGCTACCGGCCGGGGGTCCCCGTTGAGCGCGGACAGCTCGGACTCCGGCCGGAAGCGAGACAGACGGGCGTGGTAGTCGAGGATCGCCTCGCGGGCGCCCGCGGCCGCTGCCCGCGCGCCGAAGCCCGTCGCGATCAGGCGCACATCGGTCCCGAGCGCGCAGAACGTCTCGTCGACCGTCGGGGCCGCGAGGGCGACCACCCGCCGGCTCACGAGCCACCGCTCACGACCGGTGCCGGAGCGGGCGTGGGCGCAGCGACCGGTGCTGCCGCAACCGGGGCGCTCGACCCGACAGGGGCGGGGGCGAGCGCCGGAGCGCCTGGCGTTGCCACCGCGCTGGGCTGCTCGACGATGCGCCGCACGACGATCCGGCGGACCACCACCGGCCGGGTCGCGGCGGGCGCCGGCTCCGCCGCGCCGATCGCGGGGTCCTGGCCAGCCCGGATCTGAAGCGCCAGATAGATCAGGACGACGCAGAACAGCGCGGCCGCGATCGTCGCCACCGGCAGGCGAGTCGGACGATCAGTCGTGGTCGTCGTCATCGCCGCCGCCGCCGTGTCCGCTGTTGTCGTCGTCGCGGTCGTTATGTCCGCCGTCGTCCAGGTCGTCCTCGCGGCCGTCGTCGTCCCCGCCACGACCGCGGCCGCGGCCATGCCCGCTGTCGTCCTCGTCGTCGCGGTCGTCGTGGCCGCTGTCATCTCGGTCGTCGTCGGCGACAACCGCCGGCGGCGGGGTGGCGACGGGCGCGGAAGAGGGACCGGGAGCCGGCGGCGCGACCACACCGGCGGAGGCAGCCGGGGCGGACGTGGCGGCGGCGCGTGCGGGGACCCGCACCGTGCGCCGCACGATCTCGGTCCGCACCTCCGGTGTCGGGGCGGCGGCGGGCTCCGATGTCGACGGCTCGTCGCCGCCCGCGCCCAGAGCCACGGCGGCGAGCGCACCAAGCGCGAGCAGGGTGCCAACGGCTGAAACGGTTGTCCGGTTGAGTGCCATGCGCCCAACATCGGCGCGACGGCTACAAGGCCCGGTCATGCGAAGGTCAGGAGTTGGTAAAGCCTGCTCCTGGCCCGCCGCAGTGCGCCCGGCTGGATTCGAACCAGCGACCTTCCGCTCCGGAGGCGGACGCTCTATCCACTGAGCTACGGGCGCGTGTGCCGCGAGGATAGGGCTTCCGGCCGCGCTGGCGCTCGCAGGACGACCGCCGGCGACATCCCTCGACGAGCTAGAGCACCGTCGCTTGGAGCGCGGCGCCGATCGCGCCGCAGCCGAGCACGACGTAGAGGACCGTGAGCTTGCCGTGAAAGCGATTCAGAACGGCGAACGCGCCGAGCGCGAGCACGGCAGTCGGCACGTCGACGACCGTCGTCTCGACGATGTCGACCGTCACCGCCGCGATCAGACCCACGACTGCGGCGGTCACGCCGAGCAGGAACGGACGGATGCGCGGGTTCTCCGCGACGGCGACGAGCTGGCGGTGCAGGAAGATCGGGAACAAGAACGCCGGCAGGAAGATGCCGGCCGTCATCAGCAGCGCGCCGCCCAGGCCGCCTGCTAGGTAGCCGACGAAGGTCGAGAAGATGATCAGGGGGGCTGGCAGCACGCCGCTGAGCGCGAGCCCGTCGACGAACTGCTCGGGGGTGAGCCAGTGGTAGGTGTCGACCGCGCTCGTCTCGAGGAACGGAATCACGGTGTAGGCGCCACCGAAGGTCAACAGGCCGGCCTTGAGACCCTCGACGAATATCTCCGCGTGCAGGGACAGGCTGATTCCGGCGCCCGCGACGACCGCCCAGGCGATAGGGGCTACCGCGACAGAGTGCGCGCGACGGCGCCAGCGATCAGCGTTGGTCCACAGCTCGTAGGCGAGCCCGGCGCCGAGCAGCACGACGACGAACCCCGCCGAAGCGAAGACCGTCAACGCGAACGCCGCCGCCGCCAGCAGGGCCAGCGCAACGTCGGTGACGAAGTGGCGCGACAGCCGCACCAGCGCTCGCGCGACCAGCCCGCCAACCGCGGCGGTCACGCCATAGAAGATGTCCTCGAAGTGGCTGGCGAGATCCGCCTCGACGTAGAGGACCGAGAATGCCAGCATCAACACGAAGCCGGGCAGCATGAAACCCATGCCCGCGGCGAACGCACCTAGCTTGCCGCCGCGGAGGCGGCCGAAGTAGACGCACAGCTCATGCGCCTCCGGGCCAGGCAGCACCTGGTAGACGGCAAGCGTCTTGCGGAACGATTCGGGCGAGACCCACCGCTCCTCCTCGACGCACTCGTGCTCGATCATCGCGATCTGCGCCGCCGGCCCGCCCCACGCAAGGGCGCCGAAGCGCAGGAACCGGGCGAACAGGCCGCCGGCCGAATCGTCGCCGCCGCGCGCTGGCGCCGGCGCGCTCGGTGCGTCCTCCGCCGCGTCGCTCACCGGCGCATCATCCACCATAGGATGTGGCACCTTCCCATCCCTAGGAGGACACCCATGAAGCTGATCGGCGCTGGCCTGCCGCGCACCGCAACGACGACCCAGCTGGTCGCGCTCGAGATGCTCGGGCTGCCCTGCTACCACATGCGCGACATGATGGCCGACCCGGCCAACAGCATCCCGCAGTGGCGCAAGGCGTTCGAGGGCAGTGGCGACTGGGAGGAGCTCTTCGCCGGCAAGGAGTCGATCGTCGACTTTCCCGGTTCGTACCACTGGCGCGAGCTGATGGACGTCTACCCCGATGCCAAGGTCCTGCTGAGCGTTCGCTCCGCCGAGAGCTGGGTCGAGAGCATGAACAACACGATCGCGCAGATCTGGTTCGGCGACACCCTCATGCACCATCTGGCCAGGGCGCAGTACCACGTCGATCCGCTCTACGCCGCCTGGCTCGACCTCCTCAACGACATGTGGACCAGGGCGGACATCATGGTCGGCAGCGGAGGCGACGCCACGGAGATGGCCGCGGGGATGGAGCGCTGGAACCAGGACGTCATCGACACGGTTCCCTCCGACCGTCTGCTGGTCTGGAACCCCAAGGACGGCTGGGAGCCGCTCTGCGAGCTGCTCGAGATGCCCGTTCCGAGCGAGCCGATGCCGAACGTCAACGACACCGAGAACTTCCAGAAGAACCTGATCATGCGCCCCGCCATCGACGCGATCAACGCGTGGTGGGAGCAGAACCAGGGGCCGGCGGACAAGGTCGCGAAGCGCCCGGCACCGGAGCAGGCTACGACCTAGCTCCAGCCACGCAGTCGACGGACCGACTAGCTCGTCGGCGGAGCGCCACCGTTTTGCCGATGCTCGTCGAGTTGTGGCTCCAAGAGGAAGCTCTCGATCGCGACGTCGGGCTCCATGTGGTTGTCGCTGAGGAACGCGCGGACCTTGCGGCCTGTCGCCTCCTCGACCATCGCGATGAGGTCTCGCCGCATCGTCTGCTGGTAGGCCTTGCGCGCGTCGAGGACCAGGGCCGTCTTGCCGTCCTCGACGAGGCTTCGCTCGCCCTTCGTCAGCGTGTCCTCCAACACGACGCTGATCAGCTCGTCGGTGATGTGGGTGCGCGCGCGCGTGGGACCCCTGCCGGTGTACTCGAGCACGAGGTGCACGACGCCGTTCGATATCGCCGCGGCCAATGGACCTGTCGTCGCATGCTCGACCTGAGTGGCTGACATGGGACTGCCTTCTCCGCCTCCCTCGAATCGGGACCGGAGGCGAAGAGGAAACGGGTATTCGCGGGCGGCCGGTGAGCTGACGGCCGTCTTGAACGGATCTTCCGTCAATCCACGTAGTTCGAGTGTAGGCGCTTGCATCATTCGCGCAAGGGCTGTTTGCCCTGGGCGTCCGGGGGTAGCGCGAGACCATGACACCGCTCACCCTCGTAGTGATCGCGTTCGTCCTCTCCCTGCTGCTGTTCGGCTTCGCGTTTTGGACGCCGATCTACGCATTGCCGCTGGCGTTCCTCTTCCTGGTCGGGATGGGCCTAGCCGAGCTGGCTCGCCGTCGCGGGACGTCGCGCGACGTGCGCGAGCTCCGGGCGCAGGCCGACAAGGCCGGGCCTCACCACGAGACGGAGTTCACAGACCGCGACCGCGAGACCCTGTACGAGAAGCCCTGAGCTCTCCGGCTCCTCGCGGGCGAGGGCGGGGTCCTAGCTTTCGGCTACGAGCGTCTCGCCGGTTGGCCGTTCCTCGAAGGACCGATCGACGTCCTCGATGGCAGGGTCGGATAGCGCCGCGTCGTCAGACGAGAAGTCGGACAGCTCGGGTTGCTCCATCGTTCCCTCTGCCGCGGGTCGCGTTACGCCTACGAACTTCACCAGCCGCTTCACTCCACGCTCCTCCTCGCTTACGCTGGCCGCGCTACCCCCGGTCGGGCATCGTCAAACATGCCGGTCACGCCCGATCCCGCAGCCCCTCGGCGCCACTCGCGCGGGCGCAGTTGGCGCAACAGAACACCGCGTCGCCGTCCTCGACACCGTGCCCGACGATCCGGCAGCCGCAGTGCTCGCAGGTCGGGGCGAGCGCATGGATCGCGCACTCGAACGAGTCGAACGTTCGCGCCTGCTCGCCGGCGACCGATATGTCCATCGTCTTGTCGTACTCGTTGCCGCACACCTCGCAGGTCGCCATGTCAGCCGCTCCTCGCTCGTCGTGTCATTCGGTGGCGGACCGGCTACCCGGGCGCTGAGAGGCGAAACGGCTGGGCTCGGTGACGATCCGGGCAATAGCCTCTCGCCCCGAATGGATCTCGACGTCGTCTTCCTCGGCACCGCCGGCTCGGCGCCCACCGCGCGCCGCGGCCTGCCCGCGACGCTGATCCGGCGCGGGGGAGAGCGGCTGCTGATCGACTGCGGCGAGGGGACCCAGCGCCAGTTGATCCGGTCGGTCGGCCTCGTCGACCTCGACGACGTCTTCATCACGCACTTCCATGCCGACCACGTGCTCGGGCTGCCGGGGATGCTGAAGACGTTCGGGCTCCAGGGCCGCGAACGGCCGCTGCACGTCTTCGGGCCGCCGGGGCTGCGCCAGCTGTTCAAGGTGCTGGCGCCGCTGATCGGCAAGCCGGGCTTCGACGTCCGAATCGACGAGATGGAGCCGGGCGACCAGCTCGACCGCGACGGCTACGCGATGGAGGCGTTCTCGGTCGCGCACCGCGTGCCGGCGTTCGGCTACGCGCTGATCGAGGACGACCGCCCAGGACGCTTCGACGAGGCGCGGGCGCGCGAGCTGGGGGTCGCCCCGGGCCCCGACTTCGGACGCCTCCAGAGCGGCGAGACGGTTCAGGGCTCGGCTGGCGACGTCAAGCCCGAGCAGGTGCTCGGAGAGCAGCGTCACGGCAGGCGGCTCGTCTTCTCCGGCGACACCACGCCCTGCGACATGACTCGCGGCGAGGCGCATCGCGCCGACCTGCTGGTCCACGAGGCGACCTTCATGCACGAGGACCTCGACCGCGCCCGTGAGACCGGTCACTCGACCGCGCGCCAGGCGGCGATGCTCGCCGCCGACGCCGACGTGGCGTTGCTCGCCCTGACACACGTCTCGACCCGCTATCCGGTCGGACCGCTGCGCGACGAGGCCCGCGCGGAGTTCGAGCGGACGATCGTCCCGCGCGACTTCGACCGGGTCGAGATCCCGTTCCCGGAGCGCGGCGAGCCCGTCCACGAGCGCGCCCCGAGCGACTGAGCCGACGGGCAGCCCTGCTACGTTTGCGGCGCAGTCTCTTTAACCCGGTCCCGTGAGGCCAGGAAGGGGCAAGATCGCAGTGAGCCAGAAGGTCGTTCTAGACCGCGACGACGTGCGGCGGACCATCGTCCGGATCGCTCACGAGATCGTGGAGCGCAACGGGGGGGACCCGCTCGCGATCGTCGGCATCCACCGGCGCGGCGCCCTGCTCGCCGCCCGCCTGCGCGATCAGGTCGCCGAGCTGGTCGGCGAGCCGGTCCCGCTCGGCGACGTCGACATCTCCTTCTACCGCGACGACGTCGGCCTGCGCGGCCCCGGCGACGGCGATCCGAGCGGCCCGGTCGTCCATGCCTCGCACGTCGACTTCCCAGTCGAGGAGACGACCGTCGTGCTGGTCGACGACGTCCTCTTCACCGGCCGCACGGTGCGCGCGGCGATCGACGCGCTGTTCGACTACGGCCGCCCGCGCCGTGTCCAGCTCGCGGTGCTCGCCGACCGCGGCCACCGCGAGCTGCCGATCCGCCCCGACTACGTCGGCAAGAACCTGCCGACCGCCCGCAGCGAGCGCGTCAACGTGCGCGTCGAGGAGCTGGACGGCGAGGACGAGGTGACGATCGTGTCCGGCTCCGACATCACGATCAGGAGGACCGAGGCGTGAAGCGGCATCTGCTCTCCATAGACGGGCTCTCCCGCGAGGACATCGAGCGCATCCTGCGCCGCGCCGAGAGCTTCGCCGAGGTCTCCGGGCGCGAGATCAAGAAGGTCCCGACCCTGCGCGGGCGGACCGTCGTCAACCTCTTCTACGAGTCCTCGACGCGCACCAGCTCGTCGTTCGAGCTGGCCGCCAAGCGGCTGTCCGCCGACCTCGTCTCGATCAAGGCCCAGGGCTCGTCGGTCGACAAGGGCGAGTCGCTCAAGGACACCGTCCAGACGCTGTCCGCCTACGACCCGGCGGCGATCGTCATCCGGTCGCCGAACGTCGGCGCGGCCGCGCTGGTCGCCCGCTGGACGCGCGCCTCGGTGATCAACGCCGGCGACGGCAAGCACGAGCATCCGACCCAGGCGCTGCTCGACCTCTACACCCTGCGCCGCCGCACCGGGACGCTGGACGGGCTGAGCGTCTGGATCGTCGGCGACGTCCTGCACAGCCGCGTCGCCCGCTCCGGGGTCCTCGCGTTCGCGCGGATGGGCTGCAGGGTCACGGTCTGCGGCCCGCCGACGCTGATCCCGCGCGGCATCGAGGCGCTCGGCTGCGAGGTCCGCCACACGCTCGACGAACTCGGAGAGGCCGACGTGGTCTACACGCTGCGAATGCAGCAGGAGCGCATGAACGGCACCCTCGTTCCCTCCCTGCGCGAGTACGCGGCGCGCTACCAGATCAACGGGCGGCGGCTGGGGCCCGGGCAGCTGCTGATGCATCCCGGCCCGGTCAACCGCGGCGTCGAGCTGTCGGCCGAGGTGATCGACTCGCCGCAGGCGCTGATCGCCGAGCAGGTCGAGTCCGGCGTCGTCGTGCGGATGGCGGTTCTCTACGAGCTCCTGACCGCCGGCCAGGGCGGCGGCCCCGCGGCCGGTCAACGGATGCCGAGCGGCGAGCCCACGGAGCGTCAGCCGGCATGAACAAGCTCAACGCGACTTCGCGCGCGCCCGAGGCCGGGAGATTGGATCGGGCTCCCGTCCCCGACGCGACCGTCCTGATCCACGGCGCCCAGCTGCTCGACCCGCGCAACGGCCTCGACCAGCCCGGCGACTTGCTCGTCCGTGACGGCGAGATCGCCGAGATCGGCGCGCCCGGCTCGCTGTCGGCGCCTGAGGGCGCCGAGGTCGTCGAGGCCGAGGGACTGCACGCCTTTCCGGCGTTCGTAGACCCGCACGTCCATCTGCGGACGCCGGGACGAGAGGACGAGGAGGACGTCGAGACGGGCACCCGCTCGGCGGCGGCCGGCGGCTACTGCGCGATCCTCGCGATGCCCAACACCGACCCGGTCGTCGACTCGGCGCCGATCCTGCGCTCGCTGCGCGAGCGTGCTCGCGCCGAGGCGCGCATTCCAACGGGGTTCACGGCGTCGATCACGGTCGGCATGCAGGGCGAGCGGCTGACCGAGATGGCCGAGCTCGCCGACGCCGGCGCTGCCGCCTTCACCGACGACGGGCTGCCTGTGCGCTCCGCCGGGATCATGCGCCACGCGCTGCGCTACCAGCAGCTCAGCGGCTGCGTGCTGGCGCTGCATGAGGAGGATCCGACGCTGTCCGACGGCGGCGTGATGCACGAGGGCGAGGTCTCGGCGGTACTCGGCCTGGCGGGCATCCCGTCGGTCTCTGAGTCGTCGATGGTCGCGCGCGACTGCGAGCTGGCCGGCTACGAGGACGGCCGGATCCATGTCCAGCATGTCTCCGCACGGCGGACCGTCGAGGTGCTCGAGCGCGCCAAGGCGGCCGGAGTGAAGGTGACGGCCGAGGCCTCGCCGCACCACCTGCTGCTGACCGACGACGCGGTCCGCTCGCTCGACACGCATTTCAAGATGAACCCGCCGCTGCGCACCGAGGACGACCGCCAGGCGCTGATCGACGGCCTGCGCGCCGGCGTGCTCGACTGCATCGCGACCGACCACGCGCCGCACTCGCGGGAGGAGAAGGAGGAGCCGTTCGAGCTGGCGCCGATGGGCGTCACGGGACTCGAGTCGGCCTTCGCCGCGATCCACACCGACCTCGTGTTGCCCGGCGTGCTCGACCTCGGTCTCGTCGTCGAGCGGATGACCGCCGGCATGGAGCCCTTCGGCCTCGTCGTGCCGACGCTCGCCAAGGGCGCTGCGGCGAACGTCTGCCTGGTCGACCTCGACGCGGTCTGGGAGGTCGGCGAGGCCGGCTACGAGAGCCGCTCCGCCAACTGCGCGTTCGGCGGCCGGCGGCTGACCGGCCGCGTGCGGATGACGGTCGCCGCCGGCGCCGTCGCGTTCCGCGAGCGCTCGTTCGCGATCGAGGCTGTCCGATGAGCGCCTACCTGCTGCTCGAGGACGGGACCCGCTTCGACGGCGACGCGGCGGGCGCGCCGATCGCCGCGACCGGCGAGGTGGTCTTCAACACCGCGATGTCCGGCTACCAGGAGTCGGTCAGCGACCCGAGCTACCGCGGCCAGGTGATCGTCTTCACCTACCCGTTGATCGGGAACTACGGCGTCTGCGCCGAGAACATGGAGTCCGACTCGATCCACGCGCGCGCCGTCGTGATGCGCGAGGGCATCGACCGCGAGGACGCGCCGCACGCCGAGGGCGGCTGGCTGACATGGCTCGCCGACTGCGGCGTCCCGGCGATCTGCGGCGTCGACACGCGTGCGCTGGTGCGCCACATCCGCGACCGCGGCGCGATGCGCGGCGGCGTCTTCCCCGGCGACATGCCGGAGGCCGAGGCGATGGATCGTGTCCAGGCCGAGCCGGCGATGGCCGGCGCCGATCTCGCGCGCGAGGTCACTCCGGGCGCGCCGGTCCTGCTCGACCCGCTGACCGACGCCGCCGGCCTGACGATCGCCGCGATCGACACCGGCATCAAGGACTCGATCGTCCGCCATCTGCGCGAGCGCGGCGCGCGGCTCGAGCTGCACCCGTGCACGACCTCGGCCGACGACCTGCTCGCCAGCGGCGCCGACGCGTTCTTCCTCGCCAACGGCCCCGGCGACCCGGCCGCGCTGGGCTATGTCGTCGACACGGTCCGCGAGCTGATCGGCAAGCGGCCGGTCTTCGGCATCTGCCTCGGCCACCAGCTGCTCAGCCGCGCCATCGGCCTGGAGACGACGAAGCTGCCGTTCGGCCACCGCGGCGCCAACCACCCGGTCAAGGACCTCGAGACGGGGAGGATCGACATCACGAGCCAGAACCACGGCTTCGCGGTCGTCGGCCCGGACGGTGCGCGCACGATCGACACCGACGAGCCGGTCCGCTGGGAGACCGATTTCGGCGCGGCCGAGCTGTCGCAGATCAACCTCTACGACCGCACCGTCGAGGGGCTCGTGCTGCGCGACGTGCCCGGCGCGACCGTCCAGTACCACCCGGAGGCCGGCCCGGGGCCGCACGACAGCCTGCACATCTTCGACCGCTTCCTACGAATGGTGGAGAACGTCTGATGCCGCGCCGCGACGACATCCACAAGATCCTCGTGATCGGCAGCGGGCCGATCGTCATCGGCCAGGCGGCCGAGTTCGACTACTCAGGCGCGCAGGCCTGCAAGGTCCTCCTCGAGGAGGGCTACGAGGTCGTGCTCGTCAACTCGAACCCGGCGACGATCATGACCGACCCGGAGTTCGCGACCGCGACCTACATCGAGCCGCTGCTGCCGGAGTCGGTCGCTCGGGTCATCGAGCGCGAGCGCCCCGACGCGTTGCTGCCGACGCTCGGCGGCGGCACTGCGCTCAACCTGGCGCGCGACCTGACCGACGACGGCACGCTCGAGCGCTACGGCGTCGAGCTGATCGGCGCCGACTACGACGCGATCCAGCGCGCCGAGGACCGCGACCTGTTCAAGGACACGATGGCCGCGGCGGGACTGCGCACCGCTCGCTCGGCGGCCGTCTCGGCGCTTGCCGACGCGCTCGTCGCGCTGCCGGACATCGGCCTGCCCGAGGCGGGCTCCGGCGAGGACTGGGCCGGCCGCTCGGCGATCATCCGCCCGGGCTTCACGATGGGCGGCGAGGGGGGAGGCATCGCCTACAGCGAGGCCGAGTTCCATCAAATCGTCTCCGAGGGCCTCGCGGCGAGCCCGATCGGCCAGGTGCTGGTCGAGGAGTCGGTGATCGGCTGGGGCGAGTTCGAGCTCGAGGTGATGCGCGACCACGACGACAACGTCGTGATCGTCTGCTCGATCGAGAACATCGACCCGATGGGCGTCCACACCGGCGACTCGGTGACCGTCGCCCCGCAGCAGACGCTGTCGGACCGCCAGTACCAGCTGCTGCGCGACCAGGCGATCGCCGTGATCCGCGCTGTCGGCGTCGAGACCGGCGGCTCGAACATCCAGTTCGCGGTCAACCCGGCGACCGACGAGATCGTCGTGATCGAGATGAACCCGCGCGTGTCGCGCTCGTCGGCGCTGGCGTCGAAGGCGACCGGCTTTCCGATCGCGAAGATCGCGGCCCGCCTCGCGGTCGGCTACTCGCTCGACGAGATCGACAACGACATCACCAAGGTCACGCCGGCCAGCTTCGAGCCGACGATCGACTACGTCGTCGTCAAGTGGCCGCGCTTCGCCTTCGAGAAGTTCCCCGGCGCCGACGGTCGCCTGTCGACCTACATGCAGTCGGTCGGCGAGGCGATGGCGATCGGCCGCACGTTCAAGCAGGCGTTCGTGAAGGCGATGCGCTCGCGCGAGATCGACGTCGTGCCGACGCCGCCCGAGGACTCCGACGCGCTGCTGGCCGCGCTCGAGATTCCTGGCCACGACCGCTACGAGCTGCTGTTCGAGGCCGTCCGGCGCGGCCTATCCGACGAGGAGCTGTGCGCACGGACCAACATCGACCCGTGGTACATGGCGGAGATGACGGCGATCGCGCGTGGGGAGGACCCGGAGGCCGGTCTCGTGCGCACGTTCAAGTCTGTCGACACCTGCGCCGCCGAGTTCGAGGCCGCGACGCCCTACTACTACTCTGGCTGGGAGCGCCCCGGTCCCGACGGGCCGCGCCACGAGGTCCGTCGCGGCGACAACGCCTCGGTCGTGATCCTCGGCTCCGGCCCGAACCGCATCGGCCAGGGGATCGAGTTCGACTACTGCTGCGTCCACGCCGCGATGACGGTGCGCGAGTCGGGCCGCGACGCGGTGATGGTCAACTGCAACCCCGAGACGGTCTCGACCGACTACGACACCTCCGACCGTCTCTACTTCGAGCCGCTGACGCTCGAAGACGTGCTCGGCGTGATCGAGATCGAGCAGCCCGAGGGCGTGATCGTCCAGTTCGGCGGCCAGACGCCGCTGAAGCTCGCCCAGGGCCTGACCGACGCTGGCGTGAAGCTGCTCGGCACGCCGGTCGAGTCGATCCACCGCGCAGAGGACCGGCCGAGCTTCGGCGCGCTGCTCGAGGAGCTCGGGCTCAAGAGCCCGCCGTATGCGACCGCGAGCTCGCCGGAGGAGGCGCTGACCGCCGCCGACGAGGTCGGCTACCCGCTGCTGGTCCGGCCGAGCTACGTCCTCGGCGGCCGGGCGATGGAGATCTGTTACTCCCGCGACGGTCTCGCGAGCTACCTGGAGCGGACCGCGGACGGCGAGCGGCCGGAGGGCGACATCTTCCTGGATCGTTTTCTAGAGGACGCGATCGAGGTCGACGTCGATGCGCTCTGCGACGGCGAGACCGCCCAGATCGGCGCGATCATGCAGCACGTCGAGGAGGCGGGCGTCCACTCGGGCGACTCCGCCTGTGTGATCCCGGCGATGTCGCTCGGGCCGGACATGCTCGCCCAGGTCGAGGACGCGACGCGGCGGATCGCGCTCAGCCTCGGCGTCGTCGGGCTGATCAACATCCAGTTCGCCGTCTTCGGCAACGACGAGCTGTACGTCATCGAGGCCAACCCGCGCGCCTCGCGAACCGTCCCGTTCGTGTCGAAGGCGATCGGCGTGCCGCTGGCCAAGATCGCCTGCCGCCTGATGCTCGGCGAGCGGCTGCTGGACATGGCCCTGCCGCTGCCCGCGCACCCCGGGCACGTCGCGGTCAAGGAGGCGGTGCTGCCGTTCGGTCGCTTTCCGCTGGCCGACGCCCGTCTCGGTCCAGAGATGAAGTCGACCGGCGAGGTGATGGGCATCGCGGCCGACTATCCGACCGCCTTCGGCAAGGCACAGGCCGCGGCGGGGGCGCTTCTGCCCAGCGCCGGCACCGTCTTCATCAGCGTCACCGACGGTGACAAGTCGACGGCGACCCAGCTCGCCGCTTCGCTGCACGACCTCGGCTTCGCCGTGCTCGCCACCGGAGGCACGGCGCAGGCAATCCGCCGCATGGGCGTTCCCGTCGAGCGGATCAGGAAGCTCAGCGAAGGTTCGCCGAACGTCGTCGAGCGGATCGAGGCCGGCGAGGTCGATCTCGTGATCAACACCCCGACGGGCTCGGGCGCCCGCGCCGACGGCTACGAGATCCGCCGCGCGGCGGTCGGGCGCGGCGTTCCCTGCATCACGACGATGAGCGGCGCCTCGGCGGCGCAGCGGGCGATCCGAGCCAAGCTCGCCGGCGAGGACGAACCGATCCCCTTGCAGGAGCTGCACGAAGTGCCTGCAAAGCCAACGCAAAGGGTCAAGCAGCGCCAAGCTTCCTGAACCTCAGGTTGAGGTCAAGGTGAATTCACCCCGAAAACGCCCTTCTGGACCTCCGCGACGGCGATCCGTGTGTATAGTCGCCGCCCATGCCGGTCGCGCCCGAATCGCTTGCAAAAACCCAAACGAAGACAGGCGGCGACCCGAGAACCGCGCAGGCGGGAATGACGCCCGAGCGCTCGCTGACACAGCGCATGGATGCGCTCAAGCGCGCGAACGAGATTCGCACCCAGCGAGCCCGTCTGAAGCGCGATCTGAAGGCCGGTCGCAGTCAGATTCACGGTCTGCTGCTGGATCCGCCGGACTACGTCGCCACCGCCAAGGTCTTCGATCTCCTGCTCGCCGTCCCGAAGTACGGCCGCGTCAAGGTGAATCGCATCCTCACCCACTGCCGCATCTCGCCGAGCAAGACGATCGGCGGCCTCTCGGAGCGCCAGCGCAACGAGCTGGTCTCCTACCTCAGGCGTTAGCCCGGCGCCCGTCGTGAGCACGCCGGTCCTCGTGATCACGGGTCCCTCGGGTGTTGGCAAGGGCACGCTGATACGCCGCCTGCTGGGCGACTTCGCCGGTGCCGAGCTGTCAGTCTCGGCAACCACCCGCGAGCCGCGCGATGGCGAGGTCAACGGTCGCGACTACCACTTCCTCTCGAGCTCGGAGTTCGAGCAGCGGGTGCGTCAGGGCGAGTTCGTCGAGCACGCCGAATACGCCGGCAACCGCTACGGGACGCTGCGCAGCGAGCTGCAGCGCCCGGCGCGGCTGATCGTGCTCGAGATCGACCTCCAGGGCGCGCGTCAAGTGCGCACGACGATGCCCGAGGCGCGGCAGGTCTTCATCGCTCCTCCGGACAACGACCTCGGCGAACTCGAGCGGCGGCTGGTGGCGCGGGGGGCCGAGAGCTCCGATCAGATCGAGCGCCGGCTGGCGGTCGCGCGCGAGGAGCTGGCCGCCCAGGACGAGTTCCGCCACAGGATCGTCAATGCCGACGCCGACGAGGCGGCACAGGAGCTGATCGACCTCGCCGCTACCATGTGTGTCCCCGAAGTCAGGAACGAACCTTGATCAACCCTCGCCTCGACACGCTGCTCGAGAACGTCGACTCGCATTACGCCTGCGTCCTCGTGGCCGCGAAGCGCGCCCGCCAGATCAACAGCTACTACCACAACCTCGGGGAGGGAACTTTCGACGAGTACCCGCCGCCGATGGTCGAGACGGGCTCGAAGAACTACCTCGGCATCGCGCTCGAGGAGATCGCACAGGGCAAGATCAAGTACACCTACCGCGACTAGTCGCGGCACCGATGTGAGGGCGATCCCATGGCCCGTCTGCTCATAGGAGTCTCCGGTGGGATCGCCGCCTACAAGGCAGTCGAGCTCGTACGGCTCGCGACGAAGGCCGGCCACGCCGTACGCGTGGTCCAGACGCCGGCGAGCCTCGGGTTCGTCGGCAGGGCGACCTTCGAGGGAGTGACCGGCGGGCCCGTCTTGGTCGACGAGTTCGAGGCGGATCCGTCGCGCGGAGCATTCCCAGGAGACCCCTCGCCGGACCACGACCCGATCTCGCACCTCGAGCTGGTGCGCAACTGCGATGCCTACGTGGTGGCGCCGGCGTCCGCCAACACCCTCGCCAAGCTCGCGGGTGGGCAGGCCGACAATTTGCTGACCAGCGCCGCGCTCGCCTGCACGGCGCCGCTGATCCTGGCCCCGGCGATGAACGGCGCGATGTGGGGGAACCCCGCCACGGTCGCCAACATCGAGACCTTGCGCGCGCGCGGCGTCCACATCGTCGACCCGACGACCGGGCAGCTCGCCTCGAAGGGGGAGTGGGGGACGGGCCGGCTGGCCGAGCCCGCCGACATCCTCGCGGCCGTCGAGCGCGTGCTCGCCGAGGCCCCGAACGACGAGCAACAGGCGATCGAGAGCCATCCGCTCGCCGCGCTCGAGGTTGTCGCGGGGAGCCTGCTGCACGGTCTGCATGTGCTCGTGACCGCCGGCGGGACACGCGAGCCGATCGACGCCGTTCGCTACGTCGGCAACCGCTCCTCGGGGCGGATGGGCGTCGCGCTTGCGGCGGAGGCCGCGCGACGCGGGGCGGAGGTGACCCTGGTCGGCGCCAACCTCGCCGTTGCGGCGCCCGACGGGGTGCGGCTGGTGGAGGTCTCGACCGCAGCCGAGCTGGAGCAGGCCACCCGGACGGCGTTCGCGACGGCAGACGTCCTCCTGATGGCCGCCGCCGTGGCCGACTTCCGCCCGGCAGACGCCGCCGACGGCAAGATCAAGAAGGGCGAGCGCGACGACCTGACCGTTCGGCTCGAACCAACCACCGACGTCCTCGCGAGCCTCGCCGCCGAGCGCCGCGACGGCCAGACCCTGATCGGCTTCGCGGCCGAGCACGGCGCCGGCGCGCTCGAGCACGCCCGCGGCAAGCTCGAGCGCAAGCAACTCGACGCGATCGTCCTCAACGACGTCTCCCAGCCGGGAATCGGCTTCGACTCGACCGACAACGAGGTGACGGTCGTCACCGCGGGCGGCGAGCAGCCCGTTCCACGCGCTTCGAAGGCCGCCGTGGCGTCCGCCATACTCGATCGAGTCGAGTCGCTCAGGACGACGGAGGTGAAGCGATGAGCGAGACGCCGGAGGAGCGCGGCGAGCGCGTATACGAGCTCTACAAGCGCGGGAGCGACCTGCTCGAACGTGGCGACTTCGCCGCGGCCGCGATCCCGCTCGAGCGCGCCCGCCAGCTCGAGCCCGACAAGACCTCGATCCGCGAGGCTCTCGGCCGTGCCTACTTCCGCTCAGGCCGCTTCGGCCCCGCCGCCGAAGAGTTCGAGGCCGTCGTCGAGCGGGCGCCGGTCAACGACTTCGCCCACTTCTGCCTCGGCAAGGCGCTCGTCAAGACCGGCCGCCTCCGCGAGGCCCGCCGCCACGCGTCGCTGGCCGCCAGCATGCGCCCCGATCGCGCCGACTACTGCAACCTCCGCGACCGCCTGACCGAAAACGCCTAGTCGCGCGGCGTCAGCCAGCTATCGCCGCCCTCTGGCGCCGGCTCGCGCTGGGCCCGCTGGAAGTCGCGCACCGCGACCGCGCCCTCTACGACCAGCCCGAGCAGACGGTCGAGCGAGGTCTCGTCGACCGTCGCCACGGGCACGTCGGCGTGGACCCAGACCTCGCGCGCCTGCGTGACGCCGAAGCGGGCCATCCGCGTCGAGCGGTTCCACCACAGCAGCATCCACGGGTCGATCCCGTCGGGATCGGTCAACGCATGCGCCTTGACTGTCAGCAGGCCGTCGGCGATCCGCAATCCGACGTCGAGCGGCCAACCGCCCGCATGCTCGGCGGATAGCGTCAATCCCCACTCGGCATGGGCGATTCGCCTGCGTTCGCCGGGTAGGGCTTGGATGTAGGCATCTATGACGTCGACCGCGGCTGGCATGATCCGGGACAGTACGGGCCACGGCTCGCAAGCGCCCGTGCCGTGTGAGAAGCCCGTCTATACTGGTCCGCTGCTTGGACTTTCAGACGTACCGCGACTCCGGTCGCGCCTGGAGGTGGGCTTCGCAGCCCACCTTTTTTTCGACCTTATGCCGACGAACACAGACCAACTCCACAGCGATATCGAGGCCCGCCTGGCAGGCCCCGTGCCGCTTGTCGAGCTGCTCGCGTGCGAGAAGATCGGCACCGACAGGTTGCGTCTGACGATCGATCATCCGGACGGCGTGACGCTCGACCTCTGTGAGCGCGTCACGCACGAGCTGACGGACCTGCTCTCCGACTACGGGCTCGAGGTCTCCTCGCCCGGTCCGGAGCGTCCGCTGGTCAAGCCGGACCATTTCCGCCGTTTTCTCGGCCGCCGGGCGCGTGTGCGCACCCGCGAGCCGCGTGACGGCCACCGCAACTTCACCGGCGAGCTTGTCGGCGCTTCGGACGACGAGGTGACCGTGGCCGCTGGAACGGGAGTAGTGACGATCCCGTACGCCGAGATCGCGCGCAGCCACCTTGTGGACGGCGCCGGCGCAGCAAGCGATCGAAACGACGACACGGGGACTGGAGGCAACTGAGATGAGCAAGGAGATCGTGGAGGCGATCGGGGCGCTTGGCCAGGAAAAGGGCATCGCCACGGACACGCTGATGGACGCGCTCGCCGATGCGCTCCTCTCGGCCTACAAGAAGAGCCCCGGCTCTGCCAAGTACGCACGCGTCGACATCGACCACGACAGTGGCGACTTCACCGTGTACGAGCTGATCCTGCCTCCGGAACTGGAGGAGCGGCTGCTCGCCGAGGCCGAGGAGGCCCAGGAGGAGCCCGAGATCGATCCGGAGACCGGCGAGCTGCGCGAGCCGGAGGAGCCGGAGCTCGATCCGGACGTCCTGGCCGAGTACAGCGACCAGATCGAGGAGCGCGACGTCACGCCGAAGGACTTCGGCCGCATCGCCGCCCAGACCGCCAAGCAGGTGATCCTGCAGCGTGTCCGCGAGGCCGAGCGCGAC
The DNA here is from genome assembly GCA_035630455.1 of Thermoleophilaceae bacterium. Lineage (GTDB taxonomy): Bacteria > Actinomycetota > Thermoleophilia > Solirubrobacterales > Thermoleophilaceae > JAAYBF01. The sequence goes on from DASQKP010000038.1 coordinate 31,860, forward strand.
ATGATGTTCGACGAGTACCAGGACCGCGTCGGTGAGCTGATCACCGGACTCGTCCAGCAGTCGGATTCGCGCTACACGCTCGTCCAGCTCCGCGAGCGCGTCGAGGCGCTGCTCCCGCGCTCCGAGCAGGTGCACGGCGAGCGCTACGAGCACGGCGCCCGCGTGAAGGCGATCATCTCCGACGTCTCCAACCAGGCGAAGGGCCCCAGCATCGTGGTCTCGCGCCGCTCCCCCGAGCTGATCTCGAAGCTGTTCGAGCTCGAGGTTCCGGAGATCGCCGACGGTCTGGTGGAGATTCAGAACGTGGCCCGCGAGCCCGGTTACCGCTCGAAGATCGCTGTGGTCTCGCACGCCTCGGGCGTCGACCCGGTGGGCGCCTGCGTGGGCCCGCGTGGCTCGCGGGTGCGCATGGTCGTGTCCGAGCTGCGCGGCGAGAAGATCGACATCATCCCGTACAACGAAGAGCCGGCCCGCTTCGTGGCGAAGGCCCTCAGCCCCGCGCGTGTGCGCGAGGTGCTGGTGGACGACACCAACAAGCAGGCCACGGTGATCGTTCCGGACGACCAGCTGAGCCTGGCGATCGGCCGCGAAGGCCAGAACGCCCGGCTCGCCGCCCGCCTCACCGGCTGGCGCGTGGACATCCGGAGCGAAACCGAGTTCGCCAAGGAAGAGCAGGACACCGGGTACGGCGAGGAGGAGGAGACCGGCGGCCGCTGCGCCGCGATCCTCGGCAACGGCCGCCGTTGCCCGAACGCCTCGCTGCCCGGCTCGCGGTACTGCGGCCTGGACGCCCACCAGGCGCTCGCCAACCAGGACTCGGACCGCGTCGAGGCATAGGAACTACACCCCGCACCGTCGGTGCGTTGGCTGCGGAGCGGTCGTGCCCCAGGCACGATTGCTCCGTTTCGCTAACGTGGACGGTTGCGCGGTGCCGGATCCTCGCGCGTCCCTGCCCGGACGGGGCGCCTGGCTGCATCCAGTCCGCGACTGCTTCGACATAGCGGCGAAGCGTCGTGCGTTTCATCGCGCATTCCGCGCCCCCGTATCCCTCTCACAGGAAACCGTAGACTTAACCCAAACATGGCCAAGAAGCGCGTCCACGAGCTAGCCAAGCAATATTCGATGCCTCTCCCGGAGGTCATCAAGCGCCTGAATGCGTACGGACTTGACGTGAAGGCTGCCGCGACCGCCGTGGACGAGAAGCTCGCCGACGCTGCGCTCACCGGTAAGCCCAAGCCCAAGGCCGCCGCTGCCAATGGCGCTGCCGCCAAGAAGCCGGCTGCACAGCCGCTGCAGGCGCGTGCCGGCTTCGGCCACGGCACCGCCCGCGCCCCGCGCGCGGAGAACCTTGCCCCGCCGCCCAAGCCCAAGCCGAAGTCCAAGCCCAAGCCGGGCGCGGGCAATTCCCAGCGCGGCGACAACGGTCAGCGCCGGCCCACGCGGTCGAGCCTGCAGGGCGCTTCGCCCGGTGCCGGCGGCGGCGTCCGTCGTGTCGTCATCGACTCGCAGGCCTCGCGCCGTCCCGGTGGCCCCGGCGGCGGTCCCGGTGGCCCGGGCGGCGGTCCCGGCGGTCCCGGCGGTCCGAACCGTCCGCCGCGGCGTCGCGGTGGCCGTCGCCGTCGCGGCACGTACGAAGAGCCCGTCGCGCAGGACACCAGCGCGCTGAAGGCGGACGTCATCCGGGTCAACTCCGGATCGACCGTCAAGGACGTCGCGGAGTACCTCGGCGTGGCCGTGCCGGAGGTCATCAGGAAGCTGATGGGCCTCGGCGAGATGGCGACGCTGACGCAGACGCTCAACGACGACGCCATCCAGGTGCTCGCCGACGAGTTCGACAAGCAGATCGAGATCGTCACGGCCGCCGAGGACGCGAACGCGGACCCGACGTTCGAGGACGACGACGACGATCTGGAGCCGCGCCCGCCGGTGATCACGATCATGGGTCACGTCGACCACGGCAAGACGTCGCTGCTGGACGCGATCCGCGAGACGGAAGTCGCCGCGGGCGAGGCCGGTGGCATCACGCAGCACATCGGCGCGTACCAGGTCCACAAGAACGACAAGACCATCACGTTCCTGGACACCCCGGGTCACGAGGCGTTCACCGCCATGCGTGCCCGTGGTGCCGAGGCCACGGACATCGCCGTGATCGTGGTCGCCGCCGACGACGGCGTGCGCCCGCAGACCCGCGAGGCCGTGGACCACGCGAAGGCGGCCGACGTGCCGATCGTCGTGGCGGTCAACAAGATCGACAAGGAAGGCGCGCAGCCCGACCGCGTGCGCACGGAGATGACCCAGCTCGGCCTCCAGCCGGAGGAGTGGGGCGGGGACACGATGTTCGT
>DASQKP010000039.1:0-37368 GCA_035630455.1 Thermoleophilaceae bacterium
ACCGCCGGTGAGGGCGGCGGCACCGGGACCGGCGCGGCGCCGGTCGTGGCCGAGATCGCCAAACAGGAGATCGGCGCCCTGACGGTCGGAGTCGTCACACGGCCGTTCGAGTTCGAGGGAACTCAGCGCACGCGCCAGGCCGAGGAGGGAATCGCCCGGCTGCGCGAGGTCGTGGACACGCTGATCGTGATCCCGAACGAGAAGTTGCTGTCGGTCGTCGAGCGCCGCACGACGATGCTCGACGCGTTCCGCGAAGCGGACAACGTCCTGCGCCAGGGCGTTCAGGGCATCACCGACCTGATCACGATCCCCGGCCTGATCAACCTCGACTTCGCCGACGTCCGCACGATCATGCAGGACGCCGGCTCCGCGCTGATGGGAATCGGCGAGGCCGGCGGCGAGAACCGCGCCGCGGAGGCCGCTCGCCATGCGATCTCCAGTCCGCTGCTCGAGCAGTCGGTCGAGGGAGCCACCGGCATCCTGCTCAACATCACCGGCGGCAGCGACCTCGGCCTGTTCGAGGTCAACGAGGCCGCCGAGATCATCCAGGGCGCGACCGACCAGAACTCGAACATCATCTTCGGCGCCGTCGTCGACGACGGCCTCGACGACAACGTTCGCGTCACGGTCATCGCGACCGGGTTCGAGGGGGCGAAGTCGCGGCCGCTGTTCAGCGAGGACTCGACCGGCCGTCGCCGCGAGCCCCGCCGTCGCGACGTCTCGATGGACGACAACCAGCGCTCTTCCTTGGAGATCTCGGACGACGACATCGACATCCCGGAGTTCCTCAAGGACTAGGTCTCCGTCGGCGTCTGCCGGCCGGGCGACGAACGCCCGATCCGCTTGGGAACCGCTGCTCGGGCATTCGTCGCCCGCCCGGCGAGCTAGCTTCGAAACGACTGAGGGCCCCGCGGTGGCGGGGCCCTCGGTTCGTTTGCGGTTTGCGGGGCGTTACTTCTTAACGCGGAAGCCGATCCGCTTGGTGGTGGTGCCGGCGGTGGTGCGTGCGGTCAGCAGGACCCTGTAGCGCCCGGCGGCGAGCTTGCGGCCGGCGATCCTCAGATCGTTGAGGCCGGTCGCGCCGTTGCGGTCGAACTTGCGGACGCCGACCCAGCGGACGCAGCGCTTGCGGTTCTTGTTGGCGGCCGTCTGCTTACGGCACTTGCCGTTCGCCTTGCGGCCCTTGGCGGCCTTCTGGAGCTTGACCGTGACCTTTGCGGCCTCTGACAGGCGGTAGGTCAGCTTGCGCGCTCCGGTCGTGGTGGTCGCGACCGACATCCCGGTGACCGCCGGCGTGCCGACCGGGACGGTGCATGGAGCCGTGCCGTCGCTGCTATTTCCGAGGCACTGGTCCTGGGTCTCGTCGCCGTAGCCGTCCTTGTCGGCGTCGGGCTCGACCACGGCGCCGACGAGCAGCTCCTCGGTCACCTGGTCGGACGTGCGGGCAGCGGCCCCGTCAGCGAGCGTCGGGGCATAGACGTAGGTGAAGTCGCTGCCGCTCGACGCGTAGACGGCGTTGGCGTCGCTGGTGTCGATCGCCAGGTGGTTGCCCTTCTGGACCGGGACGCGGGCCGGGAACTCCTCGACAGCGTCGTTCCCTGCGACCGTCACGGTCGGACCGGTCGCGAGCGCCTTGGCCTGCGCGGAATCCTCGTTGTCGCGGGTGATGTCGGCGACTCGGAAGGTCACCGTGGCCGGCGATCCGGGGCCGCCCGCGCCGTAGGCGTTGATGCGGAACTTCACGATCACGCCGTCGCTCGGCGCGCCACCGGCATAGGGATCGCCTGTTCCGACGGCGGGATGGATGAACGACACGTAGCTGCAAGGGGTCGTCATCAGCCCGTTGCACGCGCCGCTGTTGGGGCTGTTGGCGAACCGGCTGCCGAAGCTGTCGGCGGCGATCCCCGACGCGGGCAGCGCCATCAGCGCGGTGGCCGCGACGGCCATTGCGGTCGGGATACGCCTGCTGAGTGTGGACTTGCTGTGCATCGGAGTGGCCTTTCAGTCGGGTTGCTTTCCCGTCCAACGCCCGATCCCGCTCCGAATTACGCCGCGCGGGCAGGTAGCCTCTCCGCGGCGTGCCCTCCGCCGCCGAAACCCTCCGCCGCACCCCGCTCCACGACCGCCATCAGGCGGCCGGCGCACGGCTGGTGCCGTTCGCGGGCTGGGAGATGCCGGTCCAGTACGAGGGCGTGCGCCAGGAGCACATGGCGGTCCGCGAGGAGGCCGGCGTCTTCGACGTGTCGCACATGGGACAGGTCGAGACCCGCGGGCCCGGCGCCGAGGCGTTCCTGCAGCGGCTGCTGTCAAACGACGTGACCAAGCTCGCTGAGGGCGGCGCCCAGTATTCGCTGCTCTGCCGTGAGGACGGGGGCGTCATCGACGATCTCTTCACCTACCGGCTGCCCGGCGACGGCCCGCGCTTCCTGACGGTCACCAACGCCTCGAACCACGAGCGCGACTACGCGTGGCTGGCCGAGCACGCCGCGGGCTTCGACGTCGAGGTCGTCGACGCGGCGGACCGCTACGCGATGCTCGCCGTTCAGGGGCCGCGGGCACGCGCCGCGGTCGAGCGGATCGCCGGCGGCGAGCTGCCGGCGCGGATGCGCACCGCGAGCGTCGCGATCGCCGGGATCGACTGCCTGGGCTGCGGCACGGGCTACACGGGCGAGGACGGCGTCGAGATCCTGGCGCCGCCGGAGCGCGCCGGCGAGATCTGGGATGCGCTGCTGGCCGAGGGGGTCGTCCCGGTCGGGCTCGGCGCACGCGACACGCTGCGCCTGGAGGCCTGCTTCCACCTCTACGGCAACGACCTGTCGCTCGACCGCAACCCGATCGAGGCCGGCCTGGCCTGGGCCTGCAAGCTCGACACCGACTTCATCGGCGCCGACGCGCTGCGCGACCTCGAGCCCGCGCAGCTGCTTGTGCCGTTCGCCTTCACCGGTCCGGGCATCCCGCGGCAGGGCAACCCGGTCAGCACGGCCCACGGCGATGGGACCGTGACCAGCGGCAGCCTGTCGCCCTGCCTCGAGATCGGGATCGGCATGGCCTACCTGCCGGCGGCCGCCGCGACGCCCGGAGCTCCGATCGAAGTCGACGTCCGCGGCAAGCGCCGCGAAGCCGCCGTCCGCGGCAAGCCCCTTTACAAGTCATAAGGAGAAGCGCGAGTGGCAGCCGACTACCCAGAGGACCTGAAGTACCACGCCGAGCACGACTGGGCGCGGATCGACGGCGACGTCGCCGTCTTCGGCGTCACTTGGTACGCCCAGGACGCCCTCGGCGAGGTCGTCTTCTACGACCCGCCCGCGGTCGGGTCGACGGTGTCCAAGGACGGCGCCTACGCCGAGGTCGAGTCGGTCAAGGCGGTCTCCGACGTCTTCGCGCCGCTGTCCGGCGAGATCTTGGAGGTCAACGAGGCGCTCTCCGACAACCCCGAGAAGATCAACGACGACCCCTACGGCGACGGTTGGCTGGTCAAGGTCAAGTTGAGCGACCTCAGCGAGATCGATCAGCTGCTCGACGTGGCCGCCTACCGCGATCTGCTGTCCTAGAAGGACGACGTTTCTCCCCCGATGAGCCGCTACACCTCCGCAACCGACGCCGACCGCCAGGCGATGCTCGACACGATCGGTGTCGGCTCCGTCGACGGGCTGTTCGCCGAGATTCCTGAGGGCGTGCGGCTGCAGCGGCCACTCGACCTGCCGGCGGGGCTTGCCGAGCAGGACGTCTACGACCACCTGGCGGCGCTCGCCGCGCGCAACACCCACGCCGACGCCGAGACCAGCTTCCTCGGCGCCGGGATGTACGACCACTACACGCCGGCGCTGATCGACTCCGTCCTCCAGCGTTCGGAGTTCCTGACGCCCTACACGCCCTACCAGCCGGAGATCTCGCAGGGTGGGCTGCAGGTGATGTTCGAGTACCAGACCGCGATCTCCGAGCTGACCGGGCTGCCGGTCTCGAACGCCTCCGTCTACGAGGGCCCGTCGGCGGTCGCCGCCGCCGGCTACCTGGCGAAGCTCGAGACCAAGCGGACCAAGCTCGTCGTGTCGCGCGGCCTGCACCCGCACTCGCGCGAGACGCTCGCGACGCACGCCAAGGGCTACGGCATGACCGTCGCCGAGGCCGGCCTCGACAGCGAGGGCGTTACCGACCTCGACGCGCTCACGGCGCTCGTCGACGACGACACCGCCGCCGTCTTCGTGCAGCAGCCGAACTTCCTCGGGACCGTCGAAGAGCTGGGAACGCTCGGCGAGGCTGCCAAGCGGACCGGCGCGCTGTTCGTCGTCGCGGCCGACCCGCTGCCGCTCGGCATCCTCGAGCCGCCCGGCGCGCTTGGCGCCGACATCTGCGTCGGCGAGGGCCAGACGCTCGGCAACCGGCTCGACTTCGGGGGCCCCTCGTTCGGCTTCTTCGCCGCCGCCGAGCGATTCATCCGCAAGATGCCCGGCCGGATCGCTGGCGAGACGCGCGACGTCGACGGCAAGCGCGGCTTCGTGCTGACGCTGCAGACGCGCGAGCAGCACATCCGCCGCGAGAAGGCTACGCACAACATCTGCACGGCGCAGGCGCTCAACGCGCTGGCCGGCGTGATCTACCTCTCCTGGCTCGGCAAGCAGGGGCTGGTCGAGCTCGGCGAGCTGATGCTGCGCCGCACCCACTACGCCCGCGAGACGCTCGGGCTGGAGGCGATCAACCCCGGCCCGGTCGTGCGCGAGTTCGCGGTGCGGGTGCCGGACCTCGACGCGGTCTTCGAGCGCGCCCGCGCCGTCGGGATCAATCCCGGCTACCGGCTCGGCCGCGACTACCCGGAGTACGAGGACGGGCTGCTGGTCGCGATCACCGAGCGCCGAACCAAGGCTGACATCGACCGGTTGGCCGCCGTGCTCGGCTCGGTCAGAGAGGAAGCCCACGCATGAGCGCGGATAGCCCCGGGGGGCTCACGCCCCCCGCACCCCCCGGCGCCAGATGGCCGGCCGCGGTGCTCGATCCGCGTCTTGACGAGCAGACGCGCACGATCTACGAGAAGTCCGTCGCGGGGCGCCGCGCCTTCACGCCGCCGGTGACCGACGTTCCCGAGGTCCCGATCGAGAGCCTGCTGCCCGCCGCCATGCGCCGTAGCGCCCCGGCCGAGCTGCCGGAGATCGCCGAGCCGGAGATCGTCCGCCACTACAACGGCCTGTCGAAGAAGAACTTCGACCTCGACACCGGCTTCTACCCGCTCGGCTCGTGCACGATGAAGCACAACCCGAAGCTGCACGAGCGCGTCGCCGCGCTGCCCGGCCACGCCCGCCTGCACCCGCTCCAGGACCCCGAGCACGCCCAGGGCGCGCTCGAGCTGATGTGGAACCTCCAGCGGGCGCTCGGCGAGATAGCGGGGCTGCCGCACGTCTCGCTCCAGCCGTCAGCGGGCTCACACGGTGAGTTGGCCGGCCTGCTGGTCACCCGCGCCTACCACGAGGACCGCGGCGAGCACCGCCACAAGGTGCTGACGCCCGACACCGCCCATGGCACCAACCCGGCGACCGTGACGATGGCCGGCTACGAGGTCGTCAAGGTCGGCACCGACGAGCACGGCGGCGTCGACCTCGAAGACCTGCGCGCCAAGGCGACCGACGACGTCGCCTGCCTGATGCTGACCAACCCGAACACGCTCGGCCTGTTCGACCGCAACATCGAGGAGATCGCCTCGATCGTCCACGACGTGGGGGCGACGCTCTACTACGACGGCGCCAACCTCAACGCCGTCATGGGCATCTCGCGGCCAGGCGACATGGGCTTCGACATCGTCCACTACAACCTGCACAAGTCGTTCACCCAGCCGCACGGCGGCGGCGGGCCGGGCGCCGGGCCGATCGCGGTGTCGGACCGCATCGAGCCGTACATTCCCCGGCCGCAGGTCGTCCGCGAAGAGGGCCATAACGGCCACGGGCCGCGCTTCGCCTTGGATAGCGACCGGCCGAAGTCGATCGGCAAGCTGCGCGGCTTCCAGGGCAACTTCGGGGTCTTCGTGCGCTCCTACGCCTACATCTGCTCGCTCGGTGGCGAGGGGTTGCGGGAGGCGTCTGAGACGGCGGTCTTGAACGCCAACTACCTGCGGGCGCTGCTGGCGGCCCCGGACGTCGCGGAGTACCTGCCGATCGCGTTCGACCGCGTCTGCATGCACGAGTTCGTCCTGTCGGGGCGGGGGGCGAAGGAGAAGCTGGGTATCCGGACCTTGGACATCGCGAAGCGGATGCTGGACCACGGGGTCCACCCGCCGACCGTCTACTTCCCGCTGCTGGTCGACGAGGCGCTGATGATCGAGCCGACGGAGACGGAGACGAAGGAGACGCTGGACGACTTCGCCGGTGTTGTTTGCGCCATCCTCGTCGAGGCCGCCGACGATCCCGAGATCGCCCGCAACGCTCCCTATACGACGTCAGTCCGTCGCCTCGACGAGGCCGGCGCCGCGAAGAATCCGGTCGTACGGCAGGCGCCGAGGTAGGCGGCCGAGTGGATATGCCTCAGAGACTCGAGAACCGTCTCTGAGGCATATCCACTCGCCCGTTAGGGGTGTTGGTGGTTGACGTTTATTAGCTCGGCGGTGGGGGGAGGACCGGTCCAGATCCTATGGGAGGGGACCACTGAAGACCCTGGCTTGCAAAGCCGCCTTTGCGCTTGTGGCAAGCGGGTTCGTGGTGGCGGTGCTCGCGCCTGCGGCGAGCGCGATCGACATCTATTCCTACGCGAATGGCTGTTACGCGTTGCGCGATGCGAATACCGGGCGTTTCGTCAAGAAGGATGCGCTTGGCTATCCGGTGAACGCCCAGAGCGCGGCCGCCGCGACGCCGTTTCGCCTGAAGGCGACAGCGCTCGGGCGGTATCTGCTCTACGGGCCTGACGCGCGTATGCCGGCGGCGGGTCTGCTTGGGACCGTTGGGCCGATCGCGACGCCCGGTCCGGCGGCGGACTGGCGGGTGGTCGATGGTGGCGCCTCGCTGCGGCTGGTGAACGTCTCCTCCGACAAGAGCCTTGGTGTCGGGGCGTTGGGGCGGCTGACGCAGGTCGCTTCGACGGCTGCGCGCTGGACCTTCGAGCCGGCCTCTGGGTGTGCTGAGTTTCCTGAGATCGAGGTGAACGTGACGGGGGAGCCGTTCAGGGGCGAGAGCCCGACCGCTCCTGTGCGAGGGTTCCTCGACGACCACATCCATCTGGGCGGGTTCCAGTTCCTCGGCGGGCGGTTTCACTGTCGGAGGCCTTGGAGCCCGTATGGGGTGACGGTGGCGATGCGCGACTGCGTCGACCATGTCGGCAACGGGGTTGGGGCGGTGGCGGAGAACTTCTTTGCCGTCGGGTCGCCGGTCGGGACGCACAGCACCGATGGCTGGCCGAGCTTTGCCGGCTGGCCGCGCGACGAGTCGCTGACGCACGAGGGGACTTACTGGAAGTGGATCGAGCGGGCGTGGCGGTCTGGGCTGCGGATCATGGTCAACGACCTGGTCGAGAACCGGGCGCTGTGCGAGATCTATCCGCTGAAGAAGAACGACTGCAACGAGATGGCGAGCGCGTACCAGCAGGCGGAGGACATGCATGAGCTCGTCGACTACATCGACGCGCAGTTCGGCGGGCCGGGCAAGGGCTTCCTGCGGATCGTCGACGACCCAACTGAGGCGCGGGCCGTGATCAACGACGGCAAGCTGGCGATGGTGCTGGGGATCGAGGTCTCGGAGGTCCTGAACTGCGGGCAGTTCAACGGGACGCCCCGTTGCACCGCCGGGCAGATCGACGCGGAGCTCGACAGGTTGCACGGCATCGGCGTCCGCTCGATGTTCCCGGTGCACAAGTTCGACAACGCGCTCGGCGGGGTCCACTTCGACTCCGGCACCCAGGGCGTCCTGGTCAACGTCGGCAACAAGTACGCCACCGGCCAGTTCTGGACCGCCGAGCACTGCCCCGGTGCCGCCGACCACGACAACGAGCCGACCAACCCGACCGGCGAGCACGCCCAGCTGATCTACACCGTCTTCGGGTCGGTGCTGACTGCGCCGTTGCTGCAGGGCCAGCTACCGGTCTATCCCCCGGCGCCGCTCTGCAACCCGAAGGGGCTGACGCCGCTCGGCGAGCACCTGATCAGGGCGATGATGGACCGCGGGATGATCGTCGAGACCGACCACCTCAGCGTCAAGGCGCGCCAGGACGTCTTGTCGATCCTCGAGCAGACCGGCTACCCGGGGGTGATCTCGAGCCATAGCTGGGGCGACGCTGGCAGTCAGCAGCGGCTCCAGGCACTAGGCGGAATCGTCGGGCCGATCTCGACCCAGGCGAACCAGTTCGTCGCGGAATGGCAGGCAGCGCGCGCCAACCGCAACCCCGACTTCCTCTTCGGCCTCGGCTTCGGCTCGGACATCAACGGCCTCCACTCTCAGCCCGTCCCGCGCCCCAATGCCGCCGAGAACCCCGTCGAGTACCCGTTCCAGTCGTTCGACGGCGGCACCACGATCGACCGCCAGCGCTCCGGGACGCGCACCTACGACATCAATGTCCACGGCGTCGACCACTACGGCCTCTACCCCGACTGGATCGAGGACCTGCGCCAGGTCGGCGGCTCCCAGATCGTCGACGACCTCGCCAACGGAGCCGAGGCCTACCTCCAGCTCTGGGAGCGCGCGGAGGCCGCGGCGCGTCCTTAAGCGCAGCATCTTGTAGCGCCGCCGTCGCAAAGCTGTCGCACATGTGCGTGTAACCTGCACACATGGGCGAGTTGAATAGGCGCATGCACGTTCTCCTCGACGACGAGCGTCTCGAGCGTCTCCGGCAGCGCGCCGACGCGACCGGCTCTTCGGTCGGCGCGGTCGTGCGCGAAGCGATCGATCACGAGCTGGAGCGGGATGACCGAGCGCGGGCTCTGGCCGCGCTTGAGTCGCTTCTGGCGGCCCCACCGGTCCCGGTGGGGACACCGGAGGAACTCAAGCGCGAGATGCGCGAGGCGTGGGACGAGGAGATCGATTGAGCCGCGTCTACCTCGTTACCAACGTCTTCGTCTACGCGGTGGGTGGTGAGTCTCCACGTCGAGAGCCGTGTCGAGAAGTCCTGCGAGCGGTCGCTCAACGACGCCTCGCGGGCGAGACCAGCGCGTATACGTTGCAGGAGCTTGTGCGGCAGCGGCAGCGTAGGGGTGATGAGGAGGCGACGGACCGGGCGCGAGAGGTAGCCGCTGTCTGTTCAGAGCTCCACCCGTTGAACTGGGAGATCACGTCGTCCGCAATGGATCTCGTGGACCGGCATCCTCACCTGGGGATCGCAGACGCGTTGCATGTGTCCACCGCGATGAACAAGGGGCTCTCCCTTGTCGTGAGCGCCGATCGCGACTTGGACGAGATCCCTGGCATCGAACGCGTGGATCCTCTCGACAGCGCGAGGCTCGCGGCTCTGACGAGCGAATAACCTCCCGCGCTCCATGCGGATCTTCAGCGGTCTTCAGCCGACGGGGCGCAAGCACCTCGGCAACCACATCGGCGCGGTGCGCGGCTATGTCGAGGGGCAGGACAGGGGGGACCCGGCGATCTATTGCATCGTCGACCTGCACGCGATCACCGTCGCCTACGAGCCGAAGCAACTGCGCAGCTACCTCTACGACACCGCCGCGATGCTGCTGGCGTCGGGGCTCGATCCGGCGCGCTGCATCCTCTTTCGCCAGAGCGACGTCCGCGAACACACCGAGCTTTGCTGGCTGCTCGCCTCCGTCACCGCGCACGGCGACCTCAACCGGATGCACCAGTTCAAGGACAAGTCGGTCCAGCAGCGCGAGCTGATCTCGGCCGGGCTGTTCCTCTACCCGGTGCTCCAGGCGGCCGACGTGCTCGCCTACCGTGCCGACGAGGTGCCGGTCGGCGACGACCAGCGCCAGCACCTCGAGCTGACGCGCGACATCGCGATCCGCTTCAACGCCACCTACGGCGACGTGCTGACCGTTCCCGAGCACAAGATCCCGGAGGTCGGCGCGCGGATCATGGATCTCCAGGACCCGACGAAGAAGATGTCGACGAGCAGCAGCGAGGAGCGCGGCCGGATCTACGTCGACGACGACGAGAAGGCGATCGTCAAGAAGGTCAAGAGCGCCGTCACCGACTCCGGCAGCGAGGTCCGTCGCGGCGAGGGCAAGGACGGAATCGCCAACTTGATCGATATCTACGCAGTGACCCGCGGCGTGACGCCCGAGGACGTCGAGCGCGAGTTCGACGGCCAGCAGTACGGAGCCTTCAAAAGCGCCGTCGCCGAGGCTGTCGCCGACTACCTGCGTCCGGTGCGCGAGCGCTACGCCGAGCTGCGACCCGACGAGGCGGCGCTCGAGTCCGTGCTCCAACAGGGCGCCGAACAGGCCCGGGCGATCGCATCCGAGACGCTGCGGGACGTTCGCGCGGCGATGGGAGTGGGCGCACCCTGAGTCGCAGCAGTCGCCTCGCCGTCATCGACGCTCCGCTCGACTGCTCGGGCACGGGACGCGGCGAGGAGCTGGCGCCGGCGGCGCTGCGTGCAGCCGGGTTGATCGAGCGGCTCGGCGCGCGCGATGCCGGCCAGGCGGACGCGCAGATTCGCGACACGCGGCGCGACCCGGAGACGGGAGTGATCGGCGCTCTCGACGTGCGCAGGGCGGCGACCGACATCGCGGCGCGCGTGCGCAACGTGCGCGGCGCGGGGGAGTTCCCGCTCGTCGTCGGCGGCGACTGCACGCTGCTGCTGGGTGTCTTCCAGGCACTGCCGGCGGGCTGCGGGCTCTGGTTCGTCGACGGACACGCCGACTTCTACGACGGCAAGACCTCGCCGACCGGGGAGGCCGCCGACATGGACCTGGCGATCCTCACCGGGCACGGGCCGCTCGGATTGCTGGACACCGAGCGGTTGCTGGATCCCGCGGCAACCGTGCTGCTCGGGCACCGGCCGTCCGAGCTGAACGCCGACGTCGCGTTCGAGAACGCGCGAATCGACCCGGCCATCTTCGCCCTCACCGCGCCCGAGCTGCGCAAGGGCGGAGCGGAGCGAGGCGGGCTGGAAGCCCTCAGGCGACTCACCGGCCGCCCGGCATGGCTGCACCTCGATCTCGACGTGCTCGACGAGACGGCGCTGCCCGCGGTCACCTATCCGCAGCCGCTCGGCCTCGATTGGGACGAGCTCGAGGCGCTAGCTCGCCCGCTCGCCGCCGCGCCGAGTCTGCTCGGCGTATCGGTCGCCGACTTCAACCCCGAGCGCGATCCGGACGGTGTTCACGCCGCCCGTGTCGTCGACCTGCTCGCGACGCTCCTCGCGGGGCCGGCTGGCGGACGCTCATGACCGCCGTCGGGCCTCGCCTCTAGGCTTGCCCCGGTGTCCGTCGCCGCGCTCGATCTCGACCTGGAGGTCTTCCAGGGTCCATTCGACCTGCTGCTGACGCTCGTCCTGCGCGAGGAGGTCGACCTGCTCGAGGTCGAGCTTGCCGACGTGGTGCTCGCCTACATCGACCATCTCGAGGCGGTCGGCGAGCTGGACCTCGAGGCGGCGACCGAGTTCCTCGTCCTGATCGCCGCGCTGCTGGAGCTGAAGTCGCGGCTGATGCTGCCGCGCGAGGACGAGGAGGGGCTGGAGCTCGAGGCGGGCGAGGCGGCCGAGGAGCTGCTCGCGCGGATGCTCGAGTACCGCCGCTACAAGCAGGCGGCCGGCTTCCTCACCGAGCGGCTCGCCGCCGAGGACGGCCATCGCTACCGCTCGGCGCCGCTGCCGCCCGAGCTGCGCCGCGTCTCCTACGACGCCGCCGAGGCCTCCTACGACCCGATCAAGCTCGCCAAGGCGATCGGCGGCCTGCTGCGCGTCCCGCCGAAGCTCGACCTCGGCCACGTCGCCCGTCCGCGCGTCTCGATCGAGCAGCGGCTGGCCCACATGCGCGGCCTGCTGTCGCGCGCCGGCAGCTTCACCTTCGACGACGCCGTCAAGGGCGCCGACCGCGTCACCGAGGCGGTCACGCTGTTCGCGCTGCTCGAGCTCTACAAGGCCGGCGAGGCCGACTGGGAGCAGTCCGAGTCGTTCGGCCCGATCACGATCCGGGCGGGACGCGCATGAGCGACGAGAGCACCGGCATGCAGGACCTCGCACGAATCGTCGAGGCGCTGCTCTTCCTGTCGCCCGACCCGGTCTCGCTCGACGACCTCGCCGAGGCCTGCGAGACACCGGAGGATCAGGTCGTCGCGGCGCTCCACCGCCTGCGCGAGCACTACGCCGAGGGCTACCGCGGCGTCGTCCTGCGCGAGGTCGCCGGCGGCTTCACGCTCGCCACCGACCCGATCGCCGAGAAGGCCGCTCGCCGCCTGCTCGCCAAGCCGCGCACCCCGCCGCTGACCCAGGCCCAGGCCGAGTGCCTCGGGATCGTCGCCTACCTCCAGCCGGTGTCGCGCCCCGAGATCGCCCGCATCCGCGGCGTCGCCTCGGAGTCCGCCGTCGGCACCCTGCTCGAGCGTGGGCTGATCGAGGAGCACGGCCGCTCGCGCTTCGGCGCCGTCCTCTACCGCACCACCGACCTCTTCCAGAAGCTGTTCGGCCTCCAGGCGCTCGACTCGCTGCCCGACATCGCCCAGTTCGACCCGTCGCCCGAGGACGAGCAGGAGCTGCGCGACCGCCTTTTGAAAGCAGGCGAGCAGCGCGCGCAGCCCTCCGACTAGGCGCTCTTCGCGGCAAGCTGCCCGCAGGCCGCGTCGATGTCGCGCCCGCGCGTCAGGCGCACCGTGGCCGGAACGCCGTTGTGCTCCAGCGTCGAACGGAAGACCTCGATCGCCTCGCGGCCCGAGCCCTCGAACGGCGAGTCGGTCGGGTTGTAGGGGATCAGGTTGACCTTGAAGGTGTTGCGCGGCGTGAGGATCGCGGCGAGCTGGAGGGCCTGCTCGTAGCGGTCGTTGACGCCGGCGAGCATCAGGTACTCGACGAACACCTTGCGGTTGCGCTTCTCGCTCCAGGCGCGGCAGGCCTCGAGCACGTCGGCGAGCGGGTAGCGGTCGTTGACCGGCATCAGCTCCGAGCGCAGTGCGTCGTCGGGGGCGTGCAGCGACAGCGCTAGCCGGATCGTCGGACCGTCGCGCTCGGTCAGCCGCTCGATGCCGGGAATCCAGCCGACGGTCGAGATCGTCGTACTGGAGGGGTGCACCCCGACGTCGGGCAGCCGCTCGCAGGCGCCGAGCACGTTGTCGAGGTTCAGCAGTGGCTCGCCCATCCCCATGAAGACGACGTGGTTGACCTCCTCCTTGCGGCGGAAGTGCAGCGCCTGGTCGAGGATCTCCGAAGCCGTCAGGTTGCGGCCGAACTTCATCGTCCCGGTCGCGCAGAACGTGCAGGTCAGCGGGCAGCCGGACTGGCTCGACAGGCAGAGCGAGCGACGGCCGTCGCGGTAGCGCATCAGGACGGTCTCGAGCGGCCGGCCGTCGGCGGTCTGGAACAGCGCCTTCTCGGTCCCGTCGCGCGAGTGCGCCTCGGCCTCCAGCGCCAGCGTCGACAGCGGCAGCTCGGCTGCGAGCGTCTCCCGCAGCGCGACCGGCAGGTTGGTCATCTCGTCGTAGGAGGCGACGCCGCGCGCCAGCCAGTCCCACACCTGTCCGGCGCGGAAGGCGGGCTGGCCGCGCTCGGCGAGCAGGCTGTCGAGCCGTTCGAGGTCCACGCGTCAAGTGTCGCATCCTGCGAGCCTTGCCCGATGCGCCTCGCCAAGTACCTAGCCCACGCCGGGGTCGCCTCGCGGCGCGCGTCCGAGGCGATCGTCGCCGACGGTCGCGTCACGATCGCCGGCAGGACGGTCACCGATCCGGCGCGCGACGTCGACGACAGCAGCGACGTCGCCGTCGACGGCCGGCCTGTCGCGCCGGAGGAGCGCGAGACCTACGCGGTCAACAAGCCTCCCGGCGTCGTCTCGACGGCCCAGGACACCCACGGTCGCCCAACCGTCGTCGGGCTCGTCGGCTCGGACCGCCGGCTCTATCCCGTCGGCCGCCTCGACGTCGACACCAGCGGCCTGATCCTGCTGACCAACGACGGCGCGCTGGCGGACCTGCTGACCCACCCGCGCTACGGGGTCGAGAAGGTCTACCACGTCAAGGTCGACCCGCAACGGCCGTCGGAGCGGGCTCTACGCGCGCTGCGCGAGGGCGTCGAGCTCGACGACGGCCGCACCGCGCCGGCACGCGCGCACTTCGTCGAGCCGGGTGTGATCGAGCTCGCGATCCACGAGGGCCGCAACCGCCAGGTGCGCCGGATGTGCGAAGCGGTCGGCCACCGCGTCGTCGCGTTGCGACGGATCGCGTTCGGGCCGCTGCGCCTCGGACGACTCGGAATCGGCGACGCCCGCCGTCTCAGCGCCGCGGAGGTAGAGCGGCTCCGCAAGGCCGCTGGCAAGTGACGTCCCTCTGGAAGAATCCCCCAACGTGAGATTGAGAGCGCTCCGGGGCGCCACCACTGTCGACGAGAACGACGCCGAGGCGATCCTCGCCGCGACCGACGAGCTGCTGCGAGCGCTGATCGACCGCAACTCGCTCGACAGCGAGGAGATGGTCAGCTGCATCTTCACCTGCACCGACGACCTCGACGCCGAGTTCCCGGCGGTCGCCGCGCGCCGGCTCGGCCTGTCTGGAGTGCCGCTGCTCTGCGCCCGCGAGATCGACGTCCCCGGCGCGCTGCCGCGCGTGATCCGCGTGCTGCTGCACACCTACGCCGATCCGGACAGCGAGGCCCGCCACGTCTACCTGCGCGACGCGGTCAAGCTGCGCGCCGACCTCGAGGGGGCTCAGTGAGCGGCATCGAGTTCAACGATCGCGTCGGCCGGATTCCCGTCTACCCGGCCGCGAAGACCTGGGAGCACGAGGGCGAGCTGGTCGAGCTGGCCTCGAACGAGGCGCCGTGGGGGCCGCTGCCGGCGGTCGTCGGCGCGCTCAACGGTCAGATCGAGCGGCTCAACCGCTATCCGGACCCGGGCAAGACGCTGCTGCGCCAGCGGATCGCCGACCGCTGCGAGCTCCCAGCCGCACGTGTCGCGGTCGGCAACGGCTCCTGCGAGCTGCTGATGTCAGCCGCCGAGGTGTTGCTCGAGCCGGGCGCCGAGCTGATCTACGCTTGGCCGTCGTTCTCGATCTACCCGCACATTGCCGCCCAGTCCGGGGCCCGCGCGATCGAGGTGCCGCTCGACGACGAGCAGCGCCACGACCTCGACGCGATGGCGGCCGAGGTCACGGCCGCCACGCGACTGGTGCTGATCTGCAACCCGAACAACCCGACCGGCACCGCCCTGCCCGTCGAGGCGATCGACGCCTTCATGACCGGCCTGCCGCGTCACATCGCGGTGATCCTCGACGAGGCCTACGTCGAGTTCAACGCGCTCCAGGACCCGGGCGACTCGCTCGATCTGGTCGGACGCCACCCGAACCTGATCGTCCTGCGCACCTTCTCGAAGGTCTACGGCCTCTGCGGCCTGCGCGCCGGCTATGCGCTCGGCCCGGAGGAGTTTCGGCTGGCCGTCGATCGCGTCCGCCAGCCGTTCTCGGTCAACGCTCTCGCGCAGGCGGCCGCCGCCGAGGCGATCCGGCATCAGGACGAGGTCACCCGGCGGGTCGAGGCGACGATCGTCGAGCGCGCCTGGCTCGAGGTCGAGCTCGAGGACCGCGGCCTGACGACGACGGATAGCCAGGCGAACTTCGTCTGGGTCGACCTCGGTGAGCGCGAGGAGGCCCCGATCGTCGACGGCCTGGCCAAGCGCGGGGTGATCATCCGCTCCGGCGCCGCGCTCGGCAGCGAGGGGCACCTGCGCGTCACGCTCGGCACCCGCAAGCAGAACGAGCGCTTCGTCACAGCCCTCGACGAACTCCTCTAGCTCTCGACGAACTGCTTCGGCTCTGCTACAAGTAGGTCGATGGCTCGCACCGCTACGCCGATCAGCACCGACGCCCTTCCGGGCGTCCTTCGGCGTACCCGCGTGTCGTATTGGCGATTTAGCTAGGCGTCCGGCAGCGGCAGCCCCTGCCGTCGGCCGAACGGTCCCGCTCGGACGCCGATAGCCCACGCCCGCGTACCCGCCGTCTCGTTGAGGACGGCCCGGAACTTCGAAGGAGCCAGAGAAGCGACATGATGATCGGGATGACAGAGGGGGTGACAACGGGCCGCGACCACGTGCGCGACCAGCGAATCGAGCGCGCGGTGCCGCTCGTTACGCCTGAGCGGCTGCTCGGGGAAATGCCGCTTGGGCCGGATCGTGCGCACGCCGTCGTGCGCGGACGCGAGCAGGTCTCGGCGGTCCTCGACGGCGACGACGACCGGCTGCTGGTGATCGTCGGGCCGTGCAGCGTCCACGACGTCGACGCCGCGCTGGAGTACGCCCGCGGCCTCGCCGACGTGGCCCAACGGCTCAACGACGACCTCTTGATCGCGATGCGCGTCTACTTCGAGAAGCCGCGCACGACGACCGGATGGAAGGGCCTGATCAACGACCCGCACCTCGACGGCACGCTCGACGTCAATGCCGGCCTGCACAAGGCCCGCGCGCTGTTGCTCGAGGTGCTGTCGCTCGGTCTGCCGGTGGGGGTCGAGTTCCTCGACCCGATCACGCCGCAGTACATCTCCGACACCGTCGCCTGGGGCGCAATCGGCGCACGGACGACCGAGAGCCAGGTCCACCGCCAGCTCGGCTCAGGGCTGTCGATGCCGATCGGCTTCAAGAACCGCACCGACGGCGACGTCCAGGTCGCCGTCGACGCCGTCCGCGCCGCCGCGGTCTCGCACGCCTTCGCCGGCATCGACGACAGCGGCACCCCGGCGATCCTGCACACGACCGGCAACCCCGACGGTCACGTGATCCTGCGCGGCGGCAGGGGGGCTCCGAACTACGGCGCGGCCGAGGTCGAGCAGGCACTCGCCAAGCTGAGTGCCGCCGGCCTGCCGGAGCGCGTAGTGATCGACGCCTCGCACGACAACAGCGGCAAGGACCCCGCCCGTCAGCCGATCGCATCGGAGGACATCGGGGCGCAGATCGCGGCCGGCAACCGGGCGATCGTCGGCGTGATGCTCGAGTCCTTCCTCGTCGGGGGCAACCAGAGCCTCGGCGGCGGGCTGACCTACGGCCAGTCGATCACCGACGCCTGCATGGACTGGAGTCAGACGGTGAAGGTGCTCGACGGGCTGACCGCGGCGGTACGGGCGCGGCGCGACGGATGAGGGTCGCCGTCCTCGGCGTCGGGCTGATCGGCGGCTCGATCGGGCTGGCGGCCCGGGAGTGCGTCGAGGATGTCGAGGTAGTCGGCTTCGGGCGCAGCGCAGAGCGGTTGGAGCAAGCTCGTGAGCTGGGAGCGATCGATCGCGTCGCCGGCTCGCTCGATGAGGCGCTCGACGGCGCCTCGGTCTGCTTCTGCTGCGCGCCCGTCGGTGCGCTCGACGCCCAGGTCGCCGCGGCTCTGGCCGCCGCCGGCGACGATTGCGTCGTCACCGACGTCGGCTCGACCAAGGGGGGCGTCGTCGAAGCCGCCGCCGACGGTCGCTTCGTCGGCGGCCACCCGATCGCCGGCGCCGAGACGGCCGGCGTCGAGCACGCGCGCGCCGATCTCTTCCAGGGCGCGACCTGGTACCTGACGCCGACCAGGGACAGCTCAGGCGTCCTCTTCGAGCGGCTGCATCGGCTCGTGGCCGCGCTCGGCGCCCGCCCGGTGGCGATCGACGCCGAGTCCCACGACCGCCTCCTGGCGACCGTCAGCCACCTGCCGCACGTGCTCGCCAACGCGCTGGTCACCCAGACCGCGGGCGCGCTTGGCGAGGAGGACGCGGCGCTGCCGCGCGTCGGCCCGAGCTTCCGTGACGCGACCCGCGTCGCCGGCGCGAACTCGGCGATCTGGACCGATATCTACGTCGCCAACCGCGAAGCGATCGCCGCCGAAGTCGACGCGCTCGTCGAGCGGCTGCAGGACGCCGCGGAGCTGCTGCGCGCAGGCGATGCGGCTGCGATCACGAGCTGGAACGAGCAGGCCGCGGACGCTCGCCGGCGGCTGCTCGAGGCCGACCTAGCCGGCGGCGTCGTTCACGAGTTGCGCACGACTGTTCCGAACCGTCCGGGTATCGTCGCCGAGGTGGCGTTGGCGCTCGGCAGGGCAGGGGTGAACATCGTGGACATGGCGCTCGCGCCGGCTCCCGACATGCGCTCGGGTGCGATCACGCTCTGGATCGCGGGTGACGCCGAGGCCGACCGCGCGCGGCAGCTGATCGACGACCTCGGCTTCCCCGTCGCCGAGGCGTGAGCAACGCGCGCTTCGAGCCGGCAGGACCGCTGCGGGGGGACTACGAGCCGCCCGCCGACAAGTCGATCTCGCACCGCGCCGCGCTGTTCGGCGCGATGAGCGACGAGCCGGTCGCGATCACCAACTACCTCGACGCGGCCGACACCCGCTCGACGCTCGACGCGGTGCTGCGGCTCGGCGCCGGCGTCGAGGACGAAGGCGACGGCCGCGTGCTGATTCGCGGCGTCGGGCTGCACGCGCCGCTGGAGACGACCGGCGGCCGGCTCGACGTCGGCAACTCCGGCACGCTGCTGCGGCTGCTGCCGGGCTGGCTGGCGGGGCAGCCGGGGGGAGAGTGGGTGCTCGACGGCGACGAGTCGATCCGCCGCCGCCCGGTCGATCGGATCGTCACGCCGCTGCGGCAGATGGGCGCGCGGATCGACGCCCGCGACGACCGCCTGCCGCCGCTGACCATTCGGGGCGGCGAGCTGCACGGCACGACCTACGACATGCCGATGGCCAGCGCCCAGGTCAAGTCCTGCGTCCTGATCGCCGGCATGCTCGCCGACGGCAGCACCACGATCGTCGAGGGCCGGGTCAGCCGCGACCACACCGAGCGGATCCTCGCCCGCTCGCGCGTCCCGTTCGAGCGCGACGGCCTGAAGATCACCGTCTCGCAGGTCGACGAGCTCGAGCTCGACGCGATCGCCGTTCCGGGCGACCCCTCGTCGGCCGCCTTCATGGTCGCCGCCGCCTGCCTGGTACCGGATTCACGCGTCGTGATCCAGAACGTCGGCCTCAACTGGACCCGCTGCGGCTTCTTCCGCATCGCCCAGCGGATGGGCGCGGTGATCGTCGGCGACCTCGAAGCGCCGGGCGAGTTCAACGACGTCGAGCCGGTCGGCGAGCTCGACGTCGCCCACGGTCCGCTGATCGGCACCGAGGTCGCGCCCGACGAGGTCCCCGCCGCGATCGACGAGCTGACCCTCGTCGCACTGCTCGGCGCCTTCGCCGAGGGCGACACCGTCGTCCACGGCGCCGGCGAGCTGCGCCACAAGGAGTCCGACCGCATCGCCGCCGTCGTCGACGGCCTCACCGCCCTCGGCGCCGACATCGAGGCGACCGAGGACGGATTCGCCGTCCAGGGCGACGGAACTCCGCTGCGCGGCGGCACCATCGACGCCCGCGGCGACCACCGCATCGCCATGCTCGGCGCCATCGCCGGCCTCGCCTCCCGGGAAGGAGTCGAAGTCCTCGGCATGGACTCCGCCGCCATCTCCTACCCGGGCTTCCAGTCCGACCTGCGCGCGCTGCTCGCCTGATGCGCGGGTAGCCTGCCCGCCATGGTCGTCGCGATCGACGGGCCCGCCGGGGCCGGCAAGAGCACCGTGGCGCGTGCGGTTGGCGAGGCGCTCGGCTTCACCTATCTCGACTCGGGCGCGATGTACCGCGCGGTCGGGCTGCTGACGCTGGAGGAGGGGGGAGCGGCGTCCGAGCAGGCGGAAGGGCTCGAGATCTCGATCGGAGAGCGCGTGATCGCGAATGGGCGCGACGTCACGGAGGCGATTCGTGAGCCGCGCGTGTCGGAGGCGGCTTCGAAGGTCGCGACCAACCAGGCGGTGCGCGCGGCGCTGGTCGAGAAGCAGCGGGCGCTGGTCGCCGCGGGCGACTGGGTCGTCGAGGGCCGCGACATCGGCACCGTCGTGGCGCCCGACGCCGCGGTCAAGGTCTTCCTCGTCGCCGACCCGTCGGAGCGCGCCCGACGCCGCGCGGCCGAGCTGGGGATCGAGGTCGACGCCGTCCTGCGCGACCAGGCCCTCCGCGACGCCCAGGACTCCAGCCGCGAGCACTCCCCGCTCCAGCCGGCGGAGGGCTCCGTCGAGCTCGACACCACCGGCCTGACCGTCGACGAGGTCGTCGCGCGCATCGGCGAGCTGGTCGCGACAGCCCGCCGCCAGTAGCCTCACCCGCCCATGTCCCTCCCGAAGGTCGCGATCGTCGGCTATCCGAACGTCGGCAAGTCGACGTTGGTCAATCGCCTGTCAGAGACGCGGGAGGCTGTCGTGCACCCGCAGGCAGGGGTGACGCGCGACCGCAAGGAGGTCGAGGCGGACTGGAACGGACGACGGTTCCTGCTGATCGACACGGGCGGCGTCGACATGGAGGAGACCGACGATCTGGCCCGCTCGGTCCAGCGTCAGGCGCGCAGCGCGCTCGCCGAGGCCGACGTAGTCGTGTTCGTCGTCGACTCCGCCGCCGGGATGCGGCCGGGGGACACCGAGCTGGCGCGCGAGCTGCGCGGCTCCGAGACGCCGATCGTCGTGGCGGCGAACAAGGTCGACGACGTCAAGCGCCAGGCCGACGCGGCCGAGTTCTTCGGGCTCGGACTGGGGGAGCCCGTCGCGGTCTCCGCGGCCCACGGCCTCGGCACCGGCGACCTGCTCGACCGGATCGCCAAGATTCTGGAGACGGTTCCCGAGCGCGAGCAGGAGAAGGCCACGCGGCTCGCGGTGATCGGCCGCCCGAACGTCGGCAAGTCGTCGCTGGTCAACAAGCTGCTCGGCGAGGAGCGGGTGATCGTCGCCGACATGGCGGGCACGACGCGCGACTCGATCGACACGCGGATCGAGGTCGAGGGGCGTCCGGTGATACTCGTCGACACGGCCGGCCTGCGCCGCCGCACGAAGGTCGCCGGCACCGTCGACTACTACGCCCAGCTGCGCTCCGAGCAGGCCGCCGAGCGCGCCGACGTCGCGATCGTGCTCTGTGACGCGTCCGAGGGAGTGACCACCGAGGACTTCCGGATCGCCGAGCTGGCGATGAAGTCCAACTGCGCCACGGTCGTCGCGCTCAACAAGTGGGACCTGACCGATACCGACCTCGAGCACACCCGCGCCCGCGTCAGCAAGAAGCTGCGCCAGCGACCGAAGCTGATGGCCGTGTCGGCCAAGACCGGCCGCGGCCTGACGCGCCTGGTCGCGGAGGCGCTCGACCTCGCCGACCGCAGCGCCCAGCGGATCAAGACGTCGCAGCTCAACCGCTTCCTCGCCGACCTCCAGGACATCCGTCAGCCGCCGGCAAAGGGCGGCAAGCGGCTGCGGCTCTACTACCTGGCCCAGTTCGAGACGTCGCCGCCGCGCTTCGCGCTCCAGGTCAACGACCGCTCGCTGGTGACGCGCGACTACGCCTACTTCCTCGAGAACCAGCTGCGCGACCGTTTCGGCCTCGAGGGGGTCCCACTCGTCATCGACATCAAGACGACGGCGGGCCGCCGCAGCTACAGCAGCGATTAGGGGTCCGAAGGCGCCCGCCCCGGTGTATGTACCCTTTCTCGACCCTTTAGAGCGTCCCCGGCCCCGGAGTGAGCCCCTCCCCATGAGCATCACCGATTTCGCCGATAACGAGTTCCTCTTCACCTCGGAGTCCGTCACCGAGGGCCATCCCGACAAGATCGCCGACCAGATCTCCGACTCCGTGCTCGACGCGGTGCTCGCCGCGGATCCCGCCGGTCGAGTCGCCTGCGAGACGCTCGTCAACACCGGCCTGATCGTGATCTCGGGTGAGATCTCGACGACCGCCGACCTCGACTTCCAGGCGATCGCCCGCAAGGCCGTCGACGAGATCGGCTACAACGACGCCGCCTACGGCTTCGACTGCAACACCTGCGCCGTGATGGTGACGGTCGACAAGCAGTCGCCCGACATCGCCCAGGGCGTCGACCAAGCCTACGAGAAGCGCGCCGACGGCTCGGGCGACGACTTCGACATCGCCGGCGCCGGCGACCAGGGAATGATGTTCGGCTACGCCTCGAACGAGACGCCGGAGCTGATGCCGGCCCCGGTCGCGCTCGCCCACCGGCTCGCCGAGCGGCTCGCCGAGGTCCGTCACGACGGCACGCTGCCCTACCTGCGCCCCGACGGCAAGACCCAGGTCTCCGTCCGCTACCGCGACGGCCGTCCGGTCGCGATCGAGAAGGTCCTGATCTCGACCCAGCACGCCGAGGACGTCGAGCAGCCCCGCATCAAGTCGGACCTCTGGGATCAGGTCGTGATCCCGGTGCTCGACAAGGAGGGCGTGCCCTACGACGCGGAGACGCTGAACTCGGGCCACAACTTCCTCGTCAACCCGACCGGCAAGTTCGTCATCGGCGGACCGATGGGCGACTGCGGGCTCACCGGTCGCAAGATCATCGTCGATACCTACGGCGGAGCCGCCCGCCACGGCGGCGGCGCGTTCTCCGGCAAGGACCCGTCGAAGGTCGACCGCTCGGCCGCCTACGCGGCCCGCTGGGTCGCCAAGAACGTCGTCGCGGCCGGCCTCGCCGACCGCTGCGAGGTCCAGGTCGCCTACGCGATCGGAGTAGCGAAGCCCGTCTCGGTCATGGTCGAGACCTTCGGCACCGAGAAGATCGGCCGCGCGAAGATCGCCCAGCTCGTCGACGAGCATTTCGACCTGCGTCCGGCTGCCTTCCGCCGCGAGCTCGACCTGCACCGGCCGATCTTCCGCAAGACGGCCGCCTACGGCCACTTCGGCCGTGAGCTGGACGAGTTCACCTGGGAGAAGACCGACAAGGCCGACGCCCTGCGCCAGGCCGCCGGTCTGGCCGAGGCAGCGCCTGTCGCCTAGCGACAACAGTCTCCGTCAGGTCTACGAGGAGCAGTACTCAGCGGAGGGCGACGACGCCCTCCGCTACGGAGCCTGGCGGGAGCTCTGCGCGGCGGGCAAGGCCGACCACGTCGTCGAGCTGATTCGCGCTCTGCCGCGGCCGCCCGCGACCGTCGTCGAGGTCGGCTGCGGCGACGGCGTTCTGCTGACCCAGCTCGCGCGGCGCGGGGTGGGGGAGCGCCGCGACGGCTTCGACATCTCCGAGCGCGCCGCCGCGTCCGCGTCGACCCGTCCCGAGGTCGACAGTGCCCGGCGCTTCGACGGCCACACCCTCCCGGTGCCCGACGCCAGCTACGACCTCGGCATCCTGTCGCACGTCCTCGAGCACGTCCCGGATCCGTTGCCGCTGCTTAGCGAGACGGCCCGCGCCTGCCGCGCGGTGATCGTCGAGGTCCCACTCGAGGACAACCTCTCCGCATCGCGCGCCTCCGCCCAAGCTGGCCGTGACGCGATCGGCCACCTCCACCGCTTCTCGCGCTCCGACGTCGGCCAGCTCGCGGAGAGCGCCGGCCTGCGCGTTGCCGCCGATCTCGCCGACCCGCTCCCGCTCGCCGTCCACTCGTTCTTCGCGACGACGCCCACGGCACGGGCCAAGGCCACGCTCAAGGCCTCCGCTCGCCGCGCGCTCTTCACCGTCGCCCCTTCACTGGCCGAGGGCGCCTTCACGCTCCACTACGCCGCGCTCTGCTTGCCGCGCAGGTTCTAGTCAGTCGACCGGCGGTTGCGTCCGCGGCGCAGCTCGTCGAGCACGAGCAGCAGTCCGTCGCGCTGGGCGCGGATGTCGTCGGAGAGATCCTCGATCGCAGTCCGGTTCGCACGGCTCTCGGCCTGCACGGCTTGGAGCGTCTCGACCGAGCGCTGGGTCATCTCCGCGTTGTGGTCGATCGACGCCTTGAGGTCGCGCAGCACGTCGCGATTCTGTTGGAACTCGCGCTGGAGATCGCCGCGCAAGCCGCGAATCTCTTGGCTCATGCCGCCGAGCTCCTCCCGCATACCACCGAGCTCTTCGCGCATACCGCCGAACTCCGAGTGCATCTCCTCGCGCAGGTCGTCGACGGCGGTACGCAACCCGCGCAGGTCCTCGCGTACCCCGTGTCGCCAGCGTTGCTTCGGCATGACGACGAACCTGCCAGCCGGCGTGTCACAGGAGGAGGCATTTCCGCGACGGCTCTGCGACCGAATCGACACAGGACGAGTGTTTCATACCGCACGGCAGAAATGCCGTCCGGACCGGACCTCTGGCTCGCCCCATAGATTGGCCGGGTGATCGCGAAGGTCGAGCCGCTGACCACCGCCCGCGCGCTGCGCGGCCCGTTCGACTACCTGATGGGCGACGGGCTGATCGCCGACGGGGTCGGGGTCGGCAGCGTGCTGGTCGTGCCGTTCGGCCCGCGCCGGCTGCTCGGCGTCGTGGTCCAGCTCGCCGAGACGAGCGACCTGGACCCGAAGCGACTCGCCGAGCCGATCGAGGCGCTCGAAGCCGACGTGCCAGCCGATCTGGTGCGGCTAGGCCTGTGGGTCGCCCAGGAGTACGTGTCGACGCCGGCGCGCGGCCTCGCACTGGTGCTGCCGCCCGGAACCGGCACCGGCAGCGGACGCCGCACGAAGGCACGCGAGTCCCTCGCCGCCACACTGACCACCGCCGGCCGCGCCGCACTGGAAGACGGCACCCGGCTCGGCAGCCGCCAGCGGACCGGCCTCGAAGCGCTGACCGAAGGCCCCCTACGGGTCAGCGACCTCGCCCGCGTCAGCGGCTGCGATCACGCCAGCGTCCGCCGTCTCGAGGCCCGCGGGCTGCTCCTCGTCGAACGAACCGCCGAGGCACCCCGCCGGCCGACCCTGCGAACGGTCGGCGCCCGCAGCGCCATCGGCACGCTCACGCCCGACCAAGAGGCCGCGGTCGCCCAAATCATCGCCAAGCTCCCCCCAACGCCCGAGCCGGCCCCCCAGCGCGGTCCAAGTAGCGGCGGTGGCGAGGTGCCCGAGCAGCGATTCCCAAGCGGAACGGGCACCTCGCCAGCGCCGCGTACCACCCCGCCTGAGCAAGCCGCGCCGGAGCCGCTCCTCCTCCACGGCGTCACCGGCAGCGGCAAGACCGAGGTCTACCTGCAGGCCGTCGAGGAGGTCCTAGACCGTGGCCAGACGGCGATCGTCCTCGTCCCCGAGATCGGCCTCACCCCGCAGACGGCCGGCCGGTTCGTCGAGCGCTTCGGCGACACCGTCGCGGTCCTGCACTCCCAGCTCACGACACGCGAGCGCTACGACGAGTGGGCCCGGCTGCGCAGCGGAGCGGCGCGTGTCGCCGTCGGCCCACGGTCGGCGGTCTTCGCACCGCTGGAGAACGTCGGCCTGATCGTCGTAGACGAGGAGCACGACGGCTCCTACAAGCAGGAGGGCGACCCGCGCTACGACGCCCGCACCGTCGCCGAGCGCCGCGCCCGCGAGTGCGGCGCGCTGCTGCTCGCCGGCAGCGCCACGCCGCGGCCCGAGAGCGTGCTCCGCTACGACCGCGTGCGGCTGCCGCAGCGCGTCGACGGCCGCCCGCTGCCGCCGGTCGAGCTGGTCGGGATGGCGGGCGTCAAGGGTCCGCTGCACCAGCGGACGCGCGACGCGCTCGAGGAGGTCCGTCGCGCCGGCGAGAAGGCGATCGTGCTGCTGAACCGGCGCGGCTGGTCGAACTTCCTCACCTGCGGCGACTGCGGCCGTGTCTGGGAGTGCCCGAACTGCGACGTGACGCTGGTGCTGCACAAGTCGGCGGGGAGGGTCTCCTGCCACCACTGCGGCCATCGCGAGCGAGTGCCGGACAGCTGCCCCGACTGCGGCTCGGTGTCGCTGGCGCGCCACGGCGTCGGCACCGAGCAGCTCGGCGTCGAGCTCGAGCGGCTGATGGATCCGCTGCCGGTCTTCCGCCTCGACGCCGACACGGCCACGCGTGGCGGCGCGGCGGAGGCGCTCGAGCGGTTCGAGGCGGCGGAGGGGGGAGTGCTGGTCGGGACCCAGATGGTCGCCAAGGGCCACGACTTCCCAGACGTGACGCTCGGCGTCGTGGTCGACGCCGACTCGACGCTGCGCTTCCCCGACTTCCGCTCCGAGGAGCGGACCTTCGCGCTCGTCGCCCAGCTGGCGGGCCGCAGCGGCCGCGGCGGCAGCGACGGGAGGGTGGTCGTCCAGGCGCTCGATCCCGCGGCGCCGGCGCTGCGCTTTGCCGCCGGGCATGACGCCGACGGCTTCCTCGACGTCGAGCTGACGCGCCGCGAGGCGCTCTCCTACCCGCCCTACGGGTCGCTGATCCGAGTGGTCTGCTCGTCCGAGCAGCCCGCGCCAGCCAAGGCGGCCGCCGACGCTCTGCGGGCACTCATCCGCGCCGCCCAGATCCCCGTCCTCGGCCCGGCGCCGCTGTTCAGGCTCAAGGGCAACGAGCGCTTTCAGCTCGTCGTCAAGGCCACCGATCGTGCCGCGGCCATCGTCGCCGTACGGACAGCCGTGGAGAGGACGGTGGCTGACCGTTCGCTCGGCCCGGTCAAGTACGCGGTCGACGTCGACCCTCAGTAGGCAGCGTTACGATGGGGGTGGAAATGGCCGACGAGCACGACATCCAGGGCGAGCTGGACGAGCACGAGGAGCAGGAGCCCCAGCTCGATCCCGAGACCCTCGCCCGGCGCGCGGCGGCGATGTCGTTCATCCGCCAGTTCGGCGATCCGGTGCTGAAGAGCCGCGCGATCGAGGTCGACAAGTTCGACGAGGGCCTGCGCCGCCAGGTTTCGCGGATGGCCGGCCTGATGGACGACGCGCTCGGGGTCGGGCTGGCGGCGCCGCAGCTCGGTATCTCGCAACGACTGCTGGTCTACCGCGTCGGCCCCGACGCGCCGCTGGTCGCGCTCGTGAACCCGGAGATCGAGTGGAGCAGCGACGAGCAGGAGGAGGGCGAGGAGGGCTGCCTGTCGATCGTCGGCGTCAACGTCGACGTCGATCGTCCGGTCCACGTCCGTGTCCGCGGCTACGACGAGCTCGGCGAGGCGCGGGTCGTGGAGGCCTCCGGTCTCGAGGCGCGCGTCATCCAGCACGAGATCGACCATCTCGACGGCGTGCTGATCCTCGAGCGCACGAGTCGCGATCAGCGCCGCAGGGCGATGCGCGAGCTGCGTGCCCGGGAGCGCGAGCAGCGCGAGCGCGCCGCCGAGCAGGCCGCCTGAGCGCCGGCGTGCGCACCGTCTACGTAGGGACGTCGGACTTCGCCGCAGTCGTGCTCGACCGACTGGCGGCGTCGGCGCACCGGCCGCAGCTTGTCGTCAGCCGTCCCGACCGCCGTCAGGGCCGCGGCCGGAAGGTCTCGCCGCCGCCGGTCGTCGAGCGGGCGCGCGAGCTCGGCATCGACACCTTCCAGCCGGAGAAGGTCAACGATTCCGACTCGCTGGCGCGGATCGCCGCCGCCGAGCCCGAGGCGGCATGCATCTGCGCCTACGGAGCGATCATCGGCGACGACCTGCTCGTCGCCCACACCTGGCTGAACGTCCATCCGTCGCTGCTGCCGCGCTGGCGCGGTGCCGCCCCGATCGAGCGCGCGATCGAGGCCGGGGACACCGAGACGGGGGTGGCGATCATGGAGCCGGTCGCCGAGCTCGACGCCGGGCCCGTCTACCTCACGCGCAACGAGCCGATCCGTGCCGACGACGACTACGGCAGCCTCGCCGCGCGGCTGGCCGCGCTCGGCGGCGACCTGCTCGTCGAGGCGCTCGACACGCTGCCCACGCCGCTACCTCAGGGGGAGGACGGCGTCACCTACGCGGAGAAGATCGAGCGTGAGGAGCGTTTGCTGGACCCCCAGCTCGCTGCTGCGTCGCTCGAGCGCCGCGTGCGCGCGCTGACCCCGCATGTCGGGACCTACGTCGAGCCCGCCGGCTTCGACCGCCTCGGCGTCGGGCGCGTCGCGCTTGCCGCCCCCGGGGATGGCCCCGCCGCCGGCGAGCTGGCGGCTCGCGACGGACGGCTGCTCTACGGCGCCCGCGACGGCGCGCTGGAGCTGATCGAGGTTCAGCCCGCCGGTGGCCGGCCGATGGACGCCGCGGCGTGGCTGCGCGGCCATGCAGCCGCGCTCGGAGCGGGCTGAGCCCGCCGGTCCGCCGCACCCGCCAGAATCCTACGATGGCCGACGAGGAACGGATCGACCTTGGCCCGCCGTGCCCTTCGTGCGGCGAGCCGTGGCTGCGCGCCACCAACCTCCCGGGCCGCTACCGCTGCGTCTACTGCCTGACTCGCTTCGAGCTCCGCTCGCAGTGCCCGGACTGCGGTTCGCATTCGACGATCGCCCGCATGTCGGACCTCGTCAACGTCCGCTGCCGCAACTGCGGCGGCTCGATGCTCACCGCCGTCTAGAGCGCCTCTAGCGCCTCGCGGATCTCGCCGGCCGTCTGAAAGTCGAGGCCGAGCGTGTGGTCGTGGCGGTGGCGCACGACGCCATGCTCGTCGACGATCACGACCGAGCGCCGTGTGCCGCGCAGCTTCGACCAGCAGTCATACGACTTCGACACGGCGTGGTCCGGGTCGGCCAGCAGCGGCACCGTCAGCCCGTGCTTGTCGGCGAACTCCTGCTTCGAATCGACGCCCTTGCCAGAGATGCCGACGGCCGTCGCCCCGAGCGCGCCGAACTCCTCGGCGTTGTCGCGGTAGGAGCAGAACTGCTTCGTGCAGACAGGGGTGTCGTCGCCCGGGTAGAACAGCAGCACGACCTTCTCGCCGCGATGCTCGGACAGCGTGAACGGGCCGGCCGTTCCCTCCAAGGTGAAGTCCGGCGCCTGCTCGCCGACGGCGGGGTTCCTGCTCATCTACTCGGTCCCTCCTGCTCGGGGTTGGCCGCGAAAGCTAGTGCGAGTTGCGGTAGAGCGCGTAGAGCAGCGAGCAGAGCACGAGCGCGCCGCCCGCGTAGCCGATCTCGACCTGCACGACGCGATCCTCGAAGCCGGGGATCAGCAGGAAGCCGACGTAGGCGGCGGCGGCGGCAAGCCAGCAGGCGCAGGCCGCACGCGCGTGGGCACGCGCCAGCAGCGCCTGGTTGAGCGTCGCCGCAGCCAGGTAGAGGCCCATGCCGAGTGAGATCAGCACCAGCCCGAGCCGGTCGTAGGCGAGGTCGCCGCCGAACACGAGATCCATCAGCCACGGACCGATCGCCAGCATCGTCAGCGCCACGCAGGCGGCAAAGGCGGCGATCGCGGTCAGCGTGACGTTGACGCTGCGCCGAAACGGATCGCTCTCGCCGCCGGCGCGCAGCCGCGTGAGGTGGGGGAGGATCGAGGTCTGGACCGCCTGGAAGAGCTGCAGCGGCGCCCGCGCGATCAGCAGCACGTTGAACGTGAAGCCGGCGAGCGCGGCGCCCTCGGGACCGTCGGTCGTCGCCTTGACGATCAGCGGGCCGGCGTTGAGGAACGTCTGCTCGGCGAGCATGATCGCCAGCACCGCGACCGCGAACCCGGCGCCGTGGGAGAGGGTGAACTCCGGCTCGCCGCCGGGCTCGCCGGCGGCCGCCTCGTCGAGCAGGCGCGCCTCGGCGGCCTCCTCGTCGGAGAGCGCCGGAGGGTTGGCCATCCGGCGCCCGAGCGCCCACGGCACGACCGCCAGCGAGACGATCGGCGCAGCCGCGATTCCGAGCGCGACGACCGACTGGCCCGACGCGATCCCGACCGCCACCGCCAGCGCAAACAGGCAGCGCGACACGGCCTCCATGAAGACAAGCCCGCCGTAGAGGCCGAAGCGGTGCGAGCCGGCGAGGAAGCCGCGCGCGAAGTAGCTCACGGCGTAGGCGAGCACTGCGACGATCAGCACCCAGTAGAGCGTCTCCGAGCCCCCGAACAGGTCGTCCTGCAATGGCCCGCGCAGCGCCAGCGCGGCGATCGCAAAGACGATTCCAAGTCCGAGCTGGATCGTCCCCGCCACGCGCAGGTGGCTGTTGCCGGTCCCGCCACGCGCGGCGCGGTCGGCGATCGTCCGCGACAGCAGCTGCTCGACCGGCCGGTAGAGCACCGACACCGTGACGAACACAGCTGACCAGAGCAGGGTGATGCCGCCGTAGTCCGACTCCGACAGCGAGTGGCTGGCGAGCGCGAAGTAGGCGTAGGTGATCAGCCCGGTGACGCCGATCCCCACCGACAGGATCGCGGCGCCCTTGCCGTAGCTGCCTGCTTGCGGCTGGCCCTCTGGCACGGGTCGTGCCCTACAGACGAACGAGCAACATCGTCCACGGGAACGGCGAACGGGCCTCGACTACCTCGCCGTGGCGCGACAGCAGCTCCACGAAGCTCCGCTTCGACCAGTGGTTGACGTGCCCCGGCGTGTTGCCGAGCGAGCCCCAGTAGGCGCCGCGGGCCATGTTCAGCCCGCGCCAGAGCGGCTCGCGCGGGACCGACACGAGCAGATGGCGACTGGCGACGCGCGCCATCTCGGCGACCGTCGCCTCTGGGTCCGGCACATGCTCGAGCACCTCGATCGCACTCGCCATGTCGAACTCGCCGTCGGCGAACGACAGCCGGGTCGCCTCCTCGCAGCGGTACTCGAGGTTCGCCCGCTGGCGCTTCTCCCACTCGGCGGCCAGCTTCTCGTCGTCGAGGTCGATCCCGACGATTCGCCCGTCGCCGAGCCGCTGCGCCCACTCGTGGGTCAGCACGCCCTCGCCGCAGCCGACGTCGAGCACGCTGCTCGGCGCCGCCTTGTCCCACAGCTCGTCGAGCGTGCGGTGGAAGGCGGTCATCAGCCGGCGGACCACGGGGTTGGTCGAGCCGTACTTGTCGAAGGTGTTGCCGGTCGGGACCTCCTCGGCCCCGGTCGATCCCGGTGTCGCTACGCCCGTCATGCCCCGACAGTCTCCCGGTCCGACGGCCCGGCCGCCGTGCCCTGGCCGCCGCTCGCCGGCTTCCCGGTCGCCCCGCCGGCCGCCGCGCCCGTCGTCGCCGGCTGCGCGCCCTGACCCGAGCCGGGCTCGTAGTGCGACGGCTCGACCCCGAGCGTCAGCTCGACGCGGCGCACGCGCTCCAGTGTCCGCTGCTGCAACGTGCGGCTCGCGGCGAGGATGTCGGCAATCACGCCGAGCGCCACGAACTGGACGGCGATGATCATCAGCGTCGAGCCGAGGATCAGCGACTGGACGTGGCCCGAGCCCTCGCCGTTGAAGAAGAACCAGAGGAAGCGCACCCAGATGACCGCGGCCGGGATCGCGACGATTCCCGCCGCGATCATGAAGACCCGCAGCGGCTCGTAGAGCGCATACACGCGGAAGATCGAGACGGCGTTGCGCCGCACGTAAGAGGACATCGAGGGGAACAGCCGCGACTCGCGCGTCTTCTCGTTGGTCTTGATCGGCACGTGGTCGACCGCGACCAGCACCTTGCCGGCCTGGATGATCGTCTCGAGCGTGTAGGTGAACTTCGAGATCACCTGCATCTGCAGGGCGGCCTCGCGGTTGTAGGCGCGGAAGCCCGATGTCGTGTCCGGCACGTTGGTCCCGGACGCCCGCCGCACGACGGCGCTGCCGAGCCGCTGCAATCGCTTCTTCAGCGGCGAGAAGTGCTCGATCGAATCGGTCTCGCGATCGCCGACGACCATGTCGGCTCGACCGGCGAGGATCGGCTCGACGAGCTTCGGGATGTCGCCGCCGTAGTACTGGTTGTCGGCGTCGGTGTTGACGATCACGTCGGCGCCGAGCTTCAGGCAGGCGTCGAGTCCGGCCTGGAATCCCGCCGCCAGGCCCTTGTTGTTGGTCAGCCGCACGACATGGTCGACACCGTGCGCGCGTGCCACCTCGACGGTCGCGTCGGTCGAGCCGTCGTCGACGATCAGCCACTCGACCTCGTCGATGCCGGCAACCTCGCGCGGCAGGTCGGCGAGCGTGCCAGGCAGCTGCTCGGCCTCGTTGAAGCACGGGATTTGAATGATCAGCTTCATCTGGGAGGGGGAGGGTAGAGGGATCGCAAGTCGAATTGACGTGGAACGGCAGGCGGGCCTTTGCTAGCCTGCCCCGTTCTCGCCGTACCCCTCTTCGACTGGAGCCGCTGAATGCATCTTCTCGCATACCTGGATCCCGGCAGCGGGAGCATGATCCTTCAGATCCTCGCTGGCGGCGTCGCGGCGATCGCTGTCACCGCCAAGCTGTACTGGAGCCGCCTGCTGAAGTTCCTCCACATCCGCAAGGACGAGGAGCCCACGCCCGAGGCGACCGAGCGCCAGGCCGACTCCGCCTGATCCGCTGTCCTCTCCAACTGAGACATCCCCGCGTCCCACGGACGCGCAGCTAGAGGCCGGCTCCTTCCGCGACCCGGAGAGCCGGATCTTCTACGCCGGTGGCGACGTCTACCGCGCGCTGTCCCAGGACGGCCTCGACGACTTCAAGGCGCTCCAGGCGACGAAGCTGTTCGAGCGCTTCCAGGCAGACGGCCGCCTGGTCAAGACCGAGCTGCTGTCGAGCACGGCCGACGTTCCGGAGCAGCTGCTGGTCAAGGGCTGCGCCGGCGTGCTCAAGCACGAGCGGATCCCGTTCGTCTCGTACCCCTACGAGTGGACGTTCTCGATGCTCAAGGACGCCGCGCTGCTGCAGCTCGACCTCAACCTCGCCGCGCTCGAGGAGGGGATGATCCTCAAGGACTCGACCCCGTACAACGTCCAGTTCGTCGGCGCCAAGCCGGTGTTCGTCGACGTCGGATCGTTCGAGCGGCTGCGCGACGGCGAGCCGTGGGTCGGCTACCGCCAGTTCTGCATGATGTACCTCTACCCGCTGCTGCTGCAGGCGGCGAAGGGAATCGAGTTCCACCCCTGGATGCGTGGCTCGATCGGCGGCATCACTCCCGCCCAGATGCGCGGCATGGTCTCGTTCCGCGACCGCTTCCGCAAGGGCTTCTTCCTCAACGTCTTCATGCTCTCGAAGCTCGAGGCGCGCCACGCCGACCGCGGCAAGGAGGTCAAGGCCGAGGTCAAGCAGGCAGGCTTCAAGAAGGAGCTGATCGTCGCCAACGTGCGCCGCATGCGCAAGCTGGTCGCCGGCCTGACGTGGGACCCGCCGAAGGGCGTCTGGGTCGGCTACGGGGAGCGCAACAGCTACTCCGGCGAGGACGCCGAGCGCAAGGACGAGTTCGTGCGCGAGGTCGCCACCTCCCAGCGCTGGGGCCTGACCTGGGACATCGGCGCCAACAACGGCCGCTACTCGCTGATCGCCGAGGAGGGCTCGGACTACGTCCTGGCCGTCGACGCCGACCAGGGACCCGTCGAGCTGCTGCACCGTGACCTCCACAAGGAGGGCAACGAGAAGATCCTGACGCTGACGATGAACCTCGCCGACCCGTCGCCGAGCCTCGGCTGGCGCGGGCTGGAGCGCAAGGACCTGCCGTCACGCGGCAAGCCGGATCTCGTCCTCGCGCTGGCGCTGATCCACCACGTCACGATCGCCGCCAACGTCCCGGTCGCCGAGTTCGTCGACTGGCTCGCCGAGCTCGGCACCTCACTGGTGATCGAGTTCCCGACGCGCGAGGACCCGATGGTCAAGAAGCTGCTCGGTCCGAAGCGCGAGGGCCTGCATCCCGACTACGAGCGCGTCAACTTCGAGCGCGTGCTCGCGGCCGCCTTCGACGTCGAGCGCCGCGAGCGCTCGAAGTCCGGCACCCGCCTCCTCTACTTCGCCCGCCCCAAGGGCACCGGCGCACCGATCGACCTCACTGTCGAGGGCTAATGGCCGACGCAGGAGCCGAGGGCGCTGCACAGCGGCCCGACGTCGCGCGGCAGCCACCCGGCGTCCTGCTCTCGTTCCTTCACCTCGCGGTTCTGTCAGCTTTCGCGCTCGCGCAACCGCTGTTCAACCTGCTCTCCGACAACCCGGAGTTCTTCGCCGCGCGCGGCTCGACGGCGATGGACATCATCGTCTTCGCGGTGCTGCTGGTGGTCCTGCCACCGGCGCTGCTGCTGGGCATCGAGCTGCTGATCGGCCTCGCCGGGCCGAAGGCACGGCTCGGCGCCCACCTCGTGCTGATGGCGCTGCTCGCCGGGATCGTCTTCGTGCAGGCGCTCAAGGACGCCTTCGGCGCGAGCGACTTCGTCCTGATCGCGCTCGCGCTCGCGCTCGGCGCGGGGGCCGCCGCGCTCTATGCGCGCGCCGAACCGGTCCGCTCGTTCCTGACCGTCCTGAGCCCGGCGCCGCTCGTCTTCCTGATCCTCTTCCTGTTCATCTCGCCGGTCTCCAAGATCACGCTGGCAGATGACGCGTCGGCGAAGTCGATCGACGGGATCAAGCCGATCCCGGTCGTGATGGTCGTCTTCGACGAGCTCCCGGGGATCTCACTGCTGGACGCCAACGACGAGGTCGACCCGGTCCGCTATCCCGGCTTCGCCCAGCTCGCCCAGGACGGCACCTGGTTCCCCAACGCCCACTCGATCTACGACTCGACGGCGAAGGCCGTGCCGGCGATCATGGACGGCGACTACCCGCGGAAGGGCGTCCTGCCGACCTCCTCCGAGCACCCGAACAGCATCTTCGCCCTGCTCGGCAAGAGCCACACGATGAACGTGTCCGAGGAGGCGACGACGGTCTGCCCGCGCGATCTCTGCAAGGACGCCCGCCTCGACGAGCCGTTCCTCGACCGGCTCGGCTCGATGACCGAGGACGTCGGTCTCGTCTACGCCCACGTCGTCGCCCCGCCGGACATCGAGGCGGATCTGCCGTCGGTCTCCGAGACCTGGGGAGAGTTCGGTGGCGAGGGCAGCGGCCACGCCGAGATCTCGGGCGACGTCAGCGTCAGCGACGAGGAGATGACTGCCAAGGAGGGAAAGAAGGCGACCCTTGCCGCGCTGAAGTCCGACCGCAACGAGAAGTTCGACGCCTGGGTGGCGAACATCCGCAAGCGCCCGCGGCCGTCGCTGAACTTCAAGCACGCGCTACTGCCGCACGTCCCGTGGAAGTACCTGCCTACCGGCCAGCAGTACAACACCGCAGCCGGAGACCCGATCCCCGGGCTGTCGCGTCAGAGCTACCCCGACGCGACGCAAATCGAGCAGCTCCAGATGCGCCACCTGCTCCAGCTCGGCTACGCCGACCTCAAGGTCCAGCAGCTGATCGCCCACCTGAAGAAGATCGGCATCTACGACGAGGCGCTCGTCGTTGTCGCCGCCGACCACGGCGTCGCCTTCCAGCAGGGGCTCTTCGACCGCCGCAAGGCGAAGCGCTCCACGCTCGCCGAGATCTCCCCGGTGCCGCTGTTCGTCAAGCTGCCGGGCCAGAAGCGGGGGCGCGTCAACCCGGCGATCGTCGAGACGACCGACATCGTGCCGACGATCTCCGACGTGCTCGACGTCGACGTGCCCGAGAAGACCGACGGCAAGTCGGCGTTCAGCGCGGCGGTCGCCAAGCGCGACGAGGTCAAGATGCTGCCGCGCGACTTCTCCGACTGGATGCGCGTCGACGGCGACGAGTTCGAGGCCGAGAAGCAGGCGCTGATCGACCGCAAGGTCGCACTGTTCGGCTCGGGCGCCGACGGCCCCGATCGCATCTACCGCGTCGGCCCGAACCAAGAGTTGGTCGGCAAGTCCGTGTCCTCGCTTCCCACGGGCGGCGACAGCGACGCAAAGGTGTCGCTCACCGACCCCGGCGCCTACGACGACGTCGACCTCGAGGGGCCTGTGCTGCCCGTGTGGGTCACCGGCAGGGTCTCGGGAGCGGACGGACGCCTCGACGTCGCAATCGCCGTCAACGGCGTCGTACGCGCCGTCTCGAACACCTTCGAGCTCGCCACCGGAG
Organism: Thermoleophilaceae bacterium; assembly: GCA_035630455.1. GTDB lineage: Bacteria > Actinomycetota > Thermoleophilia > Solirubrobacterales > Thermoleophilaceae > JAAYBF01. The sequence goes on from DASQKP010000039.1 coordinate 35,662, forward strand.
GCGACGAGCTGATCGCGGCGATGATCCCGCCCAGCTCGTTGCGCGACGGCCGCAACGCCGTCGAGGTCTACGAGGTCACCACTGGCGGCGGCCTCGCCTCGATGGGTGGAACCGACTAGGGCGTCGGATCGACGAAGCCGGAGCGCTCGCGGGCGGCCGTGAGCTGGGCCTGCAGCTTCTCGTCGTCGTAGTACGGCAGCGGCTTGCCGCCGGTCGCCTCGATCACCTGCTGGTACAGCTCCTCGGCAAGCCGCTTGTGGGCGCGGTTCGCCTCGGCGACGTTGTGGAACTCGCCGGGATCGAGGGTGAGGTCGAACAGCTGGCGGTTGCCGCCGAGGTTGTCGCCGAGCAGTACCCACTGGTCGGTGCGGATGAAGTAACGGTTGTACATCCCGCCGTAGTGGAACGGCCGGGCGGCCGGCCGCTCGCCGTCCTCGTCGAGCAGCAGCGAGAGATCCTCGCCCTGCATCCAGCTCGGCTCCTCGATGCCCAGCATCGACAGCACGGTCGGCGCGACGTCGTGGGTCGAGGCGAAATACTCGCTGCTCTCGCCGGCGCGCTTGCCCGCCGGGTGGACGATCGCCAGCGGGACGCGCGCCATCTCGGGATGCAGCTCGCCCGGGATCTTGCCGACCCAGCCGCGCTCGCCGAGCAGCACGCCGTGGTCGGAGATCAGGACGATCGCGGTGTTGTCGGACAGGCCGAGCTCGTCGAAGCGCTCGAGGAACGTGCCGAGCCAGCGGTCGGTCATCGTCACCGCGGCCGCGTAGCCGGCGTGGGCACGGCGCAGCTCGTCCTTGGACAGGTAGCCCGCCGGGCCGTAGTCGAGAGTGCCGACCTCCGGCCCGTCGTACTCGGGGTCGCCGTAGAGATCGATGTACTCCTTGGGCGCGGTCCACGGCTCGTGCGGGTCGAAGCAGTCGACGACGAGCGCGAACTTGTCGCCGCTGCGCGCGGCCGCCGAGAGCTGCTCGGCCGCCGCTCCGAAGACGCGCGCGGCGTCGCTCTCGCTGTCGTCGCGACCGTAGCCGGTGTTGGCGAGGTTCTTCTTCATCCCCTCGACGTAGCGCTCGTTGTCCTGCAGGGCCTTCGGCAGCCAGCGGCGCACGGCGGCGTCGGAGACCGTGCTGGGATCGTTGCGCGTTCCGGTGCGGCCCTCGATCGACACGAACTTGTCCCAGCTGAGCCGGAACGGCCGGTAGGTCTGGGTGAACCCGGTGTGTGGGTTGTCGGTCACCTGGATCGTCCGGTAGCCGGCGTCGGAGAGCGCCTTCATCAACGTCTGGTCGAGGTTGTCGATCGCCGTCCAGCCGGGGCTGATGCCGAGGTCGGCGATCGGCTTGAAGTTGCGGTACGGGAAGATCCGCTGGCCGGTGAAGATCGACCGTCGCGCGGGCACCGTGACCATCGCCTCCGGGAAGGCGCGGGAGAAGCGCAGGCCACGGTTGGCAAGCGCGTCGATATTCGGCGTCCGGATCTGCGGAGAGCCATACGCGCCAACATGATCCGGCCGCAGGCTGTCGATGATCAAGACGAGGACGTTCAGCTGGCCGTCCTCGCCGCCTCCGCCGTCGTCGTCGGAACTGCAGCCGGCTGCAGGCAGGATGGCCGCACCGGCGGCGCCAGCGGCACCGGCCTGCAACAACCGCCGGCGGCTCAGGCGCGCATCCACGCGGCCGGAGAGTAGCGACGGGGCTAAAAACGGCG
>DASQKP010000040.1:0-3094 GCA_035630455.1 Thermoleophilaceae bacterium
CGGCGCAGCGCGGTCATCGGCCCATCGTGGTCATGGCGCCCTGGAGGTCGCGCCGCAGGACGTAGCGCTGGTAGAGCAGCGCGAACACGAGCGAGATCACGAGCAGGATCACGGCCACCGCGCTCGCGTAGCCGAACTGGAAGCGCTTGAAGCCCCAGTCGATCATGTAGACGGCCATCGTGTTGGACGCGCTGACGGGCCCGCCGCCGGTCAGGACCCAAACGAGGTCGAACAGCTGGAGCGCGCCGATGATCGACAGGAACGCGGAGATGCGGATCGTGGGGCCGAGCAGCGGCAGCGTTACGTGCCGGAAGATCTGGAAGGGGCGGGCGCCGTCAATCGCCGCGGCCTCCTCCAGCTCGCGCGGGATCTGCTGCAGGCCGGCGATGTAGAGGATCATGTGGAAGCCGAAGTACTTCCACGACACCACGACGAATACGGTGTAGAGGACGAGGTTGGAGTCGCCCAGCCAGTCCGCGGTGAGCGCGCCCAGCCCCAGGCGCTCGAGCGACTGGTCGGTCAGTCCGCCCGGCTGGAGCATCAGGCTGAAGATGACGGCGGTGATGACCTCCGAGAGGACGAACGGTGCGAAGAACAGCACGCGCAGCAACGCGCGCCCCTTCATACGCGCGTTGACCAGCAGCGCCACGCCGAGCGCGAACGGCAGCTGCACGAGCAGCGACAGCACGATGATGATCCCGTTGTGGCGCAGCGCGCCGCGGAAGACCTCGTCGCCGAAGGCGCGCCGGAAGTTCTCGAGCCCGACGAAGTCGTTCAGCGGCGAGAGGCCGTTCCACTGGTAGCCGCTGTAGCGGATCGCCTGGAAGATCGGGACAATCACCAGCACCGCATAGAGCACGAGCGCCGGCAGCAGGAACAGCGCGATGCTCGTGAGCCGGCGCGCGCTTCTCGCGCGCGCAGCGGGGCGGGCCTTGCGACCCGCCCCGTTACCTGCCGTGACGACGACCGCGCTATCCGGCCTTGGCGGCATCCGCGATCTTCTTGGAGACCTCCTGCGGAGAGGCCTTGCCCGCGAAGAGCTCTTGCACCGCGTCGTTGATGGCCCCGCCCACCGCCGGTGCGTAGGCCTGGTCGAGGTAGAGCTGGACGAAGGACGCCTCGCCGCGCGCGTCGAGCACGGCCTTCATGTTCGGATCCTTGACCGAGCTCTCGGTGCCCTCGGTGACCGGCAGCGTCGCGCCGCTCGCGCCCGTCTTCATGGCGATCTCGCGGCTGGAGAGGTACTTCACGAAGTCGACGGCCTCCTTGGGCGCGTCCTTGCCGATCGCAAACCCGTCGCCACCGCCGAACTGCTCGCCCTCCTCGCCGGCGCCGCCCTCCACCTGCGGGAACGGGAACCAGCCGAGGTCTTCGCCGAGGCCCTGCTTGTCCTTCGTGTTGGCGGCGAACTCGTTCGGCGCCCACTGGCCCATCAGGTCCATCGCGGCGCCCCGCTTGGCCATCGTTCCGGCCTCACCGTTGGCGCCCGGCCACGGCGCCGCCAGGAAGCTCTTTTGGAAGGGCTCCATGTCGATCAGCTTCTTCAGCTCCTCGCCCGCCTTGACGAACCCGTCCGAGTCGAACGAGCCGTCCTCCCCGGCCTTGGTCATCGCGTCGGAGCCGGCGACGCGCAGCGAGAGGTTGGCCCACCAGAACATCCCTGGCCACTTGTCCTTCTCGCCGACGGCGATCGGCGTGATCCCGGCCGCCTTGAGCTTCTCGACGTCGGCAAGGAACTCGCTCCAGGTGGACGGCGGTGTGTCGATGCCGGCCTTCTTGAAGAGCGATTTGTTGTACCAGACCCCCACCATGCCGAGGTTGAACGGCACCCCGTACTGCTTGTCATCCACCTTGTAGAGCCCGACGGCCGCCTTGTTCAGCGAGTCGATCCAGGAGTCGGTGGGGCCGGTGATGTCCTTGATGAGGTCCGCTTCGGCCTGCTCCTTGAGCGTGCCGCCGCCCCACGACTGGAAGATGTCGGGCGGGTTGCCCGCCTGCATGTTCGTCGTCAGCTTGGCCTTGAATGCCTCGTTCTCGAGCACCGTGATCTTGATCTTGACCTTGGGATGCGACGCCATGTACTCGTCCGCGGCCTTCTTCCAGATCGTCTTCATCGGGTCGGTGTTCTGGATGTGCCACCAGTTGATGGTCACCGGCTTGCCCGAGTCGCTCCCTCCCGAGCTGCTGTCGTCGCCACCACACGCGGCGAGCAGCAGCGCCGCTGCCGCCAGCGCCCCGGCGGCGACGCGATCGAATCTCATCCCCATTTGACTCCCTCCTCGACGAAAGGTTTTCGCCAACTCGCTCGATCGTCGGCAGACTGCTGCTTTCTCCTCCTTGTGTCAAGCCGGATCTGATACATAGCCATCCGAAACTATTTCGTCGTTCTCTACGCGCCGTCCGCTCGCGAGGAGGTCCATGTCCAGTCCCGCCGAACTCCGCCAGCGCCCGTGGACCGACGCCTCCCGGCCGCTGACCGAACGGGTCGACGCGCTCCTCGGCGTCATGACGATCGATGAGAAGCTGGCGCAGCTGAGCAGCGTCTGGATCGGCGGGGCCGGAGCCAACGACGACGTCGCTCCCCAGCAGTCCGCGCTCGCGCGCGACCGCCCGTTGGAGGAGGCGACGCACCACGGCCTCGGGCACCTCACCCGCGTGTTCGGGACCGCGCCGGTGGAGCCGGGCGAGGGCATGCGGAAGCTCGCCGAGCTGCAGTCCGAGCTCGTCGCGCGGACGCGGCTCGGCATCCCGGCGATCGCGCACGAGGAGTGCCTGACCGGCTTCACGACGCTCGGCGCGACGGTCTTCCCGACGCCGCTGGGAATGGCGGCGACGTTCGACGTCGAGCTCGTGGAGGCGATGGCGAGGCGGATCGGCGAGGGCATGCGCGCGGTCGGGGTGCACCAGGGCCTCTCGCCCGTGCTCGACGTCGTGCGCGACTACCGCTGGGGCCGCGTCGAGGAGACGTTCGGCGAGGACCCGTACCTCGTCGGGGAGCTCGGCGCCGCGTACGTCCGCGGCCTCGAGGCGACGGGGATCGTCGCGACGCTCAAGCACTTCGCCGGCTATTCGGCGTCGCGATCGGGTCGCAACC
>DASQKP010000041.1:0-72798 GCA_035630455.1 Thermoleophilaceae bacterium
CGAGGAGGAGATCGCCGACATCGTCTCGATGTGGACCGGCATCCCGGTCTTCAAGCTGACCGAGGCCGAGACCCAGAAGCTGATGCGGATGGAGGACGAGCTCCACAAGCGCGTGATCGGCCAGAACGCGGCGATCGAGGCTGTCTCGAAGGCGATCCGTCGCTCGCGCGCCGGGCTCAAGGACCCGAAGCGGCCAACCGGCTCGTTCATCTTCCTCGGCCCCTCCGGCGTCGGCAAGACCGAGCTCGGGCGGACGCTCGCCGAGTTCCTGTTCGGCGACGAGGACGCGATGGTCCGGATCGACATGTCCGAGTACATGGAGAAGCACTCCGTGTCGCGGCTCGTCGGCTCGCCTCCCGGCTACATCGGCTACGACGAGGGCGGACAGCTGACGGAGGCCGTGCGGCGCAAGCCGTACAGCGTGCTGCTGCTCGACGAGATCGAGAAGGCGCACCCGGACGTGTTCAACATCCTGTTGCAGATCCTCGAGGACGGCCGGCTGACCGACAGCCAGGGCCGCACCGTCGACTTCCGCAACGCGATCGTGATCATGACCTCGAACGTCGGCGCGGCGCAGATCGCCAAGAACACGGAGATCGGCTTCACGATCGGCGACGAGGACACCGGCGTCACCTACGACCAGATGAAGACGCGGATCATGAGCGAGCTCAAGAAGGTCTTCCGGCCCGAGTTCCTCAACCGCATCGACGAGGTGATCGTCTTCCACAAGCTGGCCAAGGACGAGATCCGCGAGATCGTCGAGCTGCTGCTGAAGCGGATCCGCGAGTCGCTCGCGGAGCGCGAGCTGTCGCTCAACCTCTCCGACGACGCGGCCGACCTGCTGGTCGAGAAGGGCTGGGACCCGTCGATGGGCGCCCGTCCGCTGCGCCGCGCGATCCAGCGCTACATCGAGGATCCGCTCGCCGACGAGGTGCTCGCGCAGAACCTCGATCCGGGCTCGACCGTCGAGGTCACGAAGTCCGACGGCGAGGACGGCAAGGACGGCGAGGTCAAGATCACGATCGCCAAGCCGGCGCGCAAGCGCGAGGCGGTCGGGGTCGGCGCCAAGGGCGGCGACGGTGACGACGCCCCGGAGCTCGAGGGCGACTCGCCGGACGGCGGCGAGCAGCTGCTCTCCGAGCCTGAGGTCCTCCCGGACGTGCCAGATGCTCCCCCCGAGCACCGCGACGACTCAGACGACTAGCTGAGGGGGGCGAAGCTGTCCTGACCCGACCCTAGGTTGGGTGGATGCCGCGCGCCACGACACATCACGTCTGCTCGGCGTGCGGACACGAGTCGGCCAAGTGGCACGGCCGCTGCCCGGGCTGTGAGGAGTGGGGAACCCTGGTCGAGGAGGCCAAGCCGGTCCCACAGGCCGCCTCGGCACGCGCGGGTGGCGGAGGCGGCCGCGGCCGGGCGCTGACGCCCGTTCCGCTCAGCCAGGTCGAGGCGCCGCGGGTGGCTCGCCTGCGGACCGGCATCGGCGAGCTCGACCGCGTGCTCGGCGGGGGCTTGGTGCCGGGCTCGCTCGTCCTGCTCGGCGGGTCGCCCGGGATCGGCAAGTCGACGATCGTCACCTCGGCGCTCGGCAACGTCGTCGCGGGGGGCGGGAGCGCTCTCTACGTCTCCGGCGAGGAGTCGGCGGCCCAGGTGCGGCTGCGCGCCGAGCGGCTCGGGCCCTCGGTGCTGGCGGTGCCGATCGTCGCCGAGACCGACCTCGACGCCGTCGTCGCGACGATCGAGGCCGAGCGGCCCGACGTCTGCGTCGTCGACTCGGTCCAGGTGCTGCACGCCGCCGGGTTGACCGGCGCGCCCGGCTCGGTCGGGCAGGTCCGTGAGGTCGCCGGCCGCCTGATGCGTGTCGCCAAGACCTGCGGGATCGCCATCGTGCTCGTCGGTCACGTGACCAAGGAGGGAGCGCTCGCCGGTCCGCGGGTGCTCGAGCACCTCGTCGACTGCGTCCTCTCGTTCGAGGGCGAGCGCGAGCGGACCTACCGCACGCTGCGCGCGCTGAAGAACCGCTTCGGCTCGACCAACGAGGCGGGAGTCTTCGAGATGCGCGACGAGGGGCTGGTGGAGGTCGAGGACGCCTCGGCCCGCTTCGTGGCCGAGGCTACGCCGCGCGCCCCGGGCTCGGCGATCCTCTGCTCGATGGAGGGCTCACGGCCGCTGCTGGTCGAGGTCCAGGCGCTCGTCGCCCCGACAGAGCTGGTGCCGCCGCGCCGGATGGCCAACGGCATCGACCGCAACCGGCTCGCGCTCGTGCTGGCCGTCCTGACGCGGCACGGCGGAATGGCGAAGCAGCCGGCTCTGCCGGATGCGCACGAGGGGGTTCTCGCCGTCGGCAGCGCCGACGTCTTCGTGTCGGTCGCCGGCGGCGTCCGGATCGACGAGCCCGGCGCCGACCTCGCGATCGCGCTGGCGATCGCCTCGGCGGCACGGGGCGTCCCGCTCGGCTCCAGCGACCGTCCGCTCGCCACCTTCGGCGAGATCGGGCTCACAGGTGAGCTCCGGCATGTCGCACATCCCGACCGCCGGCTGGCCGAAGCGGCCAAGTTCGGGCTCGGGAACGTCCTGCATCCGGGACCCGCGCTGCCGGACCTCGGGGCGGCCCTGCGGGCCAGCATCGACCGATCAGTCGGTCAACAGCGCGCTGCCTGACCGGAATCCGGCCATAAATGGCACTGCAAAGCCATTTTTCCCGCTATCGCGTAGAATTGGTCCAATGCCGTACGCCGGAGATGACGTTTCAGAGCTAGAGGCTAGGCAGGAACCTCGGCTCGTACGGGCATTGGAGATGATCGCGCCCGGGACCGCGGTGCGCGAGGGCATCGACAGCATCGTCCAGGCGCGTACCGGCGCTCTCATCTGCATCGGCGACAGCGACGAGCTGGCCTTTCTCTACTCGGGTGGCCTCAAGCTCGAGGTCGACTACACCCCGGCGCTGCTGTTCCAGCTCGCGAAGATGGACGGAGCGATCATCCTCTCGTCGTCTGGCACCAAGATCCACTGGGCCAACGTCCAGCTGATGCCGGATCCGACGATTCTGTCGCTGGAGACCGGCACCCGCCACCGCACCGCCGAGCGCGTCTCGAAGCAGACCGACGCGCTGGTGATCGCGATCTCGCAGGCGCGCAGCGTCGTCTCGCTCTACCTCGACGGCGCGAAGTACATCCTCGAGGACATCCCCGTCGTGCTCGCCAAGGCCAACCAGGCGCTGGCGACGCTGGACAAGTACCGCAGCCGGCTCGACCAGGTGTCGACGCGGTTGACCGCGCTCGAGTTCGAGGGCGGTGTGACGTTGCACGACGTACTGACCGTCCTCCAGCGCGCCGAGCTGGTGACGCGGATGGCGGTCGAGATCGAGCGCTACATCGTCGAGCTGGGCGCCGAGGGACGGCTGATCGAGATGCAGCTCGAGGAGACGATGGTCGGCGTCGCATCGGAGAAGTCGGCGCTCGTCCACGACTACATCGCCGAGCCGACCGACGACAACTTCGCCGGGGTGCTCGACCAGCTCGCCCGGATGCTGCACCAGGACCTGCTCGACTTCGGGATGCTGGCCGAGCTGCTCGGCTACGACCGCAAGCTGAACACGCTCGACCATCCCGTCTCTCCGCGCGGCCACCGCGTGCTGGGGCGGATTCCGCGGCTGCCGAAGCTGGTCGTCCAGGGGATCGTGCGCGAGTTCGGCGGCCTGGACGAGATCCTGGCCGCCGGCGACGGCGACCTCGAGTCGGTTGAGGGGGTGGGCGACGTGAGGGCGAAGGACATCCGCGAGGGTCTGCGTCGCCTTCAGGAGATCAACCTCGTGGACCGCTACTTACAAACGTGACCACAGGAGCCCTGGCGGCATTGCGCCGGGCTCGTTTTCGATTAGGAGGCCCGTCATTTCCGAGACGATTGAGCAAGAGATCGTGGACCTCGAGATCACCCGCGAGATGCCCCATATCGAGTACGAGATCGGGGACAACGTGGTGTACCCCCATCACGGGGCAGGCAAGGTCCTCAAGAAGGAGCAGAAGACCGTTCTCGGCGAGGAGCGCGAGTACCTGACGATCAAGATCCTCCACAACGACATGACGGTGATGGTCCCGTGTGAGAACGCGGGCAAGGCCGGACTGCGCCGCGTGATCGGCGAGGAGGCCGTGACCAAGGTCCTTTCGGTGCTGCGCGACGACGTCAGCGAGATGCCGAAGAACTGGAACCGCCGCTTCAAGCACAACCGCGAGAAGATCAAGACCGGCGACGTCTACGAGCTGGCCGAGGTCGTCCGCAACCTCGCCATCCGCGAGTCCGAGAAGGGCCTCTCGACCGGCGAGAAGCAGATGTACACCCGCGCCAAGAAGATCCTCGCCTCCGAGCTGATGTACGCGCTCGAGATGGAGGAGGACGAGGCCGAGGAGCACCTCGACTCGCTGATCGAGGACGCGCATTCGGACCGCATGGGGGCCGCCGCATCCGCGTAGCCATCGTTGCCGCCGGCGGTAGCGGCGAGCGTCTCGGGGCCGATGGCCCGAAGGCGTTCGTCGACTGCGCCGGCCGGCCGCTGGTCGACTGGAGCATCGATGTCCTGGGCGCGGTCTGCGACCGGGTCGTCGTTGCCGTGCCGGAGGGGTATGTGCAGGGCGCCGAGGGCCACGAACGGGTGCTCGGCGGCTCCTCCCGCTCGGAGTCGGTCCGCAACGCGCTGGCCGCCGCCCCGGACGCCGAGATCGCCGTCGTCCACGACGCGGCGCGGCCGCTGCTGACCGCCGAGCTCGTCGAGCGTTGCGTCGCCGCGATCCACGCCCCGGGCGTGACGGGATCGGTCGCCGCGGCGCCGGTGACCGACACGATCAAGGAGGCCGACGGATCCGGCCGGGTGCTGCGGACGCTCGAACGCGGTGCGCTGTGGGCGATCCAGACGCCACAGGTCTTCTGGGCCCAGCCGCTGCGCGACGTGCTCGCCGCCGACAGCGCGACGCTCGCGGCGGCGACCGACGACGCCGGACTGGTCGAGGCCGCGGGCGGCACGGTCGCGATCGTCGAGGCGCCCCGCGAGAACCTCAAGGTCACGACGCCGCTCGACCTGCGGCTGGCCGAGCTCTCGTTGAGCCGGCGGACCGCCCGCGCCGACGCGTAGTCTGCCGGGCCTTGCTGACCGACTACCACGTCCATCTGCGCCCCGACGAAGCGGGCACCACGGCCGCGGAGTACTTCACCGCCGCCAACGCCGACCGCTACCGGACGACCGCCGCCGAGCGGGGGATCGGCGAGCTCGGCGTCTCCGAGCACGTGTACCGCTTCGCGCAGGCGCTCGACGTCTGGGACCACCCGTTCTGGGCCGAGAACGCAGTCGACGACATCGACGCCTACCGCGAGTTCGTCCGCGGCGAGGGCCTGCGGGTCGGCATCGAGGCCGACTTCGTCGTCGGCCGCGAGGACCGGATGGCGAACCTGCTCGAAGCGCGTGACTGGGACTACGTCGTCGGGTCGGTCCACTTCCTCCAGGACGCCGCCGTCGACATGCGCGGCCCATGGGACATCTGGCGGTCCGCCGATCCCGAGAAGGTCTGGGCGCGCTACTTCGAGACGCTCGGCGAGGCGGCCCGCACGGGCATGTTCGACATCCTCGCTCACCCCGATCTAGTCAAGGTCTGGGGCAAGGGGGCGCCGGCCCCGGACGGCGATCTGCGCCGCTTCTACGATCTGGCGATGGAGGGGATCGCCGAATCCGACGTGGCGATCGAGGTTTCGACCGCCGGCTTGCGCAAGCCTGTCGGGGAGATGTACCCGTCGGTTCCGTTCCTGGAGATGTGCTTGGACGCCGGGCGTCCGGTCGCGCTGTCGAGCGACGCCCACCTGCCGGATCAGCTGGGGTTCGAGTACGAGCGGACCGTCGAATGGCTGGCGAACGCCGGCGTGACCGAGCTAGCGGTCTTCGAGGGCCGCGAGCGGCGGATGGAGCCGATCGGATGAGCTCGCGCAGCGGGATCGGCTACGACTCGCACCGGTTCGCCGAGGGGCGCGAGCTGATTCTCGGTGGGGTCGAGGTCGAGGGCGCCGAGCGCGGTCTCGATGGCCACTCCGACGCGGATGCGCTGACCCACGCCACGATCGACGCGCTGCTCGGCGCCGCCGGACTCGGCGACATCGGGCTGCACTTCCCAGACACCGACGAGCGCTGGCGCGACGCCGACTCGATCGCGCTGCTGCGCGAGGTGGTGCGTATGGTCGGCGACGCCGGCTGGACGGTCGGCAACGTCGATGCCACCGTGATCTGCGAGGCGCCGAAGCTCGGCGCTTACCGCGAGCGGATGCGCGACACGCTCGCCGCCGCGCTCGGGACCGCGCCGGACGCGGTGAACGTCAAGTTCACCACCAACGAGCGCATGGGGCCGATCGGCCGCGGCGAGGGCATCGCCGCGCTCGCCACAGCCGCGCTCGCCCCGATCGACGGTCGAGCGAAGGATCGTTAGGGGCATGGGCATAACGATCGTTCGCGGGCGTCGCTGAGCGCCGGTAGAGTCGGCGCGATGGACGCTGCCGATCTCGCCTTTGCCGGTCTCGCGAAGCAGGCGGCGCTGGTGCGCGCGGGCGAGGTGTCGTCGCGCGAGCTGGTCGAGAACTACCTGGAGCGGATCGGGCGGCTCGACCCGGAGCTGAACGCCTACAGCGTGGTGCTCGACGAGCGCGCGCTGATCGAGGCGGACCAAGCCGACTCGCGCCGTGCGGGCGGAGACGAGCGGCCGCTGCTCGGCGTGCCCATCGCGATCAAGGACTGCGTCGACGTCGCCGGGACGGTTACGACGGCCGGGACCGCCGCACACGGACCTCCCGCGGCCGAGGACGCCGAGCTGGTGCGGCGCCTGCGCGCCGCCGGCTGCGTGATCCTCGGCAAGACGACGCTGCCGGAGCTGGCGATCACGGGCACCACCGAGGGTCCGGCGTTCGGGGTGACCCGCAACCCGTGGGACGTCGAGCGGACACCCGGGGGGTCGAGCGGCGGCAGCGCGGCCGCGGTCGCCGCCGGGCTCGCCGCGGCTGGCCACGCCTCGGATGGAGCGGGCTCGATCCGGATTCCTGCCGCCTGCTGCGGACTGTTCGGGCTGAAGCCGCAACGTGGCCGGGTGCCGCTGGCCCCCGACGACGAGGATCATTGGAACGGCCTCTCGGTGGCCGGCGCGGTCACCCGCACCGTGCTCGACAACGCGCTCTTCCTCGACGCCGTCGCCGGTCCCGGCGCCGCTCCCGGCGGGCCGGCGCTCGAGCGGCCGTTCGCCGACGCCGCCAGGCAGATGCCCGGGACGCTCAGGATCGCGGTCTCGCTGCGGCCGCCCCTGATGGCCCGGCTGTCGCCAGAGGTCCGGCGGGGGGTCGACGAGACGGCCGAGCTGCTGCGCGGCCTCGGTCATCGGGTCGACTACGTCGAGCCGCCGTTGACCGAGTGGCTGTCGGAGGTGCTGCCGCGCTACCTCAAGGGCATCGAGCGCGATGCCGTTTCGATGGCTTACCCAGGGCGTCTGCAGCGGCGTACACGTGGCTTCGCGCGACTCGGCTCGCTGATCCCGGAGACGCTGCTCGATCGCGCACGCCGCATCGAGGCAAACGTCGCCGACCGCTACAACCGGAACTTCGCCGACTACGACGTCGTCATGACCCCGGTAATGGCGACACCGCCGCCCGGCGCCGCCCAGTGGGAGGGTCTGAGTGCGCTGCGCACGCTGGTCGAGATGACGATGGTCTATCCATACTGCGCGATCTGGAACGCCACCGGGCAACCGGCCGCCGCCGTGCCCGCCGGCTTCACGACCGCTGGACTGCCGCTCTCGGTCCAGCTGATCGCCAGGCCCGAGCAGGACCACCTGCTGCTGTCGCTCGCCGCCCAGATCGAGGCGGAGCGTCCCTGGGCCGACAAGCGCCCTTCTGTCGCCTGAGCCCAGGCGGATAGGCTCCGGCCCTGTGAGGGAGATCCGTCTGCACGACACACTCAGCGGTGAGCTGCGGCCGCTCGAGACCCGCGAGCCGAACAAGGTCGGCATCTATGCCTGCGGGCCGACGGTGTACGCGCGGGTCCATGTCGGCAACGCGCGGCCCTACGTCGTGTTCGCGTTGCTCAAGCGGTTCCTCGAGCACGAGGGCTACGAGGTCACGCTGGTCGAGAACGTCACCGACGTCAACGACAAGATCTACGCCGCGGCGCGCGACGCGGGCGTTCCGAGCCAGGAGCTCGCGGCCGAGATGACCCGCGCCTACGAGCGCGACACCGACGCGCTCGGCCTCGGCCGTCCCGATCACGAGCCGCGCGCCGTCGACACGATCGGCCCGATCGTCGACCTGATCCAGGCGCTGATCGACGGCGGCCATGCCTACGCCGCTGGTGGTGACGTCTACTTCGACGTCTCGAGCTTCGAGGGCTATGGCAAGCTGTCGAATCGTCCTCGCGACGAGATCGAGCAGGGCGAGGGCGACGACGCCGCCGCCCTGAAGCGCAGCGGCGAGGACTTCGCGCTCTGGAAGGCGCACAAGGAGGGGGAGGACACCTGTTGGCCGGCGCCGTGGGGCGATGGCCGCCCCGGCTGGCACATCGAGTGCTCGGCGATGGCGGAGCAGCTGCTCGGCACCGACTTCGAGATCCACGGTGGCGGATCGGACCTCGTCTTCCCCCACCACGAGAACGAGATCGCCCAGACCGAGGCCGCACGCGGCGAGCCGCTGGCGCGGATCTGGATGCACAACGGCATGGTTCGGATGGGCGACGAGAAGATGGCGAAGTCGGTGGGCAACATCCGCCTGCTGCACGGCGCAATCGAGGAGCACGGTCGCGACGCGCTGGTCATGTACTTCGCCGGCGGCCACTACCGCCAGCCGATCGCCTTCTCCGCCGAGGCGCTGACCGAGGCCGGGCGCGCGGTCGAGCGGGTGCGCGAGCTTTGCAGGCGGCTCGATGCCGACGCGCCCGCTCCCGACGGCCTCGACGGCTACGTGGAGCGCTTCTTCGACGCGCTCGCCGACGACTTCAACACCGCGGCCGCTCGGGCGATCCTGTTCGAGTGGGTGACCGGGGCGAATCGCCGGCTCGACGCCGGCGAGCGGGTCGGTCCCGGACGGCTGGGGGAGATGCTGCACACGCTCGGGCTCGAGGGGCTGCTTGCCGGGGACGGCGACGGCGGCGCCGACCCCGAGGCCGAGCGGCTGCTCGAGGAGCGACAGGCGGCTCGCGCGGCACGCGACTTCGAGCGCGCCGACGCGATCCGCGACGAGCTCGCCGGGCTTGGCTGGCAGGTGCGCGACACCGCCGACGGCGTACGGCTCGTGCGGACCCCGTGATCCTCTACGGGCGCAACCCGGTCCGCGAGGCGCTGCGCGGGTCGCGGGCCGTCAAGGGCATCTGGGCCACCAAGCGTGCTCAGGACGCCGAGGAGTGGCTGCACGGAAGTGAGCTGCGCACCGTCGACGGGGGCGAGGTCGAGCGTCTGTGCGGCTCTCCCGAGCACCAGGGCGTCTGTGCCGAGGTCTCGGACTACCGCTACGCCGATCCGGGCGGGCTGCTGGCCGATGAGGACGCGCTCGTCATCTGCCTCGACGAGGTCCAGGACCCGCACAACCTGGGCGCCGTCTGTCGCGTGGCCGAGAGCGCCGGCGCAGCGGGCGTCGTGATCCCCGAGCGCCGATCGGCCGAGATCACGCCGGCAGCCGCGAAGGCCTCGGCTGGCGCGGTCGAGCATCTGCCCGTCGCGCGCGTGGGCAACCTCGCGAACTGGCTCGGGGAGGCCAAGCAGGCCGGCGCATGGGTCTACGGCGCCGAAGCCGGCCCGCAGGCGGCTCCCTACCACACCCTCGACTACAGCGGGAGGGTCGTGCTGGTGCTCGGATCCGAGGGTCGTGGCCTGAGGCCCCGCGTCGCCGACAGCTGCGATCAGCTCGTCGCGCTGCCACAGCGCGGGCGGGTCAATTCACTGAACGTCTCTACCGCGGCGGCGGCGCTGATGTACGGAATCTTGCATCTGCGCGAATCCGGCCTTGACAAGGCTCCATAACATCTGAATACTGGCGCCTAGATAAGGGTGGAGTTGAGCTTAAGGCTTGACTACCGCCAGTGAGCGCGACGCCAGGGGAGGTAGCGCGTCCATGAGCTTCAAGGGCCGGTGACGGCCTGGAAGGAGCATGCATGGCCGGAACTATCTCCCAATCACCGCTGGCTAGGTCCCAGGTTCAGCTTGAGCTTGAGGACAACTATCTGATCGCCCTCGCCAAACAGGGCCGGCCGGATGCGTACGACAAGATCGTCAGGCGCTACTACGGATTCGTGCGCCTAAAGGCGAGCTCGTACTTCCTGATCGGCGGCGACGCCGACGACCTGATCCAGGAGGGGCTCGTTGGGCTCTACAAGGCGGTTCGCGACTTCCGCACCGACCGCGAGTCGAGCTTCCGCAACTTCGCCGAGCTGTGCATCACGCGGCAGATCATCACCGCGGTGAAGACCTCGACGCGCAACAAGCACACGCCGCTCAACGAGTACGTCTCCTTCTCGCAGACGCCCGCGGCGTCGAGCGGTGACGGCGACCCGACGCTCGACGAGATGCTGCCAGGGCCGACGGTCCACGACCCGGTCAATCAGGTGATCTCCAGCGAGGAGCTGCACAGCCTCGTCGGATGCCTGTCGAGCGTGCTGTCCGAGCTGGAGAGCTCCGTGCTGTCGCTCTACCTCGACGGCCACAGCTACGAGGCCGTCGCCGAGCGGATCGGCTGCGACACCAAGACGGTCGACAACGCCCTCCAGCGCGTCAAGCGCAAGGTCGGCGCTCACTTGACCTCGCGCGAGGTTCCGCTGTAGGGAGAGCCCGCGGGACGGACCTTGCTCGTTTTAGGAGCGCGGATACCGAGCCGATGCATGTGGTGTGCGTCGCTCGACCCGCTTCCTGGCAATAGCTCTTCCGGCCGCTCTGGCGACGGTTCCCGTAGCGCTCGCGGGAGCCGATCCGGCCTCGGGCGGCCTCGAGCGACCGGCTCCGCTCACCAGCCAGGTCGCGTCCACGCTGCCGGATGCCATCGAGGCGCCGCCGGCGCTGGTGGTCCGCGTCGAGGCCCGCGCCACCGTCGCGCTCCGCACCCGTCCGAAGGGCCCGATGGCTCTGCGCATCGGCGACTCCACCCCGTTCGGCTCTCGGCAGCGACTCGGCGTCGTCCGCACCCACGGACGCTGGCTCGGCGTGACCACCCCGGAGCTGCCCAACGGCACGCTCGGTTGGGTCGATCGCCGCGCTGCCGCCATCCACGTGGAGCGCACTCGCTGGGCGATCCATGCCGATGTCTCCAGCCGCACCGTCGTCCTGACCCGCTCGGGACGGACCGTCAAGCGCCTGCGCGTGGCCGTCGGCCGTGCCGGCTCCTCGACGCCGACCGGCACCTACGCCGTCACCGACAAGCTCTCCGGGGGCAGCTACGGCCCGTACTACGGCTGCTGCATCCTCGCGCTCTCCGCCACCCAGCCGAACACCCCGCCGGGTTGGACCGGCGGCAACCGGATGGCGATCCACGGTACCGACGACCCCAGTTCGATCGGCGCCGCCTCCTCCGCCGGCTGCCTGCGCGCCGGTGACGGCGACCTCGCGTTCCTGATGAGCCGGGTCCCAGTCGGCACTCCGGTCGTCATCGGCCGATAGCGCTTGCGCCAGCGGCCGTTTGCGGCCGATTGGTCCCGGGTATTGATTCGGCAACCCCGAATGGAGGACACCGAAATGGTCGGACTCATCATCACACTGCTGGTCGCGGCGCTCGCCTATCTGCTGCTCGTAGCCATCACCGGCTCCGCGATAGTCGGCATCGTCGCCGCCATCCTGATCCTCATCGCCGGAATTCCTTCAGGCGGTTTCGGAATGGGCGGCCGCTGGAACGCGCGCGGCGCGCCCCGGTAATTTTCGGACCTCAGAAGTCCAAGGGCGGGCGCTCTGCGGAGCGTCCGCCTGAGTTGTTCGGTCGTCCGGGACATGGCATAAAGTCGATGTGTGTTGGACGCGCATATGATCATCGATCGGCTCCCGAAACGCGAGCCCAGCCGGCACACCGTGGATGTCGACCTTCGAACCGAGGCGGTCATAACGTCGGAACTGCTGGGCCGAGGTATTCGTGTTCTTCTCCCGTGTGGTTTCAATCACCGTTACGACCTGGTTCTAGATCTCGACGGGGAGTTCGTCAGGGCGCAGTGCAAGACCGGAAGATTGCGCCGAGGCGCAGTTCATTTCAACTCTGAGAGCGTCCGCTCGAACTCGAAGGGCGCTGTGCGACGCCCATATGACGGCGAAGCAGAGATCTTTCTCGTCCATTGCTCGGAAACCGACGAGATCTATGCTGTACCGGTGGCAGAAGCGCCTAAACGGGGTGTTTCGCTACGAGTCGAGCCGACAGCGAACTCCCAAGCCAAGGGCGTCCGCTGGGCAGCCGACTACGTCTTGCCCGCCTAGCTCAATTGGTAGAGCACTTCACTTGTAATGAAGAGGTTCTCGGTTCGAGTCCGAGGGCGGGCTCTGGGCCTACGCGGCGCCGACAGCCAGCTTGATGTTGCCGTGGCCGTTGGAGGAGACCGGTATTGGGGCCGGCTCCTCCTCGGTCGCGTCGGCATTCAGCTTCGCCTCGAGGGCGCTCATGACGAGGCCGAAGAGGGCATGGCGGTAGAAGGCCTGCCAGAAGGCCGCGCGGTTGCCGCTGAGTTTGGTCAGCTCCTTGCGACGCGGGTGGTAGCGGTCGACGAGCGTGACCAGCGGCCAGAGCGCGAAGTGCTCGGCGATCGCCATGCCGGTTCCCTGGGCTACGGCCGGGCCGGGCAGAAAGCGGCGTAGCTGGGCGTAGGTGGCGCCGAAGGCGACGCCGTTGGCGACGTGGATAGCGAGGCCTGCCGCCGGCCACTCGTTCCCGCCGACGACCGCCTTGCCGAGCAGCTCGACATCGTCATAGCCGCTCCCGAAGGCGCGCTTGTCGAGCGGCTGCTGGGCCGCCCAGAGCGCGGCGGCGATTCCGCCGGCCAATCCGCCATTGATGCTGCGACGCAAGCCCATCGCTCGTGAGCGTAACGGTGGCGGCTCGCCCGGGTAGCTCAGGTATGCCGGCGACCCGTCCCACGCGCGCCTCGGCGCCGCCGGCCGCTCCGAGGCCGGGCGAGGACGAGCATCTGTCCCCGCATCACCGCCAGACGCGCGAGCACGGCGTCAACCGCGCCTTCTACTGGACTGTCCGCTTCTTTCTCCAGCCGGCGCTGCACATCTACTTCCGCCTTCGCCGCACGGGCCACAAGCACATCCCGAAGGGCCCGGTGATCCTGGCGGCGAATCACCGCAGCTTCCTCGACCCCTTCATCGTCGGCACCTGCCTCTTCCGCCCGGTCTACTTCGTCGCAAAGAAGGAGCTGTTCGACAAGCGCTGGCAGGGCTGGATGCTCAACCGGCTCGGCGCCTTCCCGGTCAAGCGCGGCCAGTCGGACGAGGAGATGATGCAGACGGCGCTGACGCTGCTCGAGCGCGGCGAGGCCGTGGTGATCTTCCCCGAGGGCACACGCCACCGCGAGGGCCCGCTCCACGAGCCGCGCCGTGGCGTGGGGCGACTCGCGCTGGAGAGCGGCGCGCCCGTCGTGCCGATCGCGATCACCGGAACGGAGAAGGTCCGGCGTGGCTGGCGTATCCGTCCGATGAAGGTGAGCATCCGCTGCGGCCGGCCCCTGCGCTACCCGCAGGTCGCCGACCCGTCGCCGGACCTAGCCCGCGAGGTGACGGCCCGGATCTGGCCGTGCGTCGAGCTGCAGTGGGCCTGGCTGGGCGGTCCGCTGCCCGAGCGCGGCCCTGAGAAGCCGAGGGGCGGAGACGGGAAGCAGTCCACCGACCCCGAGCGGACCGCCGCCTGATGGACCGCGCGATGCCCGGAGTAGGCTCCACGGTACGTGGACGAGGCGGCCGACAAGCGCAGGCTCGACGCGGACTTCACCGAGCTCTACCGCGCCCATCTGCGGGATGTCTACAGCTACGCCTACTACCGGGTCGGCGACCACCACGACGCCGAGGATCTGACCGAGCAGACCTTCCTGCAGGCCTACCGGCACTTCGAGCGCGCCCAGCGCGAGTCCGACGGGCGGCCGCTACGTCCCTGGCTGATTCGCATCGCGCACAACCTGGCGGCCAACTACTACCGCGACCGCTCGCGCAAGCCGCAGACCCATCTCGAGGACGCCGCGATCCTCTCGGCGCCACACGGCACCGAGGAGCTCGTCGAGGGCCGGCAGGAGCTCCAGCACGTCCTGGAGGGCGTCGCGGAGCTGCCGGACGACCGTCGCGAGGCGCTGATCATGCGCTTCGCGCTCGGGATGGACAACCGCGAGATCGCCCGGGCGCTGGACCGCACCGAGGGCGCCACCAAGGTGTTGATTCACCGTGCGATCAAGCAGCTCGAAAAGGGTCTCGAGGAGCGCGCGGCGGGAGGTGTGACCGATGAGCGCTGAGTACAGCGACGTCGAGGCGCTGCTCCGCTCGGCGCTGGTGCCGATCGAGCCGTCCGAACGGATGACCGATCGACTCGAGCGCAGCCTGTCCGACATCACCGACATCGCCGCGGGCGAGCTGGCGGACTGGGAGCTGAGCGCGATGCGTGACCCGCGAAACTGGGGGCGCCCGGCCGCGGCGCTGGTCGTCGGTGGAGTGGCGGCCGGTGGCCTGGTGCTCGTGCGCGCGCGTCAGGCGCGCCGTCGCGACGGGGTTAGCGTGCGCGCGCTGGAGCGCAGCCTGCGTCAGGTCGCGGGTGACATCCAGAAGCGCCTCGATAATTGAGGTCGGGGGGCTCACGCCCCCCGCGCCCCCGCCGGCGCCTGGCCGCCCTACTAGTCTCCGGGCCGACGTGGCCACCTGTTACCGCCATCCGGACCGCGAGACGGGCGTGTCCTGCTCGAACTGCGACCGTCCGATCTGCCCCGACTGCATGACCGTCACGCCGGTCGGCATGCGCTGTCCCGAGTGCGCTCGCGACCGCACCAAGACGCGCACGGCGGCGTCGGTCGGGGTAGGCGAGGACCCGGTCCTCACCTACATACTGATCGGCATCAACGTCGCGGTCGCGCTTGGCGGCTTCCTCAGCGGCGCCAGCGCCGCCGGCGGGGGGACCGGCGGCTCGTCGCTGGTCGCCGACGGAGCGGTGTCGCGCTTCCACATCGACCAGGGCGAGTACTGGCGACTGGTGACCTCGGGGTTCCTGCACAGCGGGTTCATCCACCTGCTGTTCAACATGTTCGCGCTCTACATCCTCGGCGGGATGCTGGAGCCGGCGATCGGGCGGCTGAAGTTCGGGATCGTCTACTTCGTGTCGCTGCTCGCGGGCTCGTTCGGCGCTCTGCTGCTCAGCCCGGACTCGCTGACCGTCGGGGCGTCCGGCGCGATCTTCGGGCTGATGGGCGCAACCGTGGTCGTGATGCGCGACCGCGGGATCAACCCGATGGAGAGCGGGATCGGGCTCTGGATAGGGCTCAACCTGCTGATCACCTTCACGATCCCCGGCATCTCGATCGGCGGCCATATCGGCGGCCTGGTCGGCGGGTTGATCGTCGCCCTGCTCTTCACCGAGGTGGCAAGCCGGCTGCGGCCGTCGGACAGCCTGCTGACGCTGGTGGCGGCGGCGCTCGGCGTGATCGCGATCGCCGGCGCGATTCTGATCTCCGAGGGCGCCGCGTCCGGGTTCGTCTAGAGCACGTCGGTCCAGCGCCCGGGAGGGGGCGCAGCGACGAGGGCGGGGTGGAGGACGTGCGCGAGCAGCTCGACGCCCTCGACGAGCCGCGGGCCGGGCCGTGAGAAGTACGACGACGCGTCAACGGCGACGACCCGCGCGCCGAGTGCTGCGAGCCGCTCGCGCTCGATGAGCGTCTCCTCGGCGGCGCGCTCGGTCCCGTAGCCGCACGGCATCGAGACGACGACCTCCGGCCGCGCCTGCTCGATCTCGGCCCATTCGGCGGTGCGCGATTTGGCGCCCGCGACACCGAGCACGTCGCTGCCGCCGGCCAGCTCGATCATCGTCGGAACCCAGTGGCCGCCGAGGAACAGCGGGTCGAGCCACTCGATCGCGGCGACCCGCGGACGGGGCGCGCCGGCGACGGCGGCCCGCACCGTGTCGATCCGCTGCTCGGACTCCGCAAGCAGCGCGGCACCGGCCTCGGACGCCCCAGCCGCCTCGGCCAGCCGTGGGATGTCGGCCAGCACGTCGGCGAGCATCGACGGGTCGAGCGATACGACCCGCGGCCGTGTCGGCAGTCGTCCTGCCGCGGCGACCACGTCGTCGAACGAGACCGCGCAGACCTCGCAGACGGCCTGGGTGACGATCAGGTCGACCTCCAGCTCCGCGAGGCGCGCCTCGTCCAGCTCGTAGAGGGCGCGGCCGGCCTTCGTCCGCTCGCGGACCGCGGTGTCGATCGCCGCCGCGGAAAGGCCCTCCGGGATCACGCTGCGCGTCAGATGTGGGCGATCGGCCGCCTGCTGGGGATAATCGCACTCGTGGGTGACCGCGACGACGCTGTCGCCCAGGCCGAGCGCGAACAGCAGCTCGGTCGAAGATGGAACCAACGAGGCGATCCGCATGGAGGAGCAACGATGGCACTTCTGGAGCGCGATGAGGTAGAGCAGCGACTGGCCGAGCTCGACGGATGGGACCTCGAGGGCCACGCGATCGTCAAGCAGTTCAAGCGCGGTGACTTCTCCGGCGCGGTGGCGCTGCTCACCGAGATCGAGCCCGTCGCGAACGAGATGAACCACCATCCCGACGTCTCGATCTCGTGGGAGACGGTGACGGTGATGATCACCACGCACTCCGACGGCGGCCTGACGGCGTCCGACTTCGAGCTCGCGGCCAAGATCGACGCGCTCGCCTAGTGCCCAGCCGGCTGCTACGTTGCTGCCTTCACCGGATGAACGACGATCCCCCTCGAAGTAGGACCGCCCTGACGGGCCTACCAGCCCGCGAGGGCCTCGCGTGACCGAGCTTCTGCTCCTGGTCGGTGTGGCCGTGCTCGTGGCGGCCAACGGCTTCTTCGTCGCCGCGGAGTTCGCGCTGGTGCGCGCTCGCGACCAGAAGATCGACCAGATGGTCGAGGAGGGGCTGCGCGGCGCCGCGCTCGCGCGCGTCCAGGTCGACCGGATCGACGAGTACCTGTCGGCCTGTCAGCTCGGCATCACGATGGCGTCGATCGGCATCGGCTTTCTCGGCGAGCCGGCGATCGCGAGTCTGCTCGAGGAGCCACTCGGCAACGTGATGAGCCACGGCGTCGCGGTCGTGATCGCCTTCACGATCTCCTACCTGATCGTCACCGCCGCTCACATCACGGTCGGCG
Source organism: Thermoleophilaceae bacterium (assembly GCA_035630455.1). Lineage (GTDB taxonomy): Bacteria > Actinomycetota > Thermoleophilia > Solirubrobacterales > Thermoleophilaceae > JAAYBF01. Next base: position 17,333 of record DASQKP010000041.1, read on the forward strand.
AGCAGGTGCCGAAGATCTACGCGATCACCCATCCGGAGCTGATCGCACGGCGGGCGTCGCGGCTGCTGTCAGCCTTCCGCACGGTCTTCAAGCCTCTGATCTGGGCGCTCAACAACGCGTCGAACGGGATGCTGCGCTGGGTCGGCGTCGATGCCAAGGCCGACTTCGAGGACGACCTCTCCAACGCCGAGGACCTGAAGCTGCTGATCGTCCGCAGCGCGACCGGCGGCAAGATCGACCCTGGCGAGGCCGGCATGCTGTCAGGCGTCTTCCACCTCCACGAGCAGGAGGCGCGCCAGGTGATGACGCCGATCCCGGCCGTCGTGACGGTCGACGTCTCAGCGACCGCGGAGCAGGCGCTGCGCCGCTGCGTCGACTCGGGCCATACCCGGCTGGTCGTCACCGAGGACGGCAACACCGACCGCATTCGCGGGATCGTGCACAACAACTCGCTTGCGCGCCGCGTTCTCGACGAGGGGCCGGACGCCTCTATCGAGGGCAGCGTCAAGGACGCGCTGATCGTCCCGGAGACGAAGTCGCTTGACGACCTGCTCGCCGACCTCCAGCGCGAGCGCGCCTCGCTCGCGGTCGTGATCGACGAGTACGGGCGCACCTCGGGGATCGTCTCGATCGAGGACATCGTCGAGGAGGTGGTGGGGGAGATCGCCGACGAGACCGACCCCGCCGTCGCCGGCATCCGCCAGCTCGCCAATGGCGACTGGTGGGTCCGCGGCCACGTGCCGATCACCGACCTCGCCGACTACGGCCTCGAGCTGCCGGTCGACAGCGACGCCTACAACTCCGTCGGGGGCTACGTCTTCGGCGAGCTTGGACGGCTGCCGAAGCGCGGCGACATGGTGCGCGCCAACGGCTATTCGCTGCGCGTCGAGTCGGTGCGCGAGAACCGCATCGACGCGGTCCGGATCCGCGACCACAGCAGCGAGCAGCCGCCGGTCGAGGCCGAGCCGCGCGAGTCGACCGAGGGCGCCTAGCTAGTACTCGTAGAACCCGGCGCCGGACTTGCGGCCCAGCTTGCCGTCCGCGGCGAGCTGACGGACACGGTCGGGCACGTCGGCGTCGATCGACTCGCCGATCGCGACCGCGACGTCGAGCCCGACGAAGTCGAGCAGCGCGAGCGGGCCCATCGGGTGCCCGGCGCCGAGCTTCATGCAAGCGTCGACCGCCTCCGGATCGAGGCCCTGGCGCTCCATCAGCCGGACGGCGTCGAAGAGGTAGGGGAAGAGCAGCCGGTTGACGACGAAGCCGGGTTCGTCGGCGACCTCGACGGCGATCTTGCCGAGCGCGTCGCAGAGGTCGCGCAGGCGGACGCGGGTCTCGGCGGTGGCGTCGGCCGCGAACGCCAGCTCGACCAACTTCATCTTCTCGACTGGGTTGAAGACGTGGAGGGCGCCGAAGCGATCCGGCCGGCCGCTGGCGGTCGCGAGCTCGGCGACCGAGAGTGAGGACGTCGTGGACGCGATCAGCGCGTCGGACGGGAGCAGAGCGCCGATCCGCGCGAGCAGATCGGCCTTGATCGCGGGGTCCTCGGCGACCGCTTCGACGACGACCGTGGAGCTTGCGAGGTCGCCTAGGTCGGTGGTCACGGGGTCGTGGGAGCCGAGACGCTCGGCGGCGCGGGCGGCGGACTCGTCGCTGCGCGCCCAGAGCAGCGTCGGCACCGCCGGGACGCGGGCGCCTGCTGCCTTTGCGAGCCCGCAGGCGATCGCGCCGCTGCCGACGATGCCCAGCCGCTCGCTGCTCGCGTCGCCGGCCATAGGACGCGTCAGGCTAGTCAAAACTGTCCTCGGCACCCTTGGTTGACTAGTCAGTCAATCGAGTACCCTTGTCATATGGCGCGCGCAGAGAGGGCGCGGCGCCCACCCAACCTGCCGAAGGGACTCAGCGAGATGCGAAACGGAAGCCGTGAGGTCGTCATCGTCGAGGCGGTCCGCACCCCGATCGGGCGCGGCCACAAGGAGAAGGGCTACTACAAGGACGTCCATCCCAGCAACCTGCTGGCGAAGACCTACAGCGAGGTCCTGGAGCGCGTCGGCGTCGACGGCTCCGAGGTCGAGGACGTCGTCGCCGGCTGCGTCCAGCAATTCGGCGTCCAGGCCTACAACATCGGCCGCAACGCCTGGCTCGAGGCCGGCCTGCCGATGGAGACCCCCGCCACTACGATCGACCGCCAGTGCGGCTCCGCTCAGCAGGCCGTCAACTTCGCCGCCGCCCAGATCGGGGCTGGCGTGCTCGACTGCGCGATCGGCTCCGGCGTCGAGCACATGGGCAAGATCGGCTTCGGCGACGGCATGAAGGTCATCGGCGAGTATGGCTCGCCGTTCTCCCCCGAGTTGATGGAGAAGTACAACCTGATCCCGCAGGGCTTCTCGGCCGAGATGATCGCCGACCAGTGGGAGATCCCCCGCTCGGAGCTCGACGAGCTCGCCGTCCGCTCCCACAGGCTCGCCCACCAGGCGACCGAGGAGGGCCGCTTCGAGCGCGAGATCGTCCCGTTCTCGGTCAACGGCGACACCTACGTCACCGACCAGGGCATCCGCCCCGGCACCGACATCGAGACGCTCGCGGGCTTGAAGCCGGCCTTCAAGGAGGACGGCAAGATCACCGCCGCGAACTCGTCGCAGATCTCCGACGGCGCCGCCGCGGTCCTGCTGATGGAGCGTGGCAAGGCGGAGTCGCTCGGCCTGAAGCCGCGTGCCCGCATCGTCGACCAGATCACCGTCGGCGTCGACCCGGTGATCATGCTCACCGGCCCGATCCCCGCGACCCAGCAGCTGCTGGAGCGCAACGGGATGCAGATCGACGACATCGACCTGTTCGAGGTCAACGAGGCGTTCGCCCCGGTCGTCGCGGCGTGGCAGCGCGAGTTGAACCCCGACATGGACCGCGTCAACGTCAACGGCGGCGCCATGGCCCTCGGCCACGCGCTCGGCTCCACCGGAGCCCGTCTGATTACCACGCTCCTCCACGAGCTGGAGCGCACCGACAAGAACGTCGGCCTCGTGACCATGTGCTGCGGCGGCGGCCTCGGCACCGGCACGCTGATCGAGCGGATCTAAGCCGCTTTCAAGAGTCCTGACAGGGGGCCGGTGGCGCTTGCGCCGCCGGCCGAGGTCCAGCGGACGAGGGCATGGTGGATGAGGGTGTCGACGGGGACGCCGGTGGCCTTGGCGAGGTTCTCGAAGGTAGGGCGGGGGTCGACGGCTAGGGAGAGCTCGGCCTGGCGGGCGAACTCGCGGTGCTCGGGAGGGACGGTCACTCGGGTCTGGGGTCTTGCGGCGAGCCGCTGGACTCGAGGCGGGCGATGAGATCGTCCAGGCGGAGCTCGTCGAGGCCCTTGCCGACGGCCTCGAGCTCGGTGGCGCAGTAGTCGACGAGGGTGCGGCCCTCCTCGACGAGGTCGAGGGTCTCGCGGAGTCCGGCGCTGCCGGAGTCGAGGCGCTTGATGATCTCCTCGAGACGCTCGGCGGCTGCCTCGTAGGACTGGGCGGGGGGCGGCTGGGCACTGGGCTCGTCGGTCATCGAACTCGATTCTGGCGATAGATGCGGTCGATGGTGTTAGAGCGCCCGTCCCGGGGCAACGCCGAGGTATGGCCCAAGGGTCTCAACCGAGGCTGCTCGCCGGCCGCTATCGGCGCCTGAGCACGATCGGCGTCGGCGGGATGGCGCGCGTGTACGTGGCCGAGGACGAGGTGCTGGGACGGCAAGTGGCCGTGAAGCAGCTGCACTCGACTGGGCCGGAGGACGCGGCTCTGCGCTTCGAGCGCGAGGCCAAGCTCGGCGCCTCGCTCAACCATCCGAACCTGGTGTCGATCTACGACATCGCCACCGACGAGGAGTCCGTTCTGATCGTCATGGAGTACGTCGACGGCGAAACGCTCCAGGGTGCGATTCGGCGCGGCGGGCTGGCACCGGAACGGGCCGCGGAGATCGTTTGCGACATCGCGGCGGGGCTCGACCATGCGCACGCCCACGGGGTCGTCCACCGCGACGTGAAGCCGGCGAACATCCTCGTCCGCCGGGACGGGGTCGCCAAGCTCGCGGACCTCGGCATAGCGACCGCAGCGGAGCGGACGTCGATCACGCGCAGCGACATCGTTCTAGGCACGGCCTCCTACATGGCGCCCGAGCAGCTCGCGGGTGAGCGGGCCGGGCCCCCGGCGGACGTCTACGCGCTTGCCGCCGTCGCCTACGAGGCGCTGTCCCGACAGAAGGCGAGGGCCGGCAAGACTCCGGTCGAGGTCGCGCACGAGGTGGTCAGTGGGGCGCCGCCCGACCTGCGCGAGGCCTGGCCTGAGGCCCCACGTGCCTGCGCCGCGACTCTCGCGCGCGGAATGGCCCGGGAGCCGGACCGTCGCCCGCCCTCGGCCGGTGCTTTGGCGGCTGATCTCCAGCGTTCGCTGGCGGTCGTGCCCGACTCAGGCGCCACTGAGGCGACCGCGGCGCTGGCGCCCGGTGGCTCGACCTTGCACCGCCCGCGACCGGCTCGATCTGAGCCCGCCCAACGGGTTGCGGGGGCGGAGATGCCGCACCCGGCTCGCGGCGACCGGCGCTCCCGTGGGCCTCGCCGTTGGCCCCTGGCGGTCGCGGCGCTGGCGGCGATCGCGATCGTCGTCGCGGGCCTCGCCGCGCTCCCAGATGGAGACCGCGATGGCGGCGACGCGAGCTCCTCGCCGCAGGCGAGGGATCGCGCTCCGGCGGCGAGCAGCCAGTCCAAGCCGGATGGAGATGTGGGTGGGAGCGCCCAGGCGGCAACGGAGGAGGCGCCGCCGGCGCAGTCGGAGCCGCCGGCCGAGCCCCAGCCCCAACCCCCCGCCGAGCCGGTTACAGACGATCCCGCCGGCCTCAACGATCGTGGCTATAGCCTGATGCAGGCGGGGGAATACCAGCAGGCGATCCCACTGTTCGAGCAGGCGGTCGCCGCCTATCCGGAGGACTCCCAGGACCTCACCTATGCCTACGCCCTCTACAACCTCGGCCGCTCGCTGCGGCTCGCTGGGCGCGCCGGCGAGGCCGTCCCGATTCTCGAGCGGCGCCTGGCGATCCCGAATCAGACAGAGACCGTCCAGCGAGAGCTCGATGCGGCCCGAGCCGCGGCAGGCTAGCCCGGCCTATTGCTCGTCGAGGGTGGCTCGGACGCGGGCGTCGTGGAAGCGGATGGTGAGCTCGCGGAGCTTGCGGGCGGCCTCGGCGCTGGTCACCAGCTCACCCGCGGAATCCTCGACTAGGGCATAGCCGCGCTTCAGCATCTGCTCGGGCTCGTGCTTGGCGGCCTCGGCCTTGCGGTCGATCACGAGGCGATGGCGGTCGGTGCGCTCGGTGCGAGCGGCGAGCTGGCGGTTGCTCGCGGCGCGCAGCTCGCGCGTCTTCTGGTGCAGCCAGATCCGCTGGCGGGCGATGTGCTGGTTCGGGGCGCGGGAGAGGGCGGCGAGGTGGCGGGCGCGGCTGACGAGCGCGCGGCGGCTGCAGGCGTCGAGGCGGCGGGCTGAGTTGAGCGCCAACGCGCGTGCCTGGTTGACGTCGATCCGGACCGCGGTCTCGGCGGCGTGGGTCGGGGTCGAGCAGGAGACCGCGGCGACGTCGTCGATCAGCGTGCGGTCGGTGTGGTGGCCGACGGAGGAGATCACCGGCACGGGAAGCAGGGCGACGGTGCGGCAGAGCGTCTCGTCGGAGAAGGCCATCAAGTCCATCACCGAGCCGCCGCCGCGGGCGACGACGATCACGTCGACGTGGGCCACGGCCGCCAGATCCTGGATCGCCCGCGAGACCTTCGGCGCGGCATGGCGGTCCTGGACCGGAGCGAAGCCCCAGACCAGCCGGCCGGCCCAGCCACGGCGGTGGAGGCCGGCGAGCACGTCGTCGCGGGCCTTGCCGCCCTCGCCGGTGACGACGCCGATCGAGCGCGGGAGCGCGGGGCGGGGGAGCAGCTTCTGCGGCTCGAACAGACCCTCCCCATGGAGGCGGCGGCGCAGCCGCTCGATCTGGGCGAGCAGCTCGCCCTCGCCGGCAAGCTTCACGCCAGTCGCGCGGAACGAGAACGACGGCGACGAGGTGGCGCTGCCCGGGTAGTAGTCGCAGCCTCCGGCGAGCACGACCTGGGCGCCGTTCTCCAGCTCGGCGCCTGCCTTGTCGTAGTCGTCGCGCCACATCGAGCAGGGCAGCGCGCCACGGTCGTCGCGCAGCTCGAAGTAGACGGCCTTGGCGCGGATCCCGAGGTTCGAGACCTCGCCGAAGACCTGCACGCGGGCGAAGTTGCGCAGCTGGCCGCGCAGCGCGTCGGCGTACTCGCCCACCGGGAACGGGCCCTTCAGCTCGCTGCCCTCGATTCCCGCGGGCGGAATCCGCTGCTGCTCCGGCATGGCCATACGTCGATGTTCGCAGCCGCTACGGCTTACTGGGCAGATTTCGGCCGTATTGCGGCCGAAATCTGCCCACTGTCGGAGCCGGCCGTTGCCCGGGGTACCGTCCGAGCATGAGGTGCGTGACGGCAGGACTGGTGACAGCGATCGTGCTCACGGTGGCAGCCGGCCTCACCGCGCCGGCTCAGGCATCGCCGGAGCGCTGGCGCCCGGGGCTCGAGGCGGCGCGCGAGTATGCGGCCAGCCGCACGGGCACGATCTCGTTCGCGCTGCGGACCCGCCACCGCCTCTACCGCTCCGACGCCTACCGGGTCTACCGCTCGGCCAGCGTGGTCAAGGCGATGCTGCTGGTGGCCTACCTCAACCACCCGAGCGTGCGTGGGCGCGAGCTGGACGGCGGCGACCTCGCGCTGCTCGACCCGATGATCCGCCGGTCGGACAACGTCGCCGCGTCGCGGGTGCGCGACTTCGTCGGCAACGGGGCGCTGGAGCACCTGGCCGACCGTGTCGGGATGGGGCGGTTCGCGAGTGCGCCCAGCTGGGGCGACACCCAGATCACGGCCGCGGGGCAGAGCAAGCTGTTCCTGCGAATCGACCGCTACGTCGCCCGCCGTCACCGCGCGACCGCGATGCGGTTGTTGCGGACGGTGATCGGACCGCAGCGCTGGGGAGTCGCGCAGGCTCCGCACCCCGGTTGGACGCTCCACTTCAAAGGGGGCTGGGGCGACTACGGCGAGGTCGACCACCAGATCGCGCTGCTGCGGCGCGGGAATCGGCGGGTGGCCATGGCAATCCTGATGACCGGCTTCCCGACTCACGACTACGGCAAGCAGACGCTGGAAGGGATCGCGCGCCGCCTGCTCCGCGGCCTCGGTCCGCGTTCCCAGCCGCGCTGAGAAAGTTCCCTGGCCAGGTGGCCGACTTGCGTTAGGGTCGCGTCCGTGGATCTGACCCTGTCGCCGAGCGAGCAGGCCTTCGCCGACGAGCTGCGTGGCTGGCTCGCCGAGAACAAGCCCGGCGAGGAGCCCTCGGGCGACGAGGCGGCGTGGGATTTCCGGCTCGCCTGGCAGCGCAGGCTGCACGAGCAGGGCTACGCGGGGCTGTCGTGGCCGGAGGAGTTCGGCGGCCGCGGCGCGACGCTGATCGAGCAGGCGATCTTCGGCGAGGAGATGGCGCGCGCCAAGGCGCCGATGGCCGCCAACCTGCTCGGCCTGGTGATGGGTGGCCCGGTCGTCATCGCACACGGCACCCAGGAGCAGAAGCAGCGCTACCTCGAGCCGATCCTGTCGGGCGAGGAGATCTGGTGCCAGGGCTTTTCGGAGCCGGAGTCGGGCTCCGACCTAGCGTCGCTGAAGACGCGCGCGGTCAAGGACGGCGACGAGTGGGTCGTCACCGGGCAGAAGGTCTGGACGACGTTCGCCCACCACGCCAAGTGGTGCATGCTCGTCGCCCGCACCGATCAGGACGCCCCGAAGCACCAGGGCATGACCTACTTCCTGATGGACATGGAGCAGGAGGCCGTCCAGGTGCGGCCGCTGCGCCAGATCACCGGCGAGGAGGAGTTCAACGAGCTCTTCATCGAGGAGGCGCGGATCCCCGACGCGAACGTAGTCGGCGGCGTCGGCAACGGCTGGGCGGTCGCGATCACCACGCTGATGCACGAGCGCGCCGGGCTCGGCGCCGGCTCGGCCGCGTCGGTGAAGATCGCCCTCGGCCAGCTGATCGAACTCGCCAAGGAGAACGGCGTCGCCGACGACCCCGTCATCCGCCAGAAGATCGCGGCGCTGCTGATCGAGACCGAGGCGCTGCGCCTGAACGCCTGGCGCGGCCTCACCCAGATCATGAAGACCGGCATCCCCGGTCCCGAGGGCTGGCTGCCGAAGCTGCAGTGGTCGGCGGTCAACCAGGGGCTGACCGAGCTGGCGGTCGCGATCCAGGGTGAGGAGGGCGTGCTGCGCGACTCCGACTGGACCTACCGCTTCCTGCGCGCCCGCGCGAACTCGATCGAGGGCGGCACGACCGAGATCCTCAAGAACATCATCGCCGAGCGCGTGTTGAACCTGCCGAGGCTGCGATGAACTTCGACTTCTCCGACGACCAGCAGGCGATCAAGCGGACGGCGCACGATCTGCTCGCCGATCGCTTCAAGCCCGACACGGTGCGCGAGCTGGCCGAGGGCGAGCGTTATGACGACGCCCACTGGGGCGAGATCGCCGAGCTCGGCTGGGCGGGGATCGCGATCGACGAGGCCCACGGCGGCCAGGGGCTCGGGATGGTCGAGCTGGCGATCCTCGCCGAGGAGCTCGGATACACCGTCGCGCCGGTGCCGTTCCTGTCGAACGCCGCCGGCGGCATCGCGATCCAGCACGCCGGCAGCGACGCGCAGCGCGAGCGGCTGCTGCCCGGCATCGCCTCCGGCGACGCGCGCGCGACCGCCGGGCTGCTGCGCCGCAACGGCGTTGCGGCGCTGGTTCCCGACGCTGACAGCGCCGCGACGATCGTTCTCTTCGACGCCGAGGGTGCCGGCGGGATCGTGCTCGATGCCGCCGACTGCGAGATCGAGCCGCTCGCCACGATCGACCAGACGCGCCGCTACGCGCGCGTCACGCCGCGCGACGGAGCGGGCGAGCCGCTCGGCGGCGACACGGGCCCGGCGCTCGACCGGATCGCGACCGTCGTGTCGGCCGAGATCGTCGGCGTCGCGCAGAAGACGCTCGAGATGGCCGTCGAGTACGCCCGCGACCGCCAGCAGTTCGGCCGGCCGATCGGCGCCTACCAGGGCGTCTCGCACCGCTGCGCGGACATGCTGCGCGAGACCGAGAGCGCCCGCTCGACCGCCTACTGGGCCGCCTGGGCAGCCGACGCCGAGCCGGAGACGCTGCCGATCGCCGCGGCGATGGCGAAGGCGCTCGCCTCCGATGCCGGCTGGAACGTGACCGCGTCAGCGCTGCAGGTCCACGGCGGCATCGGCTTCACCTGGGAGCACGACCTCCACTTCCTGCTCAAGCGCGCGAAGGTCGACGGCGCCCTGTTCGGCTCGGCATCCCAGCACCGCGAGCGCGTCGCGGCGCTCTCTGGCCTCGGGTAGGACTAGACAGCCGGGCGGTCGACGAGCGACGGCAGCGCCGGCTCGCCCTGACCGGGCGTGCCGCGGCGCTCGGAGCCCTCGGCGAGCAGCTCGAGCCGCGCGATCTCCCGGTCACCTAGGACGCGGGCCGGATGACCCTCGGGCAGGCCCGAGATCAACGTCCGGATGCGGTTGCGAATCTGGAGCGCGAAGTGCGGGGTGGAGGCGCCCATCAGCTGGTGGACGTCCTCGACGGTCGGCTCGCGGTCCAGGCGGCCGGGCTGCTCGTACTCGCTCACGCGGAAAAGTCTACGGCGCGTTCGCCTGGACGGGGATCAGCTCGGTGACCGCGTCGAGCTGGGCCTGCTTGTCGACCGAGACCTGCTCGTCGTCGCCGAGGATCCAGACGCGGTTGTAGACGGCCTGGCCGGGATCGTCCTCGTAGCCGGGCTGGACGCTGAGGAAGTAGTTCTCGAGCGCCACGGGCAGCTTCTTGGCGTCGTCGGTCAGCAACAGCGGGGCGAAGACCCCGCGCGTGGCCAGTGTCGCGGCGGGCGCGGCGTCGAGCGGGCGCGACACGCCCGCGACGGTGAAGTTGTAGCCCGGCACGGTTGCGCCCCAGCCGAAGTCGCCCTCCTCGTAGCGGGCGAACTCGACGGCGTTCTCGACCGGCGTCCGTGCGCCGATCCGCGTCGTGCGGCCGAGCTTGCGCAGCTGCGCGAGCGCCTTGTTCGAGACGACCGCGGGGGGGCCGAGGACGAAGATATTCGGGTTGTGGCGCGCGGCGAGGGCCTTGCGCGTGGCGGCTGGGACGTTGTCGCGCTTGGTGAGCAGCACGGAGTCGCCGGAGCGGGCTGCCCAGGCGGCGGCCGGCATCGCGAACTCGGCCTGCTCGCCAGACACGACGACCACGTTCTTCGACGGCTCGCCGCGCGCGGCGGAGAAGAAGCGGTCGATCGCGGCGGCGCGCTCGTAGGCGTCGGCGCCCTCGATCCGCGCCGTGCGGAAGCCGTCGGGCTTCGCGGGCTCGTCGCCGATCCGGATCACCTGGGCATCCTCGGAGAGATCCGACCCGCGCGGGTCGAGCCGCTCGAGCGTGTCGGCCGAGACGTTCGGCAGGTCGCCGCCGTCGGAGAGCAGCAGCGGCGCACCGATCGGCTTGGCGGCCAGGACCGCGCCGGTGACAGCGCCCTGCCAGTCGTCGGAGTCGACGAGCACGACCGCATTCGGCCGGTTCGAGTCGGTGGTGGAGGGGAAGGCGGCGTTGGCGACGCCGGCGGCATCGCCGGTCGCGTCGTCGCCGCCGACGCGGATCGTGTTGCGCGTCGCGGTCGTCGGAAAGCCGAGCTTCGCGGCGGCCTCGTCGCTGTCCGACGACGGTCCGAGCTGCGGTGGGCGGCTGTCGTCGTCGCCGATGCTGCAGCCGCCGGCCAGGGCGGCGGCGAGGGCCACGAGGGTGGCCGCAGTCCATCGATTCACCCGCACGGCCCCGGAGACTAGCCGTCGGGTTGTTGTCGCGCATCGGTCGATCCGCTGCTGTTGGTTGACTAGTCAGTCAATCCTTGGTTGACTGGACAGTCAACGGACCCGGAAAGGCTCTTCAAAGTGGATTTCAGGCTTGACGACGAGCAGCAGGAGTTCCAGCGGCACTGCCGCAAGTTCGCCACCGAGGTGATCCGCCCGGTCGCCGCGAAGCACGACCGCGAGCAGTCCGTGCCGTGGGATGCGATGAAGCAGGCACGCGCCTGGGGCCTTCACGGAGCGCCGATGCTCGAGCGGATGGGTGCCGACAACGACGGCATGATGGGCGTGATCTACGCCGAGGAGCTGCACTGGGGCTGTGCCGGGATCGCGCTGTCGATCGTCGGCTCGGGCCTCGCCGCCGCCGGCATCGCCGCCTCCGGTACGCCGGAGCAGATCGGCGAGTGGGCGATGCAGTGCTACGGCGAGGGCGACGAGGTCAAGCTTGGCGCCTACGCGGTCACCGAGGCCGGCGCCGGCTCCGACGTCAAGTCGCTGCGCACCACGGCGAAGCGCGACGGCGACGAGTGGGTGCTCAACGGCACCAAGGTCTTCATCACCAACGGCGGCATTGCCGACGTCAACGTCGTCGTCGCCAACGTCGCGCCCGAGCTGGGCCACTGCGGCCAGGCCTCCTTCGTCATTCCCAAGGACACGCCGGGTCTGCGTCAGGGCAAGAAGGAGGACAAGATCGGCATCCGCGCATCGCACACCGCGGAGCTCGTCCTCGAGGACTGCCGGATCCCGGTCGAGTATCTGCTCGGCGGCATGGACAAGCTCGAGCGCAAGCTGGAGCGCGCGCGCTCGGGGCAAACGAGCGGCGCGTCGAACAACGCGCTCGCGACGTTCGAGGTGACGCGGCCGATGGTCGGTGCGTCAGCGCTCGGCATCGCACAGGCCGCCTACGAGTGGACGCTCGAGTACCTCGAGGAGCGCTCGGACGAGAACGGCCCGCTGATGGAGCAGCAGCGGATCCAGCAGGTGCTCGCCGACGTCGCGACCGAGATCGAGGCGTCGCGGCTGCTGGTCTGGCGCGCGTCCTGGATGGGTCGCAACGGCGTTCCGATGACCGGCGGCCAGGGCTCGATGTCGAAGCTCAAGGCCGGCGACGTGACCATGTGGGCGACGACGACGCTGATGGACCTCGTCGGCGAGGCCGCGCAGTCGACCGACTGCCCACTCGAGAAGTACTTCCGCGACGCCAAGATCTACCAGCTGTTCGAGGGCACGGCTCAGGTTCAGCGGCTCGTGATCTCGCGCATGCAGAGGCGTGAGTACCAGGAGCGGCTGCAGGCCGCCGCCAGCGCGCTGTCCGGCGCCGCCGCATAGATCCGGGCCGGGCCCTTGGCCACCGATAGCGCCACAATCACGCTGTGGAGCTATCGCTCGCCCCCGGACCGATCGCCTACCTGCTGCTCGCGGAGTTTCTCTACCTGCGTGCGGTGCGGATCCTCGCCCGCCGTGGCTATGACGTGCCGTTCTGGCAGCAGGTCGCGTGGCACGTCGCGATGGCCTGCATGGCGCTGGCCCTGCTCGGTCCGCTCGACCCGCTCGCCGAGGATCTGCTGGTCGCGCACATGGGCCAGCACCTGCTGATCGCCGACATCGCGGCGCCGCTGCTGCTCGTCGGCCTGCGGACGCCCGTCTACGCGTTCCTGATCCCGAAGCCGGCGCTCGTCCCGCTCGCCCGCTGCAGGCCGCTGCGCAGGGCGTTTCGCTTCCTGCGCCAGCCGCTCGTCGCGGTGCCCGTCTGGATTCTCACCCTCTACACCTGGCACTTCGGCTTCATGTTCGAGGCGGCGCTCGCCAACGAGTGGATCCACGCCCTCCAGCACGTCTCGTTCGTCGGCGCGTCGGTACTCGTCTGGTGGTCGGTGATCGAGCCGAAGAAGCGGCGCCTCCCCGGCGACCTCTGGAAGGTTCCCTACCTGCTCGGCGCACGCCTGGCGGGGATGTTCCTCGGAATGGCGTTCATCATCATGCACACGCCCGCCTACGACCAGTACGTGCGGAGCACCGAGCAGCACGGCTGGTCGCCGCTCACCGACCAACAGGTCGCCGGCGGCATGATGCTCGGCCTCGACCTGCTCGTGATGCTGTTCGCGACCGGGTTCTTCTTCTATCGCTCGGCACAGGACCACGACAGGGCGGAGGAGCGGCAGCACACCGCCGTCGCTCGCTGAGGGCTTCAGCCGCCGACGATCAGGCAGGTTGAGGTGCCGTGGGCGAGCAGCTTGCCGGCGCCGTCGCGCAGGTGGCCCTCCGCCGTCGCGACCTGGCGGCCGCGGTGCACGACACGCCCCTCGGCCTCGATCGGGCCGGTGTCGGCGGTGATCGCCCGGACGAGGTTGAACTTCGTCTCGAGCGTCGTGTAGCCCTGGCCCTCGGGAAGCGTGCTGTGGACGGCGGCGCCCATCGCGCTGTCGAGCAGCGTCGCCGCCAGGCCGCCGTGGACGACGCCGATCGGGTTGTAGTGCTGCTCGCCCGGCTCCGCCGTGAACACGACCCGGCCCTCCTCGACCTCGGTCAGGGTGAAGTCGAGCAGCCGCTGGATCGGGGCGGGCGGCAACTCCTCGTCGCGAATCGCTTCTAGAAAGTCCAGCCCGCGCATCGCGCGGGCCTGTTCGCCCAGCTCGCCGGGGTCCTCCCAGCTGACAATCATCGACCGGTCCAAGGAACCCTCCTCGATCACAGAGCCACTAGTCTAGGTTCTCGCTCGTCCATCCCCCAAGAGGGCTAAAGGAGATACGTGATGGCAGGCCTCGGAGGACGCATGTCTACGGTCATGAAGGCCAAGATCTCGAAGTTGCTCGATCGGGCGGAGGACCCGTCCGAGACGCTCGACTACGGCTATCAGAAGCAGGTAGAGCTGCTCCAGAACGTCAAGAAGGGGATCGCTGACGTCACGACCTCGAAGAAGCGGCTGCAGATGCAGTCGCAGAAGATCGAGCAGTCGGTCGTCAAGCTCGACACCCAGGCGCGTCAGGCGCTCGCCCAGGGGCGTGAGGATCTCGCCCGTGCCGCGCTCGAGCGCAAGACCGTCGCCCAGACCGAGCTCCAGTCGCTCGACAGCCAGATCGAGCAGCTCGCGTCCCAGCAGGAGGCGCTGACCCAGAACGAGAAGAAGCTGCGCGCCAAGATCGAGGCCTTCCGCACCAAGAAGGAGGTCATCAAGGCGCAGTACTCCGCAGCCGAGGCGCAGGTCAAGATCTCCGAGGCCGCCAACGGAGTCGGCGAGGAGATGGCCGACCTCGGGCTGGCGATCCAGCGTGCCGAGGACAAGACCGAGGAGATGCGCGCCCGCGCCGGCGCCGTCGAGGAGCTCGAGGCCGCCGGCACGTTCGACGACCTCTCGCAGCTCGGCGACGGCCAGGACGACATCGACCGCGAGCTCGCGCAGCTCGGGGCGACCGGACAGGTCGACGACGAGCTCGCCGCGATGAAGGCCGAGCTCGGGTCGGGCGGTGGCGATTCGCCCCAGCTCGGCAACGGAGAGGAGAGCAAGTGATCGTCCGCATCTCCGGCGAGGGCCAGTACCGCCTGCCCGACGCCGACGCCGAGCGTCTCAACGAGCTCGACAACCGCGCCGTCGCCTCCGTCGAGGCCGGCGACGAGACCGGCTTCGGCGAGCTGTGGGCCCAGATGCTCGCGCTGGTCGAGGCCGACGGCGAGGCGATCGGAGACGACGAGCTCGTTCCCTCCGACGTCATTCTCCCGCCACGCGACTCCAGCTTCGCCGAGGCCGCGGCTGAGTTCACCGGCGAGGGCTTGATTCCGGACTGACCACGCGCTTCGGCTAAGGGCTCTGGCGTTGCCGGCCGCGGGTCCTGTCTCCGATTTTGGTTTCCGTGCTCGGCTACGTTCGCTCCGCTGGGACTACGCCCGTCCCTGGCGCGGTTTGTCGGTTGAGGGCTCTTACGTAATCGACGGGAGGGCTCCGCCCGGACGCTCCGCTCGCTGCGCCTGCGCGCGCAAAGCCAAAATCGTCGCCACCCGCGGATCGGCGTCGGTCATTGGCCTGGGCTTAAACGGGTCCGGTCACCACGCGTTCGCTTCGAGACGCTGCCATTCACGATTGTTGCGGGCTCGGTCTGCGCTGCGATTCCAGCGCTTGTGGGGATGGCAGAGTCCGCATTTGGATCGACGGCATCCCAGGTAGGCCTGCTCGTCTTCAAGCCGGCCGTCCGGCAAGCGGTGCGTATCCGGGCCGATTGCCTGATGGCGATAGTTGTCTTGACGCTTGCGGACTACCCGGTCTCGGTGGAGCCGGCGGCGTGCCGACGTCCGCGCATGTCCATGCATATATGCATGGTACCGTGGCGCGTCGATGGAGCGCGACCCATATGACGACATCGAGCCGGAGTCGATCAGGGAGTTGATCGATCTCGGGCCAGTTGAGGTAGCGCCTGGCTATCGCGTCGAGATCGGCGCTTGTCGCCCGACGGGCCTTGCGATAGGCGTCGCGGGTAGATTCGCTCGATGGACTTCGATCACAGCGCGCGTGCTCAGGACCTGTTGGAGCGGGTCGACTCGTTCATCGAGCGGGAGGTGACGCCGAGGGAGGAGGCGTATCACCGGGAGCTGGCGGCTCTGGAAGACCCGTGGGTCGTGCTGCCGGTGATCGAGGAGCTGAAGCTGAAGGCGAAGGAGGAGGGGCTCTGGAACCTGTTCCTGCCGGATGAGGAGCACGGCGCCGGGCTGAAGAACGTCGAGTACGCACCACTGGCGGAGCGGATGGGGCGGTCGTTGATCGCGAGCGACGTCTTCAACTGCAACGCGCCCGATACCGGCAACATGGAGGTGCTGCTGAACTTCGGCAACGAGCAGCAGCAGGAGCGCTGGCTGAAGCCGCTGCTCGCCGGCGAGATCCGCTCGGCGTTCTGCATGACCGAGCCCGACGTGGCCTCGTCGGACGCGACGAACATGGAGGCGACGGCCGTCCTCGACGGTGACGAGATCGTCATCAACGGCCGCAAGTGGTGGAGCACCGGGATCGGCCACCCCAACTGCCAGATCCTGATCTTCATGGGCCTGAGCGATCCCGAGGCGGACCGCCACCACCAGCACTCGATGGTGCTGGTGCCGCGCGACGCGCCCGGCGTGAAGGTCGAGCGGATGCTGACCACGATGGGCTTCCACGACGCCCCCGGCGGCCACGGCGAGGTCTCGTTCGACGATGTGCGGGTACCGCGCGACGCCGTGATCGGTGGCGTCGGTCAGGCGTTCTCGATCGCCCAGGCCCGGCTCGGCCCAGGGCGCATCCACCACTGCATGCGGCTGATCGGCGTCGCCGAGGCCGCGCTCGAGCTGGCCTGCCGCCGCGCTGCCGACCGGGTCGCCTTCGGCAAGCCGATCGCCAACCTCGGCGGCAACCGCGAGCGGATCGCCGACGCCCGCATCGCCATCGACCAGGCCCGCCTGCTCGTCCTCCACGCCGCATGGCTGCTCGACCAACGGGCCCCCGAGGCGATCGGCGCCGTCTCCAAGATCAAGGTCGCCGTCCCCAACATGGCCCAAGACGTCGTCGACATGTCGATGCAGCTCCACGGCGGCGGCGGCCTCAGCACCGACTTCCCACTAGCCCCCGCCTGGACCATGGCCCGCGCCCTCCGCCTCGCCGACGGTCCCGACGAGGTCCACCGCGGCGTCATCGCCCGTCTAGAGCTGGCTCAGTACGGCAAGGGCAAGTGGTCGGGAAGCGCTTCGAGCTAGCTAGGCGGAAGCAGCCGAGGCGGATGGGGTGTCCCAGTCGTGCTCGGTGAGGATGGTGCGGAGGTGGGCCTTGGTGTCCCGGTCGCAGAGGGCGCCGGTGATGCCGGCTTCGAAGGCGGTGCGGGGGTCGGCGCCGAGGGAGCGGGCGGCCTCGTGCTCTGAGCCGAGGTCGCAGCTGAAGAAGGTGGGGTCGTCGGTGTTGACGGTGCAGGGGACGCCGGCGGCGAGCATGGTGGGGAGTGGGTGCTGCTCGACCGAGGGGGAGACGCCGAGGCGGATGTTGGAGAGGACGCAGACGTCGCAGACGATCTGGCGTTCGGCGAGCTCGGCCAGCAGCTCGGGGTCGTCGACGGCGCGGACGCCGTGGCGGATGCGGTCGGCGCCCAGCGCGTCGATCGCGCCGCGGATCGACTCGGGCCCGGCGGTCTCGCCGGCGTGGGGGACGGAGCCGACGCCGCCGTCGCGGGCGATCGCGAAGGCCTCGGCGTATGGCTCGGGCGGGTTGCCCGTCTCAGGGCCACCAAGACCGAGGCCGACGATGCCGCGATCTCGGTAGCGGACGGCGTACTCGGCGGTCCGCTTCGCCGTGTCGAGGTCGCACAGCCCGCGGGTAATGTCGGGCGTCAGGCGCATCTCGACGCCAAGCTCGTCGCGCGCCTGGGCGATGCCGTCGCAGAAGCCCTCGAAGCAGGTGTCGAGGGAGACGCCCTGGGCGATCTTGTCGGTCGGGGAGAAGATCGCCTCGATGTAGACGGCGCCCTGGGCGGCCGCACGGCGGGCGTAGTCGACGACCAGCTCGCGGTAGTCCTGCTCGGCCGACAGGGCGGGCGTCGTCGCAAACCATGCCTTCATGAAGTGGTCGAAGTCGCGGAAGCGCATGAACTCAGCGAGCGCTTCTGGAGACGAAACCGGCAGCTCCCAGCCGTTGCGCGCCGCCGCCGCGATCAGCGCCTCCGGCGACACGGATCCCTCGAGATGGACGTGCAGCTCGATCTTCGGGTAGCTCATCGAGCAGAGTAAACCAGGTCAAGCTGGTCGACCAACCTGTTAGGCTCTGCGTATGGAAGTCACAGTCCAAGAGGCGAAGACGCAGCTTTCACGTCTACTGCGCCGCGTCGAGGCCGGGGAGTCGGTCACGATTCGGCGCGGCCGTGAGCCCGTGGCGATGCTGGTCAGGGCGCCGGCGAAGCAGGGTCAGCGACAAATATGGGGCGATCTGAACGGGTCGATCGGACCTGAGTTCGATGATTTGCCGGCGGGTTTCGAGAACTACGCGTGAAGCGCCTGCTGCTCGACACCAACGTCGCCGTCTGGCTTCTTCTCGGCGACCGCGACGCGGTCTCCAGCGAGGCACAGCATGCATTGAGCGATGAGCGAAACTCGATCTCGTTGAGTGCAGTGAGCGTCTGGGAGATCGCGATCAAGCGCTCGCTAGGAAAGTTCCAGATCGACAGCGGATGGGGCCAGGCACTAACGCGACTCGACTTCGATCCAATGCCCGTTACGTCGCAGCACGCCGAGCATGTCGAACACCTGCCCTGGCATCACCGCGACCCGTTCGATCGACTGTTGGTGGCGCAAGCGGCCCTTGAGGATCACGTGCTGCTGAGTGCCGATGCCCAGATGACCGATTATGACGTCGAGGTCGTCTGGTGAGCGAGAGCTAGAGCGGGATCTCCCAGAGGGGGAACCAGCGGGTCAGCTCGGGCTCGATCGGGACCTCGGCGCCGATCTGGGCCTTGAGCCGCATCTCGCGCTCGTTGTCGCGCTGCTGCTGGCCGGGGGCGGGCACGAACGGATAGAACGAGCCGCGCTTGAAGTTGTAGATCAGGTAGAGCCGCTTGCCCTGCTCCTCGAAGGCGAAGACGGCGGCGAGCAGGCGGTCGCCGTAGCCGCCGGCCTGGAGCTCGGTCGAGATCGTGTTGAGCGAGACGACGAGGTCCTCGAAGTCGGGGTCGCGCAGCACGAGCCAGCGGTAGCCGAACTCGTCGTCGGCGGTCTCGAGCTTCGAGTCCTGCTCCTCGGACGTGGCGCGCAGCAGCTCCTCGGCGTCCTTGAGGATCGAGGCGAAGTCGCCCGTCGCGAGCGGCTGGAAGACGATTCCGGCGGCGCCGGCGCTCTTGATGTCGAGCGCGGTCTCGAGCGTGATGTACGCCGTCGACATCGCGAACAGCCGGTCGGGAGCGACGCCGGGCAGCTTCTTCTTGCCGCCGAGGATGGAATCGAGAAAACCCACGCGCTAGGCGGCGAGCGAGGCAGACGAGCCGGAGGCCTGGAGCTGCGCCTCGAGCTTGTTGAGCGCCTCGATCCGCTTCTCCATAGGCGGGTGCGTCGCGAAGATGCTCTTGAGGCTGCCCTTGGCGCGCGCCGGGATGATGAAGAAGGCGTTCATCTCCTCGGCCTTGCGCAGGTCCTGGGAGGGGATCGAATCCATCGCGCCGGAGATCTTCATCAGCGCCGAGCTGAGTGCGCTCGGCCGGCCCGTGATCAGCGCGGCGCCGCGGTCGGCGGAGAACTCGCGGTAGCGCGACAGCGCGAGCATCAGGAAGAAGGAGATCGCATAGACGGCGAACGAGACGGCCATGATCAGGATCACGGGGGCAGCACCCTCGTCGTCGTCGCCGCCGAAGAAGAAGGCGAACTGGAGGATCATCGAGGCAACCGAGGCGAAGAAGCTGACGATGGTCATGATCATCACGTCGCGGTTCTTGACGTGGGACAGCTCGTGAGCCATGACGCCCTCGAGCTCGGCGGGCGACAGCCGGCGCATGATCCCGGTGGTCGCGCAGACGGTGGCGTTCTTCTGCGAGCGGCCCATCGCGAAGGCGTTCGGGACGTCCGTGTCGGCGACGGCGATCTTCGGCTTCGGCAGGTCTGCCTGGATGCAGAGCCGCTCGATCATCGCGTGCAGGCCCGGTGCCTCCTCCGGCGTGACCTCCTTGGCGCCCATCGAGGCGAGCGCCAGCTTGTCGGACAGGAAGAGCTGGGCGAGCGTCAGCGCGCCGACGGCGACGACCATCATGATCGCGCTGGCGCCGGCGGTGAACAGCACGCCGACGAAGGCCACGTAGAGCAGGCCGAGCAGGAACATCGTGCCGAGCATTCGGATCTGGAGCCCCGTGTCGCGGCCGAACGAAGTCTTCTGAATCGCCATGCCCTGGATACTAGTGAGGGGGTGCACGATCCATTGCACCCCCTCCGGATTCCGCTCTGCGCGTGTTACTTTGGCTCAGTCCCGCCGGTCGATTTGCCTGCACACGGCGGCAATCGTGACGTTGTCGGGGCCGTAGTCCCTCTTACCCATGCGCAAGTACTTCTGGATTCCGATCGTTCTCGGCCTGTCGGCCTATGTGCTGCTGCCCCTGCCCGGGCAGACGGCGCCGCTGTCCGACCGGATCGAGGCGAAGCGCTCACAGGTCGAGCAGAAGAAGCAGCAGGAGGGCGTGCTCACCGAGACGATCTCCGGCTTCAACAACCGCATCAGCGGCCTGCAGGGCGAGATCAACAGCACCCAGCGCCGGCTAGGGACTGTCCAGACCGAGCTCGACGCCCGCCGTGCGGAGCTGCTCGAGGTCCGCGACGACCTCGAGGTCGCCCGCGACAAGCTCGCCCGTGCCCGCAAGCGGCTGGGCGTGTCGCGCGACGCGCTCGCCGAGCGGCTGGTCGAGCTGTACAAGTCCGACCGCCCCGACGCACTGACCGTCATCCTCGCCGCCGACGGCTTCTCCGATCTGCTCGACCGGACCGAGTTCCTCGAGCGGATCTCCGACCAGGACCGCGACGTCGTGATTCTCGTCCGCAAGCTCAAGCAGCGCTTCGAGCGGCAGGAGCGGACGCTCGCGAAGCTGGAGGAGGAGAAGGAGGCGATCGCGGTCGCCGTCCTGCGCCAGCGCGACGAGATCGCCGCCGCGCGCGACCAGCTCGCCTCGACGCAGGGCGAGCTGCGCTCCGAGCGCAACGGCCGCTCGCGCACCCTCGCGCAGGTTCGCTCCAGCCGCTCCGAGCTCGAGGGCGACCTCAAGGAGCTCGAGGCCGCGCAGGCGCGCGTCACCGGACAGCTTCAGGGCACGCTTCCCGCCGGTCCGATCAAGCACGGCACCGGTCAGCTCGTCTGGCCGGTCAACGGCGCGGTCGTCTCGCCGTTCGGCCAGCGCTGGGGCCGGCTGCACGCCGGCATCGACATCGCCGCGCCGTCCGGAACGCCGATCCGCGCGGCGGACGGCGGCACCGTCGTCCTGCTCGGCTCGGTCTCCGGCTACGGCAACTACACCTGCGTCCAGCACACCGGCTCGCTCTCGACTTGCTACGCCCACCAGTCGAGCTACGCGACTTCGCAGGGCGCGTCGGTGACGCAGGGCCAGGTCATCGGCTACGTCGGCTGCACCGGGCACTGCTACGGCGACCACCTCCACTTCGAGACCCGCGTGAACGGATCCCCGGTCGATCCGTTCGGATACCTGTAGGGCGCTAGGGTCCGGGCCGTGCTCCCGGAGATCAGTTTCGGTCCGATCACCCTGCAGACCTTCGGGATCTGCTTCGCGTTCGGGTTCCTGGCGGCTGGGGCGCTGGTCGCTCGCCGCCTGGAGGAGACCGGCAAGCCGCGCGACTGGGCCTACGAGATGGTCTTCGCGGCGATCGCCGGCGGCCTGATCGGCGGCCGGATCGACTTCATCCTCCAGAACTGGGACAGCGCGTCGGACGACTTCGTCGGGACGCTGTTCGGCGGGACCGGGCTGGTGTGGCTGGGTGGGGTGATCGGCGGGGCGATCGCCGTCTGTCTGTGGGCGCGCTGGCGCGGCTTCCTCGGCGTCGCGCTGTTCGACCTCTGCGCGCCGGCGCTGGCGGTCGGCAACGCCATCGGGCGCGTCGGCTGCCAGCTCTCGGGCGACGGCGACTACGGCCACGCGACCGGCATGCCGTGGGGAATGGCCTATCCCGAGGGGACCGTCCGCACCTTGCAGGAGGTCCATCCGACCCCGATCTTCGAGACGCTCGCGATGGGGTTGATCGCGCTGGCGCTGTGGCAGCTGCGCGACCGTGTGAAGCCGGGCGGGCTGTTCGCGCTCTACCTGATTCTCGCGGGGTTCGAGCGGCTGCTGGTCGAGTTCATCCGCCGCAACGACGACTTCGTGCTCGGCCTGACCGAGGCGCAGCTGATCAGCGTCGCGATGATCCTCGGCGGCGCCTACTGGCTCGGGCGGCTGCGCGGCGCCCCGCCGCGCGCGCGCGCAGCGGCAGCCTGAGCGTCGGTCGGCGCCGCGGGCGCGGATCCTCGGGACTTGTCACGGCCGGGTAGCGCGGTGCCGATCACGGCGGCGAGGCACAGGGCGAGCGCGACCGAGGCACCGGCCGCGGTTCCGAGCAGGTGCGAGGCGTAGATGCCGGCGACGCCCGCGACGACGGCCGTGGCGCCTGCGGCGACCATCGCCCGGCCGGGGGAGCTGACGTGGCCGCGCACGGCGACCGCGGGGGCGACCAGGATCGCCAGCACCAGCAGGCTGCCGAGGCCTTGGACGGCAACCGCGAGCGCCGCCGCGAGCAGGCCGAGCAACGCGAGCCGGACGGCGGTCGGGCGGATGCCGAGCGCGCGGGCGCCATCGGCGTCTAGGGCCACGGCGCCGAGCGCGCGGTGGAGAGCGACCAGCGCGGCGCAGCCAACGAGTGCGAGCGCGGCGGCCACGATCAGGTCGCCGTCGCTGACTCCGAGCGGGTTGCCGAACAACAGCTCCTCCAGTCGCGCGGGAGCGTCGGGGCTGAGCGCGAGCAAGCCGCCGAGCCCGAGCAGGCCCGTCACGGCGACCGCCGTCGCGGTGTCCGAGCCGACGCGCGGGTCGCGGCCGGCGAGCGCGATCGCGAGCGCCGCGACGGCGACGCCCGCGACCCCGCCGAGCAGCAGCGGCACGCCGGCCAGCGCCGCCAGCACGAGCCCAGGCAGCAGCCCGTGGGCGAGCGACTCGGCGGGATAGCTGAGCCTGAAGGTCGCGATCCAGTAGCCGAGGGCGCCGCAGAAGCCACCGAGCAGCGCGACCTCGGCCAGCGCGCGGCGCTCGATGCCCGACTGGAGCGGCTCGAGCAGGTCCATCAGTGGTGGTGGTGCTGGACGGTCACGGCGCGGACGGGCCCGTCGGAGCCATCGTCGTCGAGCACGACGATCTCGTCGCCGTAGGTCCGCTCGAGCGCGGCGCGGGTCAGCGCCACCGACGGGCTGCCGAACGCGACCTGGGTGTGGTTGAGGCACAGCACGCGGTCGAAGGCGCGCGCGCTGTCGACGTCGTGGGTCGAGACGAGCAGGGTGCGACCCTCGTCGCGCAGCTCGCGGAACAGCGCCTCGATCCGCTCGCCGCTGGCCGGGTCGACGCCGGCGAGCGGCTCGTCGAGCAGCAGCACGTGCGCGTCCTGGACGAGCGCCCTGGCGAGCAGCACGCGCTGGCGCTGGCCGCCGGACAGCTCGCCGAAGCGGACGGCGGCGCGGTCCGCGAGGCCGACGCGGGCGAGCGCGTCGCGGGCGGCGGCACGGTCGGACCGCCGCGCCGGCAGCCACCAGCGGCCGTTGGCGAGCGAGCCCATCAGCGCGACGTCGAGCGCGCTGACCGGGAAGTCGAGCCGCGTCCGCTCGGTCTGGGCGAGGTAGGCGGGGCGGCCGTCGACATGGACGGCGCCGTGCAGCCGCGTCAGCTCGCCCGTCAGAGCGCGGAACAGTGTCGTCTTGCCGCCGCCGTTCGGGCCGAGGACGCAGAGCGAGCTGCCGGCGGGCAGCGAGAAGTCGGCGCCTTCGAGCGCCGCGGTCGGCCCGCCATACGTGACCGCCAGGCCCTCGACCGAGACTGCGATTCCCGCGTCGTCGGTCATGTCGCCTCCGCCACGACCGAGGCGGGGCGGCGAAGCGTGGCGGTCGCGAGGGCGGCGACTGCGTAGGCGGACGAGCCGACCACCGCGACCGCTGGGCCGGGTGGGACGTCGAGCCAGAGCGAGACGTAGAGGCCGACGGTGCCCTGGGCGACGGCGATCGCCGTCGCGGCTGCGAGCAGCGTGGCGACGCCGTTCGTCAGCAGGCGCGCCGTCGCCGCCGGGACGACGAACAGCGAGGCGACCAGCAGCGCGCCGACGGCGGGTAGGGCGGCGACCGCGGCGACGGCGATCAGCCCGAGCAGCAGCCGGTCGCCGGTCCGTACCGGCAAGCCGAGAGCGGACGCGCCCGAGGCGTCGAACCCGGCGGCCGTCCAGGCTCGGCCGAGCAGCACCGTCGCGGCCAGCGCGAGCGCCGCCGCGCCGGCGGCGATCCACAGGTCGCCGTCGTCCAGGCCGAGCGCCGTCCCGAACAGCAGCCGGTCGACGGCGGCGCCCGACTCGAAGACGTCGCTCGCGAGCACCACCCCGAGCGCCAGCGCGACGACCAGCGCGAGAGCGGTCGCGACGTCGCCGGGATCGCGTCCCGCGCGGCCCGCGCGCTCGACGCCGCCGGCATAGCCCAGCGCCACCGCCAGCGCGGCGATGGTCGCGCTGAACCCGATTCCGTCGGCGACCACCAGGCCTGGGAAGGTCGCGGTTCCGACCGCGTGGGCGAAGAAGGCGAGCCGTCGCAGGACGATCCAGGCCCCGAGCAGGCCGCCGGCTATGCCGAGCAGCACCAGCTCGATCAGCGCGGTGCGCATGAAGGGCAGCTCGACGAGGTCGCCGGGCGAGGGCAGCGAGGCGAGCACGCTCACCGGCCCAGCATAAACGAGAATCATTCTCGTTTTGGGCCCAGCCGTACGAAGGCCAAGCCTGGGCGGTGACGCAGGAAGGCCATCGTGCATCGCACATGGCCGACCGAGGATCCGTCCGGGCGACGGCCTGCAGCCGGCTGGGTGCTTCATAATCCGCTTGCTCATGAGCCGAGACGACGCGGAGCAGGCGCTGGCGGACCCCGAGCAGGCCAATGCCCTGCCCGGAGGGGTCGGTCACGTCTACCCGCTCGGATCGCGGATCAACGCGGCCGGACGGCTCGAGGTCGGCGGCTGCGACGTGGTCGAGCTGGCGCGCGAGTTCGGCACGCCCGCATACGTCTACGCGGAGGACGACCTCCGCCTACGGGCGCGCGCGATCCAGGACGCCTTCGCCGCCCGCACCGACGACTTCGAGGTCCTCTACGCCAGCAAGGCGTTTCCCTGCACCGCGGCGCTGCGGATCTTCTCGGAGGCCGGGCTGTCGGTCGACGTCGCCTCCGGCGGCGAGCTGCACTTCGCGCTGCGCGCCGGCTTCGATCCCGAGCGGATCTACATGCACGGCAACAACAAGTCGGCGGCCGAGCTGGAGTACGCGCTGGCGAGCGGAGTCGGCCACATCATCGTCGACTCGCTCGACGAGATCGACCGTCTCGAGCGCGTCGCCGCGGGCCGCAGGCAGCGCGTCCTGCTGCGCGTCACCCCCGGCATCCGGCCCGAGACCCACTACAAGATCGCGACCGGCCAGGAGGACTCGAAGTTCGGCCTGCCGCTGGCGACCTTGCCGGCAGCGCTCGAGCGCTGCGCCGCGGCGGGGCTCGAGGTCCGCGGCCTGCACGCCCACATCGGCTCCCAGGTCTTCGAGCTCGACGTCTACGACACGCTCGCCGAGGTGCTGGCGGCGGCGGGCGACTTCCCGGTGATCAACATGGGCGGCGGCTTCGCCTGCGCCTACACGCGCGACCAGCGTCCGCCGACGGCGGCCGAGTTCGCCGAGAAGATGCTCGAGCGGCTGCCTAAGGGCGTCAAGGTGCTCTGCGAGCCCGGCCGCTCGCTCGTCGCGAACGCCGGCGTGACGCTCTACACCGTCGGCACCGTCAAGGAGATCGCCGGCATCCGCACCTATGTCGCGGTCGACGGCGGCATGGCCGACAACATTCGCCCCATGCTCTACGACGCGGTCTACGAGGCCGAGGTCGCCGACCGCTTCGGCGACTCGACGCCCTGCCGGCTGGTCGGCATGCACTGCGAGTCGGGCGACGTGCTCGTCAAGGACGCCGCGCTCGCCGACCCGGTTCCGAGCGACACCTTGGTCGTGCCCGCGACCGGCGCCTACGGTCACGCGATGGCGAGCAACTACAACGCCGTTCCGCGACCGCCGGTCGTGTTCTGCCGCGACGGCGACGCGCGCGTGGTCGTGCGGCGCGAGACCTACGAGGACCTGAGCCTGCGTGAGCTCTGACAGCGGGGCCTTCAAGATCGGGCTGCTGGGGCACGGGACCGTCGGGTCCGCGTTCCACGAGCTGCTCGAGCAGCGCGCCGATGCGATCGCGGCCGAGACCGGCCGCCGCCCCGAGATATCGGGCGTGCTGACGCGCAGCCAGGGCGACTTCGACGACATCCTCGAGCGCAGCGACCTGATCGTCGAGGTGATGGGCGGCATCGACCCGACCTACGACTACGTGCGCCGCGCGCTGGAGGCCGGCAAGCACGTCGCGACCGCCAACAAGCAGCTCCTCTCCCAGCACGGCGAGCAGCTCTACGCGAGCGCCGCCGCCGGTGGCGCCCAGCTCGGCTTCGAGGCCGCCGTCGCCGGCGTGGTCCCGGCGATCCGGGTGATCCGCGAGTCGCTCGCCGGCGCGCACATCGAGCGCGTCCACGGGATCGTCAACGGCACGACCAACTTCATCCTGACCGCGATGGCGCGCACCGGCGCCTCCTACGACGACGCGCTGCGCGAGGCGCAGGAGCTGGGCTTCGCCGAGGCCGACCCGACCGAGGACGTCACCGGCAAGGACGCCGCCGCGAAGATGGCGATCCTCGCGCGGCTCGCCTTCGGCGCCCAGGTCGGCCTCTCCGACGTTCCCTACGAGGGCATCGAGCACGTCACCGCCGACGACATCGCCTACGCGCGCGAACTCGGCCTGTCGCTGAAGCTGATCGGCAGCGCGGAGCGGATCGACGGCGGGATCGCCGTTGGCGTCTACCCGGCCTTCCTGTACGGCGGTCACCCGCTCGCGTCGGTCTCCGGCTCGTTCAACGCGGTCACGATCGAGTCGCCGGCGATCACCGAGATCACGCTCTCCGGCCCCGGCGCCGGTGGCAGCCAGACCGCCTCGGCGGTGCTTGGCGACGTCGTCGCGGCGATGACCCCGCCAGCCGTCCAGGCGCCGCCGGTCGCCGAGCTGCCGGTCGTCGCCGACGTCGAGTCGGCGTTCTACCTCTACGTCGAGGTCGCCGACCGGCCGCTCGTGCTCTCGCAGGTCGCCGAGATCCTCGGCATGCAGAGCGTGTCGATCAAGTCGGTCGTGCAGCGCGGCGCCGACGACGACGCGCGGCTCGTGATGGTCATGCACCCGGTGCTCGAGTCGAGGTTCCGCGCCGCCGTCGACATGATCGAGCGGCTCGACTTCGTCCGCTCGAAGCCGCGCGCGATCCACGTGATCGAGGAGACCTTCGAGTGAGTCTCTGGCGCTACCGCGAGCGCCTGCCTGTCGACCCGCACGTCTCGCTCGAGGAGGGCGACACGCCGCTGGTGCCCGCCCCCTGGCTGTCGGAGCGCACGGGCTGCGAGGTGTACCTGAAGGTCGAGGGCGCGAACCCGACCGGATCGTTCAAGGATCGCGGCATGACGGTCGCCGTCTCGGCGGCGATCGAAGAGGGCGCCAAGGCGGTCATCTGCGCATCGACGGGCAACACGGCCGCGAGCGCCGCCGCCTACGCCGCGCGCGCAGGGCTGCGCGGCGCGGTGATCGTCCCGGAGGGCAAGATCGCCACCGGCAAGCTCGCCCAGGCCCTGATGCACGGCGCGCGCGTCGTCGCGCTGCGCGGCAACTTCGACCAGGCGCTGGAGCTGGTTCGCGAGCTGACCGACCGCCACCCGATCGCGCTCGTCAACTCGGTCAACGACTACCGCATCGAGGGGCAGAAGACCGGCGCCTTCGAGGTCTGCGACCAGCTCGGAGAGGCGCCCGACGTGCTCTGCATCCCGGTCGGCAACGCCGGCAACGTGACCGCCTGGTGGAAGGGCTTCACGGAGTACGAGGCCGGCACGCCGGAGCTGCACGGCTACCAGGCCGCGGGCGCCGCGCCGCTCGTCGAGGGGGCGCCCGTCGAGGCGCCCGAGACGGTTGCGTCGGCGATCCGGATCGGCAACCCGGCGCGCTGGGAGGACGCGATGAACGCCTTCACCGCGTCGCGCGGGCAGGTGCGCGCGGTGACCGACGAGCAGATCCTCGACGCCTACCGGCTGCTCGCCTCGCGTGAGGGCGTCTTCTGCGAGCCGGCTTCGGCGGCGTCGGTTGCCGGCCTGCTTGCGCACGGAGCCCACGGTCGCGTCGTCTGCGTGCTGACCGGCCACGGCCTCAAGGACCCGCAGACGGCGATGGACCGCGCCACATCGGTGGTGCCGTGCGAGCCGGACATCGAGAGCGTCGAGGCGGCGGTCCTCGGGGGCGAGTGAACCGCCGCCGCACCGTCCGCGTCCCGGCGTCCTCGGCCAACCTCGGCCCTGGCTACGACGTGCTCGCGGCGGCGCTGTCGCTGTCGCTGGAGCTGGAGGTCGAGGAGACCGGGACGTTCTCGGTCGAGTCCGACACCCCGGGCGTCCCGCTCGACCGCGACAACCTCTGCGTGCGCGCGTTCGAGCGGCTGCACTCCGCCGACGGGATCTCCTTCCGGATCCGCTCGCAGATCCCGGCGTCCGCGGGCCTCGGATCGAGCGCCGCGGCGATCGTCGCCGGCCTGGCCGCCGCCGACCACCTCTTCGAGCTCGACGCGCCGCTGCTCGAGCATGCGATCGCCCTCGAGGGCCATCCCGACAACGTCGCCGCCGCCCTGCTTGGCGGCTTCGTGATCTGCATCGAGGACGACGCCGTGCGGCTGGAGCCCCCGGCGGGCCTCGAGGGCGTGCTGGTCACGCCGCCGCAGCCGGTTCCGACCTCGGAGGCGCGCGCCGCGCTGCCCGCCGAGGTGCCGATCGGCGACGCGGTCCACAACATCGCGCACGCCTCGCTGCTGACGCTAGGCCTTGCCAGCGGCGACCTCGGAGCGATCGCGCGCGGCCTCTCGGACCGCCTGCACCAGGACCGGCGCGCACACCTGTACCCGCGGTCGATCGAGCTGATCGGTCAGGCCGGTGAGTTGGGGGCGCTCGGTGCGACGATCTCGGGGGCGGGCCCCACGGCGCTGTTCTGGTGCCAGTGGGAGCAGACGGGCGCGGTGGTCGAGGGGCTGCGCAGGATCGCTCCGGAGTGCGACGTCCGGCGGGTCCGGTTCGTCGCCGCGGGGGCGGACGTGGAGGCGATCGAGTGACCGACAAGCGGATCGAGGCGGCCGGCGGGGTCGTCATGCGGCGCGGGCCGGAGGAGACCGAGATCGTGGTCGTGCACCGGCCGCGCTACGACGACTGGAGCTTTCCGAAGGGGAAGCTCGACCCGGGCGAGACGTTCGAGGAGGCTGCGCTGCGCGAGGTGCGCGAGGAGACCGGCCTGATCTGCCGGCTCGGTCCCGAGCTGGCCTTCGCCCACTACGACGACAACAAGGGCCGCCCCAAGGTCGTCCGCTACTGGCTGATGGCGGTCATCGAGGACCCGGGCTTCGAGCCGAACGACGAGGTCGACGAGCTGCGCTGGCTGACGCCGGCCGAAGCGGCCGACCTGCTCACCTACTCACGCGACAGCAAGCTGGTCAAGAACCTGTAGCGGCCGGCTCGGCGGGGAAGCGATCGGCCCAGGGGGCGATCTCCTCGAGCTGGCGGGTCACTTGGAGCAGCATCGCCTCGCCGGCGGGTGGACCGACGAGCTGGACGCCGGTCGGAAGGCCGTCGTCGCCGTGGAACAGCGGCACCGAGACGGCCGGCTGACCGGTCATGTTGAAGACCGGGGTGAACGGCGTGAACTCCGCGCCCTTGGCGAAGGTCCGCTCCGGATCGTCGTCGCACGGGTCGATGTCCGCATGCGTGACCGGACGTTGCGCCAGCGCCGGCGTGAGAACCAGATCCCAGTCGGCCCACGTGGCGACGATCCCCCGCGCGATCGCCTGGCCGGTCGCGAGTGCGCCGACGTAGGCAGGGGAGGGGAGGGCCATGCCCATCTCGTAGAGCCACATCGACAGCGGCTCGATCGTCTCCGGCGAAGGCTGGTTCCCGCTGACGATCTGCCCGTGCATCACGCTCGCCGCCACGTTCGCGGCCCACAGCGCGGTGAACGTCCCCACCGTGACCTCGCCGGCCGGGATCGGCGACGGGATCTCCTCGACTTGATGGCCCACCCGCTCGAGCAGCTTCGCCGCCTCGCGTGCTCCCCGCTCGCACTCCGGGTCCAGCGTCGCGTCCTCCAGCGCCATCTCGGTCACCAGGCCGATCCGCAGCCGGCCTGGATCGCGCCGCGCCAGCTCCGCGAACGGCGCCTCCGGCGGCGGCGCCCACGTCGCGTCCCCGAGCTCGTGCCCGGACATCAGGTCCAGCAGCGCGGCCACGTCCTCGGTGGTTCGCGCCAGCACGCCATCGGTGTTCAGGAAGTGGTCGCCGAGCCCCGGCGCCATCGAGATCCGCCCGCGCGCCGGCTTCAGGCCGAGCAGCCCGCAGCAGGCAGCCGGAATCCGAATCGAGCCGCCGCCATCGCTCGCGTGGGCGATCGGCACCGCTCCGCACGCCACCGCACCGCCAGATCCGCCGCTCGACCCGCCCGTCGTCCGCTCCGGATCCCACGGATTCCGCGCTGGCCCAAACCGCCGCGGATTGGTCACCGGGGTGATCCCGAACTCGGGCGTCTGTGTCTTCCCAACGATCACGAAGCCCGCCTCCTTGAGGCGGCGCACCTGCCCATAGTCGTAGTCCGGCGTGTACTCCCCGAGCAACTCCGACCCATGCGCCATCCGCAGCCCCGCGACCGGCGCGAACAGATCCTTGATCCCGATGGGGACCCCCGCAAACGGCCGCCCGTCGCCCGGCCCGATCGCATCGGCGGCCGCCAACGCGTTCTCGCCGTCGACCAACGTCCAGTGATTCAGCCCCTCCGTCGCCTCGATCCGGTCGAGCGACGCCTGCACCAGCTCGCGCGCCGTGACGTCACCGGAACGGACCAGCGAGGCCAGCTCCGTGGCTGACCGGCGGAGAAGATCGGACATGCACGGACCGTAGCCGGCCGCACCGCTCCTGTGGGACGTCCTTGAGAACCGGCTTCGCGCTGGCGGTGTGCGGGGCGCTGTGGCGAGTGGGTGACGCTGCTCCGCCCGGCTGTTCAGCTGGGTAGGGCGGCGAGTTGTGGGCCTAACCACGAATGAAGGATTGTCGGGGCCAGGGCCATACAAAACGTTCGCCGAGAACCATGACGGCTAGGGACCGGGCTGCTCTCCGAACACCAGCCCCACCGCACGCCGCCCTACCCAGCCGAACAGCCGCGACGAGGGGCTAGCGAACGCGCCACAGCGCCCACGAGCCGCCAGCGCGACGCCAGTTCTCATGGGCGCCCCACAGGAGCGCCAGCTCCGTTAAGCGGCCGGCGCCAACTCCGCGCGAAGCTTCTCCAGCGCCTTGCGATCGTCTTCGCGCCCGAGCCGCCCCAGCACCTCGTCCGCCAACGACAGGTAGTCGGCGCCAAGGTCGGGCCGGTGATCGACGATCGACACAGCTCGCTCCGCCGACTCCGCGTAGGCGACCGAACGACGAATCGGGGTGTCGAAGATCTTGTCGCCGTAGCCGTCGCGCAGCTGCTCGAGCGCCTCGCGGGCGTGGACGGTGCGCATGTCGGCGATGTTCAGCACGGCGCCGAGCCACTTCAGGTCGGGGCTGAGGCCGCGCGCGGCCTCGACGACCTCGAGCGCCTGCTCGACGCCCTGGAGAGAGAAGTACTCGGCCTCGGTGGAGATCAGCGCGTAGTCGGCCGCGACGAGGGCGTTGACTGTCAGCAGTCCGAGCGACGGCGGGCAGTCGATCAGGATCAGGTCGTAGTCGTCCGCGACCTCGCCCAGCGCGCGCCGCAGAACCATCTCGCGACCGATCTTGCCGCTCAGCAGCAGCTCGGACTCGGCGAGGTGGATGCTCGCCGGGAGCACGTCCGAATGGATCGAGTCGGCGGCCTTGGATCGCTCCGCCAGCACGTCGGCGAGCGTCGGCTCGGGCGCGTCGCCGACCGCGAAGTAGTCGGTCAGATTGCCCTGCGGGTCCATGTCGACGGCCAGCACGCGCAGCCCGATGCGCCTGAAGATGTCGACCAGAGTCCGCGTCGTCGTGGTCTTCCCGGTGCCGCCCTTCTGTGAGAGGACGGTGATCGTCGTAGCCATCCGGCGCGACGATACAGAGCCGAGGGGCTAAGATTTCGCTCCCTTACTCACGCGTGCCCGCTGGGCAGTTCGCGCGACCCGGAGGAAGGCCAGATGTCGCATCCCGTCCACCCGCCGGGCGCCAGGGGAGACTCGCCCTTGTCGACCAGTGGGCTACATGACCAGCAGTACGAGCACGACGCCTGCGGCGTCGGCTTCGTCGCGCGCCTGCACGCGCCGGCCTCGCACGAGGTCGTCGAGCGCGCGCTGGAGGTCCTGGACCGGATGGAGCATCGCGGCGCCGAGGGCGCCGACCCCGAGACCGGCGACGGCGCCGGCATCCTGATCCAGGTCCCCGACGCCTTCCTGCGCGCCGAGGTCGGCTTCGAGCTGCCCGAGGCGGGCCGCTACGGGGTCGCCATGTGCTTCCTGCCGCGGGACGAGGACGACCGCGGTCGCGCGCGGCGCGCCCTCGAGCGCTCCGTCGAGGCGCAGGGCCTCTGGGTGCTCGGCTGGCGCGAGGTGCCGATCGACGCCGACGCCTGCGGCCGTACGGCGGCGGCCTGCGCGCCGCACACGGCACAGTTGTTCGTCGGCGCTCCCGAGGGCGTTGCCGACCAGGACGCGCTCGAGCGCAAGCTCTACGTGGCGCGCCGCGCCGCGGAGCGCGAGCTGGTGCCGGGCTTCGCGATCCCGAGCTCCTCGTCGCGCACGATCACCTACAAGGGCATGCTGATCTCGCCGCAGCTGCCGAAGTACTTCCCCGACCTCCAGGACGAGCGTGTCGTCAGCCGCCTGGCGCTCGTCCACTCGCGCTTCTCGACCAACACGTTCCCGAGCTGGGAGCTGGCGCACCCGTACCGGATGATCGCCCACAACGGCGAGATCAACACCGTGCGCGGCAACCGCAACTGGATGCGCGCCCGCGAGGCGCAGCTCAGCTCGCCGCTGTTCGGCGACTCGCTGTCCGACCTCGGCCCGGTGCTCGACGACCAGATGTCGGACTCCGGCTCGCTCGACGCCGCCTTCGAGCTGCTGACGCTCGGCGGCCGCTCGATGGCGCACGCGATCTCGATGCTGATCCCCGAGGCCTACCAGGGGCGTGGCGAGCTGTCGCAGCCGGTGAACGACTTCTTCGCCTACCACGCCTCGCTGATCGAGCCGTGGGACGGTCCGGCGGCGGTCGCCTTCACCGACGGCCGCGCGATCGGCGCGACGCTCGACCGCAACGGCCTGCGCCCCGGCCGCTGGCTGCACACCCACGACGGCTGGGTCGTCTTCGCCTCCGAGACCGGCGTGCTGCAGGTTCCGGAGGAGGATGTCGTCGGCAAGGGTCGGCTGCACCCGGGCAAGCTGTTCCTGGTCGACCTCGAGCGCGAGCGGGTCATCCCCGACGCCGAGCTCAAGCACGAGCTCGCCGCCCGTCAGCCCTACGGCGACTGGCTAGCCGAGCGAGTCGTGCGGATCGGCGACCTGCCCGACAAGAGCCCGCGCGTTCCGCGCGTCGAGCCGCTGCTGGCGCGTCAGCTCGCCTTCGGCTGGAGCCAGGAGGACCTGCGCGTGCTGCTGACGCCGATGGCCCGCGACGGCGTCGAGCCGACCGGGTCGATGGGCAACGACACGGCGCTCGCCGTGCTGTCGGACAACCGCCCGCCGCTGTTCTCCTACTTCAAGCAGCTGTTCGCCCAGGTCACCAACCCGGCGATCGACCCGATCCGCGAGTCGATCGTGATGAGCCTGCAGGCGTGCGTCGGGCCCGAGATCAACCTGCTCGGCGAGACGCCGGACCACTGTCACCAGCTCGTGATGCCGCAGCCGATCCTGCGCAACGCGGAGCTGGAGAAGCTGCGCCAGGTCGACCACGAGGTCTTCGAGGCGCGCACGATCGACATCACCTGGCCGGTCCGCGACGGCGTCGGCGGCATGGAGCGCCGGCTCGACCAGATCTGCGCCCAGGCCTCGGAGCTCGTCGAGGACGGCGTGACGATCCTGATCCTGTCCGACCGCAACATCGGACGTGAGCGCGCAGCGATCCCGTCGTTGCTCGCGACGGCTGCCGTCCACCACCACCTCGTCCGCGAGGCGACGCGACTGCGCTGCGGCCTCGTCGTCGAGACCGGCGAGGCGCGCGAGGTCCATCACATCGCCTGCCTGACCGGCTACGGCGCGGCGGCGGTCAATCCGTACCTGATGTTCGAGTCGCTCGGCAAGATCCACCGCGACGGGATGCTGAAGAGCGACATCGGCGTCGACGAGGCCGAGGAGCACGTCGTCAAGGCGATCGGCAAGGGCCTGCTGAAGGTGCTCTCGAAGATGGGCATCTCGACGATGCGCTCCTACACCGGCGCGCAGATCTTCGAGGCGATCGGACTCGACCTCGAGCTGATCGACCGCCACTTCACCGGCACCCCGTCGCGGATCGCCGGCATCGGCTTCGACGTGCTCGCCGGCGAGGCGCTCGACCGCCACCGGCGCGCCTACCCGGCTGCCGCCTCCGAGCTGCTGCCGTCCGGTGGGATCTACGCCTGGCGCCGCGACGGCGAGTTCCACGGCTGGAACCCGGAGACGATCGCCAACCTCCAGCACGCCGCGCGCGGCGAGGAGCCGGAGTCCTACGACCGCTTCAAGACCTACGTCAACGACGTCGCGGCGAAGAACTCGACGCTGCGCGGGCTGCTGCGCTTCGCCGACGAGGACATCGACCCGATTCCGCTCGAGGAGGTCCAGCCGGCGTCGGAGATCGTCAAGCGCTTCAAGAGCGGCGGCATGAGCCTCGGCGCGCTGTCGCCGGAGGCCCATGAGGGTCTTGCGGTCGCGATGAACCGGCTCGGCGGCAAGTCGAACACCGGCGAGGGTGGGGAGGACCCTGCCCGCTTCGCCGACGAGCGGCGCTCGTCGATCAAGCAGGTCGCCTCCGGCCGCTTCGGCGTGACGATCGAGTACCTGACCAACGCCGACGAGATCCAGATCAAGGTCGCCCAGGGCGCCAAGCCCGGCGAGGGCGGCCAGCTGCCCGGTCACAAGGTCGACGGCTACATCGCCGGCCTGCGTCACTCGACGCCGGGCGTGACGCTGATCTCGCCGCCGCCGCACCACGACATCTACTCGATCGAGGACCTCAAGCAGCTGATCTACGACCTGCGCTGCGCCAACCCGAAGGCGCGCGTCTCGGTCAAGCTCGTCTCCGAGGTCGGCGTCGGCACGGTCGCCGCCGGCGTTGCCAAGGCAAACGCCGACCACGTCGTGGTCGCCGGCCATGACGGCGGCACCGGCGCGTCGCCGCAGTCGTCGATCCAGCACGCCGGCATCCCGTGGGAGATCGGACTCGCCGAGACCCAGCAGACGCTGCTCAAGAACGACCTGCGCTCGCGGATCGTCGTCGAGACCGACGGTCAGATGCGCACCGGCCGCGACGTGATGGTCGCGGCGCTGCTCGGCGCCGACGAGTACGGCTTCTCGACCGCCCCCTTGATCGCGCTCGGCTGCGTGATGATGCGCGTCTGCCACCTCAACACCTGTCCCGTTGGCGTCGCGACCCAGGACCCGGCTCTCCGCGCACGCTTCGCAGGCGAGCCCGACCACGTCGTCAACTACCTGGTGATGGTCGCCGAGGAGGTGCGCGAGATCCTCGCCTCGCTCGGCCTGCGCAGCCTCGACGAGGCGATCGGCCGCACCGACCTGCTGGTGCCCGACGAGAAGGTCGACCACTGGAAGGCCCGCGGCGTCGATCTGCGCGCGCTGCTGGTCGTCCCGGAGGAGGCCGCCGACGGCCGTCCGCGGCGCAACACGCGCGGGCCGGAGCCGGTGCTCGACGACGCGCTCGACCACGAGCTGATCGCGGCCTGTGCGCCGGCGATCGAGCGTGGCGAGCAGGTGCGGCTCGAGCGGACGGTCGAGAACAAGAACCGCACCGTCGGCGGGCTGCTGTCGAACGCGATCGCCCGCGCTCGCGGAGCGGACGGCCTGCCGGACGGGACGATCGAGATCGCGCTGCGCGGCTCGGCCGGTCAAAGCTTCGGCGCCTGGCTCGCGCCCGGCGTGACGCTGACGCTCGACGGCGACGGCAACGACTACGTCGGCAAGGGGCTCTCGGGCGGCACGGTCGTCGTCCGGCCCGCGCCCGAGGCCGGCTTTGCCGCCGAGACGAACGTGATCGTCGGCAACACCGTCCTCTACGGAGCGACGGCTGGCAAGGCGTTCTTCCGCGGCCTCGCCGGCGAGCGCTTCGCGGTCCGCAACTCGGGCGCGCAGACCGTCGTCGAGGGCGTGGGAGACCATGGCTGCGAGTACATGACCGGCGGCCGCGTCGTCGTGATCGGTCCGACCGGTCTGAACTTCGCCGCCGGCATGAGCGGCGGCGTCGCCTACGTGCTCGACGTCGACGGCGGTTTCGCCGGGCGCTGCAACATGGAGCTCGTCGAGCTCGAAGCGCCGGCGCCGGACGACCTCGAAGAGATCCGCTCGCTGGTCGCCGAGCACGCCGAGCGGACCGGCTCCCCGGTCGCCGGCGGGCTGCTGGAGAGCTGGGACGACTCGGCGGGCCGCTTCATCAAGGTGATGCCACGCGACTACAAGCGCGCGCTCGCCGAGCTGGCACAGGCCGACGCCGATGCCATCAGCAAGCGCAGCCAGCTCGGGGCGCCGGCCTGATGGGCGAGCTGGGCGCGTTCCTGCGCATCCACCGGGTCGGCTTCGACAAGCGCGACCCCGACGAGCGGGTGGGCGACTACAAGCAGTACTTCGAGCTGCCCGACGACGAGACGCTCCAGGAGCAGGGCGGCCGCTGCATGGACTGCGGCGTCCCGTTCTGCCACGAGGGTTGTCCGCTCGGCAACCCGATCCCTGAGTGGAACGACCTCGTCTACCAGGGGCGTTGGCGCGACGCCGTCAACCTCGCCCACACGACGAACAACTTCCCCGAGTTCACCGGCCTGATCTGTCCGGCGCCGTGCGAGTCCGCCTGCGTCCTGCAGATCAACGACGACCCGGTGACGATCGAGCAGCTCGAGCTGGCGATCGCCACGCGCGGCTTCGACGAGGGCTGGATCGCGCCGAAGCTGCCCGAGCGGCGGACCGAGCGCAGCGTCGGCGTGATCGGCTCCGGCCCCGCCGGCCTCGCCGCCGCCCAGCAGCTCAACGGGCTCGGCCATACCGTCACCGTCTACGAGCGCGACGAGGCGCCCGGCGGACTGCTCCGCTTCGGAGTTCCCGACGCGAAGCTCGAGAAGTGGATCATCGACCGCCGGCTGAAGCTCCTCGAGGAGGAGGGGATCATCTTCGAGTGCGGCGTCGACGCGGGCCGCGACATCTCCGTCGAGGAGCTGCGCCGCCGCCACGACGCGCTCGTGATCGCGATCGGCTCGCGGATGCCGCGCGGACTCGACGTGCCCGGCTCGGAGCTGACCGGCGTCCACCCTGCGATGGACTACCTCTACCAGCGCAACCGCTGGGTCGCGCGCGACCAGGGCCGCTCGACGGTCGAGCCCGCGCCCGGAACCGAGATCTCCGCGAAGGGCAAGCGCGTCGTCGTCGTCGGCGGTGGAGACACCGGCATGGACTGCGTCTCGAACGCGCTGCGCGAGGGCGCCGAGGACGTGCTGATGCTCGACGTCTACCCCGAGCTGCCGCCGTCCGGTCGCCTCGCCGGCACGCCCTGGCCGCTGCCGCCGAAGCGGACGCTGACCACCTACGCCCTCGAGGAGGGCGGCGAGCGACGCTGGGCCTCGCAGGTCACCGAGGTCGTCGGCCGCGACGGTCGCGTCGCCGGGATTCGCGCCCGCAAGGTCGAGGGAACGTCGTCACGCGACCTCAAGGCCGTCCCCGGCAGCGAGTTCGAGCAGGAGGCCGACCTCGTGCTCGTCGCGATCGGCTTCACGCATCCGGAGCACGAGGGCCTCGTCGAGAGCCTCGGCGTCGACCTCGACAGCCGCGGCAACGTGCGCGCACCCGTCTACGGGACCTTCATCGAGGGCGTCTTCGCCTGCGGCGACGCGCGAATCGGGCAGTCGCTCGTCGTCACCGCGATCGCCGAGGGCCGCCGCTGCGCCCGGATCGTCGACCGCCACCTCGGCGGCACCGGCATCGCCCTGCCCGTCCGCGCCGAGGAGATGTTCGCCTACGAGGACGACGACCCCGGCTCGCTGCGCCACCAGGCGGAGACCGCCGGCAACGTCACCGTCGGCGACGCCTTCTGGGCGGGGCCTCGCGACCCTGCGTAGCGGTTCTACGGGCTAGGGCTGTGGGGTTGGTGGCCGCGGGTCCTGTCTCCGATTTTGGTTTCCGTGCTCGGCTCCGCTCGCTCCGCTTGGGACTGCGCCCCGTCCCTGGCGCGTCTTGTCGGTTGAGGGTTCTGGCGTAATCGACGGGAGGGGCTCCGCCCTAAGCTCCGCCGCTACGCCTGCGCGCGCAAACGCAAAATCGTCGCCACCCGCGGAAGTCACGTCACAGCCCTAGCCCCAAACCGTTAGGCGCTTGGTGCGGCGGAGATCAGAGCGAAGAGCGAACAGCGGTTTGACCCTGGATTTGCTCTTTGCACCAAGCCGCCGAGTGGGTGGTACAGGAGCCGGCCTTTGCCTCCGCGGGTGGCGACGCATTTTGCGTTTGAGGCGGAGCTTGCGAGCACTCAAACCAAAATCGGAGACAGGACCCGCGGGCAGCAACGCCGAGCCCTAACTGGAGGGAACACCCACTGGGCGGCGAAGACCGCTGCATGCCCGATATCGCCGGAATCCTGGTGCGCAAGAGCGTTGGTGCGCTGAGCAGCGGGCGTTCGCACTGCTCGTCCTGCCGCCGCACGCCGCTCGTCGGCGAGCGGCTGCACGAAACCGACGGCGGCCGACAGCTCTGCGAGCTCTGCCTGGTGAACGCGCCGGCGGGCGACCACCACGTGATCGGCGTTCGCCGCATCCACGCGTCGGAGCGCCACCTTCCCGTACGGCCTCGCATCGCGGCTTAGCGGCCGAGACTCGTAGAATCCGGCGCCGATGCGCCAGGTGACCGTCCATACCGTGATCTCCGCGCCGCGCGAGGAGATCTTCGACTTCGTCTCCGACCTCTCGCGGCGGCCCGCGTACTGCGACCACTACATGCGCGAGTACCGCCTCGCGCGCAACAACCCGCGCGGCGTCGGCGCCGCGGCGCGCTTCAAGCTGAAGCTTCCGCTCGCGAAGGAGTGGGCGCAGATCGAGATCAAGGTCTGCGACCGGCCGATGCGGATCGTCGAGGAGGGCCGGATCGGCCGTCTGGGACGCTCGCGCCTGGTGGCTGTCTACGACTTCATCCCGGAGGCAGCCGGAACCACGCGCGTCGAGCTGACGAGCTACAGCGAGCCGGCGACGATCTTCGACAAGCTCAAGCAGACGGGGGCCCACGGCTGGATGCGGCGGCGCTCGCGCAAGGCGCTGCGACGGTTGCGCGACATCTTCGAGACCCAGCGCGCGGGCGAGCTGCCACGCGCCACGATCGCCGGCGCCGATCCCGGCAAGGCCCCCCGCTTCGGCGACCACGTGCCCTCCGGGCACGGCGTCGCGCTCGCCGACAGGTAGACTGCCCGCCGCCGATGGCCCTCCGCAACCGAACCCTCGCCGCCTGCGCGCTCGCGCTCGCCTTCGCCGGCGGCCTGTCGGCCTGTGGCGCCAACCACGACGAGATCGGCGTCGAGGAGCCGGCCCGGGAGGGACTGGACGTCAGCATCGGCGGTCTCGACTACAACGTCTTCATCACGCGCGAGCTGAACCTCGCGATCACGCCGGACAAGGACTACTACGAGGGTCCGCCCGCAAAGCCCGGCAACAACCTCTTCGGCATCTTCCTGCGCGTCTGCAACCCGGAGGAGCCCGGCGAGGGAGCGACGATCGAGAGCGCGTCGGAGTTCGTCGTGACGGACAACCAGGGCGTCGAGTTCGAGGCGATCGAGCAGCCCGAGGACAACGCCTTCGCCTACAACGCCCGCGAGCTGACGCCGGGCGCCTGCATCCCAGAGGACGGCAGCGTCGCCCAGCAGGGGCCGACGGCCGGCTCGATGCTGCTGTTCGACTTCCCGCTCGAGAACACCGAGAACCGCCCGCTGGAGCTGGAGATCACCAGCCCTGGCGCTCCCGGACACCCGTCCGAGACGAAGCGCTTTCACCTCGACCTGTAGCGCCGCAGGGCTCGCCCTTGTTTAGGGCTCGCACGTCGGGGGATCGCTGATCGACGTGTCCGACCAACCAGACAGCCCTCCGAGCGGAGTCGACCGCCCGCTCGGCGCCTATGCGGTGCTGATGGGCGCCTTCCTCGCGCTCGTCGGCGGATTTGCGGCATGGGTGCGCAACTCGGGGCGCGAGCTGCCCGACGGTCCGTCGCCGTCCGACCTGGCGCTCGTGACCGTCGCCGCCCACAAGGCTTCGCGACTGCTCAGCAAGGAGCGTGTCACCAGCCCCGTGCGCGCTCCGTTCACCGAGGTGGAGCCCGTGGCCGGCACCGGCAAGCTCGAGGAGACCGCGACCGGCGACGGGTTGCGCCGGGCGCTGGGCGAGCTGGTCGGCTGCCCCCGCTGCCTGAGCCTCTGGCTCGTCACAGCGTTCATGGCCGGTCTGATCGTCGCGCCGCGCACGACGCGCTGGACGGCATCCGGCTTCGCGGCCGTGTTCGGCTCCGACCTGCTGCAGGTCGTCAACCGGCGTATCCGCGAGAGCGGCGACCGGGCGACCGCTGAGATGCTCGCCTAGCGCTTCAGGCCGGCCACGAGGACGCCCTGAGCGGCCGGAGCGGCGGTGGAGCCGCCGGCGCCGTTGCGGACGAGCAGCACGGCGACGACGACACGTGGCTTGCCGGATGGGGCGTAGGCGGTGAACCAGGCATCGGTGTTCGTCGGGTCGCCGTCGCGCAGCGCCGCCTCGGGGTCGTCGCCGCGGGTGTCGCCCAGCTCGGCGGTGCCCGTCTTGCCGGCGACGTCGACGCCCTCGACCTGGGCGAGCGTGCCGGTCCCGTAGTCGACGACACCGACCATCAGCCGCTCGACCGTCTTCGCGACGTCGGCCGGAATCGCACGGATGCCGCCCGCGCCGTTCGGGCGCGGCCGGAGCGTCGGCCGCATGCGGATGCCGCCGTTGGCGATCGTCTGGGCGACCGATGCCATCTGGAGCGTCGTCGCGAGCGTCTGGAACTGGCCGATCGCCGTCGAGCCGACCTCGAGCGGACTGACGATCGCCGAGGCGTCGGGGATCGTGCTCGGCAACGCGCCAGGGATGCCGGGGTCCTCGTTCCAGCCGAAGTCCTCAGCCTCCTCGACCAGCCGCTTCGACCCGACCTCGACGCCGAGCGGGGCGAAGACGGAGTTGCAGGAGTGGGCGAAGCTGTTCGCGAAGTCGCCGCCGCACGACTCGCCGTTGGCGTTCGCGAGCTCGACGCCGTCGATCGTCGCGGCGGTCTCGACCGGGAACTCGTCCTTGGGCTCTACCTTGCCGGCCTCCAGCGCCGCCGCGGCGGTCACGATCTTGAACGTCGAGCCGGGTGGCTGGGGAGCGGAGAAGGCGACGCCGGCGAGCGCGAGGATCTCGCCGCTGCGCGGGTCGAGCGCCGCTACCCCGCCCAGCCGGCCAGCCAGCGCGGTGTCGGCAGCCTCCTGGACGCCGGTGTCGATCGTCGTCTTGACGGTCTTGCCGGGCCGCGGGGCGCTCCGCGCCAGCACGCGGGTCCCGGCGAGCAGCTCGCCGCCGGGCTGACCGGCGAGCCGGTCCTCGAAGACCCGCTCGAGCCCGCTGACGCCGACCGGGGTGCCCTCGGGGAATCCCCGCGCGTAGACCCGCTCCTGCTCAGCCTCGTCGGCCGGAGCCTCGAGCGTGCCGGCGATCGAGGACGCGACGGCGAGCGGCGAGCCACGGCCGTCGGCCGGGCCTTCGGCGAGCACCTGATCGTCCGCGGTCAGCAGCTTGGCCCGCTCCGGGGCCGTCGTGCGGCGGCTGAGCGCCTCGCCGGGAGCGAGGCCCGGGAAGACGAGATGGGGCCGCCAGTCGACGGCGCCCTCGACGACCGGCAGCTCGACCTGGCCGTCGACGGGACCGAAGGCGGCGGTGTGCGCGGTGACCGGCAGGCGCGCGACGTCGCCATCGGTCTCTGGGTCGGCGATCGCCAGCCGCCGGGTGGTGGCGGTCGCGGCGGCCTCGCCGTAGGCGGTGGCGAACCGCTCGCGGGTGACCGCGGCGCGCGAGTCGGCGGACAGCAGGCGGTGCATCGCCGCGTAGTCCCCCTTCTGCCAAGCGGCAGAGAAGTCCTTGGCGACGCGCTCGGTCTCGGAGTCGTTGCCGCCACCGACTGTCAAACCGAGGACGAACGCCAGCACGGCAACTACGGCAGCGGCTGGGAGTGCGCGGTGGGTGAGGCGTCGCCGTCGCTCGAGGGTGAGGTCAGCCGCCACGGTGCGCCGGAGGCTACCGTCCAGCCCCCATGACACCGCTCGACTGGGTCATCGTCGTCTTCGCGGCAGGGATGGTCGTGGCCGGTTACGGTCGCGGTCTGGTCGTGGGCGGGCTGGCGCTGGTGGGCTTCGCTATCGGCGCGTTCGCCGGCTCCCGGGTCGGTCCGATGCTGCTCGAGGAGGGCTCGAGCTCGCCATGGGCGCCGCTGGTGTCGCTGGTCTGCATCCTGCTGCTGGGCGCGCTGGTGGCGACCTTCCTGGAGGTCCTGGGAATCCAGATCCGTCGCGGTCTGCGCGGGCCGGTGGGCGTCGCCGACGGGATCGGCGGGGCGCTGCTGGTCGGTGCGCTGGCGCTCGGGATCGCCTGGCTGCTCGGCGCGGTGGCGCTCCAGACGCCGGGGGCGCGGGAGCTGCGCGAGCCGATCCAGCGTTCGCTGATCCTGCGCGAGCTGAACGCGGTGCTGCCGCCGTCGGGGCCGATCCTGCGCGCGTTGGCACGCTTCGACCCCCTGCCCCAGCTTTCGGGACCGGGGGCGAACGTCTCGCCGCCCGACGCGGCGATCGCGCGCGACCCGGAGGTGCGTGCGGCGGGCGAGAGCGTCGTCCGCGTGCTCGGCACCGCCTGCGGCCTGGGCATGCAGGGGTCGGGCTGGGTGGCGGGCGACGGGGTGGTGGTGACCAACGCGCACGTCGTCGCCGGCCAGGACGACACCGTCGTCGACGTCGGCGGCGATGGGGGCGACCTGGACGCCGAGCCGATCTGGTTCGACGTGCGCAACGACATCGCCTTGCTGAGCGTTCCGGGCGCGTCCGGCACGCCGGCGCTCGGACTGATCGAGGATCCGGCCGCGGGAACGGCCGGGGCGGTGCTCGGCTTCCCCGAGAACGGCTCGTTCGACGTTCGCGCCGCGCGGATCGGCGCGACCCGCACCGCGCTCAGTCGCGACGCCCACGGCAGCGGGCCGGTGCAGCGGCCGATCACCACGTTCCGCGGGCTTGTGCGGTCGGGCAACTCCGGCGGCCCGCTGGTCGATGGCGACGGCCGGGTGCTGGGGACGGTCTTCGCGTCGGCGACGGACTCGGCCCAGCCGGAGGGGTTCGCCGTCCCGAACGCTGTCGTCACGGGGGCGCTGGCGCAGACCAGCAGTCCCGTCGACACCGGCCCGTGTGCCCGCTAGCCGTGCACCCGAGGATGGATCTCCGCTAGAAATCTGGCCCTTGCTCAGCCGCCGATCCCTCCATCTGGCCGCGACCGCCTGGGCGCTCGTCCTGACGCTGCTCGCTGCATCCGCCGCCCAGGCGGCGCCGAAGCCGCCCAACCCGTGCCTCGACCCCGCGCAGCGGATGAAGTTGAACTGCCCGGACCTGCAGATGAGCAAGCCGTTCGGGCTGGTGGCCGACCCGTTCGTCTGGCCCGGTCACGTCGTCCTGCGGGCCGGAAACTCGATCGACAGCATCGGTCACGGTCCCGCCGAGCTGCACGGGGTGCGTGACAGTCGCAACGGGATGCGCGGCCGCCAGCGGATCTACCGCCGCGCCGGCGGCAAGCGCGGCATCGCCACCGGCGCACGGCTGATCTTCAAGCCGATCCCAGGGCAGGGCGGCTACTGGAAATACCTCTACGCGGCGAAGTTCGAGCTCTTCCGCCGCGACGGCGACGGTCGCCGCGCCAACCGCGTCAGGCGCGGCCCGAAGGTCAGCTACTGCCTGCGCGACCTCGCCCACAGCCGGCCGGGCCTGCCGCGCTCCCCGCGCAGCTTCGTCTATCCCGCCTGCAACCAGTCGTCGAAGACGCGCCGGGTCACGCTCGGCACCTCCGTCGGCTGGTCCGACGTCTACCCGCCGGCCTACCACGAGCAGTGGATCGACGTGACCGGCCTGCGCGGCTGCTTCGACTACGTCCACACCGCCGACCCCCGCAACGGCATCTATGAGTCGAACGAGCGCAACAACTCCGCCACCGTGACCATCCGCCTCCCCTTTCGCCCGGGACCCCAGCGCTGTCCGGGTCGCCAGTCCCCAGCTCCGCGTGGCGGCGGCGAGGACGTTCCGGTCGATTATTAGCTAGCCGATCGGGGACGGCTGGTCGCCGCGGCTGGGCGGGGGCGGGGGCTCGACGGCGGGTGGGGGCTCCTCGACGACTGGAGGCTCCTCGACGACCGGGTCGGGCTCGGGGGCGGGGGCTGGGGGCGTTGTGTCGGCGGGGATGCGAGGCTGCGGCTGGGTGGCGGGCTTCTGGGTCTCGGTTCGCGGCTGTGAAGGCGGGGTGCCG
Organism: Thermoleophilaceae bacterium; assembly: GCA_035630455.1. Classification (GTDB taxonomy): domain Bacteria; phylum Actinomycetota; class Thermoleophilia; order Solirubrobacterales; family Thermoleophilaceae; genus JAAYBF01. The sequence goes on from DASQKP010000041.1 coordinate 61,863, forward strand.
CCAGCCGTGGCCGGTGTGTCCTGGGGAGTCGCGACGACGGGGTCGGCCGCGGCCGCGCCGGTCCCGGGCTGCTGCTTCGGCTTCGACTTCTTCTTGGCCACCTTCTTCTTGGCCGGCTCGTCCGGCGGTGGGTCGGCGACCGTCTCGACAGTCTTGGCGGCCGGCGCGACCGGAGTTGGCGGATCGTCCTGGCCGAGCACCGTCGTCGTGACGACCGCGAGCAGCGCGGCGGCGCCGAGACCGGCGGCCGCGAGGAAGCGGCGGCGGCGCTTCGTGCCGGCGATCGGCTCGGCGAGCGCGCGGTAGATCGAGGGCATGCCGGGCTGGAGGCTGGCTGGGTCGTGGGTGGCGGCGCGCTCGGCGATCGTCTCGCTCCAGTCGCTGCCGGTCAGCTCGGCGGCCTTGGCCAGCGTGTCCTTGAACAGCCACGGCGCGGCGGCGATCGGCACCCAGGCGCGGTAGGAGGTGCCCGCCTCCTGCATCGCCTCGAGGCCGAGGCAGCAGGTGTGGCAGGTCGACATGTGACCGTCGAGCCACGTCGCGTCGTCGCTCTCGACGTCGAGCTGGCCGTCGTCGCGCATCGCGATCAGCGGCAGCGCCCGCTCGCACCCCGGCGACGAGACCGCGATCGAGGCGAGCGCGCCGCCGCGCAGCTCGTCGCGCAGCTTGATCCGCGCGCGCGAGATCAGCTGGGCGACCGAGTTGCGGTTCATGTCCATGATCTCGGCGATCTCGTCGTAGGACAGCTCCTCGAGCTCGCAGAGCGCGAGCGCCTCGCGCTGGCGCTCCGGCAGCCGCTCGTTGGCGGCGCGGATCTCGTCCTGCTGCGACTCGAGCAGCAGCTTGCGGTCGGGGTCCTCGTTCGGATCGCCGGGGTCGAGGCCGAAGCCGCCGCCCGCCGCCGCCCCGATCGGCGCGGCCGTCTCCGGGATCGCGTCGCTCGGCTCGGCCCGCTTGCGCTTCTGCATCAGGTCGTAGCTGGCGTTGCGCGTCGCCGTGAAGAGGTAGGACCCGAAGACGAGGTCGCGGCCGTCCAGCTTCGGCAGCCGCCGCATCACGTTGAGGAAGGCGTCCTGGACCGCGTCGGCGGCGTCGTCCTCGGATGCCGTCAGGCGGTAGGCGAGGTTGTAGGCGCGCCGCTCGTAGCGCTCGTAGAGCGTCGCGAAGGCGCCGCCGTCGCCGGCCGCGGCGGCGCGCGCCAGACGCGCCTCCTCGGCCGCCAGGGCTGCATCGGTCGGGTCGCCGGGGGCAGCCTGCGCGGACATCGCAAGCAAGGTAGCGCGCCTGCGCTCGTAGAGCCAGGACCGCGTCGATGACGGAGCGCGCGCCGAGAAGACTGGATGGGTGGCGGGGGACAGCTGCATCTGTCCTTCCAACGGGCGTCGCCATGCGGAATTACGCCCTACCGCGGCCATCTGCGTATCGTGGTGCCCTTCATGGGCAAGACACTCGTAGTCGCAGAGAAGCCATCGGTCGCGCGAGATCTCGCGACTGCGCTGCCTGGATCCTTCACCCAGGGCAAGGACAAGGCCTTCCTGGAGGGCGACGACTACGTGATCACGTGGGCGGTCGGCCACCTCGTCGGCCTCGCCGAGCCCGACGCCTACGACCCGAAGCTCAAGAAGTGGCGCTTCGCCGACCTGCCGATCGTCCCGGACGAGTTCAAGCTGATCGCCAACGACGACCGCGCCGCGAAGCAGCTCAAGGTGATCCACCGTCAGATGGCCCGCGAGGACGTCGACCTGATGATCAACGCCTGCGACGCCGGTCGCGAGGGCGAGCTGATCTTCGTCTACATCTACGACACCGCCAAGGTCCAGCCGCCGGTCCAGCGGCTCTGGCTCTCGTCGATGACGCGCCGGGCGATCGAGGACGCCTTCACCCGCCTGCGCGACGGCGAGGAGATGAAGTCGCTCGAGGACGCCGCTCGCTCGCGCTCCGAGGCCGACTGGATCGTCGGCATGAACGCCACCCGCGCCGCGTCGATCCGCCTGCGCGCCGCGTTCGACGGCGCCGTCTCGCTCGGCCGCGTCCAGACGCCGACGCTGGCGCTGATCGCCCGCCGCGAGGAGGAGATCCGCGCCTTCAAGCCCGAGCCGTACTGGCTCGTCGAGGCGAACTTCGCCGCGTCCGGTGCCCGCAACTACACCGGCCGCTACATGGGCGGCAAGCGGATCAAGGAGGACGAGGCCGCCAAGATCGTCGAGGCCGTCAAGGGCAACGACGGCGCGATCACCAAGCTGGAGAAGAAGAAGGAGACCGAGAAGGCTCAGCTTCTCTACGACCTCACCTCGCTCCAGCGTCACGCCAACACGTTGCACGGCTTCTCGGCGCGCCGCACGCTCGGCGCCGCGCAGAAGCTCTACGAGGAGCACAAGGCGCTCACCTACCCGCGTACGAACTCGCGCTACCTGACCGGGGACATGGTTCCCGACATCAAGGACGTCGCCGAGCTGGTCGGCCACAACCCGGGCTACAAGAAGGCGTCCGAGTACGTCGTCGCGCTGTCGGAGCTGCCGCTGGGCCGCGTCGTCAACGACGAGAAGGTCCAGGACCACCACGCGATCATCCCGACGAAGTCCGAGCACGACCTGTCGAAGATGGGCGCCGACGAGCTGAAGATCTACGACCTCGTCGTCAAGCGCTTCCTCGCCGTCTTCCATCCCGACGCGGAGTTCGAGCGCACGCGCGTCGAGACGACCGTCGAGGAGAACGTCTTCCGCACCAGCGGCCGTGTGCTCGTGGTCGCCGGCTGGCGCTCCGTCTACGGCCAGGAGGGCGAGGGCGAGGGCAAGGGCGACGACGACTCGGGTGGCGACCAGATGCTGCCGAAGCTCGAGGCCGACGAGATCGTCGCGACGCTCGAGGTCGAGTCGCTGCGCAAGGAGACCCAGCCGCCGCGCCGCTTCACCGAGGCCTCGCTGCTCGCCGCGATGGAGACCGCCGGCAAGGAGATCGAGGACGCCGACCTGCGCGAGGCGATGAAGGACTCCGGCATCGGCACGCCGGCGACGCGCGCGTCGATCATCGAGCGGCTGCTCGGCGTCGGCTACATCGAGCGCGACGGCCGCGCCCTGCACGCGACCGAGAAGGGCATCCAGGTGATCCGCCTGCTCGGCCAGCACGCGCTGACGTCGCCGGAGCTGACCGGCGACTGGGAGCACCGCCTCGGCCTGATCGAGCAGGGCAAGGACTCGCGGCCCGCGTTCATGAAGGACATCGCCAAGTTCATCGGCGACACCGTCGAGGAGCTCGACAAGCTCAAGGGCGTGAAGATCGAGCGCGCGAAGCTCGGTCCCTGCCCGGTCTGCGGCCGCGAGATCGTCGAGAATCGCAAGGGCTACTCGTGCTGGTCGCGCGAGGATCCGGGCTGCGGCTTCGTGATCTGGAAGCAGAAGGCGCGCAAGAACCTGCCGGTCTCGGTCGCCAAGGAGCTGATGGCGAGCCTCAAGGAGTCGCTCGAGCGCGGCGACGAGGCGCCGATCGGTCGCACCGCCAAGCAGGTCACGGGCTTCAAGGGCCGCTCGGGACGCAGCTTCCGCGCGAAGCTGAAGATCGAGCGCCGCGAGGACGACCCGAACAAGTGGAAGGTCGAGTTCGACGAGGAGTGGGCCACGATGTCCGCCAAGGAGCGCGAGGAGGCAGCGGCCGCCGCCGAGGAGGCGATCGCCGCGAAGAACGGTGGCGACGGCGACGCCGCTCCCGAGATCGCCGAGCCGCAGCGCGCGGCTAGCTGAGGTCGGCGGCGGCGAGCGCGGCGACCAACCGCGGCGGGCCGCTCTCGTTCAGCCAGGCGACGCGGCCAGGCCAGTAGGGGTTCGACGGGCCGCTGCTGTCGAGGAACGAGTCCTCGTACATCCAGCTGCCGGTGTTGGTGAGCTGAGCGCCGCTGCGCAGTCGCCAGCCGTCGCCGTCTCCCGGCAGCGGACCGGCGCGATGGGTGTGGCCGAAGAGGACGTGGTCGGCGTCGATCGCGAGCCGGTCGACGACGTCCGCCATCGCGGCGAGGCCGCCGTCGCGTAGCGCTGCGGCCGAGATCTCCGGGCGGAACGGGCCGAGCCCAGCGGCGTTGATCGCCGCCACGGCGGCCGGGATCGCGGCGCGACCGACCAGCGCCGAGCGCAGGCGGCCGCCGCGGCCGCTGCCGGCGCCGTCGGTCGCGAGCTTCCAGACGTCGCGCGAGAGGTTGTTGCGGCGACCGACCGGATGGGCGCGCGCATTCTGGGCGAGCGAGTGGGCGAGCGCGTAGATCGGGCCGAGGATCGCCTCGTAGTCGGCGACGCTCCGCGGCCCCGAGGGACCGAGCCGCGTGCCGAATCGCTCGACTCCGGCGGCGATCAGGCACTCGACGCGGGGCACGGTGAGGTGAGCGTCGAGGTAGTGGCCGTGGGTCGCGTAGACGTCGTCGCGCAGCCAGATGCCGGGATAGGCGACGGTCAGCTCGCTGCGCGGCATCAGGCCTGCGACGCGGTCGGCGAGGTCGCCGGGACGGGACGGATGGTCGCCCGCGACGGCGAGCGGTCCCACGCCGGCCAGCCGCTCCCGCTCGAGCGCAGGGGCGACGAGCTGGTAGTCGTGGTTGCCGGGCACGAGGACGACCGGCTTGCCAGCGGTCCTGTCGCCGATCGCGGCGAGCACCGGGGCGACGTCCTCGAGCACCGCGTTCGCCGGACGCTCGCGCAGCTCGATCATGTCGCCCAGGACGACGAGCCGGTCGGCCTCGTCGGCGACCGCGAGCAGCCGCTCCAGGGCACGTGGGCGGCGCGCGAGGTCGGCGCCGGACACGGTGCCGAGGTGCAGGTCGGACACGATCGCCGTCGCCACTGCCGCCATCTTCGCAGGCGCTACCTGCGCGCCCGGTCGCAAAGGGGCCTATCCTGTCGGCCCGCGTGTCCACCTTCTGCCGCCACAACCGCTTCATGGCCGACTGCCCGATCTGCTCGAAGGGCACGGTGCTGGAGGATGGGGGACAGCGGGTGCGGCGCAAGGCGAGCGGCTCCGGCGAGCCGCGCAAGCGCTCCAAGGCCGCTACGCCCGTGTTCACCGGACCGCACGTCGCCGGCCCCGCCCGCCGCGACGAGGACGATGCGCTCTTCCTGATCCGGCTCGAGCGGGTGCCTGGCGGCGTCAGGCTGGGCGAGTGGCGCGGCTCCGCGCTGTCGCCGACCGCCCCGGTGCTGCCCGCCGAGGACCTGGCAGACCTCGTCGCCCGTTCCGGCGATGCGCTCCAGGCGCGCGACGCGGCAAAGCTGGTCGCGGCGCTCGAGACGGCGGCCGATCCCGACGCCGGCGGCGACGCCGGCATCAGTCGCGGCCGCAGCGGCGACTTCAAGGAGGAGCTGCGCGTCGAGGCGCTCGAGGACGGCCAGCTGCGCATCGCCCGCTGGGTGCTGCGCCCCGCGATCGGCTGGGAGCTCCAGGACGCGCCGCCGATGCTGCCCGCCGCGCGCTACGCGGAGGCGCTCGCCGACGCCGCGCGCCGGGGTCTGATCGCCGCCGCTCCCGCTTCGGCGACGCCGCAGCTCTGACCGTCCCGGCCAGTCCGTATACCTGACGGCCGCATGCCGTTGAAGCTCGTAACCGGTCCCGCCAACGCCGCCAAGGCGGGCGAGGTGCTGGGCGGATTGCGGGCGCGGGTCGACGAGGAGCCACTGCTCGTCGTGCCGGCGTTCGAGGACGTCGAGCACAACCAGCGCGAGCTGGCCGCGCGAGGGGCGGTGTTCGGCGTTCACGTCGTGCGCTTCAAGCGGCTGTTCGGGCAGATCGCGGGGCGGGCCGGGGTGCGGGGGCGGGCGGCTTCGCGGCTGCAGCGCGAGCTGATCGTCGCCGACGCCGTGCGCGCGGCAGACCTCGACGCGCTGGCCGAGTCGGCCGAGCGCCCCGGCTTCGTGCGCGCGGCGACGCGCTTCGTCGCCGAGATCGAGCGCTCGCTCGCCGACCGGTCGGCCGCCGGGCCGGCGATGGTCGAGCCGGCGCGGCTGATTCAGGCGTTGCGGGCGTGGGCTGGCGACGGGCCGCGGCGGCGCCACGTCGACGAGATCGCCGAGATCTACCGCCGCTATCGGGAGCGGCTCGCGGGCGCCGGCCTCGTCGACGACGAGCTGTATGCCTGGTCGGCGATCAGCGCGCTGCGCGAGAACCCCGAGAGCTGGGGGACGACGCCGGTCTTCGCCTACGGCTTCGACGACTTCACGCCGCTGGAGCTGGCGGCGCTTGGGGCGTTGGCGGGGCCGGTGGGGGTGGACGTTGTGGTGTCTCTGCCCTGGGAGACCGGCCGCGAGGCGTTCCGCGCGACCGCGGGCACCTATGCGGAGCTGAGTGGAATGGCTAGTGAGGAGGTGGAGCTCTCGGCGTTGTCGGACTTCTATGCGCCGGAGTCGCGCGCGACGTTGCACCGGCTCGAGCGCGGGCTGTTCGAGGCCGAGTCGAAGTGGGCAGATTCCGGCCACGATGCGTCCGGAATCGACCCAGCGTCGGGTAAAGCGCTTACCCGGGCAGATTCCGGCCGGAATACGACCGCAATGCGCCCGGCATCGGGGGGAGAGGCCGTCCAGGTCCACCTCGCCGGCGGCCGCCGGGCGGAGGTGGAGCTGTGTGCGGCCGAGGTGCTGTCGCTGCTGCGCGACGGGACGGCGCCCGGCGACGTGGCGGTGGTGCTGCGCGATCCGCGGCCATACGCCTCGACGATCGAGCAGGTCTTCGGCGCCTATGGCATCCCGTACTCGATCGACCGCCGCATCCCGCTGCGCCACACCGGCGTCGGGCGCGGGCTGCTCGCGCTGCTGCGCTGCGCGGCCGGGACGGGCAGCGCCGACGACCTGCTCGCCTACCTGCGCACGCCGGGCCGGCTGCGCGAGCCGATCTACGCCGACCGGCTCGAGGTCGCGGCCCGCCGCGACGGCGCCGCGACCGCCGCCCGCGCGCGCGAGCTGTGGGACGGCTGGGCGGAGCGCGACGGCATCGGGCCGTTCCCGCTGACCGAGATCGATCGCGTCGCCAACCTGCGCGAGGAGCCCGAGGCGCTGCTCGACGAGATCGCCAGGCACGCCGGACGCCTGTTCGCCGGCCCGTACCGCCGCCAGGCGCACGTGCTCGAGGGGGCGGAGCTCGACGACGCGAGAGCCTTCCAGACGCTTGGCTCGGCACTGCGCGACATGCGCGCGCTGGCCCGCGCCGGCGGCCGGATCGACTTCGCCCGGATCGAGGAGACGCTCGGCGGGCTCGAGGTCTTCGTCGGCGAGGAGGCCCAGCCCGGGCGCGTCGCCGTCGCCTCGCCGCTCGCGATCCGCGCCCGCCGCTTCGCCGCCGTCTTCGTCTGCGGCCTCCAGGAGGGCGAGTTCCCGGCCGGCAGCGCCTCGGACCCGTTCCTCTCCGACGCCGACCGCCGCGAGATCGCACAGGCGAGCGGCCTCGTCCTGCCGCTGCGCGAGAACCAGCTCGAGCGTGAGCGCTACCTCTTCTACGTCTGCGCGTCGCGGGCCGAGCGCCAGCTCGTGCTGAGCGCGCGCGTCAGCGGCGAGGAGGGGGAGGCCGAGCAGCCGTCGTTCTTCCTCGACGACGTCGAGCGGATCTTTCCCGGGCTGCGGGAGGCGGCGCGGCGGCGCTCGCTCGCCGACGTCACCTGGACGCCGGACGAGGCGCCGACGGAGGCCGAGTGGGAGCGCGCCGTCGCGGCGCAGCGCCAGGCCGCCCCGCCCGAGCCGGTCGGGCCGGTCGCGCTCGACGCCGCGCTGGCGGCGTTGCGTGACCGTGGGGCCGTCTCGCCAACCGCCGTCGAGCGCTTCGCCGGCTGTCCGGTCAACTGGCTTGTCGAGGACGTGCTGAGGCCGGTCGCGCTCGAGCCCGATCCCGAGCGGCTCGTCCAGGGCGCGTTCGCCCACGACGTGCTCGAGCTGACCTACTCGCGCCTGCGCGAGCAGACCGGCGACCGCCGCATCACAGAGGCCAACCTCGGCCAGGCCGAGGCGATCATGCTCGCGGCGCTCGCCGAGGAGGTCGACCGCCGCGGCGCCACGATGCGCGGGCCGCGGATGCGCGCGGCGGTGCGGCGGCTGGAGTTCCAACTGCTGCGTCACCTCGCGTACGAGTCGACCAGCACGTCGGAGTTCGAGCCCGAGCACCTCGAGCTTGCCTTCGGCCTGCCCGACGCCGAGTACCCGGAGGTCGAGCTGGAGGGCGGGCTGCGAGTGCGCGGCAAGATCGACCGCGTCGACCGGCGCGGCGACAAGGTCGCCGTGCGCGACTACAAGAGCGGCAAGGTCGGCGACTACAGCGCCGCGAACTGGCCGAGCAAGGGCCGTTTGCAGGCGGCGCTCTACATGCTGGTCGCCGAGCGGCTGCTCGGCGTCGAGGCCGTCGCCGGTCTCTACACGCCGCTGTCCGGCGACGACCGCCGCCCGCGCGGCGCGCTCAACGCCGACTTCACCGAGCAGCTCGGCGGCGACTTCGTCGGCGGCGACGTGCTCTCCGGCGAGGAGTTCGCCGCGCTGCGCGACTGGGCGGGCGCCGCGATCGCCACGGCCGCCGCCGAGATGGGGGAGGGCAGGCTCTGCTCGAAGCCCGACTCCTGCGCGTACCGCGGCGGCTGCTCCCACCCCTCGATCTGCAGGATCGAGCGGTGAGCGGGCGCAGCTTCACCGACGAGCAGCTGCGGGCGATCGAGCGCCGCGACGGCGGCCTGCTCGTCGCCGCGGGCGCCGGCTCGGGCAAGACGTCGGTGCTCGTCGAGCGCTTCGCGCGCGCGGTGATCGAGGATGGCGTGGCGGTCGAGGCGATCCTCGCGATCACCTTCACCGAGAAGGCCGCCGCCGAGCTCAAGGCGCGCGTCCGCGACCGCTTCGCCGGCGCGGGTCTGCACGCCGAGGCGCGCGCCGCCGAGGGTGCCTTCATCTCGACGATTCACGGCTTCTGCTCGACGATCCTGCGCGCCCACGCGCTCGCCGCCGGCATCGACCCCGAGTACCGCGTGCTCGACCAGGTGGAGGCCGACCGGCTGGGCGTCGAGGCCTTCGACGGCGCGCTCGCGGCGTTCCTGCACGACGACGCCGGCCCCGAGCGGCTGCGGCTGGTCGCGGCCTACACCCCGGAGCGTCTGGCGACGATGACGCGGACGACGTACGCCCACCTGCGCAGCCAGGGCGACGAGGACCCGGAGCTGCCGGAGATCGAGCCGGCACGGTCCGCGGGAGAGGAGGATCGGCTGTCGCGTGCGGCGAGGGTGGCGCTGGCGGAGCTGGAGGGAGCGAAGGACGGCACCCGGGTGACGGAGGCACGCGAAAGGCTGGAGCGCTGCCTGGCGCTGCTGGCGCGTGACAGCGGCGATGGAACTGGCGCTGCCGGTCGGCCTGCCGAGACGGGCGCCTCGGCCGGTCCCGACCTCGCCGAGTTCGGGAAGTTGAAGGTCGGCAAGGGCGCCGGCGCGCTCAAGACGGAGGCGTTCGACGAGTACCGCGAGGCGCTGGAGGCGCTGTCCGCCCTCGTCGCCCATCAGGAGGAGCTGCGCGTCCATCCCCTGCTGCGCGAGCTGCTGCGCGCCTACGGCGCCCGCTACGCGCGGCTCAAGCGCGACCGCTCCGGCCTCGACTTCGACGACCTCGAGCTGCTCGCCAACCGCCTGCTGCGCGACGACCCGGTGGTCGGCGAGCGCTGGTCGCGGCGCTTCCAGCACGTGATGGTCGACGAGTTCCAGGACACCAACCCGCTCCAGAACCAGCTGCTGGAGCGGATCGCCGGTGATCGCCTATTCCGCGTCGGCGACGAGTTCCAGTCGATCTATCGCTTCCGCCACGCCGACGTGTCGGTCTTCCGCGAGCAGGCCGTCCAGGCGCGCGCCGATGGCCGCTTCGAGGCGCTGACCGCCAACTTCCGGAGCCGCCCCGAGGTGCTCGACGCGATCGACCTGCTGTTCGGCTCGGTCTGGGGCGAGCGCTTCCCGCGGCTGACCGCCGGCGGCGACCCCGGAGTCCCAGCCGGCGACCCCTGCGTCGAGCTGATCGTCGCCGACCGCCCACACAACGGCTCGCGCTGGCGCGAGCGCTTCGACGCCGAGGCGGCGGCCGGCGGCCTTCCGACCGAGCTCGTCTTCGGCGAGTCGCTGCGCGAGGTCGTCCCCGCCCGCGCCGCCGAGGCCCGCATGCTCGCCAAGCGGATCGACGAGCTGATCGCCAGCGGCCGCTTCGCCGCGGCCGACGTCGTCGTCCTCGTCCGCGCCACGACCCACCTCGCCGCCTTCGAGCGCGCACTCGAGGACCGCGGCATCCCCACCTACGTCATGGGCGGCCGCGGCTACTGGTCCCAACAACAGGTCGGCGACCTCCGCGCCTACCTCGCCGCCCTCGCCAACCCCCTCGACGACCTCGCCCTCTACACCGCCCTCGCCTCCCCACTAGGCGGCCTATCCCTCGACGCCCTCGTCGTCATCAAAGCCGCCGCCCAACGCCGTCGCATCGAGCCCTGGCTCCTCCTCACCGAACTGGCGGGGGATGGAAGCCCGAAGAGCGATTCCCAAGCGGATCGGGCTTCCATCCCCCGCCACGACCTCGCGGCCGATCTCTCGCCAGAGGACCTCAAACGCGCCAAAGCCTTCGCCAACCTCCTCGCCTCCGAGCGCGCCACCGCCCCCCGCGCCTCGCTCGAGACCCTGATCGACCGCGGCGTCACCCGCTCCGGCTACGACCTCCACCTGCTCGCCCTCCCGTCCGGCAAGCGCCGGATGGCGAACGTCCGCAAGCTGATGCGCCTCGCACGCGAGTTCGAGCGCCACGAGGGCCGCGACCTCGCGGCCTTCCTCCTCGCCGCCGCCGAGTCCGCCCGGCGCGACGAGCGAGAGGGAATGGCGCCCGTCCGCGCGGAGGACCATGACGGCGTGAGGGTGATGACCATCCACGCCGCGAAGGGGTTGGAGTTCCCGGTGGTCGCTGTCCCGGGCCTCGGATCG
>DASQKP010000042.1:0-150769 GCA_035630455.1 Thermoleophilaceae bacterium
TTCGGGTTGACCATCGCGAGGTCGAGCCCGGCCTCGACGCAGTGGTGCAGGAAGACCGAGTTCAGCGCCGCGCGCGCGTGCGGCGAGACGCCGAACGAGACGTTCGAGACGCCGAGCGAGGTCTTGACCTCGGGCAGCTCCCGCTTCAGCAGCCGGATGCCCTCGATCGTCTCGACGGCGGACGGCCGCCACTCCTCGTCGCCGGTGGTCAGCGTGAAGGTCAGCAGGTCGAAGATCAGCAGCTCGGGATCGAGGCCGTGCTCGTCGCAGGCCAGCTCCTTGATCCGCTTCGCGATCTCGAGCTTGCGCTCGCGCGTCTTGGCCATCCCGACCTCGTCGATCGTCAGCGCGATCACGGCGGCGCCGTGGGCGATCGCCAGCGGGACGACGCGGTCGAGCTTGTCGCGGCCGGCCTCGAGGTTGATCGAGTTGACGATCGCGCGGCCCGGGATCTGCTCGAGCGCTTCCTCGATCACGTCGGGCTCGGTCGAGTCGACCTGGATCGGGGCGGGCTGGCTCAACGAGACGCGCTCGGCGACCTTGCGCATCTGCTCGCCCTCGTCCTCGGTGCGCTCGGTCAGCGCGACGCAGAGGTCGAGCACGTGCGCGCCGCCCTCGACCTGGTCCTCCGCGACTTGGACGAGGCCGTCGTAGTCGTCGGCGAGCAGCAGCTCCTTGGCCTTGCGCGAGCCCTGCGAGTTGACCCGCTCGCCGACCAGCGTCGGGCGCGGCTCCTGGACCAGCGCGGTCGCGGTCATCATGCTCGACACGAACGGCTCGCCCGGCTTCGGGCGCGGACCGACCGGCTTGCCGCCGACCCGCTCGACGATCGCGCGGATGTGGTCCGGCGTGGTGCCGCAACAGCCGCCGACGATGCCGACGCCGTAGCGCTCGACGAACTCCTGCAGCGTCTTCGCCAGCGACTCCGGCTTCTCGGGGAAGATCGTCTCACCGTCGGGGCCCTGGAGCGGCAGGCCGGCGTTCGGGATGCAGTGGACCGGCAGCGGGCTGTTCTCGCCGAGGAAGCGGATCGCGTCGCGCATGTCCTCGGGACCGGTCGAGCAGTTGAGCCCGATCACCTGGACGTCGAGCGCTGTGAGGGTGGTGAGGACGGCCTGGATGTCGGTGCCGAGCAGCATCTTGCCCCCGTTCGGGAGCAGCGACACCGAGCACTGGATCGGCAGCTTGCGGCCGGTCGTCTTGAACGCCTCGCGGGCACCGAAGATCGCCGCCTTGACCTCGAGGATGTCCTGCGCGGTCTCGACGATCAGCAGGTCCGCCCCGCCCTGGATCAGCCCCTCGGACTGCTCCTGGAAGACCGCGACGAGATCGCGGAAGCGGATGTCGCCGAGCGTCGGGTCGTCGCTCGCCGGCAGGAAGCCGGTCGGCCCGATCGAGCCCGCCACGAAGCGGTCCTCGCCGACCGCCTTGCGCGCGATCTCGGCGGCGCGCTGGTTGATCTCGACGGTGTGGTCGGCCAGACCCCACTCGTCGAGCTTCAGCCGGCTCGCCTGGAAGGTGTCGGTCTCGACGACCTCCGCCCCGGCCTCGACCATCGAGCGGTGGACGCCCTCGATCACGTCGGGCCGGTTGAGGATCAGCGCCTCGTGGCACTTGCCCTGGAGCCCGCCATAGTCCTCCTGGGTGAGGTCGAACTGCTCGAGCGTGGCGCCCATTCCGCCGTCGAAGACGACGACGCGCTGATTCACTGCCTGGAGGTAGTCGCGAGCCATGACTCGCCAGGCTATCGAACCCCGGCGAACCTTGACACGGTTGTGTGAAGGTTAGGCGGCGATCGCGCTGGGCTCAGCGCCTCGGCGGCCTCAGCGTGAGGGGAGCGGTCGCCTTCGACGTCAACCCGAAGACGTTGCGGAGCATCACCGTCGCCCGGAGCGGCAGCCTCCCGTTGCGACGCAGGACCCTGATGCCCCTCCTCGACAGCTTCACCTTGACCGCGACCCTTCCACCCGTGGTGGAGGAGAACCTCCTGGTCCCAAGCGACACGTGCCCCTTGCGCGAAACCACCACCTTCCGGCGCGTCTTGAAGGAGGCGCTGCCGCTCAACCCAGCCGGCGCGCCAAACGAGTAGCGGAACGAGCCTGCCCCGGACACGCGGATCGTCCTCCTGGTCAGCTTGGCCTTGCTCGGCGGCAAGGGCGGTGCCGGCTGGAGACTGGCGCGGGACTGCGAGCCGCCACTCACCGGTGGCGCCTGGCTCAACACCGCCTGGATGGCGCCAATCGCGTCGACAGTCCGGCCCGAGACGGTTACGCCGGCGAGCGCGGCGAGCGGCATGCCGCCGGCCTTGATCGACTCGACGATCTCCGTGTCACCGGCAGACGGGTCGGCCGCGCCGACCAGAGCGGCCACCCCGGCGACGTGCGGGGTCGCCATCGAGGTGCCGTTGAACACGTGGTAATTGCCTGTCGGCAGCGCAGCGTCCGAGTAAGTGTCGTCGCGGCAGAGCACCTGGAGCTGGTCGAGGTAGACACCGTCCTCCTCGATCCCGGAGTCCGACAGGAGGGTGAAGCGCGGTGTCGCCGATGCGGAGCCGTCCATGTCCGAGATCGACGCCTGCTCGGCGAAGAACGAACCCCCCGACGAGCCGGTGATGAAGCGATCGGCATCCAGGTCCGGCAGGCGCGCGCTGGGCACCAGCCCGTCGAATCCCTCCTCGAGCTCGTAGCGGAGCCGGAAGTGCATCCGACAGCCGTGCTGACCGACCAGGCTGATCGGAGTTGACTTCACCAGCGCCGAGACGGCGTAGAAGTCGTCGTCCACTGCCTGGCCGTAGTCGCCCGACGGGCTGTCGGCCGCTGCGGGATTGCCGTCGCCGTTCGGGCTGGTGACCAGGCCCCATGGGATGCCGCCGTTGGATGTGCTCGTGGACCAGTCGTCGGGCGTGGCGAAGTCCTCGGCCAGGACCTCCGCGTAGTCCGTCTCCGCGCTCAGGATGTTCGTCCCGGGCGCGCCGACGTCGACCGTCGCGGCGCCGTAGTTCGAGAAGCTCGCGCGATTGCCGCTCTGGTTCACGGCGGCGACGCAGATCAGGTTCGGCTGCGGCAGCGCGCAGGGATATGTGGGCGTGTCGTCGTTGTCTTGCGCGTCGTTGCCCGCGGCGACGACGACGACCACGTCGGCCGCGTCGGCGCCGGCGACGGCATCCGACATCAGGTCGTCCCCGTCGCTCGGCCCGCCGAGGCTCATGTTGATGACGTCCGCACCGTTCGCGACGGCGTAGTCGATCCCAGCCGCGATGGTCGCGGTAGAGCCGCTGCCGTCGCCGTCGAGCACACGCACCGCCATCACCTCGGCGTCGGGCGCTACGCCAACGGTGCCCAGGTCGTTGTCGTCGATCGCGGCAGCCGTGCCCGCCACGTGGGTTCCGTGGAACTGGTAGTCGTCGGGGACGTCGTCGTAGTCGACGAAGTCGTAGCCGCTGGTCCCGCCCGGTCCGCCGTTCCAAAGCGAGATGTCGGGATGGTCGAGCGCCACGCCCGTGTCGAGCACCGCGATCACCTGTCCTGCGCCGCGGGTCGTGTCCCAGGCCGTGAGCGCGTTGACGCCGGGATCGGGCAGCGCACTGTCCTCGAGGCCCCAGAGGCTCGAGAAGAAGGTGTCGTCCGGCGCATCCGCGAGCGCGCGGTAGCGGTAGTTCGGCTGCGCGTCGGCGACGTCCGGCTGGCGCTCGAGTCGTCTCACCGCACTTGCGACCTCGCCGCCGGTCTCGACGACCTGGGCGCGCCCGACCGGAATCGAGCGATCGAACACGACACCCGCAGCGGCACGAGCGGCAAGACGTCCGTTCGCCGTCACTCCGGGCTCGAAGCGGACGATCGCCTCACCCGGCACGAACGGAGCTTGGGAGCCGTCAACGGCTGCGCGATCGACCTCGAGACCATCGCCGTCGGCCGCGACCGCGATGCCTGGCAGCGCGCAAACCGCGGCGAGCGCCACGACGGTTGTCAAGCAACGGCTGCTGTAGCGGCAGTGGCGCGACTGCGATCGATCGATCGGCATTGCCCTCCCATCGACAGGGGAGCGCCGTCGCTATAGATCTGCCCGCTCAAGCCTCGATGCCGCCGCGCACGGCGCGGAGCTCGACCGGAGTGGCGTGCAGGGCGCGCAGGCGCAGGTCGCGCCAGGTCATGCCCTCGCGGAGAAGTGCCGGGGTGCCCATCGCGAAGGCGGTCGCGATCTCGACCGCCTGGAGGATGATCCCGTAGGCGAGCGCGTCGGTCTTGCTGACTCCGTAGGCCGAGAGGACCGCGACGCAGGCCGCCTGGAAGACGCCGAGGTTCGACGGGGTGATCGGGATCGCGGCCGTCACGTTGACCGCGAACAGGACCGCGGCGGCCGCGCCGATGCCCGCGTGTCCGTCGAGGCCGAGCGCGACAAGCAGGACGTAGCAGGCGATCCACTGGATAGCCCAGGCGAGCAGCTGCATCGTCGTGGCCCAGGCGCCGAGCCGCGGCTGGCGGAAGACGTCGAGCCCGTGGCGCACCTGGACCATCGCCGAACGGGCGACGGCGAGCGCCTGCTGGACCCGCGCGAAGCGCGACGGCTTGCCACGACGCAGCAGCGCCGGCGCGGCGAGCACGAGCAGAATCAGGACGAGCGGCGCGATCGTCGCGATGACGAGCGCGTCCTCCCCGCCGCGGAAGACGCCCACGGTCGCGAACATCACCGCGCCGAGGATGATCAGGGCGAGGATGTTCAGCAACGTCTGCGAGACGATCGAGCCGAGCACGACAGGGAAGCGGTCGCGGACGCGACCGATCCGCCGCGACATGATCAGCGCGCGCGACGGCTCGCCGAGGCGGGCCGGCAACGTCGCCGACATCAGTACGCCGATCATCGTCGCGCGGGCGGCGTCGCGGCGGCGCACGCGCACACCGGGCAGCGCCGCGCAGAGAATCGCGTGCCACGCCTCGGCGCGGACCAGCATCGACGAGCACATCAAGGCGAAGGCGGCAAGCACCCAGACCGGCGTCGCGGCGAGCATCGCGCGGCCGATCTGGTCGATTCCGATCCGGTCGAGCGCCAGCGCGGCGAGCCCGACGCCGGCGATCATCCCGCCGATCGCGGCGACGCGCCGGACCTTGTGCCAGTTGCTGCGGCGCTCGTCGTCCGGCGGCTCCGGCTCGATCGAGGGGATCCGCCGCGGCGGCGGTGCGGGCACGCCAGACGCGGAGACCAGGCCCAGGCGCGCCCCGGCGGCGCCGCGCCGGGTGGCCGGTGCGGGCATCGCGACGGCGTCCTCGTAGGCGTCCGCCACCTCCTCGGCGACGTGCGACCAGGAGAAGCGCTCGGCGCGCTCGCGCGCGGCAACGCCCATCTTCAAGCGTCGGGCCGGGTCGAGTGCGAGCTCGCGCAGCGCCTCGCCGAGCGCGGCGGCGTCGGCGGGCGGGACCAGCACGCTGTCGACCCCGTCGCGCGCCACGTCGCGATAGCCGGCGATGTCGGACGCCACGGCCGGCGTCCCGGCGGCGAACGCCTCCGTCAGCACCATGCCGAAGCTCTCGCCGCCGAGCGCCGGTGCCACGAGCAGGTCGGTGGCGCCAAGCAGGCGCTGCTTCTCGTCCTCGTCGACGCGCCCGGCGATCTCGACGCCCTCGACGTCGAGCAGCAGCGGCTCGACCTCGGCCCGGGTGGCGCCGGCGACGGTCAGGCGGGCGTCGACGCCGGCGCCGCGCAGCGCCTCGAAGGCACGCAGCAAGACCGGCAGGCCCTTGCGCGCCTCAGCGCGCCCGAGGAACAGCAGCTCGAGCTGGTCGCGTGGCAGCGAGCGGTCGCTGGGGCGAGCGGCGGACAGGTCGACCCCGTTCGGGACGATCCGGTACTCGCCGCCATAGAAGCGCTCGCAGGTCCAGCGAGCAGCCTCCGAGACGGCAATCCGGACGTGCAGCTTGTTGTAGAGGCGGCGCGCGGTGGCGACGTTGGCGGCGACGGTGTTGACGAGCGGGCCGCGCGAGTAGCAGTGGAAGGTGCCGACCATCGGGGTGCGCGCCAGCTCGGTGGTGAACCAGCTGACGAACGGCGCATTCGGCTCGTGGACGTGGACGACGTCGAACTCCCCGGCGCGCAGCTCGCGCCGCAGCGTCGGGATCACGGCCGGCGACAGCGCCAGGTTCGAGACGGCGCCGTTCATCGGCAGGCCGGCGGTGCGGCCGAGCGGAACGAAATGGCCGGGCAGGGGCCGCTGCTCGGGGGCAGCGCCCCGATGCATCGCACGCGCCAGTCGGTCGTCCGGGTCGTATGGGGCTAGGAGGCGAGCCTCGTGCCCCAGGGCTATCAGCTCCGCTGTGAGAGCCTCGGCATGCCGTCCGACACCGCCTGGATACGTGTACGAGTAAGGGGAGACGATCCCAACGCGCACTGAAGCATCGTAGACGACTCGCGGGATACGTCAGACTCAGTGCCGGATGGCAGAGCGCAACTACCTCAAATACAGCTTCCTGAAGGTCGCCCCGGAGTGGCGCCGCCGCAGCGACGCGGAGCGTGCGCAGGACAAGCGCGAGTTCGCCGCCGCCTGCGACGAGTTCGCGACAGACCACTACCTGCGCGCCTACTCGCTGGTCGGCACGCGCGGCGACTGCGACCTGATGATCCGGGCGGTCGCCCCCACGCTCGACCCGATCCACGAGCTGCACGTGCTGCTCAACCAGGCCGGCCTGATGCGCTACGCCGACATCTCGCACTCCTACCTGGCGCTGACGAAGGAGTCGGTCTACTCCGAGGAGGAGCAGCCGACCGCGCCCCGTCCCGGCTCCGACCGCCGCTACTTCATCGTCTATCCGATGTGGAAGAAGCGCGAGTGGTACGCGCTGCCCGCCGACGAGCGGATGCGAATCATGCGCGGCCACATCGAGGTCGGCAAGCGCTACCCGGGCATCGAGATCAACACCGCCTACTCGTACGGACTCGACGACCAGGAGTTCGTCGTCTCGTTCAACGCCGACCATCCCTCGGAGTTCCTCGACCTAGTCCAGGAGCTGCGGAGCACCGAGTCGAGCGCCTACACCGCGTCCGAGACACCGATCTTCACCTGCCTGACCGCGAGCGTCGAGCGAGCCGTTGACGCGCTCGACGGCACCGCGGTGACGGCGGCGACGCTGGATCCTGACGCCGTCGAGAGCTAGGCGGGCTAGACGCGCGCGGCGCGCGCTGCCTCGACCATCTCAGCGATGCGAGTCAATTTCACGCGCGGACGGCCCTGCGGCTCACCGGCGGCCTTCTCGGAGACGTCGATCGCCTCCCAGCCGGCGTAGTCGACGACGTCGGGCTGGCGCTCGCGCACCAGCTCCTCGATCGCCGCGCGCGCTGGGCGCTCAGGCTGCGGCAGCCGGCCCTCGCGGACGTCCTCGAGCAGATGCTCGACGGTCTCCTGCGCATCGCGCTTGTTGGTGCCGATCACGCCCGACGGGCCGCGCTTGACCCAGCCCGCGACGTACAGGCCGGGGATCGCGTGCTGGGCGTGCGGATCGACGACGCGGCCCTCGGAGTTCGGAATCGTGCCTTTCCACTCGTCGAACGGGACACCCTCGATCGGGATGCCGCGGTAGCCGACGGCGCGGAAGACGAGGCCGACGTCGAGCGTCTCGTGCTCGTCGGTGGCCTGGGCGCGGATCTGGCCCTCGCCCCCGTGCTCGAGCTTGTTGTGCACCAGCTCGAGCTGCTCGACCTTGCCCTGGCCGCGGATCGCGACCGGAGAGACCAGAAAGCGCAACTCGACCTGCTTCGGCTTGCCCTCCGGCGCGCGGGAGGCGAAGTCCTGGAGGATCTCGACGTTGCGGCGCGGCGTGATCTCGCCCTCGCCCTCGATCGACTGGGCGCTGTGGCGGTCGAGCTCGAACGGCTCGACGATCACGTCGGCGTCGGTCAGCTCGCCGAGCTCGCGCAGCTCGGGGTTGGTGAAGGCGGCCTGCGCCGGTCCGCGCCGACCGAGGACGTAGACGTGCTTTACGTTCGAGTTGGCCAGCGCCTCGATCGCGTGATCGGCTGTGTCGGTGCCCTCGAGCTCGGCTCGCGGCAGCACGAGCATCCGGGCGAGGTCCATCGCGACGTTGCCGTTGCCGACGATCGCGACGCGCTCGCAGGAGAGGTCGAACTCGATGTCGCGGTAGTCCGGGTGGCCGTTGTACCAAGCGACGAACTCGGTCGCCGCATAGCTCCCGGGCAGCTCCTCGCCCTCGATCCCGAGCTGCCGATCGGTCTCGCAGCCGTAGGAGTAGACGATCGCGTGGTAGTGGCGCTCGAGGTCGGCGTGGCTGAGGTGCTCGCCGATCTTGACGTTGCCGAAGAAGCGGAACTGCTCCCTGGCGGCAGTCTTCTCGTAGACCCGCGTGACCGACTTGATCTTCGGATGGTCGGGGGCGACACCGGCGCGCACGAGCCCAAATGGGGTCGGCAGACGATCGAACATGTCGACCTCGACGGTGAGCTCCTTATCGGCCAACAGATGGCCAGCCGCGTAGAAGCCGGCCGGCCCGGAGCCGACGACGGCGACTCGCAGTGGGTTGTCGATCGTCCCTAGAGACACGCGGCGCGAGATGATAGCCGCGTCCGTGAACCGCACCGCCGTCATCGACATGGGGTCGAACTCCTTCCGGCTCGTCGTCTTCCAGCATGAGCCGGGCAGCTGGTGGAGCCTCGCCGACGAGATTCGCGAGCCCGTTCGGGTCAGCGCCGGGATGGGCGACGAGGGCGTTCTCGAGGCCGCGCCGATGGAGCGCGCAGTCGCGACGGCCGCCGTCTTCGCGTCGTTCCTCGAGGCGTCGGGAGTCGAGCACGTCGACGTCGTCGCGACGAGCGCGATCCGCGACGCGCCCAACCGCGACGAGCTGCTCGGCGAGATCCGCGGCCGCACCGGTCTCGAGGTGCGTGTCATCAGCGGTGCCGAGGAGGCCTGGTACGGCTACCTGGCGATCGTCAACTCGACGACGCTCTCCGACGGCTTCGGGATCGACGTCGGCGGCGGCAGCGTCCAGGTGATGCACGTCGCCGGCCGCCGCCTGCTCGAGGCGGAGTCGGTGCGGCTCGGCGCCGTGCGCGTCAGCGAGGCGTTCCTGCCCGGCGAGCAGGCCAAGCCGAAGCAGCTCAAGGCGCTGCGTGAGCACGTCGCGCGAACGCTGAGCGAGTTCGAGTGGTGGGGCGGTAACGGAGGACGCCTCGCGGCCATTGGAGGCACCGTGCGGAACCTGGCTAGCGCGGTCCAGAAGCGGATGGACCTGCCCGACGTCGACGAGCAGGGCTTCGTGCTGACCCGCGATGCGCTCGAGGAGCTGATCGAGCTGCTCGCGGAGCGGCCGGCGTCGGAGCGTGGCGCGCTGCCGGGCATCAAGCCGGACCGCGGCGACGTGATCCTCGGCGGCGCGCTCGTGGTCGCCGCCGCGATGGAGCACGGCGGCTTCAGCGAGCTCGAGGTCGCCGAGGCCGGCCTGCGCGAGGGCGTCTTCTTCGAGCACCTGCTCGCCGGCCGCAACCCGCCGCTGCTCGACGACGTCCGCACCGCGTCGGTCGAGAACCTCGCACAGCGCTTTCGCACCGACCCGCCGCACGTCGCCCATGTCGCGAAGCTGTCGCTCGAGCTGTTCGACGCGCTGCGCGAGGCCGGACTGCACGACCTCGGCGACGGCGACCGTCAGCTGCTGTGGGCCGCCGGGCTGCTGCACGACATCGGCATGACCGTCGACTACGACGACCACCACCGCCACTCGCACTACCTGATCGTCCACGCCGGGCTAGCCGGCTACGGCCCGCGCGAGGTCGACCTCGTGGCGCTGATCGCCCGCTACCACCGCAAGGGCACCCCGGACCCGAGCGAGCTCGGCGCGATGCGCCGCGAGGGCGACCGCGAGCGACTGTTGCTGCTCTGCGGGCTGATTCGGCTCGCCGAGCAGCTCGAGCGCAGCCGTGACCAGGCGGTCGCCTCGGTCCGCCTGCGCGCGAGCGGCGACGGCCTCGTGCTGGAGGTCGTCCCCCGCGGCGGCGCCGACCCGGCGGTGGCGATCTGGGCCGCCGGCCGTGGCTCCGGCCTGCTGGCGGAGGCGCTCGGCCGCGATGTCGAGATAGTCCCGGCCTAGGCGCCCTCAGCGACCCTCGCGAGTTGTGGCGTCAGCGTCGTTCGTGGTCGTACGCTCGCCGGGCCGCGGCAGGTCGCCGGCCTCCTTCTCGTCGACGTCGGGGTCGAGACGCGCAGCCTCCTGGTGGCGCTCCTCGGCGGTGCGGCGCTCGCGTCCGGCGAGCGCTGCCTGCTCGTCGGCGTCGGCCAGCTCGGCACGCGCGCGGGCTGCCTGCTCCTCAGCCTCGGCCTGCTGACGCTCGGCTCGGGCGCCGTGAATGCGGGCCTCCTCGCGGTGCTCGCCAGCCTCGACGCGGTTCTGCTCGTCGCGGCGGGCGCGCGCCTTGCGGCTGGCCATGAACACGAGAGCCAGGATGACTACAGCGGCGACGATCAACACGATCAACAGCGCGGTGTCCATCGACTCCTCCTCTGTCGGGGTCGACAAAGGACCTACCCCGCTCAGTCGTGCGAAAACCCCGCTAGGTGGGCTCGTTGTCGAGCGACGCCCAGAGGTAGAGGCAGGCGAGCGTGCGATGCGGCTGCCACGGCTGGGCGATCCGGGTCAACTCCGCGGCGTCGGGGAGGTCTCCGAGGCCATAGGCGATCTGGACCGCGCGGCGGATGCCGAGATCGCCGACCGGCAGGATGTCCGGCCGGCCGAGATGGAACATCAGGAACATGTCGACGGTCCAGCGGCCGAGTCCCTTGATCGCGATCAGCTGGGCCGACACCTCGTCGTCCGGCAGCTCGGGCAGCTGCCCGAGGTCGAGCTCGCCGTCCTCGACGTGCTCGGCGAGGTCACGCAGGTACGACGCCTTGGCGCGCGACAGCCCGACGCTGCGCAGGTCGTCGGGGTCGGTCTCGATCAGCTCGGCCGGCGTCGGCGTGCGGTCCCCGTAGAGCGCGCAGAGGCGGTCGTAGATCGTCCGCGCGGCCTTGACCGACAGCTGCTGGCCGACGATCGCCCGCAGCAGCGCGCCGTAGGCATCGTCGGGACGGCCGCGGCGCCGCTCCTCCTCGTCGAGCGGGCCATGGTCGCCGACCAGCCTGCCGAGGATCGGATCGCAGTCGGAGAGGTGGTCGAAGGCCTCCGCCGTCACGCGGCCGCCGTGCGCTCGCCGAAGTGGTCGGCCTCGATCTTGCCGAGCGGCGTCGAGGGCGGATCGCCGAACATCAGCTCGCGGACGATCCGGTGCCAGTTCGCGGTCGCCCCGAGCTGGCCGAGCACGCCGAGCACGAGCCCCTCCATCCGGCGCGCGAACATCGCCTCGGGCGGCACGGTCCCGCGCTTCATCAGCTCCCAGTGGATCGAGCGCGGATCGCCGGAGTCGACCATCGCCTGGCCGACGACCGCGCGATCGATCGTCAGCTCGCAGTCGTCGACGTACCAGGCCGTGACGGCGCGGAAGTGGGCCAGCACGGCCTCGGGCTCGATCTCGGGATCGTCGGCCGGGTAGTAGCCGGCGGCGATCAGCGCCTCGAGCAGCGCCGCTCCGTCCCCGGCCATCCCAGCGGCGAAGACCGCCAGCTCGCGCTCGAGGAAGGCGTCGCCGACGTGCTTGGTCATGCCGAAGTCGAGGAACACGACCCGCCCGTCCTCCAGCAGCCGGTAGTTGCCCGGATGGGGATCGCCGGAGAAGTGGCCGTTGCGGTAGAGCGAGCCGGAGAAGAAGCGCAGCACGATCTCGCCGAAGCGGTCGCGCTCGGCGGCGGGCAGCTCGCGCACCTCCTCGAACGAGCGGCCTTCGATCCACTCCGTCACGAGCACGCGCTCGCTGCTCAGCGACGTGACGACCTCGGGGATCACGACGAACGGATGGCCGCGCCAGGCGCGCGCGATCGCCCGCTGGGCCTGCGCCTCCTGCTCGTAGTCGAGCTCGTCGGTCAGCCGCTCCCTGATCTCCGCCGTCGTCGCCTTGACGTCCATCCCGGGCGCGATCCGCTTCGCGACGCGCATCAGCAGCCCGAGGTTTTTGAGGTCCGAGCGCACGGCCTGGGCGACGCCCGGGTACTGGACCTTGACCGCGACCTCGCGCCCGCCGAGCTTGCCGGCGTCGTCGCGCAGCCGGGCGCGGTAGACCTGGCCGATCGACGCGGCGGCGACGGCCTCCTCGTCGAACTCGGCGAAGACGTCGCCGATCCGCTCGCCGAGCCCGTCCTCGACCACCGCGCGCATCTGCTTGAACGACACCCGCGGCGCCGAGTCGCGCAGCTCCCCCAGCTTTGCCTCGATCCGCGCCTGGAACTCGGGCGGGAACGCGCCGGTGTCGATGTAGGACGCGACCTGGCCGACCTTCATCGCCGCGCCCTTCATGTTCCCCAGCACGTCGAGGATCTGCTCGGCCGCCTGGGCGTGGCGACGCGCCGCGGCGTCGCGGCGCTGCTGCTCGCCGCGCGTCAGGTTGGCCGCCTTGGTCGCGTAGTTGCGCGCCGTCTGGCCGCCCGCGAGACCGGCGACCTTCGCCGTGCGGCGGATGCGACCGGTCGGGATCGAGCTGTCGTCCTTGCGCGCCACCCCCAGGACTGTACGGCGCGGACGCTCCGGCGATGCGAGACGGGATAGCTTTGCCGCGTGGAGGCCAGCGCTCGCAGCAGCGACACCCATGCCGCCGCGCGAACGATCTACGGAACGATCCTGATCACCGCGCTGGTCGCGGGCATATCCGAGGGCAAGGACATCGACGCCTGGCAGATCCTTGTCAGCGTCACCGTCACGGTGCTTGTCTTCTGGGCCGCCCACGTCTACGCCGAGGTCATCTCGCAACGACTGGCAGCCGGCCGCTCGCTGTCGTGGGCCGAGATCGGCCAGTCGATGAGCGAGGAGCTGCCGATGATCCAGGCCGGCTTTCCAGCCGCGATCGCGCTCGGCCTCTCCGCTCTCGGCTTCTACTCCACCGAGACAGCCGTCACGCTCGCGATCGGCTTCGGCGTCGCGTCGCTGTTCGCCTACGGCGTCGTGCTCGCCCACCGCGAGGGCGCCGGCCGAACGCAGACGTTCGTCACCGCGTGCGTCAACGGCACCTTCGGCCTCGTGATCGTGGCGCTGAAAGCCTTCGTGCACTAGGCCGCTAGGCGGCTGAGGAACCGCAGGACGGGTCCTCGTCCGCGATGCGGAAGGAGGAGCCGCAACCGCAGGAGGCGACGACGTTCGGGTTGTTCACCTCGAAGCCGGCGCCCATCATGCTCTCGGTGTAGTCGACCACGGAGCCGTCGACGTAGCGCAGGCTGGCCGAGTCGACGAGGATCGGGATGCCCTCGTGCTCGAAGACGTTGTCGTCGTCGCGGCGCTCGTCGAGCGCCAGCGCGTACTGGAAGCCGGAGCAGCCGCCGCCGCGCACGCCGATCCGCAACCCGACCTCGCCCTCGGACTCCTGCGAGGCGAGGAACCCCTGGACTTTCTCGGCTGCGATGTTCGAGAGGGTGACCATGCTTCACAAAAGATAGCAACGCCTGCCGCTCGCTAAGGTGCCTGGTTCAATGCCGACGAGCGAAGAGCTGCGACAGAGATTGGAAGCCGCGCTCCCGGGCGCCACGGTATCCGTCGAGGACACCACCGGAGGCGGCGACCACTTCCGTGCCGAGGTGGTGTCGGACCGCTTCGACGGCCTGACGCGGATCCAGCAGCACAAGCTCGTCTACGACGTGTTCGGCGCCGAGGTCGGCGGACCGATCCACGCCCTCTCGATCAAGACTTCGACTCCCGGAGGAACGTCATGACGAACACCGAGATCCGCGAGTTCATCGACAACGCGATCGCCGAGAACCCGGTGATGCTGTTCATGAAGGGCAGCCCCGAGCAGCCGGCCTGCGGCTTCTCCGCGCGCACCGCCGCCTGCCTCAACGCGCTCGGCGTCCGCTACGCCGCGCTCGACATCCTGCCCGACCAGCGCATCCGCGAGGAGCTCTCCGGCCTGTCCGGCTGGCCGACGATCCCGCAGCTGTTCGTCAAGGGCGAGCTGGTCGGCGGTGCCGACATCGTCACCGAGATGTACGAGTCCGGCGAGCTCGCCGAGCTGCTCGAGGCCGAGCAGCCCGAGGACGCCGAGGATGCCGCCGCGCAGTCCGAGGCCCCGGTCGGCAACGGTCGCATCCCGTTGGAGAACAACCTCGACTAGTCGGTCAGCGGCGGTTCGCCGCTGTTCGCTGCAGGTGCTCCACGATGCGGTGCGACTCGTGGATGACCTGCTCGCCGTCGATGAGCACCGGGACGCGGTCCTGACCGGTCAGGTCGATGACCTCGAGGCGGTTGCGACGGCGGTACGGGACCCGCACCTCGCCATAGTCGATGCCGAGTCCCTGGAGCTTGCGCGCGACCTTCCCGCAACGGCAGACATAGTCGGTCGGAGCGTTGCAGCGATAGAGAACGGCCATGGCGGCCTAGGCTAGCGCCGGGCGCGCCGGTAGAGTCCGGCTCGATGCCGGTCTCCGTCGTTACGGACACCACCGGATACCTGCCGCGGGAGCTGGTCGACCGCTACGGGATCACGGAGGTTCCGCTCTATGTCGTCTTCGCCGACCGCACGGTCAAGGAGACCGAGATCACCGACTATCCGGCGTTCTTCGAGGAGCTGCGGCGGGCGGACAGCCTGCCGAAGACCTCGCAGCCGTCGATCGGCGACTTCATCGCCGCCTTCGAGCCGCTGTTGGCCCGCGGCGACGAGATCGCCTCGATCCACATATCGGGCGGCGTGTCGGGCACCGTCGACTCCGCCCGCCAGGCGGCCGAGCAGCTCGAGCGCGACGGCCGCGGCGGCGAGCGCGTGCGGATCGTCGACTCCTCGACGGCCGCCGGCGGACAGGGCATCGTCACGCTCGCCGCGGCCCGCTGCGCGCAGCTCGGCGGAACGCTCGACGAGGTCGTCGACGCCGCCAACCGCGCCCGTGCCGAGCTGAAGATGTGGTTCGCGATCGGCACGCTCGAGTTCCTCAAGCGCAGTGGCCGGATCGGCGCCGCGAGCGCCTGGATCGGCTCTACGCTGAAGATCAAGCCGATCCTGACCGTCGAGCGCGAGCTGAGCCCGGTCGAGCGCGTGCGGACCAGCGCGCGGATGTTCGAGCGGCTGGTCGACTACGCACAGCAGCGCCACGACTCGGGCGCGGATGCCTGGGTCGTCCAGCACATCGCGGCGCCGG
The DNA here is from genome assembly GCA_035630455.1 of Thermoleophilaceae bacterium. GTDB lineage: Bacteria > Actinomycetota > Thermoleophilia > Solirubrobacterales > Thermoleophilaceae > JAAYBF01. The sequence goes on from DASQKP010000042.1 coordinate 15,200, forward strand.
AGCAGGCAGAGCGACTGGCGGAGCGCTGCCACGAGGTCTTCGGCCGCGATCCGCTCTACGTCAGCGAGGTTGGGCCGGTGCTGAGCGCGCACACCGGCCCCGGGATGCTGGGCGTCGGCTCCGTGCCGGCGCACTTCTTCGACTGAGCCGTCCGGGCCGGACGGCAATCTTCGCCGTATGAATCACGACGCTCCCGCGGCGCGGTCGGTCGTCCGCACCGTCCTGATCGTCGTTGCGGTGTTCGTCTGCCTGTACCTGATCTACCTGCTGCGCAAGCCGATCGGCTGGCTGCTGATCGCGACGTTCCTCGCGATCGCGCTGTCCGGCCCGGTCAACGTGCTGCACCGCCGCATGCGCCGCGGGTTCGCGATCGGGATCGTCTATCTCGGGCTGCTGATGATCCCGATCGGGATCGGAGCGCTGATCGTCCCGCCGATCGTCAACGGCGCCGAGGACTTGGCCCAGAACGCGCCGGCCTACGCGGAGGACGTCACCAAGTTTGTCAACGAGAACGAGCGGCTGCAGAAGCTCAACGACGACTACGACATCACGTCCAAGCTGCAGGAGGAGGCGGCCAAGCTGCCCGAGAAGCTCGGCGACGCGGCGAGCGTGCTGAGCGACGTCGGGCTGGGGATCGTCAACTCGATCTTCGCCGTCGTGACGATCCTGATCCTGACGGCATTCATGCTCGGAGGCGGGCGGCGCTGGATCATGGCGGGACTGCGCTTCGTGCCGGAGGACCGCGCGGACCGGGTCGAGCGCGTCTTCGACCGTTCCGCACGTGCGGTCGGCAACTACGTCGCGGGCGCTCTCGCGCAGGCGCTGCTCGCCGCGGTGACGTCGTTCGTGGTGCTGAAGATCCTTGGCGTCCCGTTCGCCGCGCCGCTGGCGCTGATCGTCTTCTTCTTCGACCTGATCCCGATGGTCGGCGCGACGATCGGCGCGGTCATCGTCGGCGTCGTGACGCTGTTCGGCGACTTCCCCGCAGACACGATCATCTGGGTCGTCTGGTCGATCGTCTACCAGCAGGTCGAGAACAACCTCGTCCAGCCGCAGATCCAGAAGCGGGCGGTCGACATCAACCCATTCCTGGTGATCGTCTCCGTCCTGTTCGGTGGGACGCTGCTCGGCGTGCTCGGCGCGCTGATGGCGGTACCGGTAGCGGCGACGATCCAGATCGCGCTGCGCGAGTGGGCCGACCTGCAGGGCATCCGCGCCCGCAACGACGACGAGCCGACGGAGCCGCCGCCGGGCCCGCCGATCGAGCCGGCGCCTGCCTAGCGCCTAGTTAGCGGCGACGGCGGAAGAGGCTGACCGCGGCGGCGATACCGCCGCCGACGACGAAGCCGGTGACCGCCGCCGTGGTCAGGGCGGCATTGCGGTTCTCCGAGAGCTGGCGGCGCCAGTCGGCGATCTCGGTCACCTTCGAGCGTAGGTCGTTGACCGAGAACGCCAGCTCGCGCCGGGTCTCCTCGATCGAAGCTCGGATCTGCTCGGGAGAGCGGTTGGCTGGCACGCTCGAAGTCATGGCTTGAGTGTCTCCTGTGCGGGATGGGCCTCTAGCGCGTCGCGGGTGATCTTCGCCTGCTCGATCGCCATGTCAGGCGTCGGCGGCCCGGCCTTGAGCCACTTCGCGGCCAGCATCCCGGCGATGATCCCGAGGATCACGAGAATCAGGGTGACGACGGCGAAACCGACCCAGACTTGGACCTGGAACGCCTGAACGATCCCCCAGGCCGCTGTCTGAAGGAACATCACCAGCGCAAAGATCAGGAAGACGCCGGCGGCAACGCCGATTCCGGCCCCCCGCCCCATCTTCTTCGCCTTCGCGAGCATCTCGGCCTTGGCGAGCTCGATCTCCTCGCGGACCAGCAGCGACCCCTTCTCGGAGACCTCCGAGACGATGTCGCCAAGACTCTTGTCGGTGCCGTTGGGACCAGGCATGCTCATCGCCGTACCCGCTTGAGGATCTGCGCAAGCACGAGTCCCCCAGCGAACGCGGCGCCGACGAACAGCTCCGGGCGCTGCGCGAACGCATCGTCCTCGCCGGCGGCTTGCGCCGTCGCGGGCGATGGACCCGTTGCTCCGACAGGGGGGAACTCGCGGGTGGCATGCTCGCCCGAAGCGCCGGTTCCCTGAGCAGAGGACTCCATCAGGCGTCCGGCGGATCCTCGTCGAAGACGCGTACCCATATCTGGGCGGCGATCCGGTGGGCGACGATCGTTGATAGCGCGCTGACGCCGGCGAGCACTCCGCTCCACATCAGCCGCTTGACGAGTTCGTTCTGCATCGTCCGGCGATTCAACCAGATACCGCGGGCGTAGTCGGCGACGGCGAGACCTCGAGCCCGCCGCAGATCGCCTCGACGACGAGTGTCTTGGCGCGCTCGAACTCCTCCTCGGTCTGCGGCAGCAGATCGAAGATCCAGCCCGACAGCAGCTGCTCGATCGCGCCGTAGAAGCACATCGCCGCGAACTGGGCCGAGATGTCCTGCTTGAAGGTCCCGTCCTGACGCGCCGACTCGACGATCTGGGCGATCTTCGCGTAGGCCTCGCGGATCTTCTCGAGATGCAGCCGGCCGAACGAGTTGGCGGCGCGCGTGACCTCGACGATGATCACCTTCATCAGGTCGGGCTCGTGGCGGTAGGAGTCGATGATGAAGCCGGCGACCTGGTGCAGCTTCTCGCGCGGGGCGAGCTCGTCGCGGCCGTCGATCTCGCCGATCGCGTCGAGCATGATCTGCCAGCGCTCGAGGAAGAGCTCGTTGAGCATCTCCTCCTTCGAGTCGAAGTAGTGGTAGACGAGGCCGTAGGCGACGCCCGCCTCGTCGGCGACGTCGGAGACGCGGCAGTGGTGGAAGCCCTGGCGGGCGAAGACGGTGATCGCGGCGTCGAGGATCAGGCGGCGCTTGTCGACGGCGCCGGGGCGCGGGGCGGCGGCCATCAGGCGCCCGCCTCCCCGGGCCAGCGGTATGCCGCCGGGACGCGGTTGGCGAGGCTCGGCAGAGTCGCGCGGACCTCGTCCTGGCGGGCGAGGTCGACGTCGGCGGCGACGAAGCACTCCTCGTCGGCCGCGCGCGCGAGCACGTCGCCCCACGGGTCGACGATCTGCGAGCCGCCATAGCTCTCCATGCCGCCGGGATGGACGCCGATCTGGTCGGGGGCGACGACGAATGCCTGGTTCTCGATCGCCCGGGCCCGCACGAGGGTGTCCCAGTGCGCGGCGCCGGTGACGGCAGTGAAAGCGGACGGCACGCTGAGCACGCGCGCCCCGCGTACCGCGAGGATGCGGAACAGCTCGGGGAAGCGCAGGTCGTAGCAGACGGTCAGCCCGAGGCTGACGCCGTCGGCGGCCTCGCTCGTGACGATCTCGTCGCCGGCCTGCTCGGACTCCGACTCGCGGTACTCGCGCCCGCCGACGGTGACGTCGAACATGTGGATCTTGCGGTAGAGCGCGCGGTCAACGCCGTCTGGTCCGATGTGGACCGAGGTGTTGGAGAGCTTGTCGTGACCGTCGCGGCGCTCGGCGATCGAGCCGGCGACGAGGTCGATGCCCAGCTCGCGGGCGAGCGACCGCGCCCAGCCCATCGTCGGCCCGTCGAGCGGCTCGGCGCCCCGGACCAGATCGTCATGCGTGCCGATCGCGTTGAACTTCTCCGGCAGCACGACGAGCGTGGAGCCATCCGCGGCGGCCGCGCGCACCAGCCGCTCGGCGGTCGCCAGGTTGCGCTGCTTGTCAGCGGTGGAGTTCATCTGAATGGCTGCGGCTCGCACCGACACTCCCTGAGCCAGATTGACTCGTCAGTCAACGAGCATAACGCCGCGGGCGGCGCTCACGCCAGCGAGCTCGACGGTCCGCGCTCGCGGACGACCATCTCGAGACCGCCGCGTGGGCTCAGCGTCGGCATCTGGCGAACGGTCATCGTGCGTCCCGGCTGCAGCTCGAGTCGGAAGCGCTGAAGCAGCAGCGTGGCGATCGCGCGGATCTCCATCTGACCGAATCGCATCCCGATGCAGGTGCGCGAGCCGCCGCCGAACGGGACGTAGGCGCCCTTCGGCAGCGCGGCCTTGCGCTCGGGCGCGAACCGCTCGGAGACGAACGCCTCGGGGTCCGGGAAGACCTCTGGGAGCCGGTGGCTCGCCCACGAGCAATAGTTGACGTACGAGTTCGCCGGCACATGCACGCCGGCGATCTCGCACGACTCGACCGAGCGGCGCGGGCCGATCCAGGCCGGCGGGTAGAGCCGCAGTGTCTCGTCGAGCGCCATCTCGAGTCGCGGCAGCCCGCCGGCGAGGTGCTCGAGCTGGGGTGCCGCGCCGCCGGGCAGCAGCTCGTCCTGCTCGCCGTAGAGCGCCGCCAGCTCGCGTGGATTGCGGGCCAGCTCGTAGAGCAGGAACGTGACCGTCGACGTGGTCGTGTCGTGGCCGGCGAACAGCAGCGTGATCGCCTGGTCGCGAACCTCGCGGTCGGACAGCGCCGAGCCGTCCTCGTCGGTCGCGGCGAGCAGCATGCCGAGCACGTCGCCCTGGTCGCTGTCCCCGGTCGCGCGCCGGCGGCCGATCTCCGCGTAGACGATCCGGTCGAGCGCGGCGCGCGACCGCATCATGCGACTCCAGGGCGAGCCGGGGCCGCGCAGGACGCGCAGCGCGAAATCGGTGCCGTAGAACGACAGCGCCCGCTCGAACTCGACCGCGGCGCGGGCGCCGGTGTCGCCGTCGTCGGGATCGAGGCCGAGCAGCGCCCGCATCGCGATCCGCATCGCCAGGTTGCGCGCCCAGTGGTAGACGTCGACGACCTCGCCGGGCCGCCAGGCCGCGAGCGCCGCCTCCGCCTCGGCGACCATCGTCGCGGCCGACGCGGCGATCCGCTCGCGGTGGAACGCCGGCAGCATGATCCGCCGCGCGCGGCGGTGGTAGCCGCCGTCGATGGTGAGGAGCCCGTCGCCGAGCAACGGGATCAGGTCGCCGAAGCCGCCCTCGCGCCAATGGAAGTTGCTCGCGTCGGAGACCAGCATCTGGTGGTTGGCCTCCGGACCCAGCGCCCACAGTTGGCGGCTGTGAAGGATCCGCGTCGAGAACACCGGCCCGTGGCGCTCGTAGCAATCGAGCAGGATCGGCAGGGGGTCGCGCGCCATCCGCATCGTGCGACGCATGTCGAAGTCGACCGGGCCCGGCGGATACGGCTCGCGCGTCCGCAGCTCGTCGCGCACGTCGCGCACGACCTTGCGCCACCCGCTCTTGTCGACCGGCGCCGGCCGCTCAACCACATCCATGTTGCCACGGTACCGTGGCCGCATGCCCGAGCTTCCGATCCGGGGCGCCGGCGTGCGCGAGCTTCCGGTTCCGCTGCCCCCGGACCGCCTCCCCGCCTGGCGCGGCGGGCGGCCGCTGAAGCGCTGGCGCTACGTCGGCGTCTACACGTCGGAGCTGATGCTGTGCGTCGGCGACGCGAAGATCGGACCGGTGCCGCAGCGCTGGTGGGCGGTGGTGCTGCCTGGCGGCGCGCTGCGCGAGCGGACGACCTTCGGACGCGGCGGGGTCGCCTTCGACGGCTCGACAGTGCGGGTGGCGGCGAAGGGCGTACGGATCGAGCTGCGGCTCGAGGAGTCGGCCGGCATGGAGATCGTGTCGCCGGTCGACGAGCGCGGGGCCTACATCTGGACGCGCAAGCAGGCCTGCGTGCCGGTGCGCGGGACGGTGGAGCTGGACGGGGCGCGCCACGAGATCGAGGGCGACGCAGGCTTCATCGACGACTCTGCCGGCTACCACCCGCGCCACACCGTCTGGAAGTGGTCGGCGGGCGTCGGCACTGCCGAGGACGGACGACGTGTCGGCTGGAACCTCGTCACCGGCCTCCACGACGACCCGGCCGTCAGCGAGCGCACCCTCTGGGTCGACGGCGAGTCACGGCACGTCGGACCGGTCAAGTTCGCCGCCGACATCACGGAGATCGCCGGCGACGGCCTCGACCTGCGCTTCGACGAGTGGTCGCGCCGCGAGCAATCGACCAACGCGCTGATCATGAGCTCGGCCTACAGCCAGCCATTCGGCGCCTTCAGCGGCCAGCTGGCGGACGGTCTCCAGCTCGCCGAGGGCTACGGCGTCATGGAGGACCACGACGTCCGCTGGTGATCGACCCAGGGGCTCACGCCCCCGGACCCCCGCGGCGCCGTGGCCGCTCGCTGTCAGCTAGAGCGGGATTCGCGGTGACGGCGGAGCTCCTCGACTAGGAGCTTGGAGTGCATGGCGGCGATCAGGTCGCGCAGTGGCTCGGAACCGGCCTCGAGCAGCTCGACGATGCGATCGGGCTCGACGTCGCCCGCTAGGCGCTCGAGGACGACCTCGATCTCCTCCTTGACGAGGCTCTCGAGCGCGCTCTTGTAACGCAGGGTGTCATAGACGGTGAAGCCGATCTCGGTGTCGTAGCCGCCGGCACGGAAACGGCTGATCGCCTCCAGCATGCGCGCGTCGAGCGCGCTGTAGCCGCGGCTGTTCGGAGTCAGGACGCCGATCTCCTCGAGCCGCTCGAGCGCCTCGCGAGGGATGCCGTAGCGGCGCTCGGCCTCGGCGCGCGACGTGCGGCTGCTCTCGCCCCGCTGGGCGCTCTCGAGGATCTTGTCCTCGACCTCGACCAGTGCGCGGGCGCGGTCGGGGTCGTCCGCGAGCACGCGCTTGATCGCCTTCAGCGGCATGAAGCGCTCCTCCTGGAGCCGCTTGATCAGCTGGATGCGGTCGACGAACTCCGGCGGGTAGTACGCCATGTTGCGGGAGGTCTTGACCGGGTCTGGCAGCAGTCCCTCGCGCAGGTAGTGCTTGATCGTTCCCGCGCTGACGCCACTCGCCTCGGCGAGCTCGCTCATCTTCAGCAGGCCGTCGCCGTTGCTCATGGCAGGAACGAGCCGGTGACGTCTACGGCGCGACCGGCGACCGCACCCGCCTCTTCCAGCGCCGCGACCTGCTCGTCGGAGTAGCCGAGCGCCGCCAGGACCTCGTGCGTGTGCTCGCCGAGCGCCGGGCCGGGAGCGTGGACGCCACCGGGCGTGCGCGACAGCTTGACCGGCACGCCGAGCTGGCGAACGGGCTTCTCGGCGCCGGGCTGGTCGAGCTCGACGACCATCTCGCGGGCGCGGACGAGCGCCGAGTCGAGCGCCTCGTCGAGACCGAGCACCGGCTCGAGGCAGCAGTCGTGCTCAGCCGCGAACGCCTCCCACTCCGCTCGTGAGCGACTGGCGAAGATCCGCTCGACCTCGGCGTGGGCATCGGAGCCCGGCGGGTCGAACTGCCTCTCGACCAGGTCGTCGCGGCCGACGCCGTTGCACCACGCCTGCCAGAACTTCGGCTCGAGCGCACCGAGCGAGACGTCGCCGTCGCTGCACGCGTAGGGGCGATAGCAGAGGTACTTGCCGGCCAGCTCGAGGTCGCCGCGCCCGGGTGTGACGCCGTCGGCGAAGAACTTGCCGGCGACCATCGCCAGCCAGGACAGCGCGCCGTCGGCCATCGACACGTCGACCAGCTGTCCCTCCCCCGATCGGTCGCGCTCGCGCAGCGCGGCCATGATCCCGAAGGCGGCCATCAGCGCGCCACCGCCGAGGTCGGCGATCTGGCCGGCGGCCTGGACCGGCGGTCCGCCGCGCTCGCCGGTCAGCCCGAGCAGGCCGACCAGGCCGAGGTAGTTCATGTCGTGGCCGGCGCGATCGCGGTAGGGACCGTCCTGGCCGTAGCCGGTGATGGCGCAGTAGACGAGACCGGGATTCTCCGCGCGCATCCGCTCGTAGCCGACGCCGAGCCGGTCGAGCACGCCCGGCCGGAACGACTCGAGCACGACGTCGTACTCGCGCACCAGCCTCAGCAGCACCTCGCGCCCCTGCTCCTGCTTCAAATCGATCCGAGCCGAGCGCTTGTTGCGGTTCAGCGAAAGGTAGAGCGCGGACTTGGCTGTGTCGTCGGCACCCTCGTAGTACGGCGGCGCCCAGCGGATGTAGTCGCCCATCCCGGTGTCCTCGACCTTCAGCACCTCGGCGCCGAAGTCGGCCAGCAGCAGCGAGCAGAAGCCGCCCGGCAGCAGCCGCGAGAGGTCTAGGACACGAACGTCGGAGAGCGCCTGGGGGCTCGCGCCCCCAGACCCCCGTGGCACCTGGCCGGTTGCCGGAGTCACACGGCCGCCCTGCGCGGCACGCCGAGCATCTCGCGGGCCTCCGCGACGGTCGCGGGACGACGACCGACGTCCTCGGTCATCTGGCGCGCCTTGGCGATCAGGTCGCCGTTGCTGCGTGCCATCTCGCCGTTCGGCAGGTAGAAGTTGTCCTCGAGGCCGACGCGGACGTTGCCGCCGAGCGTCAGCGCGCTCGCGACCAGCCGCCACTGCGCGCGGCTGACGCCGATCACGCCCCAGTTGTTCGGGCCGTCGGGACCGCCCGGGACCTGCTCGGCCATGTGGGCGAGGTTGCGCGGATTCGGCCGCACGCCGCCGGTCACGCCCATCACGCACGAGATCTGCAGCGGGCCGGTCAGCAGGCCCATGTCGATCAGCGGGTCGAGGTTGGCGATGTGGCCGGTGTCGAAGCACTCGTGCTCGGGCCGGATGCCCAGCTGGTTCATCGCGGTCAAGAACTCGATGATCGTGTCGAACGAGTTCTCGAACACCGCCTTGAAGACGAACTCGCCGCGCGACTTCGAGTACTTCGCGTAGTTCATCGAGCTCATGTTCAGCGCGGCGACATCGGGACGCAGCTCGCGCAGGTAGGCGATCCGCTTCTCGATCGAGACGCCGAGCGCACCGGTCGAGTAGTTGACGATCACGTCGTCGACCTCGGCGCGGATCGCGTCGGTGATCGCGCGGAAGTCCTCGACCTCGTAGCTCGGCACGCCCTCCGGCGTGCGCGCGTGGATGTGGATCATCGAGCCGCCCTCGTCGACGATCCGGCGCGCCTCGGCGGCGTACTCCTCCGGCGTGTAGGGGATCGCCGGGCACTGGTCGCGGTTCGCGACGGCGCCCGAGATCGAGCAGGTGATGACGACGGGATCCTCGTAGCTCATGCGGTCTCCTCCATGTCGAGCACGATCTTGCCGACGGCGCGGCGGCCGTCGAGGTCCTCGAGCGCGTCGCGGACGCGCTCGAGCGGGTAGCGCTTGCCGATCAGCGGCCGCACGTGGCCGGCCGCGACCATCCGGCGCAGGTCCTCGTCGACCTCGCGCACGTACTCGGGCCGCTCGAACGCGAAGGCCCCCCACGCCGCTCCGACGACGCTGACGTTGCGGAACAGCAGCCGATTGACGGCGACGCTCGGGATCGACCCCTCGGTGAACCCGATCACGACCAGCCGTCCCTCGGTCGCCAAGGCGCGCACGCTCTCGTCGAAGCGCGAGCCGCCGACCGGGTCGAAGATCACGTCGGCCGGGCCGGCCTGCTTGCGCCAGTCAGCAATCCGCGCGCCCCCGGCAGAGCCGGGTTCTTGCGGCGGGCGTCCGCTGCGCACCACCTCGTCGGCGCCGGCCTCGCGCGCGACCCGCTCCTTCTCGTCGCTGGAGACGACGCCGACGACGCGCGCACCGAGGCCCTTGCCGACCTGGATCGCGGCCGTCCCGACGCCACCGCCGGCGCCGTGGACGAGCAGCGTCTCGCCCGCGCGCAGCTCGGCGCGGCGCACCAGCGCGAAATGGGCCGTGTGGTAGTTCATGACGTAGCCGCCTCCCTGGGCGAAGTCGAGCTCGTCCGGTAGCCGGAAGGTCAGCGCCGGCAGCGACGTGGCCACGTCGGCGAAGGCGCCGAGCATCGTCATCGCCATCACGCGATCGCCGGCGGCGAAGCCGGACCCCTCCGGCGCCGTCTGCACGACCCCGGCGAGCTCGGTTCCGAGCGTAAACGGCGGGTCGGGCTTCAGCTGGTACTGGCCGCGTGACAGCAGCAGGTCGGGGAAGGCGACGCCAGCCGCCTTGACGTCGAGCAGCAGGCTGCCGTCGTCGGCAGTCGGCTCGGCGATCTCGGCCAGCTCCAGGCTGGCGGGACCGCCCAGCTCGGTGACGCGGACCGCCCTCATACCGGCATCACCCCCATCTTCTTCCACGGTCGCTCGACCTTCTTCGTCGCGGCCATCTCGAGCGCCTTGATCACGACCGGCCGCGTCTCGCGCGGGTCGATGACGTCGTCGATCATCGCGTTGCCGGCCGCGATGTACGGGTCGATCGTCGCGCGGATCGCGTCCTCCATCTGCTTGCGCGTCGCGTCCGGGTCGTCGGCCGCCTCGATCACCGAGCGGCCGATGATGTTGACCGCGCCCTCCGCCCCCATCACCGAGATCTCGGCGGAAGGCCAGGCGACGATCAGGTCCGGCTCGTAGGCCTTGCCGCACATCACGTAGTAGCCGGCGCCGTAGGCCTTGCGGACGATCACCGTGATCTTCGGCACCGTCGCGTTCGACACCGCGTAGAGCATCTTCGCGCCGTGGCGAATGATCCCGGCGTGCTCGACCTTGGTCCCGACCATGAAGCCGGGCACGTCCTGAAGGAACAGCAGCGGGATGCCGTAGGCGTCGCAGAGGTTGACGAAGCGCGCCGCCTTGTCGGCGGAGTCGATCTCGAGGATGCCGCCGAGGTGCTTCGGCTGGCTGGCGACGATTCCGACCGGCCGGCCGCCCATCCGCGCGAAGCAGGTGACGATCGTGCGGGCGAAGCGCGGCTTCATGTCGAAGTAGACGCCGTCGTCGACGATCCGCCGGATCACGTCGTACATGTCGTATGGCTGGCGGTTCGACGCCGGCAGCACGTCGAGCAGCTCCTCGTCCATCCGGCCGACGGGGTCGTCGGTCCGCCGGATCGGCGGCGCCTGCTCGCAGTTCTGCGGGAAGTACGAGAGGTAGTCCTTGATCGACTGGATGCACTCCTCGTCGGACTTCACTTCGAGGTCGCCGACGCCGGAGATCTTGGTGTGGATCTTCGATCCGCCGAGCTCCTCCTGGGTGACGTCCTCGCCGGTGACTGCCTTGACGAGGTGCGGCCCGGCGAGTGCCATCGAGCCGCGGCCCTTGACCATCGGGACGAAGTCGGCGAGGCCGGGGATGTAGGCGGTCCCAGCCGCGCATGGCCCCATCAGCGCGGCGATCTGCGGGATCACGCCGCTCATCACGACCTCCTCGCGAAAGAGGAACCCGGAGCCGGCGAACAGCGAGCCGGCTGCCTCCTGGATCCGCGCGCCGGCGGAGTCGAGCAGCCAGATGAACGGGATCCGCTTCTGCAGCGCAAGCTCGCGCAGCCGGGTGACCTTCAGCTCGCCGGTCATCCCCATCGAGCCGGCCATCACGGTGAAGTCGTAGGCGCAGACGGCGACCATCCGGCCGTCGACCTTGCCGTAGCCGGTGACGACGCCGTCGGCGGGGGCGTCCTTGCCCTCCATCGACTTCTGGGAGAAGTGCGGCCGTGCGTGGATGCCGAGCTCGGTGAAGGTGCCGGCGTCGATCAGCAGGTCGAGCCGCTCGCGCGCGGTCAGCTTCTCCGCGGCGTGCTGGCGCTCGATCTTCTCCGCGCCGCCGCCGAGCCTCGCGTGCTCGCGGCGGGCATGCAGATCCTCGACCAGCGGGCGCAGCAGGGACTCGGTTGGGGCATCGGTGCTCGGCAAGTGGTCCTCCGTCGAAAGTAAGAAGCTCTACTCCTTACTTTGACGGATTACCGGCCTAAGCGCTGGCCCGCTCTGGAATCGCCTCGAGCAGGGGCTCGAGGACGCGCATGACGATCGCGGCCGCCTCCTGGCGGTCCTCCTCGTCCTCCGGCGCCTCGAAGGTCGTGACCTCGACCCCGATCAGCTCGGAGTCGGCCATCACGGCCTCGAGCAGGTCGAACAGCTTCTCGGGCGCGAGCCCGTCGGGGGCGGGCTCCTGGGCCGGGAAGACCGCCGGATCGATCACGTCGAGGTCGAGATGGATGTAGACCGGCGCACCGTCGAGCGCGTTCTTGACCGCGACCAGCGTCTCGATCGGGCTCGCGCCGATGACCGTGACGTCGCTGCGCTCGAGCACCTTCCGCTCCTCGGAGTCGAGGTCGCGCACACCGGCGAGCACGACGCGGTCCTCCGCGACCGTCTCGGCGATCAGGCCGGCGTTCCAGTGGCCACAGGCGCCGGCGAGCGACATGCCGCTGAGGCTGCCGCTGACGGTGGTGCCCGGGGTGTTGAAGTCGCCGTGGGCGTCGAGCCAGAGGATCACCGCGTCGGGCCGGTGGCGCAGAACGGTCGGCAGCGTCGTCAGGGCGATCGAGCACTCGCCGGCGAGCAGCACCGGCAGGCTGCCGGCGGTCAGCGCGTCGTCGACCTGGCCGCCGGCCTCGAGCAGGCAGCCGCGCGAGTCGCGCACGTCCTCGTCCCAGTTGGCGTCGCGCGGATCGCCGGGCGATCCGATCTGGCGTGCCTCGCGGCCGAGCCGCTTGCCGATCAGCGGCGCCAGCTCGTCGACGCCGCGCACCGCGTCCGGCGTGCGGTCGGAGGTCCGGCAGCGCAGGGCGACCAGGGCGACGCTCATCGGCCCTTCCATTCGGGATCGCGCTTCTCGAAGAATGCCTTGACGCCCTCCTGGATGTCCTCGGTCGAGAACGACAGCGTCAGGTTGTGCTGCAGGTACTCGAGCGCGTCGTCGAACGCCATGTCCTGCTGACGGTACATCGCGTCCTTGCCGAGCCGCATCATCACCGGCGACTTGCGCGCCAGCTGCTCGGCCCAGAGCCGGACCTCGTACTCCATCCCCTTCGGCGGGACGACCTTGTTGACGAGGCCGATCCGCAACGCCTCGTTGGCGTCGATCCGCTCGCCGAGCAGCAGCAGCTCGTTGGTCTTCTTGCGCCCGATGTTGCGGTAGATCAGCGCCATGATCATGAACGGGAAGACGCCGACGTTGATCTCGGGAGTGCCGAACGTCGCCTTCTCGGAGGCGACGATCAGGTCGCAGGCGAGCGCCACGCCCAGCGACCCCGCGAGCACGTGGCCGTTCGCCGCGCAGATCGTCGGCTTGCCGAGCTGCCCGATCGTGCGGAAGAGGGTCGGGAAGAGCTCGATGCCGAAGTGCTTGTGGACGAGCGGCATCTCGGCCGCGAAGCCGGCGAGGTTGCCGCCGGCCGAGAAGACCTTGTCGTGCGACGAGGTGAGCACGACGCAGCGCACGTTGTCGTCAACGCGCGCCTGGTTGAAGGCGGCGATCAGCTCGCCGAGCGTCTCGTCGCCGAGCGCGTTGCGCGTGTCCGGGTCGTCGAGCGTGATCGTCGCGACCTTCTCGTCGTCGACCTCGTAACGGATCTTCTCGAAGGTCAAGTCACTCTCCCCGTGTTTAAAGCCCGTACTCCTCGAGCAGGTTCAGCCAGATCTCGCTGCGCGTCGGGAAAGATGGCACGGCGTGCCAGAGTCGGTCGAGCGGCACCTCTCCTACTACGGCGATCGTGGCGGCATGGATCGCCTCCGCGACCTCGACGCCGGTGAAGGTCGCCCCGACGATCGTGAGCCGGTCCTCGTCGACGACGATCCGGCACGTTCCCGGCGCGTCCTTGCCGATGAAGCTGCCGCCGGCCGGGGCCTCGGTCGGCACGTCGATGGCGCGCACGTTCAGGCCCGCCGCGCGGGCCGAGGCGAGCGTGTGGCCGACGGCGGCGACCTGCGGCTCGGTGAAGACGACGCGCGGCGAGCCCGGACCGTCCTCGGTGACCGCGGCGTCCTTGCCGAGAATCGTGTCGGCTGCGGCCCGTGCCTGGTACTTGCCCATGTGGGTCAGCAGCACGCGCCCGTTGACGTCGCCGACGGCGAACAGCCAGCCACCCGCGACGGCGGTGGCGCGCATCTGGTCGTCGACCTCGATCGACTCGCCGGCTTCGAGCCCGACGCTCTCGACGCCGATCCCCTCGGTACGCGGACGGCGGCCCGCGGAGACGAGCAGCTCGTCGGCCCTGACCGGCGCCTCGCCGTCGAGCTCGACCACGACCTCGCCGTCCTCTGCTCTGACCGACTCCACCGCGGCGTCGAGCCGGAGGTCGATGCCGAGCATGCGGCAGGCGTCCGCCACCTGCTCGCTCGCGAACGGCTCCTCGCGCTCGAGCAGGCGGTCGCTGCGCTCGAGGATCGTCACCTGCGCCCCGAGCGTTCGCCACGCCTGGGCGAGCTCGACTCCGGCGACCCCGCCGCCGAGCACCGCGAGCCGCGCCGGCACCGCCCTGGCGGTCGTCGCCTCGCGGTTGGTCCACGGCTGGATCTCCTTCAGGCCGTCGATCGGCGGCATCGCGGCCGCGCTGCCCGTCGCGACGACGACCGCGCGGTTGGCGACCAGGACGTCGTCGCCGACGACCACGCGCCGCTCGCCGTCGAGCCGGCCCTCGCCGCGGATCATGTCGATCCCCTTGCTCTCGATCCAGGGCAGCTGGACCGAGTCGTCGAGGTCGTGGATCACCTCGTCCCGCCGTGTGAGCACCGCGTCCACGTCGAGCTCGCCGGTCACCGCCTCGGCGGCCCCGGGGACGCGCCGTGCCTCGGCGATCAGCTGTCCGGGGCGCAGCAGCGCCTTCGACGGCATGCACGCGTAGAAAGAGCACTCGCCGCCGATCAGGTGCGGCTCGACGATCGCCACCGACAGCCCGCCGTCGGCCAGCCGTCCCGCCGCCACCTCCCCCGCCGGCCCAGCTCCGAGGACGATCGCGTCGAAGGTTCGCTCGGTCATGGGCGCCAGTCTCGCACCGATGGCGCTACAGCCCCAGCTGCCGTCCGAGGATCTCCTTCATGACCTCGTCGGTGCCACCGCCGATCGGGCCGAGGCGGAGGTCGCGGACGGCGCGCTGGATCGAGCTGGACACGCCGGGGATCGCATCGACGTAGCCGGCGCCGCCGTGGATCTGGAGCGCGTCGTCTGCGACCTCGCAGGCGGCGCGCTGCGAGAGCAGCTTCGCCATCGTCACCTCGCGGATCGCGTCCTGGCCGTCGTGGAAGAGGCGCAGCGAGTGGTAGGTCAGCGCGCGTGAGGCCTCGAGCTTGACCGCCATGTGGGCGACCTTGTGGCGGATCGCCTGGTGCTGGCCGATCGGACGGCCGAACTGCTCACGCCGCTTCGCGTAGTCGAGCGTCTGCTCCAGCAGCCGCCGCATCGCCGCCACCGCCCCAAGCGCCATCGCGATCCGCTCCCACTGGAAGTTGGCCATGATCAGGTAGAAGCCCTTGTTCTCCTCCCCGAGCAGGTTCTCGTCGGGGACGAACACGTCCTGGAACGCCAGCTCCGCCGTGTCGGACGCGTGCCAGCCGAGCTTCTCCAGCTTCTTCGAGACGGAGAAGCCCTCCATCCCCTTCTCGATCAGCAGGAACGACAGCCCGCCATGGCCGCCCTCCGGGCTCGTCTTGACGGCGGTCACGACGACGTCGGCGCGCACGCCGCCGGTGATGAACGTCTTCGCCCCGTTCACGACCCACCCACCGTCGACCCGCTTGGCGTGCGTCCGTATCCCAGCCACGTCGGAACCAGTCCCCGGCTCCGTGATCCCAAGCGCCGCGATCTTCTCGCCCCTGATCGCCGGAACCAGGAAGCGCTGCTTCTGCTCCTCGCTCCCAAACTTGAAGATCGGCGGCGTCGCGATCGTGATGTGCGCACCGATCCCAGCCGCCACGCCGCCCGAGTTACAACCCGCCAGCTCCTCAATCAGCACTGCGTCATCCAGATAGTCGCCGCCCGCGCCGCCGTACTCCTCCGGGTACTTCAGCCCGAGCAGGCCCTCCCCCGCCAGCTTCCCAAACACCTCGTTCGGAAACCACCGCTCCCGCTCCCACTCATCAGCGTAGGGAGTCAGCTCCCGCTCTACAAAGGAGCGAATCCCCGCCCGCAGCTCCCCATGGTCAACCGTGAAAGGCGGCGCCTGTGCCGGGGAGATGGGGTTCCCCCCAGCGCGGTTCCCAAGCGACGGGGGGTACCCCATCTCCCCGGCTCCCTCGGCTCCCTCGGCTCCCCCGGCCCCCACCCACCTAAAGCCCGTACGACCGCCCGATCACATCCAGCATGATCTCGTCACTCCCCGCCCCGATCCGATTCAACCGCATGTCCCGCCACGCCCGCTCGATCCCATACTCCTTCATGTACCCCGCCCCGCCATGGATCTGCAGGCACTCGTCGGTGACCTCGCAGGCCATCTGGGCGGTGAACAGCTTCGCCATCGAGATCTCGCGCACCGGGTACTCGCCGTTGGCGAAACGCCAGGCGGTCATGTAGGTCATCTGGCGGCCGGCCTCGATCTTCGTCGCCATGTCGGCGAACTTGTGGCGGATCGCCTGGAACTTGCCGATCGGGCGGCCGAACGCCTCGCGCTCGAGCGCGTACTCGAGCGTCTTGTCGAAGCAGCGCTGGGCGCCCGCGACGCAGCCGGCCGCGCCGATCAGCCGCTCGCCCTGGAGCTCCCACATGATGTGGTAGAAGCCCTTGCCCTCCTGGCCGAGCATCGCCGTCGCGGGGACACGGACGTCCTGGAAGGCGAGCAGCGCGGTGTCGGAGGCGTGCATGCCGAGCTTCTTCAGCCGCTGCTCGCGGATCACGCCAGGCGCGTCCATCGGGACGAGGAAGAGCGAGAAGCCGTCGTAGCCGGCGTCGGGGTCGGTCTTGGTGACGAGCACGATCACGTCGGCGCGGTGGCCGTTGGTGATGTAGGTCTTCGAGCCGTTGATGACGTAGTCGTCGCCGTCTCGCACCGCGCGCGTCTTGATGCCCGCGACGTCGGAGCCCGCGTCCGGCTCGGTGATGCCGAGGCAGAGGATCTTCTCGCCCTTGATCGCCGGGACGAGCCACTCCTGCTTCTGCTCCTCCGAGCCGAACAAGTGGATCGGCGGCATCGCCATGTCGGTGTGGACCGCGACGCCCATCGTCAGCCCGGCGCAGTCGGCGCGCGTCATCTCCTCGGAGAGCACGAGGTTGCAGAAGTAGTCGCCGCCCTGGCCGCCGTACTGCTCGGGCATCGACAGGCCGAGGAAGCCGAGCTCGCCCATCCGCGCGATCACCGAGTCGGGAAAGGTCTGCTCCTCCCACTCCTCGGCGTGCGGCGCCAGCTCCCGCTCGACGAAGGAGCGGATCGACTCGCGCAGCCGGTCGTGGTGCTCCTCGAAGATGAAGTGCTTGCTGCTCGACCCGAAGTCGGGCTTCAGGACGTTCTCGGCGGTGGCCATCGGTGATGCTCCCTCTCTCGCGGTGCGCGGTCTGCACGCACCGTACCAAAGTAAGGAGTGACACTTCCTACTTTCTACGTCGTCAGAAGGCGAGCGGCTCCCCGTCGCGGAAGAAGCCGCCGGTCGGGCCGTCGTCGGGCAGGGTGGCGAGCCAGACGATCCCGGCGGCGCCGTCCTCGACCGACTTCCAGGCGCCGAGCGGCGTGCCCATGTCGGTCTTGACGAAGCCCGGACAGGCGGAGTTGACGCGGAAGCCGTCGTCGGCAAGCTCGACCGAGAGCATCCGCGTGACGACGTTGAGACCGGCCTTCGAGAGGCGGTAGGCAGGCGACCCGCCGCCCATCTCGGTCAGGCCGCCCATCCCGGAGGAGACGTTGACGATCCGCGGATGGTCGCTGGCCCGCAGGAGCGGCAGCAGGCCGACCGAGAGCCGGTAGGCGCCGTAGAGGTTCGTCTCGGCGGTCTCCTCGATCACGTCGAAGTCGGGGTCGGTTGCCGGCACGCCCCAGTCGAGGCCGACGCCGGCGTTGTTGACCAGCACGTCGAGGCGGCCAGGGTCTGCGCCGATCGCCGCGACCGCGGCGGCGATGCTGCCCGCATCGCCGACGTCGAGCTCCAACGCGAGGGCACCGCCGCCGATCTCGGTCGCGAACGCCTCCGCCTTGCCGAGGTCGCGCGCGCTGACGATCACTCGATAGCCACGCTCGGCGAGCTGGCGCGCCACCTCACGGCCGATCCCTCGCGTCGCCCCGGTCACCAGCGCCACTCCCGCGTTCTCGCCCATGTCGCTCCTCCGCCGTCGGTAGGTAACAATCCCTCGCCGATCTCGCGAACGGCAAGGGAGTGGATATGGGAGTTCTAGACGGAAAGTCGGCGATCGTCACCGGATCGGCGCGCGGCATCGGCCGCGCGACGGCCGAGCTGCTCGCCTCGCAGGGGGCGAAGGTCCTGATCAACGACCTCGACGGCGACGTCGCCGAGCAGGCCTCCGGCGAGATCGCCGGCGAGACCGTCGCCTTCGCGGGCGACCTGACCAAGGACGGCGTGCCGGACAAGCTCGTCGAGACCGCGGTCGACGCGTTCGGCGGCCTCGACATCGTCGTCAACAACGCCGGATACACCTGGGACGGACCGATCCACAAGATGTCCGACGAGCAGTTCCAGGCGATGCTCGACATCCACAACGTCGTGCCGTTCAAGGTCCTGCGCGCCGCCGCGCCGCACATGCGCGAGCCCGCCAAGAAGGAGAAGGAGGAGGGTCGCGAGGTCTTCCGCAAGGTGGTCAACATCTCGTCGACCTCCGGCATGATGGGCAACGCCGGCCAGGCCAACTACGCGTCCGGCAAGTCCGGCGTCGTCGGCCTCACCAAGACGCTCGCCAAGGAGTGGGGCCAGTTCAAGATCAACGTCAACGCGGTCGCGTTCGGCTTCATCGAGACGCGTTTGACCGCGTCGAAGGAGAACGCCGAGACGATCCACGCCGAGGGCAAGGACATCCAGCTCGGGATTCCGGAGCAGCTGCGCCAGATGGCGACGATGCTGATCCCGATCGGCCGTCCGGGCACTCCCGAGGAGGCCGCCGGCGGCGTCTTCTTCCTCTGCTCGCCGTGGTCGAACTACGTCCACGGCCAGGTGCTCAACGTGACCGGCGGTCAGTTCACCGGGATGACGACTTAGCAGCCGGGGGCACCGACCCGCTGCTGGAGCCGGCGCGCCGCCCTGCTGTAGGCGGTCACGCGCAGCGCGGCGCGCATACGGCGCGCACGGTCGCCGACGCAGGCGTCGCGGTCCACGGTGAACAGCCCGCGATTGCCGCTCGCGAAGTTCAGCGTGAGCCTCGACAACGGGATGTCGGGCAGGTTGGCGATCGTGCCGCGCAGCCGGCCGTCCTCGACCTCCGTCTCGATCCGGAAGCGGACCGACACGCCCATGCCGCGCATCAACGCCCAGGCGTCGGCCGGTCCAGCGCCCCGAGGCGGCTGCGTCTGGTAGATCGGGCCGCGCAGCGGCGCGGAGAGGATCGGCGATCGCGCCGACGCATAGCCGATCTTGGCGTCCGCCGGGCAGCGGCCCTTATCGAGCTGCGTCAGTGCGCAGATGGCCGTCGGGCCGGTCGGCGAAGGCTGCAACAGCTTCGGCAAGTCGATCTCGAGTCCGCGTAGATTGGCGCCGCGAGCGGGTGAGCGCATCCGCAACCGGAAGCCGGGGTGCCCTCCCTCGTTCAGCTCGGCGGAGTCGGTCAGCGCCGTCGCGACCGCCGGCCGGAAGCGCAGCTTGCGACAGCCGCCGACGGCGAAGCGCGACCACGACCGTGAGGTGTCATGGGCGCTCGACCTGAGTACGGCCGAGACGCGCGACGGAGCGCAGGACGTCGGGTTGAGCATGAAGCCGGGACGGTCGATGTCGAGCGCCACCGTCTGGATCCGCAACGGGACTCCGGCCACGATCGTCGGGAGCGGATCGGTGTCGACGGTGACCTGGCCGGTGAGGGGATCGACTCGCAGCGCCGAGCGCACGACGATCGTGCCGAGGTCGAATGGACCGGCGATCCCGCGGAACACGATCGACATGCCGAACGGCGCGCGCCGGTACGGACCTGTGAGGAAGACCTTGCCCTCGAGCGCGAACGGCGCCGTGCCCGACCCCGCCTCGGTGATCGCGGTGCCCACCCTCGACTGTGGGGGGCACGCTCCGGTGACCGCCGCCGCCGCCGCGCAGCGCGGCACGGCCCCGAGCTTCGCGCTCATTCCCTTCGGCAGGGTCATGCCGAACCCGCCGAGCTGCTGATCGCCTGGCCGCCGGCGAATAGTGACCGCGAGCGGAGCGGCGGCGCCAGCGCGCGTGGTCGACGTGCCGGCGACGAAGTCTGGGGTGAAGGGCAGGTTGCTCGGACAGGGGCGACCATCGGGATCGGCGCCAATCGATATGGGGGCGGTGGTGGTGGCCGGCGCCCCCCCGCCGTAAGGCGTGAGGATGACGGAGTGCGATCCAGCGCCGCACGTCTGCGGCGTCGCGAGCGGCGCACGTGGACCGCTCTGGAAGCTCAAGGTCAACGTCTCGAAGGGCAGCTCGGGCACGTCGGGAAAATCCGCCCTGACACGCCCGGTCGACGGATCGGCGTGCAGCGTTCCGGCGAGCTTGACGTCGACCCCCTGCCCTCTGACCGCGACATACATTCGATAGTCGCTCTCGCCCACCTGACGCCCCAGGTAGATCCCTCCCGGAATCGGGCCGTCGAGCACGGGACTACGGACCACCGCCGTGCCGATCTTCGACGACGCCGCACAGCGCGTCTCGCCGCTCAGTCCGAGGCCGACAGCTTCCTCCTGACAGGCCGTCGCGGTGTTGGCCACGCCCGGCGACACCGCCACCCCTTCGGGAAAGCGCATCGAGATCGCCTTGGTGCGGGCCGTGACTTGACCGTCGGGGTCGTCCCGCTGCGGGATCGTGATGGTCATCTGCAGACCCGTCGGCGAGTCCGTCCTCGAGCTGTCCAGCGCGAAGTCGAGTCGCGGCTCGTATCCGAGCGTCTCGCAGCCGCTCAGCGGCGCCCCCATCGGCGTGCTGACGCTCTGCGAGATCCCCGGCGCCTGCCAGGTCTTGACGTACGTGTCCATGGTCGGCGGCCCGTCGCAGTTGGCCGGTGCGGCGAGGAAGCCGCGCCGGGGCGCCGGCGCGGATTGATGGTCGGCTGGCACCCCCCAGAGCTCCATGCGCAGGTATGTCATCGCCGCCTCCTGGCTGAGGTCGGTCACCTCGAGGCGCGATCTGCCGTTCGGGAGAATGCTGATGAGGAAGCGGCCGGTGTTGAAGTAGCCGTTGTAGCCGAGCATCAGCGGCTGGTCGGGCCCTGGCTCGACGCTGTAGATCGGTGGATTGATCGAAAAGAGGGCGGACCCGGCCGCAAATATCGCCTTCCCGACCTGCGAAGCCGGCGGGCATGCCGGGTTGGCAAAAGTCAGCGACTCGCGGGGACAGGTCGCGATCGCACGCGGGTCGCCCGCGAATCCGGGCGGCAAGTCGATCACGACGTCGCGCACGTTTCCCTGCTGGGGGTCGAGGAACATCTCGATCACGACCCGGTCCGGATAGGTCCCAGCGCGTTGGGTTGGATCGCCCGAGGCATCGAGCAGCTGCGCGGTGACACTGCTCACAGGACCGGCCTGAGCCGCAGGAGCCCCTACCCAGAGGGCTACCACGGCCAGGACGGCGAGACACAGCGACCGGCACGTCATCGCGGCGGCTCGATGTTCAATCGGACGACCACCTGGCGACCGGAGCGCAGATGGCGCACCACTATGCGCAACGGCAGCGCCTTCTCGCTGTCCAGGCGCCGCCGCGCCGGCCCGGACAGCCGCAACCGCAACCGTACGATCCCGGCGTGACGCGCGTTGCGCCGCGCGTGCGCCACGACGCGCGCGCGACTGCCCTCGAGGGCAGCCAGCGCGCGCGCCGAAACATGGCCGGGTAGGGCAGTTCTGACGCTCAGCGTCAGCCGGCCGGTGACCGCCATGCGGCGCCGCGCCCGGTCTGACGGGGACAGGATTCGCAGCACGCGCTTGCGCGCCAGCCCGAAGCGGACGCTCGCGGGAACGGGTCGCCCGAGACGTTCGATCGGCGGCTCGGCGCATCGGCCAGCCGAGCAGGCGGCAGGAGCCGGCCGAACCGGGTCTGGAAAGCCACCGCCCTCGCGCGCGACATAGAGATCCACGTCCCCGAGGTCGTCGTCGGCGGCGACGAGGCTCTCGTCGGTGACGAAGAAGACGCTGCGGCCGTCGGGGCTCGCCGTTCGGTACTCGACGCTGCCCGCGCCTGGCGCTCCCGAGGTGACCAGTCTCAGCTCGCCCGCGGCCCACTCGTAGACGTCAGGAGTCGCGTTGGCGTCGGCAGCGATCAGGGCCTCGGCGGTCGTGAAGAACACGCGCTGGCCGTCGTCGGTGATCGATCGCCGGGGATAGTGCGGTAGCGGCGGCGGCCAACTGAGCGCGCCTTGCGTGTAGTCGGCGTCGAAGGCGCCGTTGCCTACGCCCTCGACGCCCGACACGCGAGTCAGCTCGTCCTGCTCGGCGTCGTAGAGATAGACGTCGCGAGTGGCGTCGAGGTCGTCCGCGGTGAGCTGTCGGCTGGAAGCGAACAGCAGCCAACGCCCGTCCGCGGTCGTCTGCAGGCGGTCCCCCTCCCCGAGGCTGAACGCCAGCGGGATGGTGGTCGCCCATGGATCGCCCGTCGCCAGCGGGGTTACGAGGCGGAGCCCGCGATCGTCGGCGACGTAGATCTTGCTGCTGCTACCGCCGGCGCCAGGCGCGAGCGCCCCGCTGGCCACGAAGTAGACGCGCGACCCGTCGTCGCTGGTGAAGACGTTCGTCGGCACGACCCCCGCAACAGCGCCTGGAGGCCCCACCGATACCCGGGTGAGCGCTCCACTGGCGACTTCATAGCGATAGAGATCCTGACCGCCGTCGACGTCGTCGTCGGTCAGCTGCTGGGCGGTCGCCAGATATGCGATCGATCCGCTTGGCGTGGCCCCCATGAAGGACACCGGCTTCGGCGCGTTGCAGTCGGCGCGCGTGCAGCGCGAGGCTGAGATCTCGGTCGTGGTTACGCCGTTCTCGCGGAGATATACCCGCTTAGGCACCCCACAGCTGGTCGTGTCGGGGCTCGAGACGAAGATCCGGCGTCCGTCTCGGGAGATCGGGTTCGGCTGGTAGTCCACCTCCGAGGCTTCCATGTCCGCGCCGACGGTGGCCCCACAGGGCGATAGCGCGGCTCCGGCGCTGTCGACGCCGACGAGTCGCAGGCCGTCCGGTCGATGTTCGTAGGCTTGGCGACCGCTGGTGCGCACGTCGGCCGGCAGCAGTGCGGTCGAGGTATCGAACGCGATCGTTCGTGCATCGGCGGACGCCCCGGCGAACCCCAGGTCCAAGCCGCGGGCAAGCAGGGTGGGACCCCCGCCGATCTCGCTCGAGTACAGACCCCAGTTGGGTGCCCCCGGCATGCCCGGCAACAACGAGATCTTGGACCACCACACCCAGTACGACATGTCGGCGGTGGCAACCGGTATCAGGAGGTTGAAGACGCCTTCGGGAACCGAGTAGGGGAAGTCGACTGGAACGCTCCTCCAGCCGTCGGCATTCCGCTCGGCAAGGTTGGGCGCCTGCGTCGATCCGGCCTCGGCCCCCGGCAGCGAACCCTTGGTCGCATACATCACGCGATCGCCGGTCGAAGTCATGCCATATACGAACGTGGGCGTCACCTCGTTCCGGGTGGGGGGCGTTATCAGCTCCCACCGACGCTCTCCGGAGAAAGCGGCGGCAGCGGGGCCCGCCACCAGCCCGGCGACCGCCACGGCCAGGCTCACGGAGGCCACGACAAGCGCCATGGCCTGGCGCAGCCTGATGGCCGGAGCCGGTAGTGAGGCAGTCTCGGTCGTAAGCATGGTTCCCGCCGCAAACCCCGCGACGCACCCAGGCTCGCAGACCCCGACGGCGCCGTCAACGCCCTACCAGAGCCAAATAGACATTTTCGTCTCTGAATCCGGGTGTCCCGAGGGAAACTTCACTTGGGCATAGACAGATCTGTTTCTACAGCGTTAGAGTCGCGCCATGGTAGGGGCAGCCCGCTTTGCGCTGAGACGCCCCCGAACGGTCATCGGCGCGTGGGCCGCCATCGTGGCGTTGTGCGGACTGCTGGGGCTGGCGAGCGGCGATCGATTCGAGCCGACCAACCTCGTCGCTCCCGGCACCGAGAGCGCCCGCTGGATCGACCTGCTCGAGGACACCGATTTCGGCGCGAACGTCAACGTGCTGCTCGAGGGCCCGCGGCGCGAGCTGCGCCGGCAGGGAGAGGCGCTGGCCGCGGAGCTGCGTGCCTCGCCGGGGGTGAGAGTCGTATCGCCCTACGACGAGACGCCCAGGGCCAACGCGCGCAACGGCAAGTCGCTGCGCCTGCTGCGACCCGACAGCGCGCTGTTCGTCGTCGATGTGCGCAGCGCGCCTGACGCACAGGCGGCCGATGCGCTGATCCCCGTGCGTAGAGCGATCGCCGAGACCGTGAGTGCACCGGTCACGTCGCGAGTCGCCGGCGCCCCGGCGCTCGCCGAGGGCACCACCGACGCGTCGTACAGCGCGACCCGCCAAGCGGAGCTGATCTCGATCCCGGTGCTGCTGATCGTGCTGCTGCTGATCTTCGGATCGCCGGTTGCGGCCGCGATTCCAGCGATCATGGGGATCGGCACCGCGGTAGCCGCCGGCGGGCTGATCAAGGCGCTTGCGACCCAGACGCCGATCGACCAGATCGGTCCGACGATGGCGTCGATGATGGCACTCGCCCTGGGGGTCGACTACTCGCTGCTGCTCGTGTCGCGCTACCGCGAGCACCGGCGGACCGACGCCGCCGCCGTGAGCGAGAACGTCGAAGCCGCCACCCGCGCCACCGGCCGCACGATCGCCTTCGCGGCGATCCTCCTGATAACGGTGATGCTCACCGCGGCTGCGCTCGCCGTCGGGCCGATCATCGCGTCCGCCGCGATCGGGATCGGCATCGCCACGCTGTTCGGCGCGGCGTCCGGGATCGTCGTCGCCCCCGCCCTGCTGCAGCAGCTCGACCCCTGGCTCGAGCGCTGGCAGATGCCGTGGCGGCGCACGCAGCGGGAGCCGCGCTTCGCACGCCGGCAGCCGATCGCGATCCCGATCATCGCGCTTATCGCGCTGCTGGCGCTCGCAGCGCCGACGATGGGACTGTCGCCAGGCGCACCGGACATCTCGCTGCTGCCGGAGAGCTCGCCGGTGCGCGCCGACTACGAGAAGGTCGCGGAGACGGTCGGGCCGGGCTACGGCGCGGTCTTCAACGTCCTCGTCCAGAGCCAAGACGGCCGTCCGCTGACCGCGGACCGCTCGCTCGACGCTCTGACGCGCATGCAGCGCAAGCTCGCCACCGACCCCGGCATCGTCGCGGTGCTGGGGCCGGCCGAGCTGAAGGGGCTGGCCCGCCAGGGACCGGCCATCGAACGCAGCCTCGCGCGACAGCGCAAGGGCATGGCGCGGCTCGACCGCGGCCTTGGGCGCGCCACCGACGGCTCCCGTGCGGCGGGCGAAGGAGCGGCTTCGCTCAGCGACGCGACGGGGGACGTTCACCGCGGCTCGACCCAGCTAGCCGGAGGTATCGACAGCGCCGAGCAGGGGTCGGAGCAGCTGTCAGGAGGGATCGGCGAGGCGAGCGACGGCAGCGCCCAGGCGGCCGAGGGCTCCGGGCGCGCGAGCGACGGCGCCGGCCGGCTGAGCAAGGAGCTCGAGCGCGCCGACGAAGGCTCGGCCAACGTGCCCTACAACGCGCGCCTGCTGGAGCGCGACCTGCGCGAGGGCAGCGACCAGCTCGTTGCTCTCGGGACGCCGATAGGAACGGCCGAGTCGAGCCTGGCGAGCGCCTGGCGAGCGATCGAGGCGATGACCACCGGCCGCGCCGACCCGCAGTTCCAAGCGGCCCAGCAGGCGATCCGCGCCGCGAGCCAGGCGCTGACCGGGAACGACCCCGGCACCGGCGAGCAGCTCGACCCGGGCTATGCCGGCGTCACGGCCGGGATCGCCGACGCCGAGGGGCAGTTCGACCTCGGCCGCTATCTCGCCCGGCGGATGGAGCGCCAAGGCGAGCGCTCGGAGCGCGGCGTCGCGAAGCTGGCCAAGGCGGCGCGACGGCTGGACGACGGCGTGGCCGAGCTCTCCTCGGCCAACTCCCGCCTCGCCGAGGGCCTGGCGCGGCTCGACGCAAATGGGGCTCGGCTTCCGGTGGGCCTGAGCGAGCTCGCGGTGGCCGCCGACCGGCTGACCGAGGGCTTCACAAAGGTCGGAGAGGGCGCCGGACGGTTGGCGACCGGCATTGGCGCTCCCGGCGACTCGGGGCTCACGGGCGGCCTGAGCCGGATGCACAGGTCGGTGTCTTCCCAACGCGGCGACTCGCGGTCCAACGACTCGCTGCAGGAACGCTCCCCCGGCCTCTTCCGCTCCGATGTGCTGCCGCTGGCGATGATCGACGGCACGCGGCGCCCGCTCCGCGAGCGGACGCAGTTCGTCCTCGACACGGCAAACGGAGGCCGGACCGCCCAGATCTCGGCGTTTCCCGCCTTCGCGACCAGCGACGCCCGTGTCGGAGAGTTGCGCGAACGCGTCGGGACGATCGCGCACGAGTTCGACCGGCCCGACTTGGAGATCGTCGTCGGCGGTCCAGGCGCGTCGTTCGAGGACTACAAGGACGAGGCCACGGCACGGCTCCCGGCGATGGTCGCGGCGTTCGTCCTCGTCTCGCTGCTGATCCTGATCGTGGCCGTGCGAGCCATCCCGCTCGCCGCGATCTGCGTGCTGCTCAACCTGCTGACCGTCGGGGTGACGTTCGGCGTCATGCAGCTCGGCTTCGGAACCGACGACCCGCTGCTCGGCGGCCCCGGCTTCGTCGACATCCTCGGGCTCGGCATCACGCTCGCAGTCGTCTTCGCGCTCTCGATCGACTACCAGACCTTCCTGCTCGCCCGCATCCGCGAGGAGTACCTCGCGACCGGCAGCAACGAGCGCGCGCTGGTCGCCGCGATCGGCTCCACCGCGCGCGTGGTGACGGGCGCGGCGGCGGTCATGGTCGCCATCTTCCTGGCGTTCTGCATCTCGCCGTACGTCGGCGTCCGCGAGATCGGGGTCGGGCTCGCGGTGGCGGTGTTCCTCGACGCTACGGTCGTCCGGCTGGTGCTGCTGCCGGCGGCGATGCGGCTCGTCGGCGACGACGTGTGGTGGTTCCCCCGCTGGCTGGACCGCCGCCTGCCGAACGTCTCGCTCTGACTCCTCAGCTCGGCGGACTGGGCGCGGCCTGCCGATGCGCCGCGTGAGCGAGCCCCATGTACTCGCAGATCGGCCGCGCCGCCGAGCCGTAGGTACGCCGTAGATCGTCGGGAGCGGCGCTGGAGACCAGGGTCAGCTCCCACGGATCGAGCAGCGCCGGCAGGTCCTGGGGATCGATCACGAAGCGGTAGGGCTCGCTAGCCCGCTTCAAGTTGCGGATCATCCCCCGCGCGCCGTAGTGACTGTCGGGGTCCCGGATCGCCGACTCCAACACGTAGTCGAAGCAGATCGAGCTGCCCGCCCCGGACTCCGCGACGAACCCGAGCAGGCGCTCGACGGCGTCGCGCTCGAGATACATCAGCACCCCAGAGCAGAGGAACAACGTCCGCGCGTCGTCGTCGTATCCGTGTTGCCTGAGCGCCTCCACCGGAGTGGCGAGGTTCAGGTCCAGCGCGACCTTGATCGAGCCGCTGTCGCCGTAGCCGCGCTTCGAGGCACGGCGCTGCTTCAGCTCCAGCGTGACCGCCCGATCGAGCTCGAACGTGCGCACGTCCGCCAGCTGCTCGCCGAAGCGGTAGACGCGGCTGTCGTAGCCGCTCCCAACCAACACGAGCTGATCGATCCCAGCCGCCAGCGCGTCGACGAGGACGCCGTCGAGGTACCGCGTGCGGGCAAGCTCGTACTGGTAGTAGCCCGGGGCGAAGACCTCCCATGCGCGCAGAGCAACCGCCCAACCACCGGGCACGCGCCCTAGTGCCCTGAACCGCGGGTCGAGCAGCCCGTGCGCCAGGTAGTCGGGATTGCGGCGTGCCTCGTCGGTCTCGCGGGCGCCGACCGCGCGCAACCACGCGACGCCCTCCGCGGTGATGCTGCGCTCTCGTCTCATCTGCTCTCTTTCGGTTGTTGCGGTTCCGGCGATGCCGGGCATGCGGTGGACAGCCACCGCTCGACTGTCGCGGCCGTCGTGTCGGCGTCCCGCTCGATCAAGCTGAAGTGATCGCCGGGGGCCTCGAGGGTGACGTCGGCGTACCCGTCGGAGATCCCCAACACGTCGCCGCGTGGCGGGCCCACCCGTCGCGACGCCCAGACGAGCAGCACCGGCGCAGCGACCTGCGGCGCCTTCCAGTCGGCGAAGAGCCGCAGGTAAGCGCCCATGGCGGTGAGGCGAACGTCGCCGGCCCCGGAGTCGGCGGCCGGCTGGTGACCGTTGTCTTCGAAGCCGGCGTCTGCGGCCTCTGCCCGATCGCCGTCGCCGTTGCCGTTGCCGTTGCCGTTGCCGTTTCCGTCGATCATGCGATCGACGATCTCGGTCTCGAACTCGCCCTCGCCGCTGCTCTCGGCGGCGATCGGATCGAGCAGGACGACTCCGGCAAGCGGCTCCCCTTCCCGCTCCAACAGCGCCGCCACCTCGACCGCGAGCATCGTCCCCGAGGAGTAGGCGACGAGCACCGGCGGCTCGTCGGCGGACGCCTGTCGCACCGCTTCCGCGGCCGCCTCGATCGCATCTTGCGCGTCAGCAGGGAGCAGCTCGCCGTCGCGGAAGCCCGGGAACGAGAGCGCCGTGACGTCGCGCAGGTCACGGAACGGCTTTGCGAAGCGCGCGAACTGGTGCGGCCCGGACATCGCGACGATCGTCGGGAAGCAGACCAGCGGCTGCGCGGGGCCGGCCGCGAGCCGCGCGAAGCCGGCGGGCGTCGGGTCCTCCGCCCACGCGAAGCTCGGGCGGAAGCGCGAAGCCTGCATCAGCAGGTCGATGAACTCGCCGGCCCTCCCGCCCGCCTCGGCCTCGGCGAGCATCCCGTTGAGCAGACTGGTCGTCTCCGGTGCGGACGCCGCTCCCGCCCGTGCGAGCAAGCCCGACAGGTAGCCCGCCAGGGCCGCGGGAGTGGGGTGATCGAAGGCGACGCTCGGGGACATGCGAATGCCGGTCGCCGTACTGAGGCGACCGAGCAGCTCGATCGCCGCAAGCGAGTCGAAGCCGAGCTCGAGCAGGTTCGCGCCAGGATCGACCGCGTCCTTGTCCGCATGACCGAGCACGCTCGCCGCCTCCGTGCGGACGAGGTCGACGAGGAGCTGCTCGCGCGCGGCGTCGTCCAGCCCGGCCAGGCGTTGCTCGAGCGCTCCGCGACCGTCGCCGACACTGTCTGACACGGGCGCCAGGGCCTCCAGCAGAGGCATCGTCGCGCCCGCGCGCGCCAGGGCGCGGAGCCGCGCGATGTCGAGCGGGACGGGAACCACGAGCGCGTCGTCCACGCCGCACGCCGCGTCGAGCAGCTCGAGTCCGCGCGCGTCCGAAAGGGTCCCCATCCCGAAGCGCGCGAGACGGGCGAGGTCGGCCTCCTCGAGCTGACCGGCCATCCCGCTCGTGCGCTCCCACAGTCCCCATGCGAGCGAGGTGGCGGCAAGACCGTGCGAGCGGCGGTGGTAGGCAAGCGCGTCGAGGACGACGTTGGCCGCCGCGTAGTTGCCCTGGCCCGGCCCGCCCAAAGTGCCCGCCAGCGAGGAGAAGAGCACGAACGCGGAGAGGTCGAGGTCGGCGGTGAGGTCGTGCAGATTGAGCGCGGCGTCGGCCTTCGGGCGCATGACCGTCTCGAGGCGCTCGGCATCGAGTGCCTGGATGACGCCGTCGTCGATCACACCGGCCGCGTGGACGACGGCCGTCAGCGGACGGTCGGCGGGGAGCGCGTCCAGCAGCGCCTTCAGGTCGTCACGGTCGGCGGCGTCGCAAGCGACGATCTCGACTTCGGCGCCGAGCTCCGTCAGCTCCGCCGCCAGCTCGGCGGCTCCCTCCGCCGCGGGTCCGCGGCGGCTGAGCAGCAACAGCCGCCGGACGTGGTGGACGCTGGCCAGGTGCCTGGCGACGAGGCCGCCGAGCGCGCCGGTTCCACCCGTGACGAGCACCGTGCCGTCCCCGAAGGTGACCGGTCGGCCGATCCGGTCGGGACCGATGCGCGCGAGGCGGGGGACCAGCAACTCGGACGCCCTCAGCGCGAGCTGGGGCTCCCCCGCGACGAGCGCCGCCTGAAGCGCCTCCGCCGAGGCATCGCCGTCGGCGTCGACGAGCGCGAAGCGCCCTGGATGCTCGGATTGAGCCGAGCGCACCAGACCCCATGCGGCGGCGGCGACGACGTTCGCCCCGGCCTCGTCGGGGTCGGTGGCCACGGCGCGCTCGGTGAGAACCACCAGCTGGGCCGCCTGGAATCGCTCGTCCGCGAGCCACGCCTGCAGCAGGCCGAGCGTCCAGCGGGCGGTGGCGTGCGCGGCCGCGGCGACGTCGTCCGGCTCGCCGCTAGCGGGCACGCTCGCCAGCACGACGTCGGGCAGGGCCGCCCCGTCGTCGAGCGCCGCGACCAGCGAGGCCAGATCGTCGTACCGAGCGCGGTCCTCGAGCGCGGGTGGAGCGGCGCCGACGATCGCCCACGTGCCGTTGTCCGCGCGTCGCTGACCGGACCGCGCCAGCGGCTGCCATCCCAGCCTGAAGAGCGAGTTCCGGCGGGCGGCTTCGGCGGCGTCGACATGCTCGGCGGCGAACGGCTCGAGCCGCACCGATTCCACCGAGCCGACCGGCCGGCCGGATCGATCGGCGATCGCGACCGCGATCTCGCTCCCGCCGGAGGACCGCAGCCGCACGCGCAGCTCCGAGGCGCCTGGCGACACCAGCTCGGCGCCGTTCCAGGCCACAGGGAGCAGGGGCCGCGTCCCATCGCCGTCGTCCGCCGAACCGGCATACGCGGGCTGTAGCGCGGCGTCGAGCAGGGCTGGGTCGATGCCGAAGGCGTGACCGGCATCGTCCTCGCCGGTCGATTCGATCTCCGCGAACAGATCGTCGTCGCGGCGCCAGACGGCGCGAATCCCCCGGAATGCGGCGCCGTGCTCGAGCCCACGACCGACGAGCGCGTCGTGGATCGTCTCGACCTCGACCGGCTCGGCGTCCTCGGGCGGCCAGGTCAGGGGCGCCCACTCCTCGTCGCTCGCCTGGGACGGTGCGAGCGTCCCGGCCGCGTGCCGAGCCCATTCGAGCCGCTGGTCCTCCAGGTCCTCGGGACGGGCGTGCACGGAGATCGCCCGACGGCCGGAGTCGTCGGGCGCCTCGACTACGACCTGGAGCTGGAGCGCACCGTCCCCGCCCAGCGCGAGCGGCCTCTCGATCATCAGCTCCTCCACCCGCGGGCAGCCCGCCTCCGCGCCGGCATGCAGCGCAAGCTCGGCGAACAGGGAGCTCGGGACGACCGTCCGACCGAGCACCACGTGATCGGCGAGCCAGGGCTGTACCCGCGTCGACAGAAGCCCGGTGAAGACCCATCTGTCCCCACCGGCGACGGCGATCGACGCCCCTAGCAGCGGGTGGCCCGCCGGCGACAGTCCGGCGGTGCTGACATCTCCCGTGCCGACGGCCGACGCCAGCCAGTAGCGCTCGCGCTGGAAGGCATAGGTCGGTAGCGCGGCCGGCTTGGCGGACGTGCCCTCGTAGAGCTTCGCCCAGTCGACCTGGACGCCGGCGACGTGAAGGCGGGCGAGCGCCGTGACGAGCATGTCGGCATCGACGCGCTCGGTGCGCAGGACGGGCGCGAAGACCGATTCGTCCGCGTCGTCCGCGTCGGCGAGGGCGCCGAGGGTCGTCTGGGCCATTGCGCACAGCACCCCGTCGGGGCCAAGCTCGAGGTAG
This sequence comes from Thermoleophilaceae bacterium, assembly GCA_035630455.1. Lineage (GTDB taxonomy): Bacteria > Actinomycetota > Thermoleophilia > Solirubrobacterales > Thermoleophilaceae > JAAYBF01. Next base: position 46,835 of record DASQKP010000042.1, read on the forward strand.
CGCGCGACGCCCTCGGAGCGCAGCGTCGCTACGCAGTCGCCGAAGCGGACAGCCTGACGGACGTGATCGACCCAGTAGCCCGGCGAGCTGGCCTGCTCGGCGGTCAGCAGCTCGCCTGTCACGTTGGACACGATCGGTATCCGCGGCGCTCCGAGCGACAGGCCGTCGGCGACCGCGCGGAATTCGTCGAGGATCGGGTCCATCCGCTGGGAGTGAAATGCGTGGCTGACGTTCAACCGCGACGTCTTGCGACCCTGCTCCTCCCACAGCGCCTTGAACTCGAGGACCGCGTCCTCGTCACCGGAGATCACGACCGACCGCGGCCCGTTGACGGCGGCGATCGAGACCCGGTCGCCGAGATCGGCGAGCGCTTCGGCCACCTCGAGCTCGCCGGCCTCTATGGCGACCATCGCCCCGCCGTCCGGCAGGCCTCCCATCAGCCGGCCACGCGCGACGACCAAGGCAACGGCATCGGCAAGCGAGACCACGCCCGCGACGTGCGCCGCGGCGATCTCACCGACCGAATGGCCAGCCAGGTAGTCCGGCCGCACGCCAAGCGACTCGACGAGCCGGAACAGCGCGACCTCGACGGCGAACAACGCGATCTGAGTCAGCTCCGTGCGATCCAGCAAGCCCTCGGCCGAGCCCTCGTGACCGAAGGCGACGTCCGAGAGCGACCGGCCAAGCAGCGGGTCGGCCTCGGCGCACACCGCGTCGAAAGCGTCTCTGAAGAGCGGGAACGCCTCGTACAGGCCCGCTCCCATCCCGACCCGCTGGGCGCCCTGGCCGGTGAACAGGAACGCCACGCCACCACTCGATGCAGACCCTTCCACCACTCCCGCCGTCGACCGGCCCGCCGCCAACGCGTCGAGGCCCGCCAGCAACTGCTCGCGATCGCCGCCGACCACCACGGCGCGATGCTCGAACAACGCCCGGCCACCGACCAGCGAGGCACCGACGTCGATCGCCGCCAGTCCGGGCGACCGCTCGACGTGAGCCGCCAGCCGACCCGCCTGCCCGACCAAGGCGGCCGGCGACTTCGCGGACAACACCCACGGCACCGCCACGAGATCGCGCGCGGACACGTCGCTCTCGCTGTCACCAGAATCCTCGGGCCCGGCGACGGCCGGCGGCGGCTCGGCGAGGATCACGTGCGCGTTCGTTCCGCTGATCCCGAACGACGAGATCCCGGCCCGCCGCGGACGCTCGCCCGCAGCCCACTCCGCCGGCTCGGTCAGCAACTCGACGTCGCCGGTCGACCAGTCGACGTGCGGCGAGGGCTCGTCGACGTGCAACGTCGACGGCAGCACGCCATGGCGCATCGCCAGCACCATCTTCATCACCCCGGCCGCACCTGCCGCCGCCTGGGTGTGGCCGATGTTCGACTTGATCGAACCGAGCCGCAACGGACCGTTCGCACGGTCCTGGCCATAGGTCGCCAACAGCGCCTGCGCCTCGATCGGATCGCCCAGCGGCGTACCGGTCCCGTGCCCCTCGACCACATCCACGTCGGAAGCCGACAAGCCGGCATTTGCGAGCGCCTGACCGATCACCCGCTCCTGCGACGGACCGTTCGGCGCCGTCAACCCGTTGCTCGCGCCGTCCTGGTTGACCGCGCTGCCAGCGACGACCGCCAGCACCTCGTGGCCGTTGCGGCGCGCGTCCGAGAGGCGCTCGACCAGCAACAGCCCCGACCCCTCTCCCCAGCCGACCCCGTCCGCCGCACCGGAGAACGCCTTGCAGCGCCCGTCCGGCGCCAGCGCCCGTTGGCGGCTGAACTCCGAGAAGGTCATCGGAGTGGCCATCGCCGACGCGCCGCCCGCCAGCGCCATGTCGCACTCGCCCTGCCGCAGCGCCTGGCAGGCCTGGTGCAACGCGACCAGCGACGACGAGCACGCCGTGTCGATCGTCACCGCCGGCCCCTCGAGGCCAAGCACGTACGCCAACCGGCCCGACGCGACACTGCCCGACACACCGGTGCCGATATAGCCGCTGACTTCCCGCAACGCCGCTTCCGAGGCGCCGGCCGCATAGTCGTGGTACATCAGGCCGACGAAGACGCCGGTCCGGCTACCGCGAACGGAACGGGCATCGATCCCAGCGTTCTCGAACGCCTCCCAGGCCCCCTCGAGCAGCAGCCGCTGCTGGGGGTCCATCGCCAGCGCCTCGCGCGGGCCGATGCCGAAGAACCCGGCGTCGAAGTCCGCGACGCCTTCGAGGAAGCAGCCCTCGCGCACGTAGCTGGTGCCGACGGACGCGGGATCCGGGTCGTACAGGCGCTCCAGGTCCCAGCCGCGATCGTCCGGGAAGCCCGAGACCGCGTCGCCCTCCGAGATCACCAGTCGCCACAGGTCGTCCGGCGAGTACACCCCACCCGGGTAGCGGCAGCTCATCCCGACGATCGCGATCGGCTCGTCGTAGTGCGCCGAGCCTCGCACCACCGCGTTGGCGGTGACCGCCCCGGCGACCCGCTCGCGCAGCAGTCCCGCGACCGCGACGGGAGTCGGATAGTCGAAGACCAGCGTCGCCGGCAGCCGCAACCCACTCGCCTGAGCAAGCCGGTTGCGCAACTCGACCGAAGCCAGCGAATCGAACCCGAGGTCCATGAACGCGCGACTCGGATCGACCGCCGCCGTGGACTCGTGGCCGAGGACCGCCGCGACGTGGCCGACGACCAGCTCGAGCGCGACCGCGTCCCATTCCTCCTCGGGGACCTCGGCGAAGCGGCGCGCCAGCGCGCCGCCGTCGCCCCCGGAGGCCCGTCGCGCCGGAACACGCACCAATCCGCTCAGCAGCGGTGGCAGCACTCCCATTCGCGCGAGCGGTCGCAGCACGGCGAAGTCGAATGGGACGGGGACCAGCAGCGGCTCGTCGACCCGGGACGCAACGTCGAAGAGATCGAGTCCGTCGGCGTCCGAGAGCGGGGCGCCGATCACGCCGAGCCGCGCGCGGCCGGCGTCGTCGAGGTCGCCGGCCATCCCGCTCTGCTCCCAGGCGCCCCAGGCGAGCGACGTCGCCGCCAATCCCAGCCCATGCCGGTAGGCCGCAAGACCGTCGAGGAAGACGTTCGCCGCCGCATAGTTGGCTTGGCCGGGCGCGCCCAGCACTCCGGCGACCGACGAGAACATCACGAAGCGCTCGAGGCCCAGATCGGCCGTCAACTCGTGCAGATGCCAAGCTGCGTCGACCTTCGGCGCCATCACGACGTCGAGCCGCTCGGCGGTCAACTGCTCAACGACGCCGTCGTCGAGCACACCAGCCGCGTGCACCACCGCGGTCAACGGCAAGGCCTCAGAGACCGAGGCGATCAACGTCTCCAACTCGCCGCGATCCGAGACGTCACACGCCTCGACGCGCACCGCGCAGCCAAGCTCCTCCAACTCCGCCACCAGCTCGACCGCGCCGTCGGCGCCAAGACCGCTGCGACTCACCAGCAACAAGCTCTCGACGCCACGCTCGGCAACAAGGTGCCGCGCCACCAACCCGCCAAGGCCACCCGTCCCTCCGGTGACGAGCACAGTCCCACCAGACACGAACCCGGACGAGCCCGCCGCCTCCCCGTCGGCATCGACCTCCACCCGCGCCAACCGCGGCACCACCGCCGTGCCCTCACGCAACGCGACCTGCGGCTCATCGCCAGCCGCGACGGCCCCGAGGACGCTCCACGACGCCTCGCTCCCATCGACGTCGACCAACGCGAACGAACCCGGATGCTCGGACTGCGCCGAGCGCGCCAACCCCCACACGACTGCTGCACCGACGTCCAGCTCCTCGCCACCCGCCGCCGCGACCGCCCGCTCGGTGACCAGCACCAGCCGCGAGTCCACCAACGCCTCCTGCGCAACCCAACCCTGGACGAGATCGAGTACCTCGCGTGCAGCGCAGCGTGCGGCCGCCGGTACCTCGTTCGGCGCCTCAGCGCTGCTGCCGGCCCCGGCGAGCACGACCGCCGGCGCCGATGCCCCCTCGGCGATCGCCGCCATCAGCGCAGCCAGGTCCGGGTAGCGGTCCCCCTCGAAGCCCGGCAGCTCGAGATCGCCGACGACAGCGGCAGCCCCCGCCTCGCCCGACGTCGCGGCCTCGACCCACTCGACCTTGAACAACGAGTCGCCGCTGCCCGCTCCGCTCATGGCGCGCAAGAGGCCCACATCGACGGGACGCGTGACGAGACCCTCGACCGAGAGCACCGGCGCCCCGTCACGATCGGCCGCGGCGATCTTCAGCCGCTCGCCGTCGACGACGACCCGCACTCGTAGCGCCGGCGCGCCCGGCGCCGCGACGTGGACGCCCGTCCAGGCGAACGGGAGCCGCAGGCCACCGTCGTCCCCGTCGGCCAGGAAGCCCGCGTGCAGAGCGGCGTCCAGCAACGCGGGGTGGATCCCGTAGCCGCCCGCCTGCTGCTCCTGAGCGGATTCGAGCTCGATCTCCGCGAACACGGCGTCGCCGCGCCGCCACGCCGCCCGCAACCCTTGGAACGCCGGCCCATAGCTCAAGCCGACTGCCTCCAGGTCGTCATACAGCGATTCCACATCGGCCCGCTCGGCGCCCTCTGGCGGCCAGGATCCGATCAGCTCGTCCCAGCCAGGATCCGAGGCGGGATCGTCGGCGGTGACCACGCCGCTGGCGTGGCGAATCCAGCCGTCTTCGCCGCCACCGTCACCATCGCTCGCGGCATCGTCGAAGCTGCCCTCGGGCCTGGCGTAGACGGCGACCTCACGGCGTCCCGAGTCGTCCGGCTCGCCGACGGACACCTGGACCTGGACGGCTCCGCGCTCGGCGAAGGCCAACGGGGCCTCCAGGGACAGCTCCTCGACGACTCCGCAACCCGCCCGGCCGGCGGCGTGCAGGACCAGCTCCAGCAGCGCCGCGCCGGGCAACAGCACCGCCCCGCCGACGACGTGATCGCCCAGCCATGGATCGGACTCCAGCGAGAGCCGGCCAGACAGCAGCAACCGATCGGCGCCGGCGACCGAGGTGGTCGCGGCCAGCAGCGGGTGGCCGGCCGGCGACAGCCCGATCGACCGCGCGTCGCCGCCGGCGCCGGATACGAGCCAGAAACGCTCACGCTGGAATGGATAGGTGGGAAGCGCTACCCGCTTGGCGGCCGTCCGCTCGAAGAGCCTCGGCCACTCGACGTCTACGCCGTTGACGTGGAGACGCGCCAGCGCGGTCAGGAAGGCGCCGGTCTCGGGGCGGTCGTCGCGAAGCGCGGGCGCGAGAACGGGGCCCGGGGCGTCGCTCTCGGCGAGCGTCGTCTGCGCCATCGCGCAGAGCACGCCGTCAGGTCCAAGCTCGAGATAGCTCGTGACGGCTTGGTCTCGGAGCGTCGCGACGCAGTCGCCGAAGCGGACAGCCTGGCGGATGTGATCGACCCAGTAACTCGGAGAGGTCGCCTGCTCGGACGTCAGCAGCTGGCCGGTCACGTTCGAGACGATCGGTATCCGCGGCGGCTCGAACGACAAGCCCTCCGCGACCGCGCGGAACTCGTCGAGGATCGGCTCCATCCGTGGCGAGTGGAACGCGTGACTGACGTTCAGGCGCGACGTCCTCCTGCCCTCGGCAGCCCACTGCCGCTCGACCTCGAGCACGGCGTCCTCGTCGCCGGAGGCCACCACCGACCGCGGTCCGTTCACGGCGGCGATCGCGACGCGGCCGGTCAGCTCCGCGAGCGATTCCACGACCTCTTCCTCGCCGGCCTCGACCGCGACCATCGCGCCGCCGTCGGGCAGGCCGCCCATCAGCCGGCCTCGCGCGACGACCAGCGCAGTCGCATCGGCGAGCGAGAGCACACCCCCGACGTGCGCTGCCGCAATCTCACCGACCGAATGGCCAGCCAGGTAGTCCGGCCGCGCACCCAAGGACTCCGCGAGCCGGAACAACGCGACCTCGATCGCGAACAAGGCGATCTGCGTGAGCTCGGTGCGGTCCAGCGAACCCGCCGGGTCCGCCCCCTCGGCGAAGACGATCTCCCTCAACGACCCGCCCAGCAGAGGATCGGCCGCCTCGCAGACCGCGTCGAACGCCTCTTTGAAGACGCCGAACGTCTGGTAGAGCTCGGCGCCCATCCCCGCTCGCTGCGCGCCCTGCCCGGTGAACAGGAAGGCCAGGCCGCCGCTCGACGGCGTGCCCTCGACGACGTCGCCCGACGGCTGGCCGGTGGTCAGAGCGTCGAGCCCGGCGAGCAGCTGCTCTCGATCGCCGCCCAGCACGACGGCGCGATGCTCGAGCCGCGCCCGGCCCGCCGCCAGCGACAGCCCTACGTCCCCGACGGCCAGCTCCGGCCGGCCGCCGACGTGCGCCGCCAGCCGCGTCGCCGCGGCCACCAACGCCGGCGCCGTCCGGGCGGACAGGACCCACGGGGTGAGCGCGAGATCGCCCGCCGCGACGTCGTCGGTGTCAACCGACTGCTCGTCTTCGACGGCCGGCGGCGGCTCCTCGATGATCACGTGCGCGTTGGTGCCGCTGATCCCGAACGACGAGACTCCAGCACGCCGTGGACGCTCGCTCGCGGCCCACTCGGCCGGCTCGGTCAGCAGCTCGATGTCGCCGGCCGACCAGTCGACGTGCTGCGACGGCTCGTCGACGTGCAACGTCGCCGGCAACAGGCCATGGCGCATCGCCAGCACGATCTTCATCACCCCCGCCGCACCGGCCGCGGCCTGGGTGTGGCCGAGGTTCGACTTGATCGAACCGAGTCGCAACGGACCGTTCGCGCGATCCTGACCGTAGGTCGCCAGCAACGCCTGCGCCTCGATCGGATCGCCCAGAGTGGTCCCTGTCCCGTGTGCCTCGACGACGTCGACGTCGGCCGGCGACAGACCCGCGTTGGCGAGCGCCTGACCGATCACCCGCTCCTGCGACGGCCCGTTCGGCGCCGTCAGCCCGTTGCTCGCGCCATCCTGGTTGACCGCGCTGCCGGCGACGACGGCCAGCACCTCGTGACCGTTGCGCTGCGCGTCCGACAGGCGCTCGACCAGCAACAGGGCCGAGCCCTCACCCCAACCGACCCCGTCGGCCGCGCTCGAGAACGCCTTGCAGCGCCCGTCGGGCGACAGGCCGCGCTGACGGCTGAACTCGACGAACGTCAGCGGCGACGCCATCGCCGACGCACCACCCGCCAGCGCCATGTCGCACTCGCCCTGGCGCAACGCCTGGCAGGCCTGGTGCAACGCGACCAGCGACGACGAGCAAGCCGTGTCGATCGTCACCGCCGGCCCCTCCAAGCCGAAGACATACGCCAGCCGTCCCGACGCGACGCTGCCCGCTCCGCCGGTGGCGAGGTAGCCGTGCAGCTCGCGCAGTGCGGACTCCGGCGCGCCGACCGCGTAGTCGTGGTACATCAGGCCGGCGAAGACGCCGGTGCGGCTGCCGCGCAACGACTCCGGATCGATCCCCGCGCTCTCGAACGCCTCCCAGGTGCACTCGAGCAGCATCCGCTGTTGGGAGTCCATCGCGAGCGCCTCGCGCGGGCCGATGCCGAAGAACCCGGCGTCGAAGTCCGCGACGTCTTCGAGGAAGCCACCCTCGCGCACGTAGCTGGTGCCGACGGACTCGGGATCGGGGTCGAACAACCGCTCCAGGTCCCAGCCGCGATCCTCCGGGAAGCCGGAGATTGCGTCCTCGCCCGCCGCGAGCAGCTCCCACAGCTCATCTGGAGAGCTCACCCCGCCGGGATAGCGGCAACCCATGCCGATGATCGCGATCGGCTCGCGGTTGCGCTGCTCGAGCCCGTGGAGCTGCTCACGCGTCTGGTGCAGGTCGACGGTGACCCGCTTCAGATACTCGAGCAGCTTTGCGTCTTCGGTCATCGAGGAGTCTCTCCGTCTTGGGTTGCAGCGGACCCGTCGCCGTCCGGCGATCCGAACTCCGCATCGATCAGGTCGAGGATCTCGTCGGCGCTCGCGGACTGGATCCGCTCGACGGTGCGCTGACCGTCGTCCTCGCGTGTGCTCGACTGCTTCAGCGCCAGCGTGCGGAGGCGCGCCTCGACCTCGGCACGTTCGGCATCGGTGCCTACCGCGTCGAGCATCTGCTCGAGCTTGTCGAGCTGATCGTGGATCGGCGATCGCGCAGCGCCCCCGCTGACCCGCTCGCAGAGGTAGGCGGCGACGGCGACGGGGGTCGGGTAGTCGAACACGAGCGTCGCCGGCAAGCGCAGCGCGCTCGCGTGGGCGAGTCGGTTGCGCAGCTCGACCGAGGCGAGCGAGTCGAATCCCAGATCCTGGAACGCACGCTCCGGGTCGACGTCGGCGGCCGAGCCGTGACCGAGAACCGCGGCGACATGGCCACGGACCAGGTCGAGCGCCACGGCCTCCCGCTTGTCCTCGGGCGTCGCGCCGAGCTGCTGGGCCAACCCACCGCCGGCGAAGTCGTAGTCCCTGCGCGCGGGCGCGCGAACGAGCTTGCGCAGGATCGGCGGGAGCACGCCGACCCTGGCGAGTGGGCGCAGCGCCGCGACGTCGAGCGCGACTGGGACCAGCAACGACTCCTCGCGCGCGCAGGCGACGTCGAAGAGCTCGAGCCCCTGCTCGGTCGACAGCGTCCCGAGACCCATCCGACTCATCCGCGCGCGGCTGGCGTCGTCGAGGTCGCCGGCCATCCCGCCGTCCTCCCAGGCGCCCCACGCCAGCGACGTCGCCGCCAGCCCATGCGCGCGGCGATCGGCGGCCAGCGAGTCGAGGAAGACGTTCGCCGCCGCATAGTTGCCCTGGCCAGGCGAGCCGAGCACGCCCGCCACCGACGAGAACATGACGAAGCGCTCCAGGCCCAGATCGGCGGTCAGCTCGTGCAGATGCCAAGCCGCGTCGACCTTCGGCGCCATCACCGCGTCCAGCCGCTCGGCGGTCAGCTGCTCGACGACGCCGTCGTCGAGCACACCCGCCGCGTGCACGACCCCAGTCAATGGCTGGTCCACGGGAAGCGAGGCGATCAACGTCTCCAACGAGCCGCGATCCGAGACGTCACACGCCTCGACACGCACCGCACAGCCAAGCTCCTCCAGCTCCGCCACCAGCTCGGGCGCGGCGTCGGCGCCAAGACCGCTGCGACTCACCAGCAACAAGCTGTCGACGCCACGCTCGGCAACCAGATGCCGCGCCATCAACCCGCCAAGACCACCCGTCCCACCGGTCACGAGCACGGTCCCACCGGACACGAACCCGGACGAGCTCGCCCCCTCCGCCTCGGCATCGACCTCCACCCGCGCCAACCGCGGCACGACCGCCGCGCCCTCGCGCAACGCGAGCCGTGACTCGCCCGCGATTCCCAACGCCTCCGGAAGCGCCTGCCAGGACGCCTCGGCGCCGTCGACGTCGACCAGCACGATGCGATCCGGATGCTCCGCCTGCGCCGAGCCGACCAGGCCCCATGCAGACGCGGCCGCGAGCGCGAGCGCCTGCCCGTCCTCCGTCGCGACGGCGCGCTCGGTGACCAGCGCCAGTCGCATGTCGGCGAACGCATCCTCGGCGATCCACTGCTGGACGAGCGTCAACGCGTTCCCCGCCGCGGCATGGGCGGTCAGGGCGACGTCGAGTCCCGGCTCACCGAGCTCGGCGTTCACTCCACGGACGATCACGGTCTCCGGCGCAGCCGCGCCGTCCTCGCCCACGGCGTCGGCGAGCGCGGCCAGATCGCTGTAGCGCTCCCCTTCGAAGCCCGGAAGGTCGAGATCGCCGACGATCGCAACGGCGGCGGTCTCCTCCTCTGCCGCGGGGGCCGCCACCCACTCCAGCGCGAACAGGGGCCGCGGAGCGACGGCCGCCGACATCGCCCGCAGCGCCTCCGCGTCGACCGGGCGCACGGCCAGGCTCTCGACCGACAGCGCCGGCGCGCCGCTCTCGTCGACCGCGACGATGCTCGCGGCGCCCTCCTCGCCGGCTACGAGACGGACGCGCAGGCGGGCCGCGCCCGCCGACCACAGGCTCACGCCTCCCCAGGCGAACGGGATCGACAGCTCACCGCCCGGCGCCGCGTCGAGCAGGACCGTGTGCAGCACCGAGTCGAGCAGCGCCGGGTGAACGCCGTAGCCACGGGCCTCCTCCGTCTGCTCGTCGGCGAGCTCGACCTCGGCGAACAGCGCGTCGCCTTGACGCCACGCCGCGCGCAGGCCCTGAAACGCCGGTCCGTACTCGAAGCCGATCTCGGCGAGCCTGTCGTAGAGGTCGTCGACGGCGATCGTCTCGGCTCCCTCCGGGGGCCAAGCGGCCGAGCTCAGCTCCAGGAGCTCGGCGCTCGTGTCGGGCTTCTCCGCGACGATCGCTCCCGCGGCGTGACTCGTCCATGCCTCCTCGTCGCCCTCGTCGTCGTCATGGCCCTCGTCACTACGGCCGTCGGAACGCGAGTGGATGGCCAGCTCTCGCCGCCCGGTCGCGTCCGGCTCGCCAACCCATACCTGGACCGTCACGGCGCCTCGCTCGGGCACCACGAGCGGCGCCTCCAGAGTCAGCTCCTCGACGACGCCGCCGACGTCGCCGGCGGCGCTCAGCGCGAGCTCGAGGATTCCCGTGCCGGGCACCAGGGTGACGCCGAAGATCGTGTGATCGGCGAGCCACGGGTGGGTCTGCAGCGAGAGCCGCCCGGTCGACAGCCGGCCGCGCTCGCCGGCGAGCGCGGTCGTCGCGCCGAGCAGCGGATGATCGCTCGGAGAGAGGCCGATCGCGCCCGCGTCACCGCCGCCGCGCCCCATCGACAGCCAGTAGCGCTGGCGCTGGAAGGCGTAGGTGGGCAGCTCGACCGAGCTCGCGCCGGTGTCCTCGAAGAGCTTGCTCCACTCGACGTCGCTGCCGTGGACGTGGAGCTGTGCGATCCCCGCTAGGAACGTCTCGGGCTCGGGGCGGCCCCTGCGCATCGCGGACGAGAGCACCGCGCTGACGCCGTCGTCCGCGCTGTCGAGCGAAGCCTGCGCCAGCGCCGAGAGCAGGCCGTCGGGACCGAGCTCCAGATAGCGACTGACGCCGCGTGCTTCGAGCGAGCGGACGCAGTCCGCGAACCGAACCGCCTCGCGCACGTGGCTCGCCCAGTAGGCGGGTGAGGTCGCCTGCTCGTCGGTCAGCGGCTCGCCGGTCACGTTCGACATCACCGGGATCCGCGGTGGACTGAGCGCGAGCCCGGCCACGACCGACTCGAACTCGTCGAGCATCGGATCCATCCGCCGCGAGTGGAACGCGTGGCTGACCGTCAATCGCGAGGTCTTGCGACCACGCCGCTCCCAGACGTCCTTGAGCTCCAGCACCGCGTCTTCGTCACCGGAGACGACCGTCGACAGCGGGGCGTTGACGCCGGCGACCGAGACACGGTCGCCGTAGTCGGAGATCGACGCCGCGATCTCGTCCTCCGACGCCTCGACCGCGACCATCGCTCCCCCCTCGGGCAGCGCGCCCATCAGCCGGCCTCGCGCGACCACGAGCGCGGCGGCGTCGGGCAGCGAGAGCACGCCCGCGACGTGCGCGGCGACGACCTCGCCGACCGAGTGGCCGGCCAGCGAGTCCGGGCGCACACCGAGCCACTCGACGAGCCGGAACAGCGCGACCTCGACCGCGAACAGGGCGACCTGCGTGAGCTCGGTGCGGTCCAGCGACTCCGCGTCGGGATCCTCAGGATCGGCGAAGACGAGCGCCTTCAGCGAGCGGCCGAGCAGGCCGTCGACCTCACCGCACACCTCGTCGAATGCAGTGGCGAACTCCGGGAATGCCTCGTAGAGCTCGTGTCCCATCCCGACCCGCTGCGCGCCCTGACCGGTGAACAGCAGCGCTACCTTGCCGTGCGACGCCGTCCCCTCGATCACCGCGGCCGACGGGCCGCCGCGCACGAGATCGTCGAGGCCGGCCAGCAGCTCGTCACGGCTCCGGCCGATCACCACCGCGCGCCGCTCGAGTCCGGCGCGCCCGGTCGCCAGCGACAGACCGACGTCCTCGGCGGCCGCCCCATCGGTCTCCACATGTCCGGCCAGCCGGCCCGCCTGGGCGACGAGCGCATCCCGATCGCGCGCCGAGACGACCCACGGGATCGCAGGCAGCGACCGCGTGCGCTCGCCGCCTGCGGAAGCAGTGCTCGGCGCCTCCGTCAGGACGACGTGGGCGTTGGTGCCGCTGATCCCGAACGAGGAGACCCCGGCGCTCCGAGGGCGGTCTCCGGCGGGCCACTCGTCCGATTCGGTCAACAGCTCGATGTCGCCGGCGGACCAGTCGACGTGCGACGAGGGCTCGTCGGCGTGCAACGTCGGAGGCAGCACCCCGTGACGCATCGCCAGCACCATCTTCATGATGCCCGCCACGCCAGCCGCGGCTTGGGTGTGACCGATGTTCGACTTGATCGAGCCGAGCCGCAACGGACCGTTCGCGCGCCCCTGGCCATAGGTCGCGAGCAGCGCCTGCGCCTCGATCGGATCGCCCAGCGGCGTGCCCGTCCCGTGCCCCTCGACCACGTCGACGTCGGAAGGCGTCAAGCCCGCGTTCGCGAGCGCCTGAGCGATCACCCGCTCCTGCGACGGCCCGTTCGGAGCCGTCAGCCCGTTGCTGGCGCCGTCCTGGTTGACCGCGCTGCCAGCGACGACCGCCAGCACCTCGTGGCCGTTGCGACGCGCGTCGGAAAGGCGCTCGAGCAGGAGCATGCCCGAGCCCTCCGACAACGCGACTCCGTCAGCGCCCTCGCCGTAGGCCTTCGAGCGACCGTCGGGTGCGAGGGCGCGCTGGCGGCTGAACTCGGCCAGGGCCATCGGCGTCGCCATCGCCGACGCGCCGCCCGCGAGCGCCATGTCGCACTCGCCCTGGCGCAGCGCCTGGCTGGCCTGGTGGAGCGCTACCAGCGACGACGAGCACGCCGTGTCGATCGTCACCGCCGGGCCCTCCAGCCCGAAGACGTACGCCAGCCGCCCCGAAGCGACGCTGCCCGACGTGCCGGTGCTCAGATAGCCGCTGACGTCGCGAAGCGCGGCGTCGGACGCGCCGGTCACGTAGTCCTGGTACATCAGGCCGACGAAGACGCCGGTCCGGCTGCCGCGCAACGACCCCGGATCGATCCCGGCGTGCTCGAACGCCTCCCAGGCGCCCTCGAGCAGCAGCCGGTGCTGCGGGTCCATCGCAAGCGCCTCGCGCGGGCCGATGCCGAAGAACCCGGCGTCGAAGTCGGCGACGTCCTCGATGAAGCCCCCCTCGCGGGCGTAGCACGTGCCCGACGATGCCGGGTCGGCGTCGTAGAGGCGGTCGAGGTCCCAGCCACGGTCGGTCGGAAAGCCCGAGATCGCGTCGCCGCCGTTGACGACGAGCTCCCACAGCTCACGCGGCGACTCGACGCCGCCAGGGAAGCGGCAGCTCATCCCGACGATCGCGATCGGCTCGTCGCTATGCGCCGAGACGCGGGCGGTCGCGACGGCGGTGACCGTCCCCTCGACGCGCTCGCGCAACATTCCCGCGACGGCGACCGGGGTCGGGTAGTCGAAGACCAGCGTCGCCGGCAGCCGCAGACCGCTCGCCTGAGCCAGCCGGTTGCGCAACTCGACCGACGCCAGCGAGTCGAACCCGAGATCCTTGAAGGCGAGGTCCGGATCGATCGCGTCGGCCGACTCGTGGCCAAGCACCCCAGCGACGTGCTCGCGGACCAGCTCGAGCGCGGCAGCGTCCCACTCCTGCTCGGGGAGCTCGGCGAATCGCCTGGCGAGCGCGCCGCCGTCGGAGGCGGAGGCACGTCGCGCCGGAACGCGCACCAGGCCGCCCAGCAACGGCGGGAGCATCCCCATCCGCGCGAGCGGCCGCAGCGCCGCCAGGTCGAGCGCGACCGGAACCAGCAGAGCGTCGTCCAGCGTGCAGGCGACGTCGTAGAGCCCCAGTCCGTCGGTGTCCGAGAGCGGCGCGCTGATCGCGCCGAGTCGCGCACGGCTGGCGTCGTCGAGGTCGTCGGTCATCCCCGACGCCTGCTCCCACAGGCCCCACGCCAGCGACGTCGCCGCCAGACCATGCGCGCGACGGTGAGCGGCCAGCGCGTCGAGGAAGACGTTCGCCGCGGCGTAGTTGCCCTGACCGGGCGAGCCCAGCACGCCCGCCACCGACGAGAACATCACGAACCGCTCCAAGCCGAGATCGGCGGTCAGCTCGTGGAGATGCCAAGCGGCGTCGACCTTCGGCGCCATCACCGCATCGAGCCGCTCGGCGGTCAGCTGCTCGACGACGCCGTCGTCGAGCACACCAGCCGCATGCACCACACCCGTCAACGGACGATCCTCGGAGATCGAGGCGATCAACGCCTCCAACTCGCCGCGATCCGAGATGTCGCACGCCTCCACGCGTACGGCACATCCACGCTCCTCCAGCTCCGCCGCCAGCTCGGTCGCGCCGTCGGCGCCGAGGCCGCTGCGACTCACCAGCAACAAGCTCTCGACGCCGTGCTCGGCCACCAGATGGCGCGCGACCAGACCTCCAAGCCCGCCCGTCCCACCGGTCACCAAGACCGACCCGCCCGAAACGAACGGCCCAGCCTCAGAACCGCCGTCGCGCGCCACACGCGCCAACCGCGGCGCCACCGCGACACCGTCCCGCAAGGCGACCTGCGGCTCGTCGCCCGCCGACACCGCCGCCAACGCTGCCCACGACGCGTCCGTCCCGTCCACGTCCACCAACCCGAACGAGCCCGGATGCTCCGACTGCGCCGAACGCACCAGCCCCCAGACGGTGGCGGCGCCGACATCCGGCGCCTCGCCATCCACGGCGGCGACGGCTCGTCCGGTCACCAAGACCAGCCGCGAATCGACCAGCGCCTCTCGTACCACCCAGCCCTGCACGAGCTCGAGCACCCGATGGGCGGCGGCATGCGCCGCCTCCGGAACGCCGACGCCCGCTTCGCCGTCGACGAGATCGTAGCCGGCGGCCAGCACGACCGCCGGCGCTTCGGCCCCCTCATCGACCGCCGCGGCGAGCGCCGCCAGGTCGGAGTAGCGCTCCCCGTCGAGGCCTGGCACGTCGAGGTCGCCGAGCACGGCGACCGCGCCTGCCCCGGCGCCGGAAGCCTCCTCCGGAGCGGGGATCCACTCGACCTTGAACAGAGAGTCGTTGCCGGCGGCGATGCCCGCCGCGGCGCGCAGCTGGTCGGCGTCGACGGGGCGCGTGACGAGGCCCGCGACCGAGAAGACGGCTTGGCCGTCGCGGTCGGCCGCCGAGACCCTCAGCTGCTCGCCGCCGTCGACGACGACGCGCACACGCAGCGACGACGCACCGGGTGCCGATATCTCGACGCCCGTCCAGGCGAACGGCAACCGCAAGCCGTCGTTGTCGCCGACCAGGAACCCGGCGTGCAGCGCCGCGTCCAAGAGAGCGGGATGGACGCCGTAGCCGGTCGCTTGCTGCTCCTGGGCCGAATCGAGCTCGACCTCGGCGAAGGCCTCCCCGTCGCGGCGCCACGCGGCGCGCAACCCCTGGAACGCGGGTCCGTAGCCAAAGCCCGCCGCCTCCAAGTCGTCATAGAGCGAGTCGACGGCGACCGACTCGGCGCCTTCGGGCGGCCACACCCCGGCCAGCTCCGCCAACCCGTCGTCGACGGGCCCCTGCTCGTTGGAGACCACGCCTCCGGCGTGCCGAACCCACCCGTCGTCGGCGGCGTCGTCGTCGTTCTCGGGCCTGGCGTAGACGGCGACCTCGCGCCGGCCGGCCTCGTCTGGCTCGCCGACCGAGACCTGGACCTGGACGGCGCCCCGCTCGGCGAAGATCAGCGGAGCCTCGAGGGTCAGCTCTTCGACCACCGCGCAACCTGCCCGCCCCGCCGCGTGCGAGGCCAGCTCGACCAAGCCGGCGCCCGCCAGCAGCACAGCGCCCCCGACGGCGTGGTCGCCGAGCCAGGGATGCGACTCGAGCGAGAGCCGGCCGGACAGCAGCAACCGGTCCGCATCGGCGACCGACGTGACGGCGCCCAGCAAGGGATGGCCGCCAGGGGACAGCCCAGCCGCGGTCACGTCGCCAGCGCCGCCGCTGCTCGAGTTGATCCAGTAGCGGTCGCGCTGGAAGGCGTAGGTCGGTAGCCGGACCTGCTTGGCGGCCGTTCCGTCGAAGAGCTTCGACCAGCCGACGTCGACACCGCGAACGTGGGCCTCGGCGAGCGAGGTCACGAAGCGGTCGAGGCCGCCGTCGTCGCGGCGCAGCGAGCCGACGGTCAGGACGCTGTCGGGATCGGCGCCGGCCGCTTCCACGGTCTCCTCGACAGCGATCGTCAAGACCGGGTGGGGGCTGACCTCCACGAACGCGTCATAGCCGTCGGCGAGCAACTTCTGGGTCGCGTCCTCGAAACGGACGGTGTGGCGCAGGTTGCGGTACCAGTACTCGGCGTCGAGAGCCGCGGTGTCGACGATCTCGCCTTCGAGCGCCGACATGAACGCGATCGCTCCGGAGCGCGGCTCGATCGGGCCGAGGTCTTCGAGCAACCGGTCGTGGATCGCCTCGACCTGATCCGAGTGCGACGCATAGTCGACCGGGATCCGCCGCGCCCACACACCATCGCTCTCACAACCGGCCAGCAACCCGTCGAGCGCCTCGTCCTCACCCGAGACGACGACCGACCGCGGACCGTTGACCGCGGCGACCGACAGCCGCCCAGCCCAGTCGGCGATCCGACCTGCGACCTGGTCCACCGGCGCAGCGACAGACACCATCCCGCCGAGGCCGGCGATCTCCACGATCGCCTGGCTGCGCAGCACGACGACCCGCGCCGCGTCCTCCAACGACAGACCGCCGGCAACGCAGGCGGCTGCAATCTCGCCCTGCGAATGACCGACGACGGCACCCGGCTCCACCCCGAACGACCGCCATAGGCCCGCCAGCGCGACCGACACCGCGAACGACACCGGCTGCACGACGTCGACGCGCTCCAACGCCGGCGCTCCGTCGACACCCGCCAACACATCGGCAACCCGCCAGTCGACGAGCTCCTCGACCGCGCCGGTCGCTTCGGCGAACAGCTCCGCGAACACCGGTGAGGACTCCGAGAGCCCCAACGCCATCCCCGCCCACTGCGCACCCTGGCCGGGAAACACGAACGCCACCCGGCGGCCGGCCACGGCACGACCCGACACCACGCCATCCGCCGGCATCCCAGCCACCAGCGCCTCGAGCCCAGCCAACGACCGATCGCGATCGTCGACGACGACCACGGCACGGTGCTCGAACTGCGCCCTAGCAGTCGCGAGCGAGAGACCGACGTCGACGTTGCTCAGCTCCGGCCGCTCCCTGAGGCGCCCGGCCAGCCTTCCCGCCTGCCCACCGAGGGCAGACGCCGACTTCGCCGTCAACACCCACGGCACCGCGACGAGATCGCTGACGGGGGCGTCCACCTCGTCGCTCGAATCGGCGTCGACGACGACCGACGGCGGCGGCTCTTCGAGGATCACGTGGGCGTTGGTGCCGCTGATGCCGAACGACGACACCCCAGCCCGCCGCCGCCGCTCGCCCGCGGCCCACTCGGCCGGCTCGGTCAGCAGCTCGATGTCGCCGGCCGACCAGTCGACATGCGGCGACGGCTCGTCGACGTGCAACGTCGGCGGCAGCACCCCGTGGCGCATCGCCAGCACCATCTTCATGACGCCAGCCACACCCGCCGCGGCCTGGGTATGACCGATGTTCGACTTGATCGAACCGAGCCGCAACGGACCGTCCGCACGGTCCTGGCCGTAGGTGGCCAGCAGCGCCTGTGCCTCGATCGGGTCGCCGAGCGCGGTACCCGTGCCGTGGCCCTCGACCGCATCGACGTCCGTCGGCGACAAGCCGGCGTTCGCAAGCGCCTGACCGATCACCCGCTCCTGCGACGGGCCGTTCGGCGCCGTCAGCCCGTTGCTCGCGCCGTCCTGGTTGACCGCGCTGCCCGCCACGACCGCCAGCACCTCATGGCCGTTGCGGCGGGCGTCCGACAAGCGCTCGAGCACGATCAGACCGGACCCCTCCGACAACGCGACCCCGTCGGCCGCGCCGGCATAGGCCTTCGAGCGTCCGTCGGGCGCGAGACCCCGCTGGCGGCTGAACTCCGCGAAGGACGCCGGCGTCGCCATCGCCGACGCGCCGCCGGCGAGCGCCATGTCGCACTCGCCCTGACGCAGCGCGTGGCAAGCCTGGTGGAGCGCTACCAGCGACGACGAGCAGGCAGTGTCGATCGTCACCGCCGGGCCCTCCAGCCCGAAGACATACGCCAACCGACCCGAGGCGACGCTGCCCGCCAAGCCGGTGCTCAGATAGCCGCTGACCCCCCGGAGCTCGGATTCGGACCCCCCGATCGCATAGTCGTGGTACATCAGGCCGACGAAGACGCCGGTCCGGCTGCCCCGCAGCGAACCTGGAGCGACCCCAGCGTCCTCGAACGCCTCCCACGCCCCCTCCAGCAGCAGCCGCTGTTGCGGATCCATCGCCAGCGCCTCGCGCGGAGCGATCCCGAAGAAGCCCGCGTCGAAGCCGGCGACGTTCTCGATGAAGCCGCCTTCGCGGGCATAGCTGGTGCCGACCGACTCGGGATCCGGGTCGTACAGGCCGTCGAGGTCCCAGCCGCGGTCACTCGGGAAGCCGGAGATGGCGTCGCCGCCAGTGGCGAGGAGGCTCCACAGCTCCTCCGGCGACTCGACCCCGCCGGGGAAGCGGCAGCTCATCCCGACGATCGCGACCGGCTCGTCGGCCCGCGCCGACAGCCGCGCCGTCGCCACGGTCGCAACCGATCCCTCGACCCGCTCGCGCAACAGCGCGGCTACCGCTACCGGCGTCGGATAGTCGAACACCAGCGTCGCCGGCAACCGCAAGCCGCTCGCCTGAGCCAACCGATTGCGCAGCTCCACCGACGCCAGCGAGTCGAAGCCGAGATCCTTGAACGCCCGGTCCGCTTCGATCGCCGCCGCCGACTCGTGCCCCAGCACGGCCGCGACGTGCTCGACCACGAGCTCCAGAGCGACCGCATCCCACTCCTCCTCCGGCGCCTCGGCGAAGCGCCGCGCCAGCGCGCCGCCGTCGCCGCCTGGCGCCCGCCGCGCCGGAACGCGCACCAGGCCGCGCAGCAGCGGCGGCAACATCCCCACCCGCGCCAACGGGCGCAGCGCCGACAAGTCGAACGGGACCGACACCAGCAGCGGCTCGTCGACCGTCGACGCGATGTCGAACAGCTCCAGGCCCTCCGAGTCCGACAACGGCGAGGCGATCATGTTCAGCCGTGCCCGCTCGCTCTCGCCGAGCTCGTCGGTCATCCCCGTCACCTGCTCCCACAGCCCCCACGCCAGCGACGCGGCCGGCAGCCCCTCGGCACGCCGGTAGGCGGCAAGCGCGTCGAGGAACACGTTCGCCGCCGCGTAGTTGCCCTGACCGGGCCCACCGAGCACTCCGGCGACCGACGAGAACAGCACGAACCGCTCCAAGCCGAGATCGGCGGTCAGCTCGTGCAGATGCCACGCGGCGTCGACCTTCGGCGCCATCACGACGTCGAGCCGCTCCGGCGACAGCTTCTCCACGACGCCGTCGTCGAGCAAGCCCGCCGCATGCACCACGCCGGTCAGCGGACAGTCGTCGGGCACCGAGGCGATCAGCCCTGCCACCGCGTCGCGATCCGATACGTCGCACGCCTCGACCCGCACCGCGCAGCCGAGGTCCTCGAGCTCCGCGACCAGCTCGTCGATGCCCTCGGCCGCCCGGCCGCGCCGCCCGACGAGCAGCAGGCTGGTGACGTCCCGCTCCGCGACCAGGTGCTTGGCAAGCAGACCGCCGAGGCCGCCAGTCCCGCCCGTCATCAACACCGTGCCACCCGAGACGAACGGCCCCGGCTCGGAATCGCCGCCGCGCGCGACACGCGCCAGGCGCGGCACGACCGCGATGCCGTCGCGCAATGCGATCTGCGACTCGCCCGCCGCGACGTCCGCGAGCGCCGCCCACGACGCCTCGCTCCCGTCGACGTCGACCAGCCCGAACGAGCCAGGGTGCTCCGCCTGCGCCGAGCGCACCAAACCCCAGATCGCGGCAGTCACGACGTCCGGCGACTCGCCGGTCCCGGCGGCAACGGCTCGCTCGGTCACCAGGACGAGCCGCGAACCGGCCAGCGCCTCCTGTCCCAGCCAGCCTTGAACGAGCTCGAGCGTCCGATGCGTGGCAGTACGTGCGGCCGCTGGCACGGTGCCTTCGCCGTCAGCGGATGGGCGCCCGTCGGCCAGCACGACCGCCGGTACCTCCGTGCCCTCGGCGACGGCCGCGACGAGTGCCGCGAGGTCGGGGTAGCGCTCGCCGTCGAGACCCGGGACGTCGAGCTCGCCCAACGTCGCCACGCCGCCCGGAACGGCCTCGGGGACGGTCTCGACCCATTCGACCTTGAACAGCGAATCGCCGGTCGACGCGGCCCGCAGTTGGCTCGCCTCGACGGGGCGTGCGACGAGGCCCTCCACCGACAGGGCAGGCCGGCCGTCGCGGTCGGTCGCCGAGAGCTGGAGGCGATCGCCGTCGGCTGTGGCCCGTACGCGCAGCGACGTCGCCCCGCCAGCGGCTACCCGCACTCCCGTCCACGCGAACGGCAACCGCAGGCCATCTGTCTGACCGACGAGGAATCCCGCGTGCAGCGAGGCGTCGAGCAGCGCGGGGTGAATGCCATAGCCGCCCGCCTGCTTCTCCTGGGTCGCGTCGAGCTCGACCTCGGCGAAGACCTCGTCGCCGCGCCGCCACGCCGCGCGCAGGCCCTGGAACGCCGGGCCATAGCTCAAGCCGACCGCGTCGAGATCGTCGTAGAGCGAGTTGACCGCAACCGGCTCGGCGCCCTCCGGCGGCCACGCGCCGTCGAGCTCGGCCAGACCACGGTCGACCTCCGGCTGGGCATCGGACACTACGCCGCGGGCGTGGCGCATCCACTCTCCGTCGTCCGCGTCGCTGTCGGGCCTGGCGTGAACGGCGACCTCGCGCCGCCCCGTCTCGTCGGGCTCGTCGACCGACAGCTGGACCTGGACGGCGCCACGCTCGGGGAAGACCAGCGGAGCCTCCAGCGACAGCTCTTCGATCAGGCCGCAATCCACACGGCTCGCCGCATGCGAGACCAGCTCGACAAGCCCGGCCCCCGGCAGCAGCACCACGCCGCCGACCGTGTGATCGGCAAGCCACGGATCGGAGTCCAGCGACAAGCGCCCCGACAACAACAACCGATCCGCTCCGGCAATCGATGCCACGGCCCCCAGCAACGGATGGCCCGCCGCCGTGAGTCCGATCGATCGGGCGTCGCCCCGGCCACCGCCGCCGGATGTCAGCCAGTAGCGGTCGCGCTGGAATGCGTAGGTCGGCAGGCCGACGTGCTTGGCCGGGGCGCCTTCGAAGAGCTTGGCCCAGTCGACGTCGGCGCCGTTGACATGCGCCTCGGCGAGCGAGGTCAGGAACCGGTCGAGGCCGCCGTCGTCGCGACGCAGGGAGCCGATCGCGACGACGTCGGCTCCAGCCGCGGTGGCGGTCTCCTCGACGGGGATCGTCAGAACCGGATGGCTGCTCGCCTCGATGAACGTCGTATAGCCGTCGGCGACGAGCGCACGGATCGCATCCTCGAAGCGGACCGTCTCGCGCAGGTTCCGGTACCAGTAGCCGGCATCCAGGCTTGCGGTGTCGACCAACCCGCCAGTCACCGACGACATGAACGGGACGGCCGCCGTCCGCGGCTCGATCGACGCCAGCTCGTCGAGCAGCCTGTCCTCGATCTGGTCGATCTGGGCGGAGTGCGACGCGTAGTCGACCGGGATCCGCCGCGCCCAGGTGCCATCGGCCTCGCAGGCCGCCAACAGCTCGTCGAGCGCCTCGACCTCGCCCGACACGACGGTCGAACGCGGACTGTTCACCGCCGCGACCGAGAGCCGCTCGCCCCAGCCGGCGATCCGTGCTTCGACCTCGTCGCGCGATCCCGAGACCGAGACCATCCCGCCCAAGCCGGCGACGTCTACCAGAGCCCGGCTGCGCAGAACGGCGACCCGCGCCGCGTCCTCGAGCGACAGCCCGCCCGCCACGCACGCCGCGGCGATCTCGCCCTGCGAATGGCCGACCACGACCCGCGGCTCGACCCCGAGCCAACGCCACAGACCCGCGAGCGCAACCGACACGACGAACGAGACGGGCTGAACGACGTCCACCCGCTCCAGCGACGGCGCGCCGTCCGCCCCCGCGAGGACGTCGGACACGCGCCAATCGACAAGCCCCTCGACCGCGGCGGCAACCTCGGCGAACCGCTCCGCGAACACCGGCGACGACTCGATCAGCCCCAGCGCCATCCCCGGCCACTGCGCGCCCTGCCCCGCGAACACGAAGCCGGTCTTCGCGGGCCCGACCTTGCCGGACGCCACGCCGACCGCCGGCTCACCCGACACGAGCGCATCCAAGCCCGCCAGCAACTCCTCGCGATCCCCGCCGACCACCACCGCACGATGCTCGAACGACGCCCTGCCAGCCACCAGCGACAACCCGACGTCGACGGGCGCCAGGTCGGGCTCCGCCTCGACATGCGCCGCCAACCGGCCGGCCTGACCGGCCAGCGCGGCCTCCGACTTCGCCGACAGCACCCAGGGCACCACCCCAAGCACGCGCGCCCCGCCACCCTCGGTGTCGGATGTCTCGTCGCCTACCGGAACCGGCTCCAGCGCCGGCGGCTCTTCGAGGATCACGTGAGCGTTGGTGCCGCTCGCCCCGAACGACGACACCGCGGCCCGCCGCGGCGCCTCCCCTGCGGCCCACTCGGCCGGCTCGGTCAGCAGCTCGATGTCGCCGGCCGACCAGTCGACGTGCGGCGACGGCTCGTCGACGTGCAGCGTCGGCGGCAGCATCCCGTGCCGCATCGCCAGCACCATCTTCATGACCCCGGCCGCGCCCGCGGCCGCCTGGGTGTGGCCGATGTTCGACTTGATCGAACCGAGCCGCAACGGGCCGTCCGCGCGGTCCTGGCCATAGGTCGCCAGCAGCGCCTGCGCCTCGATCGGATCCCCGAGTGGCGTGCCCGTGCCGTGGCCCTCGACGACGTCGACGTCGGCCGGCTCGAGGCCGGCGTTGGCCAATGCCTGATAAATCACCCGTTCCTGCGAGGGACCGTTCGGCGCCGTCAGGCCGTTGCTCGCACCGTCCTGGTTGACCGCGCTCCCGCGCACGACCGCCAACACTTGATGGCCGTTGCGGCGCGCATCCGACAGCCGCTCGAGCACGAGCAGGCCCGAGCCCTCCGACAACGCGACACCGTCGGCGGCGCCCGAATACGCCTTGCAGCGCCCGTCGGGTGCGAGGCCGCGCTGACGGCTGAACTCGGAGAACGTCATCGGCGTGGCCATCGCCGACGCGCCGCCGGCGAGCGCCATGTCGCAATCGCCCTCGCGCAGCGCCTGAGAGGCCTGGTGCAGCGCGACCAGCGACGACGAGCACGCGGTGTCGATCGTCACGGCGGGGCCCTCCAACCCGAGCACGTAGGAGAGCCGCCCCGAAGCGATGCTGCCCGACACGCCGGTTCCCAGGTAGCCGCCGAGCTCCTCCAATGCGACATCCGAGACGCCGGACCCGTAGTCGTGGTACATCAGCCCGACGAAGACCCCCGTCCGGCTGCCGCGCAATGAGCCCGGATCGATCCCGGCGTCCTCGAACGCCTCCCACGCCCCCTCGAGCAGCAGCCGCTGCTGCGGATCCATCGCCAACGCCTCGCGCGGCGCGATCCCGAAGAACCCGCCGTCGAAGTCGGCGACGTTCTCGACGAAGCCGCCTTCGCGCACATAGAAGCT
Organism: Thermoleophilaceae bacterium; assembly: GCA_035630455.1. GTDB lineage: Bacteria > Actinomycetota > Thermoleophilia > Solirubrobacterales > Thermoleophilaceae > JAAYBF01. The sequence continues at coordinate 70,539 of DASQKP010000042.1, forward strand.
GCCCGGGGACTCGTTACCGGGGTCGGGGTCGTAGAGGCTGTCCAGAGCCCAGCCGCGATCCTCCGGGAATGCCGAGATCGCGTCAGTGCCCGAGGCGACGAGCTCCCACAGCTCCCGCGGCGAACCGACGCCGCCGGGGAAGCGGCAGCTCATCCCGACGATCGCGATCGGGTCGTCGGCCCGCGCCGACACCCGCGCCGTCGCCACGCTCGCAACCGATCCCTCGACCCGTTCGCGCAGCAGTCCCGCTACCGCCACCGGCGTCGGGTAGTCGAAGACCAGCGTCGCCGGCAACCGCAAGCCGCTCGCCTGAGCCAGCCGGTTGCGCAACTCGACCGACGCCAGCGAATCGAACCCGAGGTCCTTGAACGCCCGCTGCGGGTCGATCGCGTCAGACGACTCGTGGCCCAGCACCGCCGCGACATGGCCGCTGACCAGCTCGAGCGCGACCGCGTCCCACTCCTGCTCGGAGACCGCGGCGAACCGCCGCGCCAGCGCACCGTCGCCGGAACCGGCGTCACGACGCGCCGGCACGCGCACGAGGCCGCGCAGCAGCGGCGGGAGCATCCCCATCCGAGCGAGCGGCCGCAGCGCCGCGACGTCGAACGGGACGGGGACCAGGATCGGCTCGTCGACCGCCGAGGCGACGTCGAACAGCGCGAGCCCCTCGTCATTCGAGATCGGCGCGCCGATCGTGCTCAGCCGCGCACGATCGCTCTGGCCCAGGTCACCGGTCAGTCCCGTCGCCTGCTCCCACAGCCCCCACGCCAGCGACGCGGCCGGCAGCCGCTCGGCACGCCGGCGGACAGCCAGTGCGTCGAGGAAGGCGTTCGCCGCCGCGTAGTTCGCCTGACCCGGCGTGCCCAACGTCGCCGCCGCGGACGAGAACATCACGAACCGCTCCAGCCCCATGTCCGCGGTCAGCTCGTGCAGATGCCAAGCGGCGTCGACCTTCGGCGCCATCACCACGTCGATCCGCTCCGCGGTCAGCTGCTCGACGACGCCGTCGTCGAGCGCCCCGGCCGAGTGCACGACGCCGGTCAACGGGCAGTTCGCGGAGATCGAGGCGATCAACGCCTCCAACTCGCCGCGCTCCGAGACGTCGCACGCCTCGACGCGCACCGCACAGCCGCGCTCCTCCAACTCGGCGACGAGCTCGTCCACGCCATCGGCCTCGCGACCGCTGCGACTGACCAGCAGCAAGCTCTCCACACCACGCTCGGCAGCCAAGTGCCGCGCGACCAGTCCGCCGAGACCACCGGTGCCGCCGGTCACCAGCACGGTGCCGCCCGTGACGAATGGCCTGGCGCCGGAGTCACCGTCCCCTGCCACGCGCGCCAGGCGCGGCACGACCGCCGCGCCCTCGCGCAACGCCAGCTGCGGCTCGGCGCCGTCGACGGTCGCGCCCAAGGCGTTCCAAGAAGCGTCCGTCCCGTCGACGTCGACGAGACCGAACGAGCCCGGGTGCTCGGTCTGCGCGGAGCGGACCAGGCCCCAGACGGTGGCGGCCCCCACGTCCGGCGTCTCGCCGGCCGCAGCCGCGACTGCCCGCTCGGTGACGAGCACGAGCCGCGAATCGACCAGTGCGCCCTCGGCGACCCAACCCTGCACGAGCTCGAGCGCCCGATGGGCAGAAGCGTGCGCCGCCTCCGGAACAGCGATGCCGGCTTCGCCCCCGTCGAGGTCGTGGCCGGCGACCAGCACGACCGCCGGCGCCTCGGCTCCGTCCGCGACGGCGGCTGCAAGCGCCGCCAGGTCGGCGTAGCGCTCGCCGTCGAAGCACGGCAGATCGAGCGCGCCCAACACTGCCGGCGCGGATCCCGCCTCCGCTCCCGGCGCCGGGGCCTCCACCCAATCGACCTTGAAGAGCGAGTCGCTGGCGGCGGCCGCGCCGGCCGCGGCGCGTAGCTGATCGGCGTCGACGGTACGGGTGACGAGGCCCGCGACCGAGAAGGCAGCCTGGCCATCTCGATCGGCGGCGGAGATGCTCAGCTGCTCGCCGTCGGCGACGACCCGCACGCGCAGCGACGACGCTCCGGGCGCGGCGATCGCCACGTCCGTCCACGCGAACGGCAGCCGCAAGCCGTCGGCGTCGCCGACCAGGAACCCGGCGTGCAGTGCCGCGTCGAGCAGTGCGGGATGAACTCCGTAGCCGCTCGCCTGCTGCTGCTGACTCGGGTCGAGCTCGACCTCGGCGAAGACCTCCCCGTCGCGCCGCCACGCCGCGCGCAGCCCCTGGAAGGCCGGCCCGTACTCGAGCCCGATCGCCTCCAGGTCGTCGTAGAGCGACTCGACCGCCAGCGGCTCGGCGCCCTCCGGCGGCCAGGAGCCGCCCAGCTCCACCAGCCCTGGGTCGACGGCCGGCTCTCGGTCGGAGACCACAGCGCTGGCGTGACGAGCCCAGCCGTCGTCGTCGGCGCTGTCGTCGTCGCTCTCGTGTCTGGCATGGACGACGACCTCACGCTGTCCCGACTCGTCCAGCTCGCCGACCGACACCTGAACCTGAACCGCTGCCCGCTCGGCGAAGACCAGCGGAGCCTCCAGCGTCAGCTCCTCGAGCGAGGCGCAGCCCGCACGCGCCGCCGCGTGCATCACGAGCTCGACCATCGCCGCGCCCGCCAGCAACGCCACGCCGCCGACGACGTGATCGCCGAGCCAGGGCTGCGACTCGAGCGATAGCCGGCCCGACAGCAACAGCCGATCGGCCCCCGCGACCGACGTCACCGCACCCAGCAGCGGGTGCCCACCCGGCGACAGGCCAGCCGCCGCGACATCGCCCAAGCCGCCGGTGTCGAGCCAGTACCGCTCGCGTTGGAAGGCGTAGGTCGGCAGCGGGACGCGCTTGGCGGCGGTCGCGTCGAACAGCGTCGACCAGTCGACGTCCACGCCCGCCACATGCGCTTCGGCGAGCGAGGTCAGGAAACGGTCGAGACCGCCGTCGTCGCGGCGCAGCGACCCGGTCGTCAGGACGCTGTCGGGATCGGCGCCGGTCGCTTCGACGGTCTCCTCGACGGCCATCGACAGGACCGGATGAGAGCTGACCTCGATGAAAGCGTTGCGGCCCTTGGCCAACAGGGCGCGTGTGGCGTCCTCGAAGCGGACGGTGTGGCGCAGGTTGCGGTACCAGTACTCGGCGTCGAGACCGGCGGTGTCGACCAGCTCGCCCTCCAGCGCCGACATGAACGCGATCGCTCCAGAGCTCGGCTCGATCGAACCGAGGTCTTCGAGCAAGCGGTCGTGGATCGCCTCGACCTGAGCCGAGTGCGACGCGTAGTCGACCGGGATCCGCCGCGCGCGCACACCATCGCTCTCGCAACCCGCCAACAGCTCGTCGAGCGCCTCGTCCTCGCCCGAGACGACGACCGAACGCGGACCGTTGACAGCCGCGACCGACAGCCGCGGCTCCCACGCCTCGATCCGTCGCGACAGCTCGTCCACCGGTGCCGCGACCGAGACCATCCCGCCGAGGCCGGCGATCTCGGCGATCGCCTTGCTGCGCAGCACCGCGACCTTCGCCGCGTCGCCCAACGACAGCCCACCCGCCACGCACGCAGCCGCGATCTCACCCTGCGAGTGGCCTAGGACCACCCCGGGCTCGACGCCGAACGACCGCCACAAGCCAGCCAGCGCAACCGACACGACGAAGGACACCGGCTGCACGACGTCGACCCGCTCCAGCGATGGCGCACCATCCGCCTCCGCCAACACGTCGGCGACCCGCCAATCGACGAGCTCCTCTACCGCGCTCGCGGCTTCGGCGAACAGCTCCACGAAGACAGGCGACGACTCCAGCAGCTCACGCGCCATGCCCGGCCACTGCGCACCTTGACCGGCGAACACGAACACCGGCCGGCCACCGACGGAGGCGCGTCCTGACACTACGCCGTCGGCCGGCGCGCCGGACGCCAGCGCGTCGAGCCCAGCCAACAGCCGAGCGCGATCGCCGCCGACCACCACAGCGCGGTGCTCGAACGACGTGCGGCCGCCGACCAGCGACGACCCGACGTCCGCGGGGCCGAGCTCGGCCCGCTGTCCGACGTGGGCGGCCAGCTTGGCCGCCTGCGCGCGGAGTGCCGGCGCGGACTTCGCCGACAACACCCACGGCAGCGCGACGAGCTCGGCGGTGGGCGCCTCGCCGGCTGCGTCGACTGGCTCCTCCGCCACCGCCGGCGGCTCTTCGACGATCACGTGCGCGTTGGTCCCGCTGACCCCGAACGACGACACGCCGGCGCGCCGCGGACGATCGCCAGCGGACCACTCGGCCGGCTCGGTCAACAGCTCGACTTCGCCAACCGACCAGTCGACGTGCGGCGACGGCTCGTCGACGTGCAACGTCGGCGGCAACACGCCGTGCCGCATCGCCAGCACCATCTTCATGATTCCGGCGACGCCCGCCGCGGCCTGGGTGTGGCCGATGTTCGACTTGATCGAGCCAAGCCGCAAGGGACCGTCCGCGCGCTCCTGGCCGTAGGTCGCCAGCAAGGCCTGCGCCTCGATCGGATCGCCCAGCGGCGTGCCCGTCCCGTGCGCCTCGACGGCGTCGACGTCGGCCGGCGTCAGTCCCGCCCGGCTCAGCGCACGCCGGATGACGCGCTCCTGCGACGGACCGTTCGGCGCCGTGAGGCCGTGGCTCGCCCCGTCCTGGTTCGTCGCGGTCCCGGGCACCACGGCCAGCACCTCGTGGCCCAGCCGGCGCGCGTCGGAGAGCCGCTCGACCAGGAGCAGACCGGCCCCCTCCGACCAGCCGACACCGTCGGCGGACGCCGCGAAGGACTTGCAGCGCCCGTCGGCGGCCAGGCCGCGCTGACGGCTGAACTCGACGAACACGCTCGCCGACGCCATGACCGCGACGCCGCCGGCGAGCGCCATGTCGCACTCGCCCTGCTGGAGCGCCTGGCAGGCGAGGTGCAGCGCCACCAGCGACGACGAGCAGGCGGTGTCGACCGTCACCGCCGATCCCTCCAGGCCGAGGGCGTAGGCCACACGGCCAGAGACCACGCTTCCGGCCATGCCGGTGGCGATGTAGCCCTCCATCTCCGGCGGTACCGAGCCGGCGACGGCGTAGTCGTGGTACATCACGCCGGCGTAGACGCCAGTTCGGCTGCCGCGGACCGACTGAGGGTCGATCCCTGCGTGCTCGAAGGTCTCCCAGGCCACCTCGAGCAGCAGCCGCTGCTGCGGATCCATCCCAAGTGCCTCGCGGGCGCCGATCCCGAAGAAGCCTGCGTCGAAGTCCGCCGCGTCGTTCAGGAAGCCGCCCTCGCGCGTGTAGGTGTGTCCGTGGCGATCGGGATCGGGGTCGTAGAGCCGCTCGACGTCCCAGCCGCGGTTGGCCGGGAACTCCGTGATCGCGTCGGTGCCGGCCATGACGAGCTCCCACAGCTCGTCTGGCGTGCTCACCCCGCCGGGATAGCGGCAGCCCATGCCGACGATCGCGATCGGCTCGCGCGCGGCCGAGCGCAGGCGCCGATTCTGAGCGCGCAGCTTCTCGGTCTCCTTGAGCGAGCTGCGCAGAGCCTCGACCACCTGCTCGCGAGATGCCTCGCTCATACGTCCTCCCCTTCGAGATCGGATGTGCCGCCCTCGAGCGAAAGCTCGATCAAGCTCGTCACGTCCATCGAGTCGATGGCGTCGCTCTCGTCGTCGGCGAGCGCCCCATGTCCATTGCCGTCGCTGTCGACGGGCTCCGTCTCCGTGCCGGCCGAGTCGCTCGGCACGAGGCCCGCGAGCACGTAGTCCGCGAGAGCCCCCAAGGTCGGGTAGTCGAACACCAGCGTCGCCGGCAGCCGGCGGCCGGTGGCGGCCCCCAGGCGGTTGCGCAGCTCGACCGCGGCCAGCGAGTCGAGCCCGAGCTCCTTGAAGCCCCGCTCCGGCCCGAAGCTGTCGATGCTGCGCCCGAGCACCGCTCCCACCTCGCTGCGAACGAGGTCGACGACGGCCTCGCGGCGCTCCGGCTCCGGCAACGCGGTGAGGCGCCGGCGCAGCGCCGCACCGTCCGCCGCGCTGTCGCGCCGCGGCGCGCCCACGAGGCCTCGCAGCAGCGGCGGCAACGTCCCTGCCCGCGCCCGGGCGCGCATCGCGCCGGCGTCGAGCCGCATCGCCGCGACGACGGCGTCGTCGCCCGCCAGCGAGGCGTCGAGCAACGCCAGCCCTTCGGAGTGGGGCATCTCCAGCACGCCGGCCTGAGCGACCCGTGCGGCGTCTGCCTCGGAGCCCATGCCGCCGCCGCCCGCCCAGGCGCCCCAGGCGATCGACAGCGCGGGCAGCCCGTGCGCGCGGCGCCGCTCGGCGAGGCCGTCGAGGAAGGCGTTGGCGGCGGCGTAGTTCGCCTGCCCGGGATTGCCGAGCATCCCGACCGCCGACGAGAAGAGCACGAACGCCGACAGCCCCAGGTCGCTCGTCAGATCGTCCAGGTTGGTCGCCGCGTCGACCTTCGGCCGCAGCACGCGTTCGAGCTGCTCGCCGGTCATCGCCCCGACGAGGGCGTCGTCGGCCAGGCCGGCGGCGTGGAACACCGCGCGCAGCGGACGCTCCGCCGGGATCGCCGCGATCGCCGCGGCGAGCGCGTCGCGATCGCCGGCGTCGCAGGCGGCGATCGTCACCGCCGCGCCGAGCTCGGTCAACTCGCGCTCGAGCTGCTGCGCCCCCTCGGCGCCGGCGCCGCGGCGACTGACCAGCAGCAGGCCGGCGACGCCGTGCCGCTCGACGAGATGGCGCGCAACGAGCGCGCCCAGCGTCCCCGTCCCGCCCGTGACGAGGACGGTTCCGGCCGGATCGATCGGCGCGGCGACATCGACCGGGCTCGGCTCGGCCCGCACCAGTCGTGGCTCGACGACACGTCCCTCGCGCAGCGCCAGCTGATCGCCGCCATACCCGAGCGCGAGCGGAAGCGTTCCCCAGGCCGGCTCCGCGGCGTCGAGGTCGACCAGGGCGATCTGGCCGGGATACTCGGACTGCGCCGAGCGCACCAGGCCCCAGACGGCAGCCGCGGCGAGATCCGTGACGTCTTCGTCCGGAACGGCCGCGACGGCGCCGCGCGTCACCAACACGAGCCGGGCTTCGCCCGACAGTCGCTCGCTGCTCAGCCAGCGCTGAAGCGTGCCAAGCACTCTGCCGGTCAGCTCGTGGACCGAAGCGGCCAGCTCCGCATCCCGTACCGGCGAGCTGGAGCAGTCGACGACCACGACGCTCGGGCAGACCCCGCCAGCTTCGACGGCCGCATCCAGCGCGGCCACATCGGCGTATTCCTCGACTTCGACATCCGCGGAGCGCAGCGCCGCGCTGGCCTCTTCGTCCCGCTCGCCGACTACTGCCCAGGTGCCGGTGGCGCGCGTGTCCAGCTCGGCTGCGGACGTCCACTCGATTCGGTGCAACGAGCGGTTCGGGCGTACCAGCGCGGCGAGCGCGTCGATCGGGAGCTCGCCGGTGACGAGCGACCCGACCGTCGCCACCGGGGCGCCCTGCTGGTCGGCGATCGCGAGCGTGTAGGCCTCTCCGTCGCCGCGCGGCGCCAAGTGGACGCGCAGATCCGTGGCCCCGCGCGCGTGCAGGGCGATGTCGGTCCACCCGAACGCCAGCTTCACGTGGCCCTCGGCGGTCCCGTCGAGCCCCTCGATCGCCGCGGCTTGCAGCGCGCCGTCGAGCAGCGCCGGATGGAGGCCGTAGCGCTCGGCGTGGGCCCGCTCGTCGCCGTGCAGCTCGACCTCGCCGAACAGCTCCTCGCCTCGGCGCCAGGCGCGGGTCAGTCCCTGGAAGGCCGGGCCCTGTTCGAAGCCGTAGCCGGCCATCGCGTCGTAGATCTCGTCGACGTCGACCGCCTCGGCGTCGACCGGCGGCCACGCGCCGCCGAGCCGCTCGGCGGCCTCCGGCGACCAGGCCGCCTCGTCGTCGACGAGCGTCCCGTGGGCGTGTCGCGTCCAGCCGTCGACCGCGCTGTCGCCGTCCTCCGGCCGCGAGTAGATCTCCAGCTGCCGGCCGCCGGACTCGTCGGCGTCCGCCACCGACACCTGAAGCTCGACAGAGCCCTCGTCAGGCAGGATCAGCGGCGCCTCGAGCGTCAGCTCGGACACCTGCGCGTGTCCCACGTGCTCGCCCACGTGCAGCGCCAGATCGACGAACGCCGCGCCCGGAACCAGCGTCGCGCCGTGGATCACGTGATCGGCGAGCCAGCCGTTGCTTCGCCGCGACAGCCGGCTGGCGAAGCGCCATTCGTCGCCGGCGCCGGCCAAGGGAACCGCGACTCCAGCCAGCGGGTGACCGCCGGCCAGTGGGCCGGACTCGCCGACGTCGCCGATGTCGCCTGGGCTCTCGATCCAGTAGCGCTCGCGCTGGAAGGCGTAGGTCGGCAGGCTCACGCGCCGCGCGCCCGACTCCGCGAAGAATGCCTGCCAGTCGACGCGTTCGCGGGCGAGCCCCGCCGCCGCGGCCACGAACGTCTCGACCTCCGGCCGGCTGCCGCGCAGCGCGGACGCGTAGATCGCGCCTTCCTCGGCCCCGGCCTCGGTCAGGCACTCCTGGGCCATGGCGGTCAGGACGCCGTCCGGGCCGAGCTCGAGGAAGCGACTGACGCCCGCCGAGCGGAGGCTCTGGACGCAGTCGGCGAAGCGGACCGGCTCACGCACATGGCGAACCCAGCGGTCCGCGGAGCGGATCTCTTGGTCGGTGACGAGCTTCCCGGTGAGGGCGGAGACGACCGGAATTCGCGGCGCCTCGAACGACAGGCCCTCCGCCACCGCGCGGAACTCGTCGAGCATCGGCTCGACCAGCGGCGAGTGGAAGGCGTGGCTGACGGCGAGCCGTTTGACCTTGCGCCCGCGCTCCCGCCATGAGTCGGCCAACTCCGCGAGCGCGCTCTCGTCTCCCGACAGGACGACGGCGGCCGGACCGTTGACTGCCGCTATCGCCACCGCGCCCGCGTAGCCGCCGATCGACTCGAGCGCCTCCTGCTCGGATCCCTGGATCGACAGCATCCCGCCGCCCGCCGGCAGCTCCTGCATCAGCCGCGCGCGCGCCGCGACCAGTGTGCACGCGTCCTCGAGCGAGAGGACGCCGGCGACGTGCGCGGCGGTCAGCTCGCCGATCGAATGGCCGGCGACGAAGTCGGGGGTGACTCCCCACTGCTCGAGCAGTCGCTGGAGCGCCACCTCGACCGCGAACAGCGCTGGCTGCGTGAACGCCGTCTGCCCCAGCACCGCGGCGTCGTCGCCGAGCACGACGTCGCGGAGCGGCTGCTCGAGATCGCGATCGAGCAGCTCGCAGACCTCGTCGAAGGCAGCCGCGTAGGCGGGGAAGGCGGCGTGCAGCTCAGCTCCCATGCCGGGTCGCTGTGCGCCCTGACCGGTGAACAGGAACGCGAGTCGACCGGCCTCGAGCGCCGGACCTTCCCAGAGGCCGGGCGCCGCTCGCCCTTCGGCTAGCGCCGTCAGTCCGGTGAGCAGCGCGTCGCGGCTCGCGCCGGCGATCACCGCGCGCCGATCCAGCGTCGCGCGGCTCGTGGCGAGCGAGAGACCGACGTCGGCCGCGGTCAGATCGCCTCTTCTCAGCAGATGCGCGGCTAGCCGTCCCGCCTGGGCGCGTAGCGCCGGCTCGGTCTTCGCCGACAGCATCCACGGCAGTGCGGGCAGCTCGCGCTGCTCGGGAGCCGCCGCGACTGGCGCGGGCGGCGCCTCCTCGACGATCGCGTGGGCGTTGGTGCCGCTGACGCCGAAGGCCGAGACCGCCGCGCGGCGCGGGCGCTCGCCGACCGGCCAATCCACCTGCTCGGTCAGGACCTCGACGTCGCCGGCGGCCCAGTCGACGTGCGGCGTCGGCTCGTCGACGTGGAGCGTCGCCGGCAGCGCGCCATGGCGCAGCGCGAGGGTCATCTTGATGACCCCGGCGATGCCGGCGGCGGCCTGGGTGTGGCCGATGTTCGACTTGATCGAGCCGAGCCGCAGCGGTCCGCTCGCCCGCTCTTGCCCATACGTCGCCAGCAGCGCCTGCGCCTCGATCGGGTCGCCGAGAGTCGTGCCCGTGCCGTGGGCCTCGACGGCGTCGACGTCGGCCGGCGACAGGCCGGCGTTGGCGAGCGCCTGGCGGATCACGCGCTCCTGCGAGGGACCGTTGGGGGCGGTCAGGCCGTTGCTGGCGCCGTCTTGGTTGACCGCGCTGCCAGCGATCACGGCGAGCACCTCATGGCCGTTGCGGCGGGCGTCGGAGAGCCGCTCGACCAGCACGAGGCCGAGGCCGTCCGAGAAACCGGCTCCGTCGGCGGCACCGGCGAATGCCTTGCAGCGCCCGTCGGGCGCGAGACCGCGCTGGCGGCTGAACTCGACGAACGTCGTCAGCGTGGCCTGGATCGTCGCGCCGCCGGCGAGCGCGAGCGAGCACTCGCCCTGGCGCAACGACTGGCAAGCGAGGTGCAGCGCGACCAGCGACGACGAGCACGCCGTGTCGATCGTCACTGCCGGCCCCTCCAGGCCAAGCTGGTAGGCGACGCGGCCCGAGACGACGCTCGAGGCGCTGCCGGTCAGCCTCAGGCCCTGGATGCCCTTCGTCGCGCCCAGCGACGTCGCGTAGTCGTGCGTCGCGATCCCGGCGAACACACCGGTATCGCTGCCGCGCAGCGACGTCGGATCGATGCCGGCGTCCTCGAGCGCCTCCCATGCGGCCTCGAGCATCAGGCGCTGCTGGGGATCCATCGCCAGCGCCTCGCGCGGGCCGATCCCGAAGAAGCTGGCGTCGAAGTCGCCGGCGTCGTGGATGAAGCCGCCCTCGCGCGTGTACGTGGTCCCCTCCTGGTCCGGATCGGGGTCGTAGAGGCGGTCGAGATCCCAGCCGCGATCGGTCGGGAAGCCGGAGATCGCATCGGTGCGCGCCGCGACGAGGTCCCAGAGCTGCTCGGGCGAGCCGACGCCGCCGGGGTAGCGGCAGGCCATCCCGACGATCGCGATCGGCTCGTCCACCGACTTCGCCGCCGACGTCCGGGCTGGGGCCGGCACGCCGCGCTCGGCGCCCTCGACCTCGGAGCGCAGGAAGCTCGCGACGGCGGTCGGCGTCGGGTGGTCGAAGACCAGCGTCGAGGGCAGTCGCAACCCGGTCGCCTGCTTGAGCCGGTTGCGCAGCTCGACCGCTCCCAGCGAGTCCAGGCCGAGATCCTTGAACGGGCTGTCGGCGCCGATCGTCTCGGCCGAGCCGTGGCCGAGCACCGTCGCGGTCTCGCCGCGCACGAGATCGAGCACGAGCGCGTCCCACTCGCTCTCCGGAACGCCCGCGAGCCGGCCCGCCAGCGAGCCCGCGGCGCGCGGCCGGCGCCGCACCGGCCCGCCGGCCAGCCCGCGCATCATCGGCGGCGTCATCCCGATCGGCTCGAGCTTGCGCAACGCGGCGCGATCGATCTCGATCGCCGTCAGCGCGGGGTCCGCGGACTCGCGGGCGCGGTCGAGCAGCCCGAGGCCGCGGCGTGGCTCCAGCGCGGCGATCCCACTGCGCGCCAGCCGGGCACGGTCGCCGTCGGTGATCCCGGCGCCCATCGCGCTCTCCTGATCCCAGAGGCCCCACGCGATCGAGGTCCCGGACAGGCCGCGCGCGCGGCGGTGGGCGGCGAGCGCGTCGAGAAAGGCGTTCGCCGCGGCGTAGTTGGCCTGGCCCGGGGAGCCGATCGCCCCGGCAGCCGAGGAGAACAGGACGAACTGCGCCAGCTCGCAGTCCGCTGTCAGCTCGTGCAGGTGCAGCGCGGCGTCGACCTTCGGCCGCATCACCCGGTCCAGCCGCTCGCCGTCGAGCGCGCCGAGCACGCCGTCGTCGATCGCACCCGCCGAGTGGAACACAGCGGTCAGCGAGTGCTCCGCCGGGACCCCGGCGAGCAGCTGCTCGAGCGCGCCGCGATCGGCGACGTCACAGGCCGCGACCGTCGCCTCGCAGCCCAGCTCGGCGAGCTCGGCGGTCAGCTCCGCGGCACCCGGCGCCTCGGTCCCGCTCCTGCTCGCGAGCAGCAGCCGGCGGGCGCCGTGCTTCGCCGCCAGCTCGCGTGCGACCAGCGCGCCGAGGCCGCTGGTCCCGCCGGTGATCAGCACGGTCCCGTCCGGGTCGAGCGGTTGCGGCAGCGTCAAGACGATCTTGCCGACGTTGCGGCCCTGGCTGAGGTAGCGGAACGCGCGCGGCGCGCGGCGGATGTCCCAGCTGACCAGCGGCGCGTGCTTCAGCGCCCCGCTCGCGAACAGGTCGAGCAGCTCGAGCAGCATCTCCTGGATCCGGTCCATGCCGGCCTCGATCAGGTCGAAGGCGCGGTAGGCGACGCCCGGATGGGCCGCCGCGACGGCGTCCGCGTCGCGGATATCGGCCTTGCCCATCTCGATGAAGCGGCCGCCACACGGCAGCAGCTCGAGCGACGCGTCGACGAACTCGTCGACGAATGCGTCGAGCACGACGTCGACGCCCTCGCCGCCGGTCCGCTCGAGGAAGGTGTCGCGGAAGTCGAGCGTGCGCGACGACGCGATCCGGTCCGCCTCGACCCCGAGCGCGCGGACGTGCTCCCACTTCGGCGCGCTCGCGGTCGCGTAGATCTCGGCGCCGAGGTGGCGCGCGATCTGCACCGCGGCCATCCCGACGCCGCCCGCCGCGAGATGGATCAGAGCCCGCTCGCCGGCGCGCAGTCCGGCGAGGTCGACGAGGCCGAAGTAGGCGGTCAGGTAGGTCACCGGGACCGCCGCCGCCTCGGCGAACGACCACCCCTCGGGCATCGGCACGACCCCGCGCCGGTCGGCGACGACCAGCGGGCCGCCGGAGCCCGGCATCAGCCCCAGCACGCGATCGCCGACCGCGATCCCCTCGACGTCCGAGCCGACCTCGACCACGACGCCGGCGCCCTCGCTGATCAGCGGCGCCGGGTCGGGCTCGCGCATGTCGAGCGCGACCAGCACGTCGCGGAAGTTCAGCCCACCCGCGCGCACGCTGACGCGGACCTCGCCCGGCCCCAAAGGCGCCAGCGCCTCCGGGCTGGCGCCGAACGCCAGGCCGTCGAGCGCGCCGCGCTGCGCCGGCTCCAGTTTCCAGGCGTCGGTGTCCGGAACGGCCAGCGCGTCATCGCCGGCGACGGCGACCAGTCGGGCGCCGAACAGGGCGCCCGCGCGGATCGCCAACTGCGGCTCGTCGGCCCCGAGCGCGAGCGCCGTGCCGAGCTGGTCCTGCGAAGCCGCCAGCCGATCGACGTCGACCAACCCGATCCGTCCTGGATGCTCTGCCTGCGCCGAGCGAACGAGGCCCCAGACCGGCGCCAAGGTCAGGTCGGGCGACTCGCCGTCGAGCGCCGCCACTGCTCCCTCGGTCACCAGCGCCAGCCGCGAGTCGGCGAGCTGCTCGTCGGCCGTGAACCCTTGCAGCAGCTCGAGCGCCGCGCCGCTCGCCGCCCGCACCGCGGCCGCCACGCCGTCCGCGGAACCGTCGCTGTCCACGCGGTCGCAGGCGGCAACCACCACCGCCGGGGCGGGCGCGCCCGCGTCGAGCGCGGCGACCAGCGCGCCGAGGTCGGCGAACCGCTCTGCCTCGAGTCCCGTCGCCACGCGCTCGCCCAGCACCGCGACCGACCCGTTCGCCGTCTCCGGCACGACGAGCTCGACCCAGTCGGTCCGGTAGAGGCCCTGGTCGCCCGCGGCCGCGGTGACGCCCGCACCGAGATCGCCCGGCAGCTCGCGCATCGCGAGCGAGCCGACCGACAGTGCGGGCGTGCCGTCGGCGCCGGCCGCATCGAGCGTCAACGCCCCGTCCTCGGCGAGCGCCGCGCGCAACCTCAACGACGACGCCCCCGGCGCGTGCAGCGCGACGCCCGACCAGGCGAACGGCAGCCGCGGACCGCCATCTGTCCCGCTCAGCAGGAATCCAGCATGCAGAGCCGCATCGAGCAATGCGGGATGGGCGCCGAACTCGGGCGCCTCGCCGAGCTGACCCTCGGCCAGCTCGACCTCGGCGAACAGCTCGTCGTCGCGCCGCCACGCCGCGCGCAGCCCCTGGAACGCCGGGCCATAGCCGATCCCCGCGGCGCCGAGGTCGTCGTAGAGCGATTCGACGGGGACGGCCTCGGCGTCGGTCGGCGGCCAGGCGCCGCTGAGCTCCGCGAAGCCGGCGCCGGCGACCGGGGGCTCGGCCGCGACGACTCCACTCGCGTGGCGGGTCCATTCGCCGCCCGTGCCGCCATCCTCGTCCTCCTCGAGCCGGCCGTAGATGGCGACCTCGCGCCGCCCCGCCTCGTCGGGCTCGTCGAGCGACACCTGGATCTGAACCGCGCCCTGCTCGGCCAGGATCAGCGGCGCCTCCAGCGTCAGCTCGTCGACGCTGGGACAGCCGGCGCGCCCGGCTGCGTGCAGCACGAGCTCGACGAGCGCCGCGCCGGGCAGCAGCACCGTGCCGCCGACGGCGTGATCGGCGAGCCATGGATGCGCCCGCAGCGACAGGCGGCCGGAGGACAGCAGGCGTTCCGAGCCGGCGACCGCGGCGGTCGCGCCGAGCAGCGGATGGCCGGCCGGCGACAGGCCGATCGAACGGGCGTCGCCGCTCTCGTCGCTCGCGGCGAGCCAGTAGCGCTCGCGCTGGAAGGCGTACGTCGGAAGCGCGACTCGCTTGGCGCTCGTGGTTGCGAGCAGCCGTTGCCAGTCGACCTCGAGGCCGTCCACGTGAGCCTCCGCGAGCGACGTCAGGAAGCGGTCGGGGCCGCCCTCGTCGCGCCGCAGCGAGCCGACCGTCAGCACGCTGTCGGGGTCGGTCCCCTCCGCCTCGACGGTCTCGAGGATCGTCCCGATCAGGATCGGGTGCGGGCTGATCTCGACGAACGTGTCGACGCCGTCGGCGAGCAGCGAGCGCGTCGCGTCGCGGAAGCGCACGGGCTCGCGCAGGTTGCGATACCAGTAGCCGGCGTCGAGCAGGCTCGCGTCGAACGGGCCACCAGCGACCGCCGACACGAACGCGACGTCGCCGCCGCGCGGCTGGATCGGCGCGAAGTCCTCGAGCAGCCGCTCGCGCAACGGCTCGACGTGCGCGGAGTGCGACGCGCAGGCCGCGCCCGGGATTCGCCGCGCCCAGACGTCGTCGGCCTCGCAGCGGGCCATCAGCTCGTCGATCGCGTCGACGTCGCCCGAGACGACGGTCGCCCGCGGGCCGTTGACGCCCGCAATCGAGAGGCGGCCGTCCCAGGCCGCGATCCGCTCGCCGACCTCGTCCTCCGTCCCCGCGACCGATGCCATCGTGCCGAGGCCGACGATCGCCGGCAGTGCCTGGGCGCGCAGCACCGCGACCCGCGCCGCGTCCTCGAGCGACAGCGCGCCAGCGACGCAGGCGGCCGCGATCTCGCCCTGGGAGTGGCCGACGACGACGTCCGGCTCGATCCCGAACGAGCGCCAGAGGTGGGCCAGCGCGAGCGTCACCGAGAACAACACCGGCTGGGCGATCTCCAGCGGCTCGAGCGGTGGCGCTCCCTCGGCCCCGCGCAGCACGTCCTCCACCCGCCAGTCGAGGTAGCGCTCGACAGCGGTGGCGCACTGCTCGAACCGCTCGGCGAAGACCGGCGAGGCCGCCAGCAGCTCGAGCGCCATGCCCTGCCACTGACTGCCGTGGCCGGGAAAGACGAACGCGACCTTGCCGCTCCTGACCGCGCGACCGGTGACGACCGCGTCGGGAAGCTTCCCGGCCGCCAGGCCCTCGAGATCGCTCAGCAGCGCATCGCGGTCGCCGGCCATCGCCACGGCGCGCCGCTCGAACGTCGCCCGGCCGGCGACCAGCGACTTGGCGACGTCGACTGGCGTAGCGTCCGGCGTCGCGCGCAGGCGGGCGGCGAGCCGCTCGGCCTGGCCGGCGAGCGCTTCGCCGTCCTTTGCCGACAGCGGCACCGGCACGGCGCCCAAGCTCGCGGCAGCGATCAGCGCCGGCGGCGCGTCGGCGGCCGGCTCCGCCGTCTCGGCCGTCGGCGGCTCCTCGACGATCGCGTGGGCGTTGGTGCCGCTGACGCCGAACGAGGAGACGCCGGCGCGGCGCGGGCGGTCGCCGGCGAGCCACTCCGTCCGCTCTGTGAGCAGCTCGACGTCGCCGCTGTCCCACTCGACGTGCGGCGTCGGCTCGTCGACGTGGAGCGTCGCCGGCAACAGGCCGTGCCGCAGCGCAAGCGTCATCTTGATCACGCCGGCGATGCCCGCGGCGGCCTGGGTGTGGCCGATGTTCGACTTGATCGAGCCGAGTCGCAGCGGCCGGTCGCGGTCCTGACCGTAGGTCGCCAGCAGTGCCTGCGCCTCGATCGGATCGCCGAGCTTGGTGCCCGTGCCGTGGGCCTCGACGGCGTCGACGTCGGCCGGGGCCAGACCCGCGTTGGCGAGCGCCTGGCGGATCACGCGCTCCTGCGCCGGGCCGTTGGGCGCGGTCAGGCCGTTGCTCGCGCCGTCCTGGTTGACCGCGCTGCCGCGCACGACGGCAAGCACCTGGTGTCCGTTGCGGCGCGCGTCGGACAGCCGCTCGACGAGCACCAGCCCGACACCGTCGGAGAAGCCGGTGCCGTCGGCCGTCGCGGCAAACGCCTTGCAGCGGCCGTCGGCGGCCAGCCCGCGCTGCCGGCTGAACTCGACGAAGGGCGCGGGCGTGGCCAGGATGGTCGCGCCGCCGGCGAGTGCGAGCGAGCACTCGCCCTGACGCAGCGATTGGCAGGCCAGGTGCAGCGCCACCAGCGACGACGAGCACGCCGTGTCGACGGTGACCGCCGGGCCCTCGAAGCCGAGCTGGTAGGAGATGCGGCCCGAGACGACGCTCGGCGCGCTGCCGGTCAACCGCAGACCGTCGATCCCGGGTGCCGAGCTGCGCACCGTCGGGTAGTCCTGCATCGCGATCCCGGCGAACACTCCCGTGTCCGACCCGCGCAGCTGCGACGGATCGATGCCGGCGTCCTCGAGCGCCTGCCACGCCGCCTCGAGCATCAGCCGCTGCTGCGGATCCATCGCCAACGCCTCGCGTGGGCCGATCCCGAAGAACGCCGCGTCGAACTCGCCCGCCTCGTGGACGAAGCCGCCCTCGCGCGTGTAGGAGGTGCCGTCCTGGTCGGGATCCGGGTCGTAGAGGCGGTTCAGATCCCAGCCGCGATCGTCCGGGAAGCCGGATATCGCGTCGCCGCCGGCGGCGAGCAGCTCCCACAGGTCGTCCGGCGAGGCGACCCCGCCCGGATAGCGGCAGGCCATCCCGACGATCGCGATCGGCTCGTCGATCGCCGGGCGCGCCGCCGGCGTCGCGGGCCGCGCCGCGCCGCGCTCAGCCCCCTCGACCTCGGCGCGCAGCAGGCTGGCGACCGCCGCCGGCGTCGGATGATCGAAGACCAGCGTGGAGGGCAGGCGCAGGCCCGTCGCCTGCTTGAGCCGGTTGCGCAGCTCGACTCCGCCGAGCGAGTCGAGCCCAAGGTCCTTGAATGGCGTCTCGGCGCCGACCATGTCGACCGACGAATGGCCGAGCACGGTCGCGGTCTCGCCGCGCACGAGATCGAGGACGATCGCGTCCCAGTCGGATTCGGCGACACCAGCGAGCCGGCCGGCCAGCGAACCGGCCGCCTGGGGACGACGGCGCCCGGACGTCTGCACCAGCCCGCGCATGATCGGCGGCGTCATCCCGATCGGCTCGAGCTTGCGCAACGCCGCCCTGTCGAGCTCGATCGCGGTCAGCGCGGGATCCGCGGACGCCCGCGCGAGATCGAGCAGCTCGAGCCCGCGCCGCGGCTCGATGACGGCGACCCCGCTGCGCGCCAGCCGCGCGCGATCGCCCTCGTCCAGTCCTCCGGCCATCGCGCTCTCCTGGTCCCAGAGCCCCCAGGCGATCGACGTCGCCGCCAAGCCGTGCCCGCGGCGATGCTCGGCGAGCGCGTCGAGGAACGCGTTCGCGGCCGCGTAGTTGGCCTGCCCGGCCGCCCCGATCGTTCCGGCCGCCGAGGAGAACAGGACGAACTGCGAGAGCTCGCAGTCCTGCGTCAGCTCGTGCAGGTTCAACGCCGCGTCGACCTTCGGCCGCATCACGCGGTCGAGCCGCTCGCCGTCGAGCGCGGCGAGCGTGCCGTCGTCGAGCACGCCGGCGGAGTGCACCACGGCCGTCAACGGGCGATCGGCGGGAATCGCGGCCAGCAGCTCCGCGAGCTGGTCGCGGTCGCCGACGTCGCACGCCGCCACCGTCGCCTCGCAGCCCAGCTCCTCGAGCTCCGCCACCAGCTCGCCGGCGCCCGCGGCGGCCATCCCGCTCCTGCTGGTCAGCAGCAGCTGCCGGGCGCCGTGGGCGGTGGCGAGCTCACGCGCCACGAGCGCGCCCAACCCGCCGGTGCCACCGGTGACCAGAACGGTCCCATCCGGATCGACGGGCTGGGGAATCGTCAGGACGATCTTGCCGACGTTGCGGCCCTGGCTCAGGTAGCGGAAGGCGCTCGGCGCGCGACGGACGTCCCAGGTCGCGATTCGCGGATGCTCGAGCGCGCCGGACTCGAAGAGCGCGACCAGCTCGACGAGCATCTCCTGGATGCGATCGGGACCGGCCTGGACCATGTCGAATGCGCGGTAGGCCACGCCTGGGTGTCGTGCCGCGACCGCCTCGGGATCGCGGATGTCGGCCTTGCCCATCTCGATGAACCGCCCGCCGCGCGGCAGCAGCTCCAGCGACGCGTCGACGAACTCGCCCGCCAGCGCGTCGAGCACGACGTCGACTCCGTCGCCGCCGGTGCGCTCCAGGAAGGCGTCGCGGAAGTCGAGCGTCCGCGACGACGCGATCCGGTCCTCGGCGACACCGAGCGCCCGCACCGCGTCCCACTTCTGCGGGCTCGCCGTCGCGAACACCTCGGCGCCCAGATGACGCGCGATCTGCACCGCCGCCGTCCCGACGCCACCGGCCGCCGCATGGACCAGCAGTCGCTCGCCGGCGCCAAGTCGCGCCAGGTCGACCAAGCCGTAGTAGGCGGTCAGATAGGTCACCGGCACCGACGCCGCCTCGGCGAACGACCACGAGTCCGGGATCGGCGCCACGACGCGCCGGTCGGTGACCGTCACCGGTCCACCGGCGTCGGGCATCAGCCCCATCACACGGTCTCCGACCGCGAGGCCCTCGGCACCAGGCCCGACCTCGAGCACCACCCCTGCGCCCTCGCTGACGATCGGCGCGTCGCCGGGGTAGATCCCGAGCGCGATCAACACGTCGCGGAAGTTCAATCCCGCGGCGCGCACGCCGACGCGCAGCTCGCCCGGCTCAAGTGGCGCCTCTGCTCGCGGGCTCGCGACGAGCGCCAGCGCCTCGAGGGACCCATGCCGCTCGGAGTCGAGCTTCCAGGCCCCGTCGGGAGCGACTAGGGCGTCGCCGGCTCCGGCCGCGACCAGTCGCGCCGCGGACAGGCTGCCGGCACGGATCGCGAGCTGCGGCTCCTCGCCGCCGAGCGCGACCGCCGCGCCCAGCGCGTCCCGTGACGCATCCGACAGATCGCTGTCGATCAGCGCGATCCGTCCCGGGTGCTCGGACTGCGCCGAGCGGCAGAGGCCCCAGACCGGCGCAGCGGAAAGATCGGGCGACTCTCCCTCGAGGACGGCCACGGCGCCGCGGGTCACCAGTGCCAACCTGGCGTCGCCAAGCCGCTCGTCGGCGACGAACCGCTGCAGCAGCTCGAGCGCCGCGCCCGTGACCGTGCGCACGGCCGCGGCGATCCCGCTCGCGGAGTCGCCGCTCTCCACGCCGTCGGTGGAAGCGACCACGACGTCCGGCACGACCGCGCCCGCGTCGATCGCCGCGTCCAGCGCATCGAGATCCGAATAGCGCTCGGCCTCGAGCTCCACGGCCGTCTCGACGTCGCCGACGACCGCCAGCACGCCGGCCCGCAGGTCCCCTTCACCAGCCGCTTCGACCCATTCCGTTCGGTACAGCCCGCCGCCCCCGTCGCCGGTCGCGGCGGCGATCTGCTCGCCCGACAGCTCGCGCAACGCCAGCGAGCCGACCGACAGCACGGGCGCACCGCTCGCGTCGGCCGCGTCGAGCGTCAGCGCGCCGTCCGCGGACGCCAGCGCCCGCACCCGCAGCGACGCCGCTCCGGACGAGTGCAGCGACACGCCGCCCCATGCGAACGGCAGCCGCAGCCCGCCGGCGGCCACGTCGATCAGCGCCGTGTGCAACGCCGCGTCGAGCAGCGCGGGATGGATCCCGAACCGGCCGGCGGTGCCGGCCTGGTCCCGATCGAGCTCGATCTCGGCGAAGAGCTCGTCACCACGCCGCCAGGCTGCGCGCAGCCCTTGGAACGCCGGCCCGTAGCCGAGGCCGATCGCCTCGACGTCGTCGTAGAGCGATTCCACGGCGGCCGCCTCGCCGCCCTCCGGCGGCCACGTCCCCAGGTCGGCGGGCGCTCCGGCGAGCTCGGGGACGAGGGTCCCGGCCGCGTGGCGCACCCAGCCGCCGTCGCCGTCGGCCGCCCCGCCGGGCTCGGGGCGCGAATGGATCGCGACCTCGCACGCGCCGGCCTCGTCGGGCTCGCCGACCGAGACCTGGATCTGCACGCCGCCCCGCTCGCCGAGCGACAACGGGGCCTCCAGCGTCAGCTCGTCGACCGCCGCGCAGCCCGCGACCGACCCGGCGTGCAGGGCCAGCTCGACGAACGCCGCGCCCGGCAGCAGCACCGAGCCGAGTACCGCGTGGTCGGCCAGCCAGGGATCGGACTCCAGCGCAAGCCGGCCGGTGAACAGCCATCCACCGCCGTCCGCGACCGGGACGACGGCGCCGAGCAGCGGGTGGTCGGGCTTCGCCTGCCCCGCGGCCGCGAGGTCGCCGGCCCCGGTCTGGCCCTCGAGCCAGTAGCGCTCACGCTGGAAGGGATAGGTCGGCAGCGGGACGCGCTTGGCGGACGTGCTCGCGTAGAGCTTCGGCCAGTCGACGTCGACGCCGTTGACGTGGATCTGGGCGAGCGCGGTGAGGAAGGTCGTGGCCTCGGGACGGTCGTCGCGCAGCGCCGGCGCGAGTACCGGGTCTGGTCGATCGGCATCCGTGGCGGTGTCGAGCGTCGCCTGCGCCAGCGCGGAGAGCACTCCGTCCGGGCCGAGCTCGAGATAGCTGGCGACGCCGTGCTCGCGCAGCGTCGCGACGCAATCGCCGAACCGGACCGCTTGCCTGACGTGGTCGGCCCAGTAGCCAGGCGAGGTCGCCTGCTCGGCGGTCAACAGCTCGCCGGTCACGTTCGACACGACCGGGATCCGCGGCGCCGCGAACGACAACCCCTCGGCGACCGCTCGGAACGCGTCGAGCATCGGCTCCATCCGCTGCGAATGGAACGCATGGCTGACGTTCAACCGCGACGTCTTACGACCCCGCTCCTTCCACGACTCCTTGACCTCGAGCACGGCATCCTCGTCACCGGAGACCACGACCGATCGCGGCCCGTTGACGCCGGCGATCGAGACCCGATCCCCGAACGCGACCAGCGACTCCTCGACGTCCTCCTCGGAGGCCTCGACCGCGACCATCGCCCCGCCCTCCGGCAAGTCGCCCATCAGCCGGCCACGCGCCACCACCAGCGCGACGGCGTCGGCCAGCGAGAGCACGCCCGCGACGTGCGCAGCGGCGATCTCACCAACCGAATGGCCGGCCAGATAGTCGGGACTCACGCCCAACGACTCGACGAGGCGGAACAAGGCGACCTCGACCGCGAACAGAGCGACCTGGGTGAGCTCGGTGCGATCCAGCAGCCCCTCGGTCGAGCCCGCGCGGCCGAACACGACATCCTCCAGCGACCGGCCGAGCAGGGGATCGGCCTCGGCGCAGACCCCGTCGAAAGCCTCGGCGAAGACCGGGAACGCGTCGTAGAGCTCGGCGCCCATCCCCACTCGCTGCGCGCCCTGGCCGGTGAACAGGAAGGCCAACCCGCCGCTGCCCGCCGTGCCCTCGGCGACACCGGACGCCGACCGGCCGACCGTGAGGGCGTCGAGACCGGCGAGCAGCTCGTCGCGGTCCCGACCGACGACGACCGCACGACGGTCGAGCCGCGCCCGGCCGGTCGCGAGCGAGAAACCGACGTCGACCGGGCTCGTCTCGAGCAGCGTCTCGGCGTGCGCCGCCAGGCGACCCGCCTGCTCGCGCAGCGCGGAATCGCTCTTTGCCGAGAGCACCCACGCGACAGCCGAGGGCTCGCGCCTGAGCGCTTCGTCGTCGAAGCGTTCGCCCGTGGCCGGCTCCGCCGGGCCCGGGGGCTCTTCGAGGATCACGTGTGCGTTGGTCCCGCTGATCCCGAACGAAGACACACCCGCCCGCCGCCGCCGGCCGTTGGCGGTCCACTCGGCCGGCTCGGTCAGCAGCTCGATATCA
Source organism: Thermoleophilaceae bacterium (assembly GCA_035630455.1). Taxonomy (GTDB): domain Bacteria; phylum Actinomycetota; class Thermoleophilia; order Solirubrobacterales; family Thermoleophilaceae; genus JAAYBF01. The sequence continues at coordinate 92,841 of DASQKP010000042.1, forward strand.
CCGGCTGACCAGTCGACGTGCGGCGATGGCTCGTCGGCGTGCAGCGTCGGCGGCAGCACGCCGTGGCGCATCGCCAAGACCATCTTCATCACGCCGGCGACACCGGCCGCGGCCTGGGTGTGGCCGAGGTTCGACTTGATCGACCCCAACCGCAGCGGACCGCTCGCACGGCCCTGGCCGTAGGTCGCCAGCAGCGCCTGTGCCTCGATCGGATCGCCGAGCGACGTCCCCGTCCCGTGCGCCTCGACGACGTCCACATCAGCCGCCGACACGCCCGCGTTGGCGAGCGCCTGGCTGATCACGCGCTCCTGCGACGGCCCGTTCGGCGCCGTCAACCCGTTGCTCGCGCCATCCTGGTTGACGGCGCTGCCGGCGACGACCGCCAGCACGTCGTGGCCGTTACGGCGCGCGTCCGACAGGCGCTCGACCAGCAGGAGCCCCGACCCCTCGGCCCAGCCGACGCCGTCCGCGCCGGCGCCGAACGCCTTGCAGCGACCGTCCGGCGACAGCCCCCGCTGCCGACTGAACTCGACGAACGCCCGCGGCGACGACATCAACGTCGCCCCGCCCGCCAGCGCCATGTCGCAGTCGCCGTGGCGCAGCGCCTGGCAGGCCTGGTGCAGCGCGACGAGCGACGACGAGCAGGCCGTGTCGATCGTCACCGCCGGCCCCTCCAGGCCGAAGGCGTAGGCGACACGCCCGGACGCGACGCTGCCGGCGTTGCCCGTCGACGCATGGCCCTCGAGGCCGGACCCCTCCCCGGCGGACCAGAGGTCGGCGGCGTAGTCGCGGTACATCAGCCCGACGAATGTCCCCGTCCGGGTTCCGCGCAGCGACGTCGGGTCGATGCCGGCGTCCTCGAACGCCTCCCACGCCGCCTCCAGCAGCAGCCGCTGCTGGGGATCCATCGCCAGCGCCTCGCGCGGACCGACGCCGAAGAACCCAGCGTCGAAATCCGCGCCCTCGTGCAGGAAGCCGCCCGAGCGCGTGTATGTCCTGCCCGCTGCGTCGGGGTCCGGGTCGTAGAGGCGGTCGACGTCCCAGCCACGGTCGGAGGGAAAGTCGCCGATCGCGTCCCCGCCAGCCGCGACGAGCTCCCACAGCTCCTCCGGCGAGCCGACCCCGCCCGGGAAGCGACAGCTCATCCCGACGATCGCGATCGGCTCATCGGCCGTCGATCGGCGCGCGACCGCCACCGCGCCCCGCGCACTGACGCCCTGAGCCTGCTCGCGCAGCAGCGCGGCAACGGCGACCGGCGTCGGATGGTCGAAGACCAGCGTCGCGGGCAATCGCAGCCCGCTCGCCTGGCCGAGCCGGTTGCGCAGCTCGACCGACGCCAGCGAGTCGAAGCCGAGGTCCTTGAAGGTCCGCTCAGGTTCGACCTCGGCGCTGGACCCATGGCCCAGCACGGCGGCCACGTGGTCACGCACCAACTTCAGCGCGACGGCGTCCCACTCCTGCTCGGGGACCTCCGCGAAGCGCTCGGCGAGCGCGCCGCCCCGGGCGCCGGCGTCGCGTCGCGCGGGAACGCGCACCAGCCCGCGCAGCAGCGGAACGAGGGCGCCTTCCCTCGCAAGCGGGCGCAGCGTGGCGACATCGAGCGCGACCGGCACCAACGACGGCGTGTCGATCGCGGGAGCCAGGTCGAAGAGCTGCAGCCCCTGCTCGACCGAGAGCGGGGCCAGGCCCATCCGCTCCATCCGCGCCCGGCTGGCATCGTCGAGATCGCCGGCCATCCCGCTCTGCTCCCACGCCCCCCAGGCGAGCGACGACGCTGCCAGGCCAGCACAGCGGCGCTGGGCTGCCAGCGCATCGAGGAACGCGTTGGCCGCCGCGTAGTTGCCCTGGCCGGGCGCGCCGAGCACCCCCGCGACCGACGAGAACAGCACGAACCGCTCGAGGTCCAGGCCGGCCGTCAGCTCGTGCAGGTGCCACGCAGCGTCGACCTTCGGCCCCACCACGGAGTCCAGCCGCTCCGCCGTCAGCTGCTCGACGACGCCGTCGTCCAGCACCCCGGCGGCGTGCACCACGCCAGTCAGCGGTCGCTCCGCGGAGATCGAGCCGAGCAGCGCCTCCAGCTCGCCGCGCTCGGACACGTCGCACGCCTCGACGCGCACCGCGCAGCCGAGCCGCTCCAACTCCGCCGCCAGCTCGCCCGCGCCATCGGCGTCGAGACCGCCGCGACTGACCAGCAGCAAGCTCTCGACACCACGCTCGGCGACCAGATGACGCGCCACCACGCCGCCGAGGCCGCCCGTCCCGCCCGTCACCAACACCGTTCCGCCGGACACGAACGCTCCAACCACGGCGTTGCCGTCGCGCGCGACCCGCGCCAGGCGCGGAACGACCGCCGCGCCCTCGCGCAGCGCGACCTGCGCCTCACCGCCGCCGACGGCCGCGCCCAGCGCCGCCCACGACGCCTCCGTCCCGTCTACGTCGACCAGCCCGAACGCGCCAGGATGCTCGGACTGCGCGGAGCGCACCAACCCCCACACGGCGGCGGCCCCGGCATCCGGCGCCTCGCCGTCCGCGGCAGCGACCGCCCGCTCGGTCACGAGCACCAGCCGCGAATCGACCAGCGCGGCCTCCGCGACCCAGGCTTGGACCAGCTGGAGCGCGCCGCGCACGGCCGCGTGAGCCGCCGAGGCGACGTCGCCGAGGTCGGCCCCCGTGTCAGCGGCCGCCAACACGAACGCCGGCGCCTCGGCGCCAGCGGCGATCGCGTCCGCCAGCGTCGCCAGATCGGAGTAGCGCTCCTCCTCGAGGCCCGGCGCGGCAAGCTCGCCCACCACCGCGACGACGCCAACGCCAGGAGCGGCGCCCGAAGCCGCGGGCTCGACCCAGTCGACCTCGAACAGCGAGTCCTCGCCAGCCGCCCCCGCCGCGGCACGCAGGTGGGTGGCATCGACGGGACGCAGGGCGACGCTCTCGGCGGTCAGCAGCGTGTCGCCGTCCGGGTCGGTCACGGCGACGGCGAGCGTGTCGCCGGCGGCGGGGACGATGCTGACCCGCAGCGCCGACGGCCCCCGGCCACGCGACCGGACGTTGGTCCAGGCGAATGGCAGCGGCAGCTCGCCCCCCGCATCGATGTCGATCAACACGACGTGCAGGGCGGCGTCGAGCAACGCGGGATGGATTCCGTATCCGCCCGCCTCGCGCGCCTGGTCGTCGGCCAGCTCGACCTCGGCGAAGAGCTCGTCGCCGCGCCGCCAGGCCGCGCGCAAGCCCTGGAACGCCGGCCCATAGCCGAATCCGGCCGCCGCCAGATCGTCGTAGAGCGACTCGACGGCGATCGCCTCGGCGCCCTCGGGAGGCCACGCCGCTCCATCCGCCGCGACGGGCAGCGGGTCGCCCGAGCGCTCGTCCACCGCGAGGCGGCCGACGGCGTTGCGAACCCATCCGTCGTCACCGTCCCCGGAGCGCTCCGGCCGCGAGTACAGCGCGATCTCCCGGCCGCCGTACTCGTCGGGCTCGCCGACCGAGACCTGTGTCTGGACCGCCCCGTCGTCGGTCAGCGTCAGCGGAGCCTCGAAGACCAGCTCCTCGACCGATTCGGCGCCGACCTCGCGACCGGCCAGCAGCGCAAGCTCCACGAAGACCGTGCCGGGCGCCAGCAGCGTGTCGAAGATCGCGTGATCGGCAAGCCAGCGCTGCGTCCGCGCCGAGAGCCGCCCGGTGAGCACCGTGCGGTCGTCGCCGGCGAGCGATACCGCGGCGCCGAGCAGCGGGTGGTCGAGCGTCGCCTGTCCGGCCGCCGTCAGATCGCCGGCGGCGCGGCTGTCGATCCAGTAGCGCTCGCGCTGGAACGGATAGGTCGGCAGTGGGACGCGCTTGGCCGGCGTGTTCGCGTAGAGCCTTGGCCAGTCGACGTCGGCGCCGTCGACGTGGAGCTGCGCGAGCGCCGTGACGAGGGTGCTGGCCTCGGGGCGATCGTCTCGGAGGGTCGACGCGAAGACCGGATCTCGGCTGCCGGCAGCGGCGGAGTCGAGCGCCGCCTGCGCCATCGCCGAGAGCACGCCGTCGGGGCCCAGCTCGAGATGACGCGTGACTCCCTCGGCGCGCAAGGTCGCGGCGCAATCTCCGAAGCGGACCGCCTGGCGTACGTGGTCGACCCAGTAGGCGGGCGAGGTCGCCTGCTCGGCGGTCAGCAGCTCACCGCTCACGTTCGACACGATCGGAATCCGCGGCGCCTCGAACGACAGGCCCTCCGCGACCGTCCCGAACGCGTCGAGCATCGGCTCCATCCGCTGCGAATGGAACGCATGGCTGACGTTCAACCGCGACGTCTTGCGACCCCGCTCCTGCCACAACTCCTTGAGCTCCAAGACCGCGTCCTCGTCACCGGAGAGCACCACCGACCGCGGACCGTTGACGGCGGCAACCGCCACGCGATCGCCGAGACCGTCCAGCGATGCCGCGACCTCCTCCTCGCCGGCCTCGACAGCGACCATCGCCCCGCCATCGGGCAGGCCGCCCATCAGCCGGCCGCGCGCCACGACCAACGCCGTCGCAGCGGACAGCGAGAGCACGCCGGCGACATGCGCGGCGGCGATCTCACCGACCGAATGGCCAGCCAGGTAGTCCGGCCGCACACCCAGCGACTCGACGAGCCGGAACAACGCCACCTCGACCGCGAACAACGCGATCTGCGTGAACTCGGTGCGATCCAGTGACGCGGCGGCCGGTGAGCCCCCTTCCGCGAACACCAGATCGCGGAGCGAACGCTCCAGCAGCGGATCGGCCTCAGCGCAGACCGCATCGAAAGCGTCGGCGAAGACCGGGAACGCGCCGTAGAGCTCGGCGCCCATCCCCGCCCGCTGAGCGCCCTGACCGGTGAACAGGAACGCCAGCCCGCCAGTGGACGCCACGCCTTCGACCACGCCCGCCACCGGCTGGCCTTGGACCAGCGAATCCAGGCCGGCCAACAGCCGATCGCGATCGTGGCCCACCACCACAGCGCGCCGCTCCAGCAACGCACGCCCCGCAAGCGACGACCCGACGTCGCCGATCGCCAGTCCCGGCCGTCCCTCGACGTTCGCCGCCAGCCGACCCGCCGCGGCGACCAGCGCCGGCCGCGACTTCGCCGACAGCACCCACGGCGTCACCGGCAAGTCAGGACCATGGCCGCTCCGCTCGTCGCCGCCGTCCTCACGGGCCGTGGGGGCAAGCGCAGGCGGCTCCTCGACGATCACGTGCGCGTTGGTGCCGCTGATCCCGAACGACGAGATACCGGCACGCCGCCGCCGGCCATTCGCCGTCCACTCGAGCGGCTCTGTCAACAGCTCGACGTCGCCGGCCGACCAGTCGACGTGCGGGGACGGCTCGCCGGCGTGCAGCGTCGGCGGCAACACGCCGTGGCGCATCGCCAAGACCATCTTCATCACCCCGGCGACACCCGCCGCGGCCTGGGTGTGGCCGATGTTCGACTTGATCGAACCGAGCCGCAAGGGCTCGTTCGCCCGGTCCTGGCCGTAGGTCGCGAGCAGCGCCTGCGCCTCGATCGGATCGCCGAGCGACGTCCCCGTCCCATGCCCCTCGACGACGTCGACATCGGCGGGCGACAGACCCGCGTTGGCGAGCGCCTGGCCGATCACGCGCTCCTGCGACGGCCCGTTCGGCGCCGTCAGCCCATTGCTCGCGCCGTCCTGGTTGACCGCGCTGCCCGCGACGACAGCCAGTACCTCATGCCCGTTACGGCGCGCGTCCGACAGGCGCTCGACCAGCAGCAGCCCCGACCCCTCGCCCCAGCCGACGCCGTCCGCGCCGGCGCCGAACGCCTTGCAGCGACCGTCGGCCGACAGCCCCCGCTGACGGCTGAACTCCAGGAACGTCCGCGGCGACGACATCAGCGTCACGCCGCCCGCCAGCGCCATGTCGCAATCGCCTTGGCCGAGCGCCTGGCAGGCCTGGTGCAGCGCGACGAGCGACGACGAGCAGGCCGTGTCGATCGTCACCGCCGGACCCTCCAAGCCGAACGCATACGCGACCCGGCCGGACGCGACGCTGCCCGAGACCCCGGTGCCCAGATAGCCCTCGGCCTCCCCGACCGCGGCGCCGGAGACTCCGACCGCATAGTCGTGGTACATCAGGCCGACGAAGACGCCGGTCCGGCTCCCGCGCAGCGAGAGCGGGTCGACACCGGCGTCCTCGAACGCCTCCCAGGCGCCCTCCAGCAACAGCCGCTGCTGGGGATCCATCGCCAGCGCCTCGCGCGGAGCGATCCCGAAGAAGCCCGCGTCGAAGAGCGCGCCGTCGTGCAGGAAGCCGCCCGCGCGCGCATAGGTCTTGCCCGGGGCGTCGGGATCGGGGTCGTAGAGGCGGTCGCCGTCCCAGCCGCGATCGACCGGGAAGCCCGAGATCGCGTCGCCGCCCGTGGCGACCAGCTCCCACAGCTCCCCAGGCGAGCCGACCCCGCCCGGGAAGCGACAGCTCATTCCGACGATCGCGATCGGCTCGTCGACCCGCCGGCCAGCGCGAGCCGCGACCGCGGCGCCACCCGCCGAGCCCTCGACCTCGCGGCGCAGCAGACCGGCCACGGCCAGCGGCGTCGGATGGTCGAAGACCAGCGTCGACGACAGCCGCAAGCCCGCCGCTCCGGCAAGCCGGTTGCGCAGCTCGACGGCGCCAAGCGAATCGAATCCGAGGTCCTTGAACGTCTGCTCGGCGTCGATTCCGGCGGGCGACTCGTGACCGAGGACCGCGGCGACATGCCCGAGGACCAGGTCGAGCGCGACGGCGTCGCGCTCCTGCTCCGCAACCTCGCCGAAGCGCCTGGCGAGCGCGCCGCCGGCCGCGCCCGCGCCGCGTCGCGGCGGCACGCGCACCAGGCCGCGCAGCAACGGCGGGAGCATCCCTGCCTTCGCCGCCGGCCGCAGCGCCGGCAAATCGAACGGCACGGGCACCAGCATCGCCTCGTCGATCTCCGTCGCGGCGTCGAAGAGCTGGAGCCCGTCCGCGTCGGCGAGCGGAACCCCGATCGCGGCGATCCGCGCGCGGTCCGCCTCGTCGAGGCCTCCGGTCATCCCGGTCGTGCGCTCCCACAGGCCCCAGACCAGCGACGAGGCTGCCAACCCGCGCGCTCGCCGAGCGGCGGCGAGTGCATCCAGGAATGCGTTCGCCGCGGCGTAGTTGGCCTGGCCGGGCGTGCCCAGCGTCGCGGCAACCGACGAGAACATGACCATCCGCTCGAGGCCCAGCTCGGCGGTCAGCTCGTGCAGGTGCCAAGCCGCGTCGACCTTCGGCCGCAAGACGCGATCGACACGCTCGGCGTCCAGCGACTCGACGACGGCGTCGTCGAGCACGCCCGCCGCGTGGACGACGCCGCGCAGCGGATGCGCCGGCGCGATCGATGCGATCAACCGCGCCAGCTGGTCCCGATCGGCAACGTCGCAGGCCTCGACGCGTACGGCACAGCCAAGCAACTCCAGCTCCGCCACCAACTCGGCCGTGCCGTCGGCAGCGCCTCCGCTGCGGCTTGCGAGCAACAGGCTCGAGACACCGCGCTCCGCGACGAGATGACGCGCCAACAGTCCGCCGAGGCCGCCGGTTCCGCCGGTGATCAGCACGGTCCCGTCCGACACGAACGTCCCGACCGGACGGTCGCCTTCGCGCGCCACCCGCGCCAGGCGCGGGACGACCGCCACACCCTCGCGCAGCGCGACCTGCGCCTCGCCGCCGGCGACGACCGCCTCCAAGGCCTCCCAAGACGCCGCGGACCCGTCGACGTCCACCAACGCGAACGACTCGGGGTGCTCGGACTGCGCCGAGCGCACCAAGCCCCACACCCCGGCGCCTGCGACGTCCGGCGCCTCGCCATCCACGGTTCCAACCGCCCGCTCGGTCACCAACACGAGCCGCGAATCGACGACCGACGCGTCCAGCGCGAGCCAGCCTTGGACGAGCTCGAGTGCTTGCAGTGCGCTGGCGTGCACCGCCGCCGGAAGATCGCCCGTACCGACCTCGCCGTTGGCGCCGCGATGGCCGCGAAGGTCGGCCAGCACGACGTTCGGCGCCGGTGTCCCGTCGGCGATGGCGGCGGCGAGCGCCGCTGGATCGGAATAGCGCTGCCCGTCGACGCCGGGCAGCTCGAGCTCGCCCAGGAGGGCGACTCCAGGGGCGGCGAGAGGCTCGGCCGGCGCCTCCAGCTCGACCCAGTCGACCCTGAACAGCGAGTCGTCGCCAGCCGCCGCGGCGGCAGCGCGCAGCTGGTCTCGGTCGACGGGACGCGTGACGATCTCCCCGATCGAGAAGATGGCCTGACCGTCGCCGTCCGCCGCTGAGACCCTCAGCCGCTCGCCGTCGGCCGCGACCCGGACGCGCAGCGACGCGGCGCCCGGCGCCGCGATGGCCACGTCGGTCCAGGAGAACGGCAGTCGCGATCCGTCGATCTCGCCGGCCAGGAATCCGGCATGCAGCGCCGCGTCGAGCAGCGCGGGATGGATCCCGAAGCCAGCCGCCGCGCTTGCCTGCTCGTCGGCGAGCGCGACCTCGGCGAAGACCTCGCCGCCGCGTCGCCAGGCAGCCCGCAGACCTTGGAACGCGGACCCGTATTGGAGGCCGGCCGCTTCGAGATCGTCGTAGAGCGACTCGACAGCGACTGGATCGGCGCCTTCCGGAGGCCACGCTCCGGCCAGCTCGGCCAAACCGCGATCCACGGGGAGCTCCTGGTCGGAGACCGCGCCGCTGGCGTGACGGACCCAGCGGTCAGTGCCGGCATCGCGATCGTCGCTCTCCCGCCGCGCGTAGACGACGACCTCGCGCCGCCCGGCCGCGTCGGGCTCGCCGACCGACACCTGGATCTGCACGCCACCCCGCCCGCCGAGGAGCAGCGGCGCCTCCAGCGTCAGCTCGTCGATCGACCCGCAACCGGCACGGCCCGCCGCGTGTGTAACGAGCTCGACGAACGCCGCCCCCGGCAGCAACACGGAGTCGCCGACGGCGTGATCGCCGAGCCACGGATCGGACTCGCGCGAAAGGCGCCCCGACAGCAGCAGCCCACCCACACCGGCAACCGACGTAACCGCCCCCAGCAGCGGATGGCCGCCCGGCGACAGGCCAGCCGCCGCGACGTCGCCGGCGCGCGCGCCGGTGTCGAGCCAGTGGCGCTGGCGCTGGAAGGGGTAGGTCGGCAGCGGGACGCGCTTGGCGGCCGTGCTCTCGTAGAGCCTTTGCCAGTCGATGTCGGCGCCGTTGGCGTGGATCTGGGCGAGTGCGGTGAGGAAGGTGCTGGCCTCAGGACGGTCGTCGCGCAGCGCGGGCGCGAGAACGGGCTCTGAAGCGCCGGCGTCGGTGTCGAGCGTCGCCTGCGCCAGCGCGGAGAGCACCCCGTCGGGGCCGAGCTCGAGATAGCTGGCGACGCCGTGCTCGCGCAGCGTCGCGACGCAATCGCCGAACCTGACCGCCTGACGTACGTGATCGACCCAGTAGCCAGGCGAGGTCGCCTGCTCGGCGGTCAACAGCTCGCCCGTGACGTTGGAGACGATCGGAATCCGCGGCGCCGCGAACGACAACCCCTCGGCGACCGCTCGGAACGCGTCGAGCATCGGCTCCATCCGCTGCGAATGGAACGCGTGACTGACGTTCAGCCGCGACGTCTTGCGGCCCCGCTCCGCCCATGACTCCTCGATCTCCAGGACCGCGTCCTCGTCGCCGGAGATCACCACCGACCGCGGCCCGTTGACGCCGGCGATCGAGATCCGCTCGGCAAGCCCCTCCAAGAAAGCGGCGATCTCCTGCTCACTCGCCTCGACCGCGACCATCGCCCCGCCCTCCGGCAAGTCGCCCATCAGACGGCCCCGCGCCACCACCAGCGCGACGGCGTCGGCCAGCGAGAGCACGCCGGCGACGTGCGCCGCGGCGATCTCACCGACCGAATGGCCGACCAGATAGTCCGGGCTCACACCCAGCGACTCGACGAGCCGGAACAGCGCAACCTCGACCGCAAACAAGGCGATCTGGGTGAGCTCGGTGCGATCCAGTGACGCGGCCACCGACGAGCCCTCCTCCGCGAACACCAGATCGCGGAGCGAACGCTCCAGCAGCGGATCGGCCTCACCACACACCGCGTCGAAAGCCGTGGCGAACACCGGGAACGCCCGATGAAGCTCGGCGCCCATCCCAACCCGCTGAGCCCCCTGACCGGTGAACAGCAACGCCAACCCGCCGCGCGACACCGCCCCCTCGACCACACCGACCGCCGGCTGACCCGTGAGCAGCGAATCCAGCCCCGCCAGCAGCTCGTCGCGACCGCCGCCAACCACCACGGCACGCCGCTCCAGCGACGCGCGGCCGGCGAGCGACAATCCGACGTCCTCGACCGCCAACCCGCCGGCCTCGACACGCGCCGCCAGGCGGCCGGCGGCCTCGCGGAGCGCCCCGTCGGTCTTCGCCGACAGCGTCCACGCGACCGCCGGCAGCTCATGTGCCGGTGCCCCGACGAGCGACTGGCCGGTGCCCGGCGCCGCCGCATCGGCCAACGGCTCCTCCAAGATCACATGCGCGTTCGTCCCGCTGATCCCGAACGACGACACCCCGGCTCGCCGGGGACGCTCGCCAGCCAGCCATACCGCCGGCGCTGTCAGCAGCTCGACGTCGCCAGCCGACCAGTCGACGTGCGGCGACGGCTCGTCGACGTGCAGCGTCGCCGGCAACATGCCATGCCGCATCGCCAGCACCATCTTCATCACTCCGGCGACGCCGGCGGCCGCCTGCGTATGGCCGATGTTCGACTTGATCGAACCAAGCCGCAACGGGCCGTTCGCCCGCTCCTGGCCGTAGGTCGCGAGCAGCGCCTGCGCCTCGATCGGATCGCCGAGCGTCGTCCCGGTCCCGTGGCCCTCCACGACGTCCACGTCCGACGGCGACAAGCCCGCGCTGGCGAGCGCTCGGTCGATCACGCGCTCCTGCGACGGACCGTTCGGCGCTGTCAACCCATTGCTCGCGCCGTCCTGGTTGACCGCGCTGCCCGCCACGACCGCCAGCACCTGATGGCCATTGCGCCGCGCGTCGGACAACCGCTCGAGCACGACCAACCCGGAGCCCTCCGACAACGCCACGCCATCGGCGGCGCCCGAGAACGCCTTGCAACGCCCGTTCGGCGACAGCCCCCGCTGACGGCTGAACTCGACGTAGGTCCGCGGCGTCGACATCAAGGTCGCCCCGCCGGCGAGCGCGAGCGAGCACTCACCGCCACGCAACGCTTGGCAGGCCAGGTGCAACGCCACCAGGGACGACGAGCAAGCCGTGTCGACGGTGACCGCGGGCCCCTCCAGCCCGAACGCGTAGGCGACACGGCCAGACGCCACGCTGCCGGCGTTCCCGGTCGACGCATAGCCCTCCAGCCCCGAGCCCTCACCGGCAGACCACAGGTCGGCGCCGTACTCGTGGTACATCACACCGGCGAACACGCCCGTGTCCGAGCCGCGCAACGACTGCGGATCGATCCCGGCGTCCTCGAACGCCTCCCACGCGCCCTCCAGCAGCAGCCGTTGCTGGGGGTCCATCGCCAGCGCCTCGCGTGGCGTGACGCCGAAGAAGCCGGCGTCGAAGAGCGCGCCGTCGTGGAGGAACCCGCCCTCGAGCGAATAGGTCTTCCCCGGCTCGTCGGGATCGAGATCGTGAAGCTGCTCCAGATCCCAGCCACGGTCGGTCGGAAAGCCCGAGATCGCGTCGGCGCCGTCGGCGATCAGCTCCCACAGCTCCTCCGCGGATCCCACCCCACCGGGGAACCGACAGCTCATCCCGACGATCGCGACCGGCTCGTCGACGCGCGATCGCCGTACCGTCGCGACAGCGCGAGCCCCACCGTCGCCCAACACTCGCTCGCGCAGCGACACGGCAACCGCCGCCGGGGTCGGATGGTCGAACACCAAGGTCGCCGGCAACCTCAATCCGGCGAGCTGCCCCAACCGGTTGCGCAACTCGACCGACGCGAGCGAATCGAAGCCGAGCTCCTTGAACGCCCGCTCGGAATCGACCTCGTCGGCAGACTCGTGGCCGAGCACCTCGGCGACCTGCTCGCGCACGAGCTCCAGCGTGACCGCGTCCCACTCGCTCTCGGGCGTGACGGCCAGCCGCCGCGCCAGCGCGCCGCCGTTGCGATCCGCGGCACGGCGGGACGGCATCCGCACCAGCCCGCCAAGGATCGCGGGCAGCGTGCCGGCCTGGGCGAGTGCCCGCAACGCGCTCGAGTCGAGCTGGACCGGCACCACGGACGAACGGCCGATCGAGCGTGCGCGGTCGTAGAGGTCGAGTCCGTCGGCCTCGGCGATCGGCGGCCCGAACGTCGCCAGCCGCGCGCGGTCGACCTCGCTCAGCTCGCCGGTCATGCCCGAGGCCTGGTCCCAAAGTCCCCACGCCAGCGAGAGGGCCGGCAGGCCCTCGGCGCGGCGCCGAGCCGCGAGCCCGTCGAGGAAGGCGTTGGCGGCCGCGTAGTTGGCCTGCCCGGGGTTGCCGAACGTCCCCGCCACCGAGGAGAACAGATCGAAGCGGTCCAGCTCGAGGTCGGCGGTCAGCTCGTGCAAGTGCCACGCCGCATCGACCTTCGGCGCCATCACGGCGTCGAGCTGCTCGGTGGTCAGCCGCTCGACCGTGGCGTCGTCGAGCACGCCGGCCGCGTGCACCACTCCGCGCAGCGGCCGCCCCGGCGCGACCGTGGCGATCAACCGCTCCAGCGCGCCGCGATCCGCGACGTCGCAGGCCTCGACTCGAACGACGCAGCCGGCCCGCTCCAAGTCGCCGACCAGCTCCGCCGCGCCCTCGGCCGCGGCGCCGCGACGGCTCACCAGCAGCAAGCTCTCGACGCCCCGCTCTCCGACGAGGCGACGCGCGATCAGCGCTCCCAGGCCACCGGTACCGCCGGTGATCAGGACCGTTCCCGCGTCGGCGACGAACGGCGAACCGTCCTCGGCCTCCGCCTCCAAGCGGCCCAGCCGCGGAACCAGGATCTCGCTGCCGCGCAGCGCCACCTGCGGTTCGCCGCCGGCCACGATCGATCCCAGCGCCTTCAGCGATCCGGCGGACCCGTCGACGTCGACCAGCTGGAAGCGGTCCGGATGCTCGGACTGCGCCGACCGCACCAGGCCCCAAAGAGCGGAGCCGGTCAGATCGGGGGCCTCGCCACCGACCGAGACCCCGCCGTGGGAGACCAGCGCCAACCGCGAGTCGGCGAGCCGGTCCTCGGCCAGCCACTCCTGCGCCAGCTCCAGTGCGGCAGCCGTGTCACTCCGAACCGCAGTGACGAGCTCGGTGCGATCGGACTCGATGCCAGCCGCCGCGACCACGATCTCCGGCGCTGACGCCCCCTCGTCGAGCGCCGACCGCAACGCGGCGAGGTCGAGATATCGCGCGGCTTCCACGCCGGGCAGCTCGAGATCCCCGAGCACCGCGATCTCGCGCCCACCGACTTCGGCCGCAGCCGACGGCAGCGCGACCCACTCGATCTCGTACAGCGAGTCCTCGACGCCGTCGGTCTCACCAAGTGCAGCCCGGTCGACGGGCCGCAGCGCAAGGCTCTCGACCGACAGCGCGACGGCGCCGCGCTCGTCGATCGCGACGACCCGCGATATGGCGTCGGCGGAGACCCGCGCGTGGACCCGCAGCGACGTCGCGCCGGATGCCTCCAACCGTGCTCCGGCCCAGGCGAACGGAAGTCGTGGCTCTTCGGCGGCGGCGGCTTCGACGAGCCCCGCGTGCAGGGCCGAGTCGAGCAGCGCGGGATGGATGCCGTAGCCGCCGGCCTGCTGCGCCTGCTCCTCGGCCAGCTCGACCTCGGCGAACACCTCGTCGCCGCGCCGCCATGCCGCCCGCAATCCCTGGAACGCGGGGCCGTAGCCGAACCCGATCGCGCCGAGCCGGTCGTAGAGGTCGTCGACGTCGATTGGCTCGGCGTCGGCGGGCGGCCACTGTCCGGTCAGCTCGTCCGGAGCCGCGACCGCGTCTCCACGGGCGACTCCTAGCGATCCCGTCGCATGGCGGACCCACTCACGGTCGTCACCGTCGCCGGCGACAGCCTCAGGACGCGAGTGCACCGAGATGTCGCGGCGCAGCTCAGTATCGGGCTCGCCGATCCAGACCTGGATCCGCACCGCGCCGCGCTCGGGCAGCACCAGCGGAGCCTCGAGCGTCAAGTCCTCGACGACGCCGCCGTCGACCTCGCCGGCGGCGCTCGACGCGAGCTCCAGCAGCAACGCGCCCGGCGCGAGCACGACGTCGAGCACGACGTGATCGGCCAACCAAGGGTGCGTCTCCAGCGACAGGCGACCGGTGAACAGGCGGCCCTGCTCTCCGGCCAGCGCGGTCGACGCGCCCAATAGCGGATGGTCGGCCGGCGACAGGCCGGCCGAGCGCACGTCGGCGCCAGCGGCACCGTTCGACGCCAGCCAGAAGCGCTTGCGCTGAAAGGCGTAGGTGGGCAGGTCGACACGCCGCGGCCGCTGCTCCTCGAACAGCGCGAGCCAGTCGACCTCCGCGCCGTTGACGTGCGCCTCGGCGAGCGAGCTGACGAAGCGGTCGAGATCCCCGTCGTCACGGCGCAGCGAACCGACCGCCGCGACGGCGTCGGGATCGTGCCCCGCAGCCTCCGCGGTCTCCTGCACCGCCATCGTCATGACCGGGTGCGGGCTGACCTCGACGAACGTCGCGTAGCCGTCGGCCAGCAGCGCGCGCGTGGCGGATTCGAAGCGCACCGTCTCGCGCAGGTTGCGGTACCAGTACTCCGCGTCGAGCTCGCCGGTGTCGACCGGCCCGCCGGCGACCGCCGACATGAATCCGACGTCTGTCGAGCGCGGCTGGATCGGCGCCAAGTCGGTGAGCAGCCGCTCGCGAATCGCCTCGACCGCCGCGGAGTGCGATGCGTAGTCCACGGCGATTCGCCGCGCCCAGACCCCATCGGCCTCGCACGTCGCCACCAGCTCGTCGAGCGGGCCGGCGCCTCCCGACACCACCACCGAGCGCGGGCCGTTGACCGCCGCGACCGAGATCGCCCCGTCCCAACGCCCGACCAGCGTCTCGACCTCGTCGACCGTCGCCGCGACCGACACCATTCCGCCATCGCCGGCGATCTCCGTCAGCGCCTGGCTGCGCAGCGTCACTACAAGCGCCGCGTCCTCCAGCGTCAGCGCCCCGGCAACGCACGCCGCCGCGATCTCGCCCTGTGAGTGACCGACCACGGCCGCGGGCCGCACTCCGAACGACCGCCAGAGCTCCGCCAGCGCCACCGACACCGCGAACAGCGCCGGCTGGACGACGTCGACGCGCTCCAGCGACGGTGCTCCGCCACGCTCGCGCAGGACGTCCTCGACCGACCAGTCGACGAACTGCTCGACCGCGTCAGCTGCGGACCGGAAGGCCGCCGCGAAGACCGGCGACGACTCCATCAGCGCCAGCCCCATCCCAGCCCACTGCGGGCCCTGGCCGGGGAACACGAACACGACCTCACCGCCGCCGGCCCGGCCCGCCACCACGCGCTCGGACCCCGTACCGGCTACCAGCGCGTCCAACCCGCTGAGCAGCTCGTCGCGGTCGGAGCCGATCGCCACGGCCCGGTGCTCCAGCCGTGCCCGTCCGGCCGCCAACGAGAAGCCGACGTCGACCGGGTCGAGCTCGGGCCGCGCCTCGAGCTGTGCGGCCAGCCTGCCAGCCTGATCGCGCAGCGCCGGCTCGCTCGCCGCGGCCAGCACGAGTGGAACCGGTCCGTCGCTGCGCTCCACCGGAGCGTCGCGGTCCTCGATTTCGAGCGCGGGCCCGTCCTCCAGCACGACGTGCGCGTTCGTTCCGCTGATCCCGAACGACGACACGCCGGCTCGCCGCGGACGATCGCCGCGCGGCCACTCGACCGCCTCGGTCAGCAGCTCGACCTGACCGGCCGACCACTCCGCGTTCGTGGTCGGAGCGTCGACGTGAAGCGTGCGCGGCAGCACGTCGTGGCGCATCGCCATCACCATCTTGATCACGCCCGCGACCCCGGCCGCCGCCTGGGCGTGACCGATGTTCGACTTGATCGACCCGAGCCGCAGCGGCCCGTCGGGCCGCTGCTGCCCGTAGGTCGCGATCAGGGCATCGGCCTCGATCGGATCGCCGAGCGTCGTCCCGGTCCCGTGCGCCTCGACCGCGTCGACCTCAGCCGGCGATACGCCGGCGGCCGCCAGCGCGCGGTGGATCACCCGCTGCTGGGCGAGACCGCTCGGGGCGGTCAGGCCGTTGCTCGCACCGTCCTGGTTGATCGCGCTGCCAGCGACGACGGCGAGCACCTCGTGGCCGTTGCGGCGCGCGTCCGAGAGTCGCTCGAGCGTCAAGACGCCGACGCCCTCGGACCAGCCGGTGCCGTCCGCCGCCTCGGCGAAGGGCTTGCAGCGCCCGTCGCGCGCGAGCCCGCCCTGGCGGCTGAACTCGACGAACATGTCCGGGCTCGCCAGCACGGTCGCACCGCCGGCGAGCGCCAGCGTGCACTCGCCCTGGCGCAGCGACTGGCAGGCGAGATGAAGCGCGACCAGCGACGCCGAGCACGCCGTGTCGACCGTCACCGCCGGGCCTTCGAGACCGAGGTGATAGGCCACGCGGCCCGACGCCACGCTATTAGCGGCCCCTGTCAGCCGGTAGCCCTCGAGGTCGGCGCGCCCGCGCGCCGCGGCCGCGTACTCCTGGCCGCTGACGCCGGCGAAGACCCCGGTCTCGCTGCCGGCGAGCGAGAGCGGGTCGATGCCGGCACTCTCGAGCGCCTCCCAGGCGGACTCCAGCAGCAGCCGCTGCTGGGGATCCATCGCGAGCGCCTCGCGCGGGCCGATCCCGAAGAACGCCGCGTCGAACTCGCCCGCGTCGTGGACGAAACCGCCTTCGCGAACGTAGCTCGTGCCGCTCTGCTCGCGCCGCGAGTCGTAGAGACGCTCCAGGTCCCAGCCGCGGTCCGAAGGGAACTCCGAGATCGCGTCGCGGCCGTTCGCGACCAGATCCCACAGCGCGCCCGGCGAGTGCACGCCGCCGGGGTAGCGGCAGCTCATCCCGACGATCGCGATCGGCTCGTCGACCGCCGCGACAGCCGCAGACCGCTCACCCTGCCCGGCGCCCGTCGCCTCGGCGAGCAGGTACTCGGCGAGGGCGGCGCAGGTCGAGCGGTTGAAGACGACGGTGGTCGGCAACCGCAGTCCGGTCGCGGTACGCAGCCGGTTGCGCAGCTCGACCGCCGCCGGGGAGTCGAAGCCGAGCTCCTTGAAGGCGGTCCGCGGCGGAACGGCCTCGGGAGCGTGGTGGCCGAGCACGGCGGCGACCTCCGCTCTGACGAGGTCGAGCACCATCCGCATGCGCTCGCGCTCCGGCAGCTCGGCGATGCGCTCGGCGAAGCGGGCGTGGCCTGCGCCGCCGTCCCCGGGCGCGTCGGCCTCCTGCCGCGGCTCGTCACCGGCCGACTCCGGCTCGGCGATCGCGGCGACCCCGGCGGAGTCCTCGAGCCAGTGGCGCTCGCGCTGGAAGGGATAGGTCGGAAGCGCGACTCGCCGCCCGCCCGCGCCTTCGAAGAACGCGCCCCAATCGACCTTGCAACCGTGGACGTGGGCGCGAGCCAGGGAGTCGAGGAAGCGGGCGAGTCCCCCCTCGTCGCGCCGCAACGTCGAGAGCACCGCGACGTCCTCGGGCTCGGCGACGGTCGCCTCCGCCGTCTCCTCGACCGCGACCGTGAGCACCGGGTGCGGGCTGATCTCCAGCAGCGCACCCTCGCCGGCGTCGAGCAGCCCGCGCACGACGGGCTCGAGCAGCACCGTCTCGCGAGCGTTGCGGAACCAGTAGCCGGCGTCCAGCTCGGCGGTGTCCAGCAGCTCGCCGGTTACCGTCGAGTAGAAGGGAACCTGCCCGCTGAGCGGCTCGATCGACGCGAGCGACTCGAGCAGCTCGTCGCGGATCTCATCGACCTGGGGCGAATGGCCGGCGTAGTCGACCGCGACCTCGCGCGCTCGCACGCCGTCTGCGGCGCAACGGTCCACGAACGCCGAGAGCGCCTCTGGATCGCCCGAGACCACCTGCGACGACGGGCCGTTGCGCGCGGCCAACCCGAGCTTGCCGTCGTGCTCGGCGAGCCGTCGCTCCAGCTCGTCGGCCGGCAGGCCGACCGCGGCCATTGCACCGCGTCCGGCGAGCCGTCTCAGCGCAAGGCTGCGCGAGGCGACGACGCACGCCGCGTCGTCGAGCGACAGACCGCCCGCGACGTGCGCCGCCGCGACCTCGCCCTGGGAATGTCCGACGACGGCCGCCGGCTCGACGCCATACGACCGCCACAGCGCGGCGAGCGAGACCATCACAGCGAACAGCACCGGTTGCACGACGTCGACTCGATCGAGCGGCGGCGCGCCGGGAGCCGCGCGCAGCACCTCTTCGAGCGACCAGTCGACGAACTTGGACAGCGCGGACTCGCACGCCCGCATCTGGTCCGCGAAGACCGGCGCGTCGGCGAACAGCTCGAGCGCCATGCCAGGCCACTGGGCACCCTGACCGGGGAACAGGAAGACCGGCTGCTCGGCCGCGACCGCGCGCGCCGTGTTGACACCTGGACCGGGCTGACCGCGATCGACTGCCTCGAGACCCGCGAGCAGCTCGTCGCGATCGCCGATGACCACCGCACGGTGCTCGAAGGTCGTCCGCGTCGTCGCGAGCGTCACGCCGACGTCGACCGGATCGAAGTCCGGCGCCGACTCCAGGCGGGCACGCAGCCGTCGTGCCTGGGCCGCCAAGGCGGGGGCGGTTCGCGCGGAGAGAACCCACGGAGCAACCGACGCGCGGCTACCGGAGTCGTCGGCCTCGTCGCGCGCCGGCTGTCCCGGACCCTCCTCCACGACGACGTGGCAATTGGTTCCGCCGACCCCGAACGAGCTGACGCCGGCGATCAACGGCCGGTCCTCGTGCGGCCAAGGCGCCAGCTTCGTGTGGACGCGCAGGCCAAGGGCGTCGAGCGGGATGTCGGGGTTGGGCTGCTCGAAGTTGAGGCTCGGCGGCAGCTCGCGCTTGCTGATCGCGAGCGCGGTCTTGATCAGTCCGACGATCCCGGCAGCACCCTCGAGGTGGCCGACGTTCGTCTTCGCCGAGCCCACCAGCAGCGGATCCTCCGGCGACCGGGCGACGCCGAGCACCGAGCCGAGCGCGGCGGCCTCGATCGGGTCGCCACGGCGCGTCCCCGTGCCGTGGAGCTCGACGTACTGAACGTCACGACGAGCGACCCGGGCGCGGCGGCAGGCAAGCCTGATCGCCTCTGCCTGCGCCATTTCGCTCGGCACCGTGAGGCTCTCGCTCGGTCCGTCGTTGTTGACTGCGCCGCCGCGGATCGTGCAGTAGATCGAGTCGCCGTCGGCGATCGCGTCGGCGAGCGGCTTGAGCGCGACGACGCCGCCGCCCTCTCCTTTGACGAAGCCGTTCGCGCGGGCGTCGAAGGCGTAGCAGCGTCCGTCGGGCGACAGGCCGCCGAACCGCGAAGCGGCGACGGCGCCATCGCGCAGCAGGTTGAGGTGCACCCCCCCCGCAAGCGCGAGCTTCGACTCGCCCCGCCGCAGGCTCTCGCATGCCAGATGCACCGCGACCAACCCCGATGCCTGGCCCGCGTCCACGACGAGGCTCGGTCCGCGCAGTCCGAGCAGGTAAGAGACCCTGTTGGCGATGATGCCGCGCTGGGTGCCGGTGAGCGTGTGCCGTGTGATCGCGCCTTGCTGGAGCTGCTGGTAGTCACCGGCAATCGCCCCGACGAACACGCCGGCCGGCTCGCCCTCGAGCGATCCCGGCAGGATGCCGGCGTCCTCCAGCGCCTCCCAGCTCAACTCGAGCATCAGCCGCTGCTGGGGGTCCATCGCCGCCGCCTCGCGCGGCGAGATCCCGAAGAAGCCGGCGTCGAAGCGATCGACGTCCTCGAGGAACCCGCCGTAGCGGAGTCCGGGATCGGCGTCGTCGGCTACCGCCCCGGCCGTCTCCCACCGACCCCGCGGCGTCTCCACGACCCCGCTGCGCCCGTCTCTGAGCAGCCGCCAGAACATCTCCGTCGTCCCGGCTTGGGGCAGTCGGCAGGCAACGCCGACGATGGCGATCGCGGAGCCGTCAGCCACGCTGCTTCCCCAACCCCATGCAGACCGAGTAAGACGGTGTATGCGCTATGGAGTTCTTACCCTGAGCCCCGATTCGCTTGGGCACTCGACGATACGCGGCGAGGACCGCGCGGGTAGCGCTATTGGTTGCGTAGCTCAAGGTCGATCTTTGGCCGGAAGCCGGCTCTCGCGCCAATCAGAGTTACCCTCGTCTCTGGAAGCGCGCGGGGCACCTTCTCACGGGCCAACCCGCACTGTCAAGCCCCAAACGGCCTCTGCACGGATTGGAGCCGCAAGCGTTTGCGGTCTCTGCCGCCGTCTGCGATGATCGCCCTAAATGGTTCCTGGGGCCAGGCGATCACGACCCCGAAGACCACCCGGCCGACGGTGACCTGAGATCGACATCGGCGGTCATAACCGTGTCTCGGAGTGAATGCATATGAGCATGGGCATTGCGGCAGAGGCCGAGCAGCGCCTTGGGCCGCGCGAGCGGCTGGAGTCGCTCTGTGACGGCGGCTCCTTCGAGGCGATTCGCTCGCGCGTCAGATCGCCTCAGATGGACGAGGGCGCGCGCGACGGCGACGGCGTCATCGGCGGCCTCGGCGCGGTCGACGGCCGACCGATCGCATGCTACGCGCAGGACGTCGGCTTCCTCGCCGGATCGCTGGGGACTGCGCACGCAGACACGATCGATCGCGTGTTGCAGCTCGCGGACCGCTCGCGAATCCCGGTCGTCGCCTTCGTCGAGTCCGGCGGCGCCCGGCTGCAGGAAGGCGTCGCCGCGCTGGCTGGCTACAGCCGCATATTTCGCCGCAACGTCCAGCTCTCGGGAGTCGTCCCGCAGATCTCGATCGTCGGCGGAGTCTCGGCCGGCGGCGGCTGCTACTCCCCCGCCCTGACCGACTTCGTCGCGATGACGCGCGAAGCCGCGATGTTCCTCACCGGACCTTCAGTCGTGCGCGAGGTCACAGGCGAGGAGATCGGCGTGGACTGCCTCGGCGGCCCGCGCGTGCACGAGCGCAACGGGGTCTGCGACGCGGTCGTGGCGGACAACCAGGCCGCCGCCGCCTTCGCCAGGTCGCTGCTGCGCTACCTGCCCTCGCATGCCGACGACGAGCTGCCACGCACCATGGAGGTCGAGCCCGAGCTGCCCGATCCGGGCGCGGTGGTCCCAGACGACCCGCGCAAGACCTACGACGTCCGCACCGCGATCGCGGGCATCGTCGACGGCGGTTCGCTGCTCGAGCTGGCGCCACGCTGGGCACGCAATCTCGTGACCGGCCTAGCCCGGCTGGACGGGCGCCCCGTCGGGGTGATCGCCAACCAACCGCGCTACGCAGGCGGCGTTCTCGACGCGGCTTCCGCGCAAAAAGGCGCGCGCTTCGTCGCGACCTGTGACCGCTACGGCATCCCGCTCGTCGTGCTCGTCGACACACCCGGGTTCATGCCCGGCGCGCACCAGGAGCAGGCGGGCGTGATCCGCTTCGGCGCCACACTCGTTCGCGCGTTCGCCGCCGCGACGGTGGCGCGCGTCACGGTCGTACTGCGCAAAGCCTACGGCGGCGCCTACATCACGATGAACTCCAAGGACCTGGGCGCAGATATGGTGTTCGCCTGGCCCGGCGCCCAGCTCGGCGTGATGGGGGCGCGTTCGGCCGTCGGGATCGTCAACCGGCGCGATCTGGCGGCTGCCGACGATCCGATCGCCGCCCGCGACGCGCTCGAAGCCGAGTACGCCAGCCGGCACCTATCCGCCGACGTCGCCGCCAGCAGCGGCTTCGTCGACGAGGTGATCGGTTCGGGCGAGACACGTGGGCGGCTGATCTGGGCGCTGTCCACGATCGGCCGCGGTCGGTCGTCGCGTTGACCGGCCCCATCGCCGGCGACAGCGGCACGCTGTTCGCGATCAGCGATCTGCACGTCAACCATGCCGACAACCGGCGCCTCGTCGAACAGCTGGCGCCGCGGTCCGATCGCGACTGGCTGATCGTCTGCGGCGACGTCGGCGACGGACTCGAGGACGTCCAGTGGGCGCTCGGCCTGTTGCGCGAGCGCTTCGCGAAGGTCATCTGGGTACCTGGCAACCACGAGCTGCTGGCACAGCGCGACGACCCTCCGGAGCTGCGCGGCGAACGCCGCTACCGCCGCCTCGTCGAGACCTGCCGCGCGCTCGGCGTCGTGACGCCCGAGGACCCCTATCCCGTTTGGCAAGGCGCCGGCGGTCCGATCACGATCGCGCCGCTGTTCCTGCTCTACGACTACAGCTTCGGTCGCAACGTCGCGTCCACGAAAGCCGGGGCGCTGCGCCGTGCCTACGACGCCGGCGTCGTCTGCGTCGACGAGTTCCTGCTCGCCGCCGATCCTTTCCCGTCACGCGAGGACTGGTGCCACGCGCGCGTAGTGGAGACCGAGCGGCGGCTGGCGGAGTGTCGGCCCGGCATCCCGACGGTGCTGGTCAACCACTTCCCGCTGATCGAGGCGCCGACCCGCAGCCTGCGCCACCCCGAGTTCGCCCAATGGTGCGGAACGACGCGGACCGCCGACTGGCACGTCCGCTTCCAGGCGAAGGCGGTCGTCTACGGGCACCTGCACATCCCGCGGACCACGTGGCACGACGGCGTGCGGTTCGAGGAGGTCTCGCTCGGCTACCCGCGCGAGCGAGCCTTCCGCGAACGCGTCCTGCCTTCCGTCGTACGCAATCCGCTGCGCCCCGTGCTCGAGCTGGAGGCCGCATGATCGACCGACTCCTACCGGACGGCGTGGTCGCCGTCGAGGCCAGCGACGACCGCGACGTCGACCTCTTCCCCGCCGAGGCGGCAGCGCTCGGACGGGCCGTCGAGAAGCGCCGCCGCGAGTTCACGACCGTCCGCGCGCTCTCGCGTACCGCCTACGCACAGCTCGGAGTCTCGGCTGAGCCAGTCGTGCCCGGCGCCAAGGGCGAGCCGAGCTGGGCCGACGGCGTCGTGGGGAGCATCACCCACTGCGACGGCTACCGCGCCTGCGCCATCGCCCACGCGACGGACTTCCTCTCGATCGGCATCGACGCCGAGCCCAACGCCCCGCTGCCCGACGGCCTGCTGGGCGACATCGCCCGGCCGGAGGAGCGCCCGGCGCTGCGCGAGCTGGCGCGCCAGGCGCCGGGAATCCACTGGGATCGCCTGCTTTTCAGCGCCAAGGAGGCGGTCTACAAGACGTGGTTCCCGCTCGCCCGCAGCTGGCTCGGCTTCGAGGACGCGATCGTGACGGTCGACCGCGAGGCCGGCACGTTCGACGCGCGCCTGCTCGTTCCCGGTCCGCTCGTCGCGGGACGGCCCCTGACCGAGCTGACAGGACGCTGGCTGGCCGCCGACGGACTGGTCGCCAGCGCCATTGCCCTCACACCCCCGACGCGGTTCCCCTAGGCTGCCCGCCGTGCGATTGCACACACGCACCTGGGGCGGCTCGGCGGCGGACGCGGTGGTCTGCGTGCACGGCCTCAACCAGCACGGCGGAATCTTCGAGCCGCTCGCCCGACAGCTCGTACAGGGCGGCCGCTACGTCGTGTCCGTCGACCTGCGCGGCCACGGTCAGTCCGGCAAGGAGCCGCCGTGGGACATCGACACGCACGTCGCCGACCTCGTCGAGACGATCGATGCGCTCGGCATCGAGCGCGCCGCCTTAGTCGCCCACAGCTTCGGCGCGCGCCTGATCGCCACGCTGGCCAACCGCGCGCCCGAGCGGGTCAGCCGGCTCGCGCTGCTCGACGCCGGCCTCTACGTGCCACCGGATCGCGCCCTGCACCGCGCCGAGCTGGACCGCCTCGACTGGAGCTTCGCGACGGTGGCCGGCGCGACCAACGCCCTGCTGGCGTCCGACACGATCGTCGCCGCGCCCGAGGAGGTCGTCGCCGCGTACGTCGAGGACGACGTCGAGCGCGGCGCGGACGGACGGTTCCGCTTCAGCTTCTGCCCGAGCGCGGTCGTCGTCGCTTGGAGCGAGATGGCCCGCCCCGCCCCGCCGATCGCCGAGCTGCCGACCTTGATGGTCGCCGCGATGGTGCCGCTGCAAGATGGTCGCGATCAGATTCGCCGCTACCGCGAGGCCCTCGGCTCGCTGCTGAAGGTCGCGACCGTCCCCAACGGCCACAACGTCCTCTGGGAGTCCCCGGTCGAGACGACGGCCGCCGTCGAGGCGTTCCTCACCGCGGGCGTGCCGGCATCGCCTTAGATGCCGGGCATGTCGGTTGCCTCTTTCGTAGCCGTCCATGTCTCCGGTAGTGTCGGCGCATTCCGGCATAGAACGGCCCAAGGCGGAAAGCGGAGGAATCAGCGATGTCTTCTCTCGACCTCACCGACCCGACCAGGCTCGATGTCGAGCCCGGCGAACTGCCCCCGACGATGGCGGCCTGGGTCATTCGCGAGGAGCGCTACGGCGAGCCGCAGGACGCCTTCGCCATCGAAGAGATCGACGTGCCGGAGCCAGGTCCACTCGAGGCGATCGTGCGCGTGATGGCGGCCGGCGTCAACTACAACGGCATCTGGGCAGCGCTCGGCCAACCGGTGTCCGTGATGGGCTACGGAGATCACCCCGAGTACGGACACCACATCGGCGGGTCGGAGGGATCGGGCATCGTCTGGAAGGTCGGCGAGGGCGTCACGCGCTGGAAGCCGGGCGACGAGGTCGTCATGCACTCCAACCGCACCTCATACGAGGACCCCGAGGTCCATGGCCTCGACCCGATGGCTGCGCCGAGCCAACGCGCGTGGGGCTACGAGACGACTTGGGGCTCGTTCGCGCAGTTCGCGAAGTGCCAGGCGCAGCAGCTGCTGCACAAGCCGCGCAGCCTGACCTGGGAGGAGGCGTCCTGCTACCCCGCCGGGTACTTCACCGCCTACCGGATGCTGATCGACCAGTGTGGAATGCAGGCCGGCGACAAGGTGTTGATCTGGGGCGCTGCCGGCGGCCTCGGCGTCTTCGCCATCCAGCTCTGCAGGCTGGCGGGCGCCGACTGCGTGGGCGTCGTCTCGTCGCCTGAGAAGGGCAAGCTCGTCGAGGAGCTTGGCGCGACCGGCTGGATCGATCGCAACGAGTTCGAGGGGATGATGCGCAAAGGGGGCGAGACCCCAGAGGAGGAGAAGATCCGCTTCGGCGAGTCGCGCCGCTTCGCAAAGGCCGTCAAGGAGATCCTCGGCGACGCTCCGAACATCGTCTTCGAGCACGTCGGCAAAGCGACCTTCCCGACCTCGGTGCTTACCGTCAAGCCGTTCGGCAAGGTCGTCATCTGCGCAGCGACGACGGGCTTCAACCTCGACTTCGACGTCCGCTACCTCTGGATGAAGCAGAAGCAGATCATCGGCTCGCACTTTGCCAACGGCTGGCAGTGCCACAAGGCCAACGGCCTGATCGAGTCCGGCCAGATCTCCCCGGTGCTCTGGAAGACCTACGGCTTCGACGGTCTCGCCGATGCGCATCAGCTGATGCGCGAGAACAAGCACCTGGGCAAGATGGCGGTGCTGATCGGCGCCGGGTCCGAGGGCCTCGGCAAGACCGAGGACGGCCCCCAGGCGATAGCCGCCGAAGTCGGTGGGTAGAACGCCTGTGCCTTGCCCGCCTCCGACCCACTGACCGTGGATCGACCAGCTATGGACGCGGCGGCGGATCCGGCCGGCGCTGCTCGGCCAGCGGCTTGCCGGAGTCGTCGACGATCGTGCCGGGCGGCCAGCGGCCGAACCAGTTGTCGCGCGCGCCGTCCATCGTCAGGATCGAGCCGGAGTAGAAGTCGCCGGCGGGCGAGGCGAGATAGGCGATCGCCCAGGCGAACTCCTCCTCGGTGCCGAGCCGGCCGGCCGGGATCGTCTGCTCGAGGTGATCCACGACGGCCTGCGGATACTTGGTGCGCAGCGTCTCGGTGCCGAACTGCCCGGCGGCGATCGAGTTGAGCTTGATCCCGTAGCGCGACCACTCGATCGACAGCACGCGCGTCAGATTCTCGACAGCCGCTCGGGCAGCCGACGAATGGGCCATGCCGGGCAGGCCATTGTGCGGCGAGATCGTGACGTTGACGATCTTGCCGCCGGCGCCGCTCGGGATCATCGCCTTGGTCGCGACGGCATGGGTCATCAGCCAGGTGCCCTCGACGTTGAGCCGGATCACCGTGCGGAAGCCCTTCGGCGTGATGTCCTCGGCCGGCGTCAGGAACTGGCCGCCCGCGTTGTTGACGAGCAGGTCGATCCTGGCGTGGTCGGCGAGCACCGAGTCGACGAGCGCCTCGACCTGGTCCTCCTCGCGGATGTCGCAGACGCGCGCGGAGCAGCGGCCGTCGGCGCAGAGCGCGACGGTCTCCTCGAGCGGCTCGGCGCGGCGGCCACAGACGACGACCTGGGCGCCGAGCGAGGTCAACTCGATCGCCACACGACGGCCGAACCCGGAACCGCCGCCACTGACCAGCGCGACCTGCCCGGCGAGTAGGTCCGGCTTGAAGATCTCCGAGGGCATAGGCGCGGCGCAGCGTACCGCCAACGGCTAGATTGCTCCGATGGCCACGGCGGCAGAGCCACGGCCGGCGCAGCTGCCGCTGCCCGGCGGGCGCGAGGGGGCGACGGTCCGGCTCCACCCCCTGCTGTGCGCGCGGATGATCGCGCCACCGGGAATGATCCACCGCGGCGAGGGCCGACTCGCGCCGCTGCGCGCACTCGGAGTCGGCGTGTCCCAGGACGACTGGCCCGAGATCCCGGTGCAAGCGTTCCTGGTCGAGCACCCGGGCGCTGGGCTGGTGCTGATCGACACCGGCTTCCACGCCGCAGTCGCGGTCGACCCGCGCCAGGGGATGGGCCGGCTCGGCGGCCTGGTCTTCAAGGACCTGCGGATGGACACCGAGCAGGCGGTCCCGGGCCAGCTGCGCAAGCGTGGGGTCGACCCGAACGCCATCGGCACCGTCTTGCTGACCCACCTGCACGCCGACCACGCCAGCGGGATCGCCCAGTTTCCCGACGCGACGTTCGTCGTCAGCTCGGCCGAGTGGGAGGCCGCGGCCGGGGGCGGCGCGACCGACGGCTACATCAAGCGCCAGTTCGACCACGCCTTCGACTACCGGCTGCTCGACTTCGAGAGCGAGGCCGCCGACTCGTTCGCCAGCTTCGGCCGCTCCCTGGACCTGTTCGGCGACGGCAGCGTGCGCGTCGTCTTCACGCCCGGCCACACCGCCGGCCACTGCTCGGTGATCCTCCGGCTCTCTGAGCGCGACGTGCTGCTGACCTCCGACGCCGCCTACACGCGGCGGACGATCGCCGACACGGCGCTGCCCTACAAGATGGACGACGAGCACCGCTTCCGCCGCTCGCTGCGCGAGATCCAGCTGTACCTCGAGCAGAACCCGGATGCCCTCGTGGTCCCTGGCCACGACATGGCCGCCTCGCGCCGGCTCGACGCCGTCTACCAGTAGCCCTGGGGACTATCTACCGAGCTTGCGCGCGTCGGCCCAAAGGCCGCGGATGCGCTCGAAGACCTGCTCTGAGGCGTACTGCGCCTGCTCCCGCGTCGGCTCGTCGTCCAACTGGTCGAACTGGACCGGCTCGCCGAAGCGGACGCTGACCTTCGGGAACTGGCCGCGCTTCCAGTTGCGCGTCTTCTCCGACCCGATGATCGCCACCGGGACGACCGGGACGCCGGTCTCGAGCGCTAGCTTGCCGACGCCGGGCCGCGGGGTGCCGAGCTCGCCGGTGCGCGAGCGGCCGCCCTCCAGGTACATGACGATGATGTCGCCGCGGGCGAGGATCGCCTTGGCGGTCACGAACGCTTCGTCGTCGTGATGGCCGCGGCGGACCGGGAACACGCCGCCGTACTTGTAGATCAGCCAGAGCGGGAACGTGAACAGCTGGGACTTCGCCATGAAGTGCACCTTGCGACGCAGGTAGACGGCGAGGAAGAAGTGGTCGAGGAACGAGAAGTGGTTCGGCGCGAGGATGCAAGGCCCGTCGGCCGGGACGTTGGTCGTGTCGAACGCCCGCGTGCGGAAGAAGCCGAGCAGATAGGGCGTCAGGACGACACGCACTGCCTCGTAGACCCAGTTCGGCCGGTGGCCGCGCGTGCGCGCATGGAAGTGGTCGAAGGCTTCCTTGGGACGCGGGTCCTTGTAGACCTGCTCCTTGATCTTGAGGTCGGCCATCAGCCGTCCGCCCATCCACGCGAGCGGTCGAGCGCGCGGCGCCAACCGGCAAGCAGCTCGTCGCGCTGGGCGGCCGGCATCCGCGGCTCGTAGCGCGCTGCCTCGCGCCACATCGAGCGGACGTCGGACTGGCTCCAGGTACCTGTGGCCACGCCGGCAAGATACGCGGCGCCGAGCGCCGTCGTCTCCGAGACCTCCGGGACGATCACCGGAACGCCCAGCACGTCGGCCTGGAAGCGCATCAGCCAGGAGTTGTGGACGGCGCCGCCGTCGGCCTTCAGCTCGGCGAAGGCGATCCCCGAAGCTTCCTCCATCGCCCGTACGGCATCGACGGTCTGGTAGGCGATCGCCTCGAGCGTGGCGCGCGCGAGGTGGGCGCGACCGGTGCCGCGCGTCAGGCCGACGATCGTGCCGCGCGCGTAGGGGTCCCAGTGCGGCGAGCCGAGGCCGGTGAAGGCGGGCACGAGGTAGACGCCGTCGTTGCCGTCGAGCGAGCGCGCGAGCTCCTCGGTCTCGGCGGCGGCGCGGATGATCCCGAGCCCGTCGCGCAGCCACTGGACGGCGGCGCCGGTCACGAAGATCGCCGCCTCGAGCGCGTAGTCGACGCGGCGGTCGACGCCCCAGGCAACGGTGGTCAGCAGTCCCTCCTCCGGCGCCGGCGGCGACTCGCCCGCGTTGAGCAGCACGAAGCTGCCGGTGCCATAGGTGTTCTTGCCGAGGCCGGGCGCATGGCAACCTTGACCGTAGAGCGCTGCCTGCTGGTCGCCGGCGATCCCGGCGACCGGAACCGACCCGCCGAACTCGGACGTGGTGCCATAGACGTGCGCGCTCGGGCACGGCTCTGGGAGGCTCTCGATCGGTATCCCGAGCAGCTCGCACAGCTCCGGGTCCCAGGCCAGCTTCGCGATGTCGAACAGCAGCGTCCGCGACGCGTTCGAGTAGTCGGTCGCGTGGCGGCCGCACAGCTTGTGGACCAGCCACGAGTCGACGGTGCCGAACGCGGCCCGCGCGGGATCGACGCCGCCGTGGCGGATCAGCCACTCGATCTTCGTCCCCGAGAAGTACGGGTCGAGCACGAGCCCGGTCCGCTCGCGAACGAGGGGCTCGTGCCCGGCCGCGCGCAGCTCGTCGCAGCGGCCGGCGGTGCGACGGTCCTGCCAGACCAGCGCGCGGTGCAGCGGCTGGCCAGTCGCCCGATCCCATGCGACGACCGTCTCGCGCTGGTTGGTGATCCCGATCCCGGCAAGCGCGTGGCCGTCGACGCCGGCCGCGTCCAGCGCCTGGCGGCCGACGCGGCGCGTCACCTCCCAGATCTCGCTCGCGTCGTGCTCCACCCAACCCGGTCGCGGGAAGTGCTGGCCGAACTCGCTGTAGGCGCGACCGGCGATCCGTCCCTCCGCGTCGAAGACGAGCGCCGTCGAGCCGGTGGTGCCCTGGTCGAGCGCGAGGATCACGGGCGCATCCTACGCTGGGGTCGATCCCACGCCACGGGTATGGTGCGCGCGGCGCAGGACGGTCACGACAGTCAGAGGAGAGCACGTTGCCAAACGTCGAGGCACACATCACCGGAACGGTCTGGAAGATCGAGTGCAAGGTAGGCGACGAGGTCGAGGAGGGCGACACGGTCGCGATCCTCGAGTCGATGAAGATGGAGATGCCGGTCGAGGCCGAGGACGACGGCAAGGTCGCCGAGATCAAGTGCGCCGAGGGCCAGTCGGTCAGCGAGGGCGACGTGCTGGTGGTGCTCGAGTAGCCATGGAGCTCGCCTCCGGCAAGCTGATCCGCGACGAGCCCGCGGAGGGCGTCGTCCGCCTGCGGATCGCCAACCCCGAGCGCCGCGGCGCGCTCGACCACGAGATCCTCGACACGCTCGCCGAGACGGTCGCGGGTCTCGACGCGCGCTGCCTGGTGATCACCGGCACCGGCGACGTCTTCTCGGCCGGCTACGACCTGGGGAACCTCGAGGGCCGCGAGTTCGCCGAGAACGCCGAGAAGCTCGTCGCTCATCCGCTGCACGCCGCCCTCGAGACGCTCGAGGCCTATCGCTACCCCGTGATCGCCCAGATCAACGGTCACGCGATCGGCGGCGGCTTGGAGGTCTCGCTGACCTGCGACATCCGGATCGCCGCCCGCGGGATCAACGTCGGCATGCCACCGGCAAAGCTCGGCCTGATCTACTCGCACACCGGCCTGCGCAAGTTCCTCGACGTCTGCGGCCCGGCCAACGCCGCGGAGCTGTTCTACGTCGGCCGCAACGTCGACGCCGACCGCGGGCGCGAGATGGGCCTGCTCAACCAGGTCGTCGACCCGGCCGAGCTCGACGCCACCGTCCTCTCGATGGCCGCCGAGATCGCGGCCAACGCCCCTCTCTCACTCGCCGGCAACAAAAGCGCCCTCCGCGAAATTCGCGCCCACGCCGACGCCCTCCCTCCCGACGTCGAGCACAAGCTGATCGAGCTCCGCGAATCCTGCTTCCAGAGCGAGGACTTCCGCGAGGGCGTCCGCGCCTTCGCCGAGAAGCGGCCCCCGGTCTGGCAAGGTCGCTAGCGCCCGAGCCGTCACCCGCCTGTCGCGCTCCCGTAACCCTCAACGCCTCACCCGCGCGCCACGCCGCCGCAACATCGGCGCGTGCCCTCTCGCCACCCCTCCTTTCCCGCCGAAACCCAAGTTCTCGGCGAAAATACCGCCGAAACTCAGGGTTCGTCGTTCGGATCGGGCGATCAAGGCGTTGGCCGCAACTCAACACGGGGTGGTGACCCTGGCCCAGCTGACTGACTTAGACCTGAGCGAGCGCGCGGTAAGCGATCGGGGCGCTGCTGGACGCTTGGTCCGCCTGCATAGAGGCGTCTTCGCCGCCACCGCGCCAACGCGAATGGGACGCTGGATGGCGGCGGTGCTCGCCGTTGGCGATCTGACCGTCTTGTCACACCGATCCGCGGCGGCTCTGTGGGGGCTGATCGATGACAAGCGCACGGACGTCGACGTGACCGTTCCCAGCGACGGGACGCGCTCCCGCCCCGGCATCGTGGTCCACGGCGGCGCGACCCTCGATACCAATGACCGGACCATCCGAGATGGCATCCCGTGCACGGCTCTCCCGCGCACGCTGCTCGACCTTGCAGCCGTCGTCGACCGCCGCACGCTCCGGCGGACGATCGATCGCGCCGAGCAACTGCGCCTCTTCGACCTCACCGCGATCCATCGGCTACTGGCCCGCAGCCGCGGTCGGCGGGGCGCGCACCGCCTGAAGGCCGCCCTCGCCACCCACGCCGGCCCCACCTTCACCCGCAGCGAAGCCGAGGAGCGCTTCCTCGCGGTAATCGAACGCCACCACCTTCCCCACCCCGAGATCAACGCCTGGATACCGCTCGAGGAAGGCAGCGGCTACAGCCCTGACTTCCTCTGGCGCGCCGCCCGCCTGATCGTCGAGATCGACGGACGCGCCCACCACGCTCGCCGCTCCGCCTTCGAGCATGACCGCAAGCGCGACCGCCGCCTGGCCCTCGCCGGCTTCGAGTCCCGCCGCTACGCCGCGTCAGAGGTCTTCGAGACTCCCGATCGCGTGGCACGCGAGGTCGCCGCCTTCCTCGCCCGAGTACCTCGATAATCCCCGCATCGGCGACCGCGACGACATCACGCGCAACCGCACCGCGATCCGCTTCCTGCTCCTCGCGCTCGCGATCCCCCAGGCGCTGATCGGCCTCTGGGCCCTGCTCGCCCCAAGCTCCTTCTACGACGACTTCCCCACCGGCACCGACGGCTGGGTCAACGTGCTCGGCCCGTTCGACGAGCATCTGGTGACCGACGTCGGCGCCCTGTTCATCGCGCTCGGCTTCCTGCTCGCCTACGCCGCCGTCAACCTCAGCCGCCCGCTCGTCAACGCGGCGGCGATCGCCTGGCTGCTCTTCTCGGTCCCCCACTTCCTCTGGCACGTCGCCAATCTCGAGCCGTACGGAACCGCCGACGCGATCGGCAACACCGCGACTCTCGCGTGGACGGTGATCGGCGCCGCCCTGATCCTCTTCCTGGCCCGGCGGTCCGTCCGGGCGCAGCCCTAGCTTCCAGCCCAATCCCAATCCCCGAGGGAGATGCCATGGCCCCGCTGATCAGTAGAGAAGAAGCACTCCGTCTGGGCGAGATCGAGGATCGCGCCGAGATCGAGGCACTGATCGAGCGCGCCTGGGAGGCCCGCGTCGAGAACTTCGGCGACTCGACCGACATGTGCTCGCTGGTCAACGCGAAGTCCGGCGGCTGCGCCGAGGACTGCGGCTTCTGCGCCCAGTCGCGGTTCGCCGAGGCCGACACGCCGATGCACGCGATGATGACCCCGGAGCAGATCCTCGAGCACGCGCGCGCCGCGGAGGCCGCCGGCGCCCACCGCTTCTGCATGGTCACCCAGGGCCAGGGCCTGTCGAAGAAGGACTTCGAGAACATCCTCGAGGGTGCCAAGCTGGTCGCCGAGCAGACCAACCTCAAGCGCTGCGCCTCGATCGGCCACATGTCGGTCAAGCGCGCCAAGCAGCTCAAGGAAGCCGGCATCCAACGCGTCCACCACAACGTCGAGACCGCCGAGAGCTACTACCCGGAGGTCGCGACGACGGTCCGCTACGAGGGTCGCCTGCGGACGATCGAGGCGGTCGAGGCCGCCGGGCTGGAGACATGCGTCGGCGGCATCCTGAACCTGGGCGAGTCGCGCGAGCAGCGCGTCGAGATGGCGTTCGAGCTGGCGAAGATCGATCCGACGAGCGTGCCGATCAACATGCTCAACCCGCGCCCCGGGACGAAGTTCGGCGACCGCGACTACATGGACCCGTGGGAGGCCGTGAAGTGGATCGCGATCTTCCGGCTGATCCTTCCGAACGCGCTCTTCCGCCTCTGCGGCGGCCGCGTCGAGAACCTCGGCGAGCTGCACTCGCTGGCGGTCAAGGCCGGCATCAACGGCGTGATGATGGGCAACTTCCTGACGACGCTGGGCTCCGAGCCGGGCGACGACCGCGCGATGTTCGAGGAGCTCGGCCTCAACGTCGCGCGCCAAGACGACAACGGCGCCAACCCGCGGCCCGACAACCGCAGCGGCTGGCTCGACGGCGAGACGCCGCGCACCCCGATCGACGAGCTCGTCGACAGCCAGGAGCAGGCGCCGTTCTGGAACCCGGAGATCCAGCTGCGCCGCGTCAAGAAGGAGAAGGTGCCGCCGCGGCCCGACGGGGCGCCCAACCGGGGGCTCGAGGTAGTCCAGGTGGAAGGAGCAGCGCCATGACCGACATCGAGAGCGCGCTCGCGGACATCCGCGACCGGGGGCTCTACCGCAAGCTGCGAATGATCTCCGGACCCCAGGGGCCGCGCGTCTTGCTCGACGGGCGGCCCGTTCTGCTTCTGTGCTCGAACAACTACCTCGGACTCGCCGACCACCCGCGCGTCCGCGAAGCGGCCGCGGAGGCGGCGATGCGCTACGGCGCCGGCGCCGGCGCGTCGCGGCTCGTGTCGGGCAACATGCGCATCCACCGCCGGCTCGAGGAGCGGCTCGCCGACTTCAAGGGCTACGAGACCTCGCTGCTGTTCGGCTCCGGCTACCTCGCCAACACGGGGGTCGTCCAGGCGCTGGCGAAGCCGGGCGAGGTCGTCTTCTCCGACGCGCTCAACCACGCCAGCATCGTCGACGGCTGCCGGCTCGCCGGCGCCGATACCTTCGTCTACGACCACGGCGACGTCGACCACCTCGCCTGGGGCCTGCGCGAGGCGGAGGGCCGCGGCAGCCTGATCGTCACCGACGGCGTCTTCTCGATGGACGGCGACGTCGCGCCGCTGCCCGAGATCGTCGAGCTGGCGCGCCGCTTCGACGCCCGCGTGATGGTCGACGACGCCCACGGCACCGGCACGATCGGTCCCGACGGCCGCGGCTCGGTCGCGGCGGCCGGGCTCGAGGACGAAATCGACGTGCTCGTCGGCACCCTCGGCAAGTCGCTCGGCTCCTACGGCGCCTACGTCTGCTGCGACCGGCCGATGGCGAAGTACCTCGTCAACACGGCGCGGACGCTGATCTTCTCGACCGCGCTGGCGCCGCCGCAGGTCGCCGCCGCGATGGCGGCGCTCGAGCTGCTGCGCGAGGAGCCGCGCCGTGTCGAGCGCCTGCAGCGCAACTCGCGCATCCTGCGCGAGGCGCTCGCCGACGAGGGCCTGCCGACGAGCGCTAGCGACAGTCCGATCGTCCCGGTGATCGTCGGCGACGCCGACGCCGCGGTATCGGCCAGCGAGCGTGCGCTCGAGCGTGGCGTCTTCGCCCAAGCGATCCGTCCCCCGACCGTCCCCGACGGCTCGTCGCGACTACGGCTGACCGTGATGGCCTCGCACACCAAGGCCGAGCTGCGCGACGCCGCCAAGGTCGTCGCCAAAGCCGTCCCCGAGGCGGCGCGCAAGGCCGCCGCCCGACGCGCGCTCGACGCCGAGGCCGCGGCCGCGGCCGCCGGCGGCCGCGTCTTCGACCGCCTCGCCGACGCGGCCTAGCCACCCGCCCGCGTGCGCGGCCTCTTCGTAACCGGCACCGACACCGGCGTCGGCAAGACCGTCGTCGCCGCCGCGATCTGCGCCGCGCTCGCCGCCCGCGGCGAGCGCGTAGCCGCCTTCAAGCCAGTCGTCACCGGCACCGAGGACGATCCCGGCGACTGGCCACCCGACCACGAGCTGCTGGCCGCATCCGCCAAC
Organism: Thermoleophilaceae bacterium; assembly: GCA_035630455.1. GTDB lineage: Bacteria > Actinomycetota > Thermoleophilia > Solirubrobacterales > Thermoleophilaceae > JAAYBF01. The sequence goes on from DASQKP010000042.1 coordinate 127,734, forward strand.
GCCGGCCAGACCCCCACCGACATCACGCCCATCACCTTCAGCCCGCCCGTATCGCCCCACTACGCCGCCCAGCTCGCCCAAACCACGATCGACCCCGCCCATCTGCTCACCGCCGCCAACACCGCAGCAAGGCTCGCCAAAGCCACCACCCCCGCCAAGCCCACAGGAAGCACCACCCCCGCCGAATCAGCGGCGGCGGGGGGATGGCCGAGTAGCGATTCCCAAGCGGATCGGCCATCCCCCCGCCGCCGCGTACCACGGCAACCCGGAGCGCTCATCTGCGAGGGCGTCGGCGGCCTCCTAGTGCCACTGACGCTCGCCTACTCCGTCCGCGACCTCGCCGTCGACCTCGCCCTGCCCCTCGTCATCGTCGCCCGCACCGGACTAGGCACGATCAACCACACCCTGCTCACCGTCGACGCCGCCCGCGGCGCCGGCCTCCACGTCGCCGGAATCGTGCTGACACCCTGGCCCGCCTACCCTGAGCCGATCGAGCAGTCCAACCGCGCGACGATCGAGCGGCTGAGCGGCGTCGCGGTCAGCGGCCTACCGCCGACCACCCCACCCACGCTCGCCGCGGCCGGAGGAGCCCTCCCGCTCGACGACTGGCTGTAGCCTGCTCCCCGGGAGGAACCGTGCGCCGCTTTCTGATCATCGCCCTGTCGCTGCTCGCCGTGCTCGCGGTGCTGCTGGTCGTCAACGCCGTGATCGTCGGCAACGAGACCAAGGCCGCCAGCGCCGAGGGCGCCAGCCGCGTACTCGACCTCCCCGGCGGCGACCTGCACGTCACCGACCGCGGTCCGCGCGACGCCCCCACGATCCTGCTCGTCCACTGCTACACCTGCTCGATCGACTACTGGCAGCGGCTCGCACCGCTGCTGGTCCGCGACCACCGCGTGATCGCCGTCGACCTGCTCGGCCACGGCAGCTCCGAGATGGCAGACGACGGCTACTCGATGGAGCACCAAGCCGACACGATCGCCGAGGCGCTCGACGCGCTAGACGCGAAGCCGGTGCTCGCCGTCGGCCAGTCGCTCGGCGGCCCGGTCAGCACCGCACTCGCCCAGCGCCACCCCGACAAGGTGCGCGGGCTGGTGATCATGGACTCGTCGTCGCAGACCAAGTACGTCGACCTGCCGCTGACGGCGAAGCTCGCCCGGATGCCCGTCATCGGTCCCGCGCTGAAGCAGGTCGCCCCCGACAGCACGATCCACAAGGAGCTCAGCAAGGCCTTCCACGAGGGCTTCGAGTTCCCCGACTCCTTCGTCGACGACGTCAAGGCGATGACCTACACCTCCTTCGCCGAGTCCTACGAGGGCGGCCGCGACTTCACCGAGGCCGACCGCCTCGACGACCGCATTGCGTCGACCCGCCTACCGGTCACCGTGATCTTCGGCGCCGACGACCGCATCGTGAACCCCGAGTCCGCCGACGACTACCGCGACATCCCCGGCGCCAAGGTCGTCGTCCTGCCCGGCATCGGCCACACCCCGCAGATGGAGGCCCCGGCCCGCTCCGCCGCCCTCGTCCTTGCGCAGGACAGAGAATCACCAGCGAGGCCGTGAGCGTTCTGGGCGAGGACGCAGGGAGCGTGGTGTGCGCCAGCACACGAGCGACCGAGGACGTCGCCCAGGGCGTTCACGGGCCGCTGGCGTAGTCCACGATCGACTTGTCGATCAGCCACTCCACCGGCGCGTGGTCGTCGGTGTAGATCTCGCCGCCGGTCAGCGGCGGGCCCGAGCGAGCGGCGGCGGCCAACCCCGCAGTGCGCAGATCGAGCGGGAGCCCGTCGACGGCGCCGCTCAGCCGCTCCACCGATAGCGGCCCCTCTCCAGCCACCACCAGCGAGTTCGTCTCGTCGAACGGGTAGCGCACGACGTTCCGGAACGCCGCCCCGATCGTCGCCGTCAGCACCTGCTCGAGATCGTCCTGATCCTCCGGATGGCCGATGTTGATCACGATCACGCCGCCCGGCGCGAGCCGCTCGCGGCAGAGCTCGAAGAACTCGCGCGTCGACAGGTAGAAGGGGATGTAGGGCTGGCGGTAGGCGTCGATCGCGATCACGTCGTAGCGCGTGTCGGTCGTGCGCAGGAACGGCCGCGCGTCCTCGTGGTGGAGCGCCAGCCGCGGCCCCTCCTCCAGGCCGAAGTACTCCTTCCCGATGTCTGACAGCTCGGCATCGATCTCGACCCCGTCGACCCGCACGCGCGGGAACAGCTCCGCATACGCCCGCGCCATCGTCCCGGCGGCGTTGCCGAGGATCGCCACCCGCCGCGGCGACTCCGTCAGCCCGGCGAACGGCGCGACCAGCATCCCGTCCCAGTAGCCGCCGGTCAGCACCGTCCCCGGCCGCCACAGCGAGTGCAGCGCCTGGCCCTCGTTGAGCTCGAGCACCCGGCTGCCGTCGTCGCGCTCGACCACCCGAGCGTACTGGTACTCGGTGTCGGCCTCGTGGATCACCTCGCCGTTGCCCGCGTCGGCCTTCAGCGTCCCGACCGGCATCGCCATCAGCGCGACGATCGCCACCGGGACCGCCGCCGCGAGGTAGCGCCGGCGGCCCGCCCACAGCCCGGGCAGCGCGACGACGGCGATCGCCAGCGCGAAGAAGAGGAAGGCCCGCCGCGTCCCGACGAGCGGGATCAGCAGCAGCGACGACATCAGCGTCCCGACCAGGCTGCCGGCCGTCGAGATGGCGTAGAGGCGGCCCGACACCCGGCCGGCCTCCTCGAGCGTCGTCACGCTGAGCCGGATCGCGTATGGCGCGACTGCCCCGAGCAGCAGCACCGGAACCGCGACCAGGCCGAGCACGGCCAGCAGCGACCCCAGGAAGGCCCCGGCGGAGACCGAGTCGAGCGCGTCGACCGCGACGTCGAGCAGCGGGTTGGCGACGAACGGCACCAGCGCGAGCAGCCCCGCCGCGACCAGCGCCAGCAGGCAGAGCGAGCGCATGTCCGGCCGGCGATCCGCCAGCCGCCCACCGAGCCAGTAGCCAACCGACAGCGCGACCAGCACGACGCCGATCGTGTTCGCCCAGACGACCGTCGACGCGCCGAAGTACGGCGCGAGCAGCCTGACGGCAGCGATCTCGGCTCCCAACGAGCCCATGCCGACCGCGAAGACGAGCAGTGGCAGCGGCGGCATTCGAACCGTGACGATAGCTAGGATCGGCGGCCGTGAGCGCGACCCCGCAAGTCGACCACGACGCCCTCGTCGCCGCCGACCGCGCCCACCTCTGGCACCCGTTCACCCAGCAGCGCGACTGGGCCGGCGAGGAGCCCGTGATCGTCGAGCGCGCCGAGGGCACCGACCTGATCGACACCCACGGCCGCCGCTACATCGACGGCGTCTCGTCGCTGTGGTGCAACGTCCACGGCCACCGCCAGCCACGGATCGACGCGGCGATCCGCGACCAGCTCGACCGCGTCGCCCACTCGACGATGCTCGGCCTCTCGCATCCGCCGGCGATCGAGCTGGCCCGCCGCCTGGTCGAGATCGCACCGCCCGGCCTGACGCGCGTCTTCTACTCGGACAGCGGATCGACCGCGACCGAGATCGCGCTCAAGATGGCCTTCCAGTACTGGCGCCAGCAGGGCGACGAGCGCCGCACCCGCTTCATCTCGCTGCGCGAGGCCTACCACGGCGACACGATCGGCTCGGTGTCGGTCGGCGGCATCGACCTCTTCCACGCCACCTACCGCCCGCTGCTCTTCGACACGCTCTCGGCCGAGCCCGGCGACATCGCCGACCTGCGCCGCCTCTTCGAGGCCCATCCCGGCGAGATCGCCGCCGTGATCGTCGAGCCGCTCGTCCAGGGCGCGGCCGGCATGATCGTCCACCCGCGGGGCTATCTGCGCGCCGTCCGCGAGCTGTGCGACGAGCACGACACGCTGCTGATCTGCGACGAGGTCGCCGTCGGCTTCGGCCGCACCGGTCGCATGTGGGCCTGCGAGCACGAGGACGTCGCCCCCGACCTGATGTGCGTCGCCAAGGGCCTCACCGGCGGCTACCTCCCACTCGCCGCCACGCTCGCCACCGAGCGCATCTACGACGGCTTCCTCGGCGCCCACACCGACTACCGCACCTTCTTCCACGGCCACACCTACACCGGCAACCCGCTCGCCTGCGCCGCCGCCCTCGCCACCCTCGACGTCTTCGAGGAGGACCGCACGCTCGAGCAGCTCCAGCCGAAGATCGACCTCCTGGCGCAACTGCTCGAGCCGATCGCCGGCCGCCCCGACGTCGCCGAGATCCGCCGCCGCGGCTTCATGACCGGCATCGAGCTCGACGCGGACCGCTACCCGCCGGAGCTCAAGATCGGCCACCGCGTGACCCTCGAGGCGCGCAAGCGCGGCGCCATCGTCCGCCCGCTCGGCAACGTCGTCGTCCTGATGCCCCCACTCGCCATCTCCGAGGACGACCTCACCCGCCTAGTGGGGATCGCCGCCGACTCGATCGAAGCGGCGACGGCAACGGTCCCTCAGCCCTCGTAGGGCTCGAAGTCCTTCTTCCTGGCGCCGCAGACCGGGCAGTACCAGTCGGCGGGGATGTCCTCGAAGGCGGTCCCGGCGGGGATGCCGCCGTCGGGGTCGCCCTGCTCTGGGTCGTAGATGAAGCCGCACGAGATGCAGATCCACTGCTGCACGGTGACTGTCTCGCTCATCGGTCGAAATCTAGCGCCGGAGGTTGGGTTACGCTGCCGCGATGGACATCGACCGCCCGGCTCCCGGTGAGGACCTGAACACCGGTGAGGCGACCGTGCCGCGCGGGTCGGCCACGCTGATCCTGCTGCGCGACACCGACGAGAGTCCCGAGGTGCTGCTCGTCCAGCGCAACCCCGAGCAGAGGTTCATGGGCGGCGCCTGGGTCTTCCCCGGCGGCGCCACCGCCCCCGAGGACGACGACGAGCGCATGACGGCGGTGCGCGAGCTCGAGGAGGAGGCCGGCATCGAGCTCTCCGACAGCCACGAGATCGTCCGCTTCTCGCGCTGGATCACCCCGGCCCAGGTGAAGACCCGCTTCGACACCCACTTCTTCGTCGCCGAGGCGCCGGAGGACCCCGAGCCGACCGTCGACGGCAGCGAGTGCGTCGACTGGCGCTGGATCACGCCGCGCGGCGCGCTCGAGCTGCACCGCGACGAGGAGCTGATGCTCGTCTTCCCGACGATCAAGCACCTGGAGCAGCTCGCCCGCTTCCGCACCGTCTCCGACGTCCTGGAGCACGCGCGCGCCAGCCGGGTCCTGCCGGTCGAGCCGCGGGTCCTGGTCGACGGCGGCGTCGCCACGGTCCTGCTGCCGGGTGAGGAGGGCTACGACGATGGCGAGGCGTAGCCGCAACTCGAAACCATGACGCGGGTTCCAGGGTGACGATGCGACGCAGCCTGACGATCCTGACGTTGGCCGCATGCCTGGCGACAGCCGGCGCGACCGTCGCGGTGGCGGCTTCGCTGATCGGCACGCCCGGCGACGACACGCTGACCGCTACGGCCGCCGGCGACGAGCTCTACGGCGAGGCAGGCAACGACACGCTCACGGCCTTCGCCGGCGGCGCCTACATCGAGGGCGGCCCGGGCAACGACCGCGTCTTCGGCGCTGGCGGCGCCGACCTGATCATCGCCGGAACCGGCGACGACCGGATCGACAGCGGCCCCGGCGACGACAACGTCTACGCGGGCGCCGGCAACGACGAGGCGATCGGCGGCGCCGGCAACGACACGCTGCTCGGCCAGGGCGGCGACGACCGTCTGTTCGGCGGCCCCGGGCGCGACACGCTGCGGCTCAGCGCGGGCACGAACTTCGCCGACGGCGGATCGGGGCGCGACAGCATCATGGCCAACGGCGGCCGGTCGACGATCATCGGCGGCCCGGGCAACGACACGGTCGTCGCGACCAACGGCGCCTTCGTGGTGCGCGGCAGCTCAGGCAAGGACCGGATCCGCACCGGCGACGACTCCGACGACGTCTCGGGCGGCGGCGACGCCGACGGGATCGCCACCGGGGGCGGCGACGACACGATCGACGCCCGCGACCACACCCGCGATCGCGTCTACTGCGGCAGCGGCAGCGACACCGTCTATGCCGACCAGATCGACATCCTGCGCGGCTGCGAGAAGATCGTCTTCGACCTGCCGCCGTTCAAGCGCGGCGGATAGCGATCGCCGTGCGTACCGCGGCTCCGCGGTTGGCCGCGCCGTCGGTCGGCGCGACGACGAGCCGGTAGCCACCGGCCTTCAGCGCCCTGCCACGCAGCCGGCCGTTGAAGCGAATCTGGTTCGCGCCCTCCACGCCCGGCTTCGTCAGTCCGCCCTTCATGGTCCTCCAACGCACGCAGCGCCCGCGCTTGCGCTTGCGCTTGCCGGCACGCTTCGCGCACCGCTCCACGGACAGTCGCACGCTCGCCGCCTCGCTGAGCGCGAACGAGACGTCCGTGCCCCGCTTCGGCTTCTTCTTCGTCGCCGCCTTGAACCGCTTCGGCTTGGCCTTCAGCTTCGACAGCACCGGCTTCTGCCGGTCGCGCACCGTCAGCTTCGCCACGCCCGTCCGCGTCTGGCCGTTCTCCAGCCGCCCGGTCAGCGTCACGTCGAAGACACCCGGCCCCGCCTCCTTCGGGATCGCCACCGGAACCGTCACCCGCGTGTCCGACCCGTTCGAAAGCACTGTGCTAGCCACGCTCGGAGTCACCGATCCGGCCCCCGGAAGCACCGTCGTCGCGCTCAGCGCCGCGGTCAGCCCAGCCGGCAGCGCCCCCGCCCCGCGCACGTTGAACGGCAGCGAAACCGTCTGCCCCGGGCTCGCCGTCGCCTTGCCCGCCAGCACCCCGAAGTCGCGGGTCGGAAAGGCCAGGTCGGATCCCGCCTGGTTGAACCCCGGCCCGGGTGCCGGCGAATCTATGCAGATCGTCTCGCCGGAAAACCCGCTTGGCGTAGTCGCGAATGGACTGTCGCCGCACTCGACGGCCCGCGATGCGGGGAGGTCCGCATCGACCAAGCGCGCGCCCACGACCGGACGCACCGCTAGCGAACCGATGAACGGCGACCCGTCAGGGGGGCGTGGGAGGCCGATGTCGATTGCGACCTGGGCATTTTGCGTACCTGTCCCATCAGGGCCGTCGGTGAAGTCATAGACGTCGGATAGGTAGCCCTGCCACCGCGATCCAGGCGCCGGCGGCAAAGCTGCCTGCAACTCGGCCTCGTAGGTGGCGTTGCGCCTGAGCACGATCGACCCGATCGCTGGTGGAACAGGACCGGGTGTCACCGAGACCGTCTCGGGAGCAGTGGCCCCAACTGGTATTCGCAGCGCAAGCAAGAGCTGCCTCGGCGCAGCTGCGCCCCCAGCCCCCTCGAAGGCGAACATCCCGCTGTTGCCCATGTCCGGACAGCCTGGGTGATCCTCGTTTCCCCCCGCTCCATCGGTCAGTCCAGAGGCGCAGACGGTGAAGCTCACTCGCAGCTCCCCGACGATCTCCTGCTGACTGCCCGAGGGCACGCCCTGGATCGACACACACCCGCCGAGCACCACCCCGCTAACCAACAGCGCCATCAGTGTTCCAAGTCGCTTCAGCATCCGCAGCAGGCTAGCGCCCCAGCCGACTGTCTTCGTCGAGGTGGCGGACATTGCTCCGGAGACGATTCCCAAGTCTCCGGAGCAATGTCCGCCATCTCGACAACCACCACCGCCCCAGGCCGGTACCCTGGCCTTCGTGACCACCGGAGCGACCTTGGAGACCGAGCCGGCTCGTCCCGCCCCCGGCCCGGACGACATCCAGCCGACCGCGAACGAGACGCTGGACCGCTTCCTGACCGGCACGATCACCGTCCTGCCGTTCATCGGGCTGTTCCTCGTCGGCTGGCAGCTGTGGGACGACGCGCTCAACTGGAGCGACATCGTCGTGTTCGCGATCGTCTACCCGATCTGCGGGCTCGGCATCACGGTCGGCTTCCACCGCCTGCTGACCCACCGCGCCTTCAAGACGAAGCCCTGGCTGCGCTTCACCTTCGCGGCGATGGGCTCGATGGCGATCGAGGGCCCGGTGATCTCCTGGGTCGCCGACCACCGCAAGCATCATGCCTTCGCCGACCAGCCGGGCGACCCGCACAGCCCGCACGTCGACCACGGCCACGGCCTCGAGGGCGCGCTGCGCGGCCTCTTCCACGCCCACGTCGGCTGGCTGTTCATCCATACCGACCGCGCGAACAAGGAGCGCTACGCGCCCGACCTGATGAAGGACCCGGTTGTCGCGTACGTCGACCGCACGTTCTTCATCTGGGTGCTGGTCGGCCTGGCGCTCCCGTTCCTGCTCGGCTGGGCGATCGGCGGCACGCTGCTCGCCGGCCTGACCGGCCTGCTCTGGGGCGGCCTGGTGCGGATGCTCGTGCTGCACCACGTCACCTACAGCATCAACTCGCTCTGCCACTTCTTCGGCCGGCGCGACTACCCGACCGACGACGAGTCGCGCAACCTGGCCTGGCTCGCCCCGCTGTCGTTCGGCGAGTCGTGGCACAACAACCACCACGCCTTCCCGACCTCCGCCCACCACGGCCTGCGCTGGTGGGAGGTCGACTTCTCGGCGATGGTCATCCGCGGCCTCGAGAAGGTAGGCCTCGCCTGGGACGTCCAGCGCCCGTCAGACGAGCGGATGGCGGCCAAAGCTCAAAGCCATTAGGCTTCCGCCGCCCCGATGAAGCTCTCAGTTCCAAAGGAGTCCGCCCCGGGCGAGACACGTGTCGCCATCGTCCCCGAGGTGGTCAAGAAGCTGACCGCCGGCGGGATCGAGGTCGTCGTCGAGCCGGGTGCCGGCGCGGCAGCGAACATCCTCGACGCCGCGCTCGCCGACGCTGGCGCCAAGCTGGAGGCCGGCGCTGGCTTCTCCGGTGACGTCGTAGCCAAGGTCCAGCCGCCGAACGCCGAGGAGATCGGCCGCCTTCGTCACGGCTCGGCGCTGATCGCCTACCTGCAGCCGCTGACCAATGGCAACGTCGCCAAGGGTCTCGCCGACGCCGGCGTGACGGCCTTCGCAATGGAGGCCGTGCCGCGCATCACCCGCGCCCAGTCGATGGACGCTCTCTCTTCGCAGGCCACCGTCGCGGGCTACCGCGCCGCTCTGATCTCCGCCCAGGAGCTCGGCCGCTTCTTTCCGATGCTCACGACCGCCGCCGGCACGATCCGCCCGGCCAAGGTGCTGGTGCTCGGCGCCGGCGTCGCCGGTCTGCAGGCAATCGCGACCGCGCGCCGCCTTGGCGCCGTCGTCTCCGCCTTCGACGTCCGCTCCGCCGTCAAGGAGCAGATCGAGTCGCTAGGAGCGCGCTTCGTCGAGCTCGACATCGGCCTCGAGGACGCCGAGGACGCCGGCGGCTACGCCCGCGCCCTCACCGACGAGGAGCAGCAGCGCCAGCGCGAGGCGCTCGCCGACGTCATCGCCCAGATGGACATCGTCATCTCGACCGCCGCGGTACCGGGTCGCAAGGCGCCGCTGCTGATCATCGAGGACGCCGTCGAGCGGATGCCCGCCGGCGCCGTGATCGTCGATCTCGCGGCCGAGACCGGCGGCAATTGCGAGCTGACCGAGCCCGCCACGACCGTCATCCGCCACGACGTGAAGATCGTCGGCACCGAGAACCTGCCGGCGACGATGCCCGATCACGCTTCCCAGCTCTACTCGAAGAACATCCAGTCGCTGCTCGGGCTGATGGTCGACGAGGAGGGCAACTTCAAGCTCGACTTCGACGACGAGGTGATCGCCGGCGCCTGCATCGTGCGCGACGGCGAGATCGTGCACGAGGGCGCCAAGGCAGCCGCCGGCGCTCCAGCGGCATAAGGAGAGCCAATGGATCTGATCACTGAGATAACCATCCTCGTCTTGGCCGCTTTCGTCGGCTTCGAGGTCATCTCGAAGGTGCCGAACACGCTGCACACGCCGCTGATGTCGGCGACCAACGCGATCCATGGCATCGTGGTGCTCGGCGGCATCCTGGTGATCGGATCGGCCGACGGCTTCTTCAGCAAGACCATCCTCGTGATCGCGATCGCCTTCGGCACGATCAACGTCGTCGGCGGCTTCCTCGTCACCGACCGGATGCTCGAGATGTTCAAGAAGCGCCCTGAGCCGAAGAAGCAGGTCGCCGAGGCCGCGGAGGCCTCGAAGTGATCCTTCCCGTAGCCAGCTTCCTGACCGACCAGGACTTCATCAACGTCCTGTACATCGTCGCCTTCTCGCTGTTCATCATCGGCATGCAGCGGCTGACCAAGCCGTCGACGGCGCGCCAGGGCAACATGATCGCCGCGGTCGGCATGGGCTTCGCGGTGCTCGGCGCCCTGCTCACGCCCTCGACCGGCGACTACGGCCTGATTGCGCTCGGCGTCGCGATCGGCGTGATCGTCGGCGTACCGGCGGCACGCCAGGTGAAGATGACGGCGATGCCGCAGATGGTGGCGCTGTTCAACGGCGTCGGCGGCGGCGCGGTCGCGCTGATCTCCTGGGCCGAGTACCGCCACTACCTCGACCTCGGCGGCAACCCGCCGCTCGAGACGCTGATCCCGATCCTCTTCGCCGCGATCATCGGCTCGATCTCCTTCTGGGGCTCGAACGTCGCGTTCGGCAAGCTGCAGGAGATCCTCCCCGGCAAGCCGATCGTCGTTCCCGGCCAGCAGATCGTCAACGGCCTGCTGCTGCTCGCGGCGGTCGCCGCGGCGATCGCGATCGCCTCCGGCTCCGAGTCCGAGGGCCTGTTCATCCTGATCCTCGTAGCCGCCGCGATCCTCGGCAACATGGTCGTGCTGCCGATCGGCGGCGCCGACATGCCGGTCGTGATCTCGCTGCTCAACGCGCTCACCGGCCTCTCCGCGGCCGCCGCGGGCATCGCGCTCGACAACACCGCGCTGATCGTGGGCGGCATCATCGTCGGCGCCTCGGGCACGATCCTCACCAAGCTGATGGCCGAGGCGATGAACCGCTCGATCCCGAGCATCGTCGCCGGCGGCTTCGGCGGCGCCACCGCGATCTCCAGCACCGGCGACGACGGCGAGGAGAAGTCCTATACGTCGACCGACGCCGCCGACGTCGCGATCCAGCTCGCCTACGCGAACAAGGTCGTCGTCGCGCCCGGCTACGGCATGGCCGTCGCCCAGGCCCAGCACACCGTCCGCGAGCTCGCCGACGAGCTCGAGAGGCGCGGCGTCGAGGTCCTCTACGCGATCCACCCGGTCGCCGGCCGCATGCCCGGCCACATGAACGTCCTGCTCGCCGAGGCCGACGTGCCGTACGACGCGCTCAAGGAGATGGACGAGATCAACCCGGAGTTCCCGCAGGTCGACGTGACGCTCGTCATCGGCGCGAACGACGTGACCAACCCGGCGGCGCGCACCGACCAGGGCAGCCCGATCTACGGCATGCCGATCCTCGACGTCGACAAGTCCGGCACCGTGATCGTGCTCAAGCGCTCGATGAACACCGGCTTCGCCGGCATCGACAACCCCCTCTTCTACAACGACAACACGTCGTTGCTCTTCGGCGACGCGAAGGCCTCCGTGGCCGACGTGCTCACCGAGATCAAAGAGGTCTAGTCGCGGCTGGGCGACCTCACTAGGGTTTCCGCCATGGCATCGCTAGAGCACCTTCAAGAGGACGTATCCCCCGAGGAGGTCCGCCGCCTGCTCGACGAGGGCGCGGTCGACCTGATCGACGTCCGCGAGCCCTACGAGCACGAGGCCGGCCGGATCGAGGGCGCGATCCACGTCGAGATCCCCAACCTCACCGCCGCCGCGGCCCAGCTCGACCAGGAGCGCCCGATCGTCTTCTACTGCCGCTCCGGCGCCCGCTCGGCCATGACCACGCAGGCGTTCCGCGCCAGCGGCTTCCAGGCCTTCAACCTGACCGGCGGACTGCTCGCCTGGGTCGCCAAGGGCCTCCCGATCGTCCCCGACGACGGCAAGGTCGCGGATCACTAGTCCGTGCTGAGCAACTGTCCCGCGTACGGGCCCCGGCCGGTCAGGCAGGCGGCGCCGCAGCGCGCCGCGAGCTGGACAGCCTCGGCCGGCGTCATGCCAGCACCGAGCGCGTAGGTGAGCCCGGCGGCGAACGAGTCGCCGCAGCCGTACGCGTCCTCGACCGGACCGGGCAGCGGTGTCGCCGCCCACTCGCCACGCGCCCCGTCAGCCGTCTCCCAGCTCCCGCCGGCCGCGCCCGCCGTGCGGACCACAAGCGCCGGCTCGCTCGGTAGATCGCCTGGCTCGTAGGCCTCGCCGAGATCGTTCGCGCTCGCCACGAGCGCGTCCAGTGCGACACCCGCCTCGGCCAGCGCCGGCAGCGCCCGCGCCGTCCCCACCAGCACCTTCGCCCGCCGCGCATGGCGGACCGCCGCCACATCGCCGGCCGTGAGATAGACGGCGTCGCAGCCCGCCACCTCCTCCCACGGCAGATCGTCGTCGCCATGCGGACCGAGCCGGTCGCCGATCACGGTGATCGTCCGCTCGCCGCGCGCGTCGATATGGACGAACCCACGCCGCTGCGCCACCGGCCGCCACGCCGCCTCGACCCGGAGCCCACCCGGCAGCTCAGCGAGCGTCGTCGCGGCATGACGCCCCAACGCATCGTCGCCCAACGCCGTCAAGAACAGCCCTCCACCCCCCAGCTTCGCGAGCTGCACCGCGGCCACCGCGCCACCGCCACCCGGCTCCTCCCAGACCTCAGACGCATGCACGATCGCCCCACCCGCCGGCACATCCGGCACCCGCGCGAACTCGATCCACTCCACATGCCCCACCACACCCACTCGCATAAAGCGGAGTTTCACACCAACGCTCGAGTCGAGGGGAATCGTCCCCCCAGCAGCGGTTCCCAAGCGGATGGGGGAACGATTCCCCTCGACCCCACCCCTGACGCCCCAGCCGATACGGTCGCACTCGCATGCCGATCGATGATCCCCTCAGAATCAACACCACCCTCGCCATCCCCCTAGCCGAGATCGAGCTCCGCGCCAGCCGCTCCTCCGGGCCCGGCGGCCAGCACGCCAACGTAACCGCATCGCGGATCGAGGCCGTCTTCGACGTAGCCGCGTCCGAGTCGCTGAGCGACTCCCAGCGCGAGCGCCTCTCCACCCGCCTCGGCCCACGCGTCACCGCAATCGCCCAGGACACCCGCAGTCAGACGCGCAACCGCGAGCTCGCGCTCGAGCGGCTGCGCGAGCGCCTCGCCGCCGCGCTAGTAACCCAGCGCCCGCGCCGCAACACCAAGCCCTCACGCGGCGCCCGCGAGCGCCGGCTCACGCAGAAGAAGCAACGCGGCGGGATCAAGCGCAACCGCCAGCGCCCAACCAGCGACGACTAGGGGCTAGGGGCTACTGCCCCGCCGCCGCCAGCGTCGGGCGCGGGGGTCGGCGTCGGCGCAGGCGTCGGAGTGGCGCCGCCGCCGGAGGTGCCGCCGCCGGTGTCGGGCGTCACCGCTCCGCCGCCGGTGTCGGGAGCCACGGTGCCGCCGCCGGTCGTGCCGCCCGTCGAAGGCGCCGGGGTCGGCGTCGTCGACGTGTCGGTCTCGTCGTCGGTGGTCGTGCCCGTCGTCGTGTCGAGGTTGTCGGGCGTCGTCGGGATGCTCAGGTCGAGCTGCGACCCCGAGGAGCTCGCGTCGTCGCCTCCACCGCCCGCGACTAGCGCGATCACGACGATCAAGGCGATCGCCGCTCCCGCGGCCGCGACCAGGCGGCGCCGCATGTAGACGGAGTGGTCGTCGGGCCCGCGGCGGCCACCGCCACCACCGGACCGCATCTGGCGTGTCGGCTCGTCGTGCACGTGCGCGAAGGTAGCAGGCGGACCGGCGCTAGAGGCCCGGCACGCTGCGCACCGCGAATCCGGCGGTCGAGCGCGGCTCCTGCTGCCAGCGCGTGCCGGCCCGGCCCTGGCCGCTCGTGTCGAAGCGCAGGCCGGCCACGATCATGAAGATGTGGCCCGCATTGGCGTAGATCGTGATCCACTCGCCGGGCCCCGACGCGCCCCAGTCCACGAAGCCACCCGAGGTCATCGGCGCCTTCAGCAAGCCCGCGCCGGCGAGCGCGAACGAGACCGATCCCGAGCAGTCGTAGCCGTTGTCGCGCCAGGCGCCGTGGCCGCCACCCCACTTGTAGGGGAACTTGGCGATCGCGTTGCCCGCCTGGATCACGCGCTTGACCGGCTCCGGAGCGTCGTCGGGAGCGACGGCGGTGCCGTCGGGCAGCACGCGCGCCGTCGGCCCTGTCTGGAGGAACGCGGTCGTGCCGAGGAAGCGCTTGAACTTCGACAGCTCGGCGCGCGCCTGACGCAGCTCGGCCCGCACCTCGTCGTCGCTGGGAGCGCCGGGGCTGATGCCGTCGGCCGGAGAGGCGCCAGCGCTCGACGGCGCGCTGTCGGCGCCTGCGCCGCGCAGCTCCACGGCCTGGCCGCCGCCCTTCGAGTCCTCGGCGGCCGCCCGGCGAACGGCTTCCGCATCGACGGAGTCGGGCGTCAGAACGACCTCGGCAGGTCCCGCGCCTTCTCCCGCGGTGGCGTCGCCGGATCCGCTGCCGGCGCCACAGCCCGCGACCGCCAGCGCGCAGAGCGCCACAGCCGTCAGAGCGCCTGTCGTAGCCGGGGCTCGCACCACTAACAAGCTAGCGTCGCTGCCCGTCCCGCGCGCCGTCTGCGAGGATCGTGGTCATGAGTGACCGTCGCGAGATCGATCTGCCCGAGGACCCGACCGGGATCGACCAGCCGCACGACGTGCTGGCGGCCGAGGAGTTCGCCATGCCGGCGCGTTCCGCTGGCGACATCCCGCCGGACCCGACCGGCATCCAGGAGCCGCACGACGTGCTGGCGGCCGAGGAGTTCCCGGTTCCCGGCGCGGGCGTCGACCACGACGCCGACGGCTTCATCGACCCGCGCAGCCTGATCCCCGGCGTGCTGGCGGTCATCGCCGTGCTGCTCCTGCTGCGCCGCCGTCGCCGCCGCGCCGGCATCGACCTCTAGTTCGATGCCGGACGAGCTTTCGCCCAAGAGCCGGATCAAGATTGTCGTCGACCGTGGTCTCTGCATCGGCTCAGGCGACTGCGTCGACAGCGCACCGAAGGTCTTCGAGCTCGACTCCGAGGACAAGGCGCGCGTGATCGACCCCGACGGCGATCCGCTCGACATGGTCGTCGACGCGGGGATGAACTGCCCCGTCACCGCCATCTTCGTAGACGGCGAAGACGGCCCTATCTACCCGTAGCGCGCCGCCAGAAGCTGGTGCGCATCGCCGCGCCCGCGCGGCTGAGCCCGATGTGGATGTGGTCGCGGTGGGCGAGCGTCGGCGAGACGCCCTTGCGGCGCTTGCCGCGATCGGTGAAGCAGACCGAGTAGTCGTCCATGCCGCCCGAGCCCGACCACCACGAGCGGCAGTCCCAGATGATCTCCTGAACCCCCATCCGCCGGGCGAGCGCGTGCTCGTTGCCTGCGCGGTCGGTCGCGAGCAGCAGGCTGATCAGCTTGCGCGCGGCGCGCCGGTCGGTCGGATCGGTGACGTCGAGGTGCCAGTCGATCGCCCGTCCCTCGGCGTGCAGGCTGTAGTGGCGGCCCGACAGCTTCTCGCAGCGCATGGTTCCCCACGACATCCCGCGAACGTGCAGGCCAAGCCAGTTCTCCAGCGCCAGCATCCCCTTCGGCGGCCTGCTCCGGCAGCCGGTCGCGTGGTCGTAGCGGTAGTCGTCGATCGGCGTGGCGGCCATGCGATCGGCCGGATTGCCCTCGAGCGGCTGCGGCGGTGCGGCGTTCGCCTGGGCGGCGCCGGCAGCGGCGGCGAGGATGAAGACGAGGCAGGCGAGCGCGACGAGACGGGCGGGCACTCACCTCTTATCGGCAACTACCGCCCGCGACCGTAGAGCAGCTTGAAGAACCGCCTGATCAGCGCCGCCGACCGCTTCGAGTACGGGAACATGAAGATCTCGCGCTTCATCCCGAACCGGCTGACGACCGAGGACTGCTGCCGTGCGTACTTGCGGATGCCGTCGGCGCCGTGGCGGGTTCCGAGCCCAGAATCCTTCCAGCCGCCCATCGGCAGCTCGAGCGCGACGTAGCTGAGGTGGTGCTCGTTGACGTTCGCGACCCCGGAGTCGATCCGGCTGGCGATCTGCTCGCCCCGCGTCGTGTCCTTGGTCCAGACCGAGGCCTGGAGGCCGTACGGCGAGTCGTTGGCGAGCCGCAGCGCCTCCTCGGCGTCGCGCACCTTCATGATCGGCAGCGTCGGGCCGAAGGTCTCCTTGGTCATGCAGTCCATCGAGTGGTCGACGTCGAGCAGAACCGTCGGCTCGAAGAAGCGCCCGGTCCCCTCGGCCAGCTTGCCGCCCACCGCGACAGTCGCGCCCTTGGCGAGCGCGTCCTCGACGTGCGACGTGACGGTCTCCGCCTGCTTGGCGAAGGTGACGGCGCCGACGTCGACCGATCCGGCGGCCTGGGGGTCGCCCTGGCGCAGCTTGGCGACCTTCGAGGTCACCTTCTGGACGAACTCGTCGTAGATCGGCTCCTCGACGTAGACGCGCTCGATCGAGATGCAGGTCTGGCCGCCGTTCTGCATCGAGTAGTAGGTGGCGGCGTTGGCGGCGCGCTCGACATCGGCATCGGCGAGCACGATCATCGGGTCCTTGCCGCCCAGCTCGAGGCCAACCGGGGTCAGCGTGCGAGCGGCGCGCTCGGCGACCTTCTTGCCGGTCGCGGTCGAGCCGGTGAACATGATGAAGTCGACGTGGTCGATCAGCTCGGCGCCAACGTCGCCGAGGCCGGTAAGCACCTGGAAGATCCCGTCGGGCGCGCCGCACTCGGCGAAGCACTCCGCCATCAGCAGCGAGGTCAGCGGCGTCACCTCGGACGGCTTGAGGATCACAGCGTTGCCGGCCGCGAGCGCGGGGATGCAGTCGCCGAAGGAGTTGACGAGCGGGTAGTTCCACGGCCCGATCACACCGACGACGCCGCGCGGGCGGTAGCGGACGAGCGCCTTCTTGCCCAGCAGCATCGGCGAGCTGGTGCGCACCTTGCGCTCGCTGAGGAACTTCTCGGCGTTCTTCGCCCAGAACCCGAACGCGCCGACGGCGTAGCCGACCTCCGCGAGCTGGGCGTCGTCGCGCGTCTTGCCGGTCTCGGAGACGATCGTGTCGATCAGCCGGTCGGAGTTCTGGAGCACCCACTTCTGCGCGCGCCGGAGGATCCGCGCGCGGCCCTCGAAGCCGAGTCCCCACCAGGCGGCCTGCACGGCGCGAGCGCGCGCGACCATCGGCGCGACGTCCGCGGGCAGCATGCGCGGCACGCTCGCGACGATCTGGCCGGTGGCCGGGTTCTCGACCTCGATCGTCTCGGTCGTTGTGTCGGGCACGGTGGCGGTCATGCGGCAATCTCCTCCTTGGCGGTGCGCCCGGTGGGCGTCCCGGTCTGTGGGGCCGCCACGCGCCGCTTGCGCTCCTCGCGCAGCTGGTGCAGGTACGGCCAGAAATCGACCTGAATCGTGTGCCGCTTCGAGGCGACGTAGCGCTTGCGCATCGTGGCCTGGTCGGCGGCGATCTCGGCAAGCATCTCGGGCCGGCCGGGCAGCGGAACCTTGCCCTCGATCACGTCGGCGATCCATTCCGACTGCAGCTCGGCGATCGGCATGATCGCCCCCAGCGGCTGCACAAGACCGATGAAGTAGAGGCCGGCGAGGTCGGGGTGGACGACCTTGCGGTAGAGCTCGATCCGGTTGTCGCCCGACGGGTCGAGCAGCTCGTGATCGATGAACGGGAAGCTGATCTTGTAACCGGTGCAGTAGACGATCCGGTCGATCTTCTCGACCGAGCCGTCGACGAAGCGGACCGAGTCGCCCTCGAACCGCTGGATGTTCGGCTTGACGGTGATCCGGCCGTGGCCGATCCGCGGCAGCAGGTCGGACGACACCGTCGGGTGGGCCTCGGCGATCCGGTGGTCGGGCTTCGGCAGGCCGAACTCGGTCGGGTCGCCCTGGGCGCGGTTGATCGTCATCTGAAGGAAGAAGCGCTGCAGCCAGAACGGCGCCCAGCGCGCGATCCAGCCCGGCGCGATCTCGTCGACCGGCGTCGAGCCGATGTACTTCGGCACGATCCAGGCGCCGCGGCGCATCGCGAGGTAGGTCATCTTCGACACGCGCGAGGTCTCGACCGAGATGTCACAGGCCGAGTTGCCGATCCCGAGCACGAGCACGTTCTTGCCCTCGTAGCCCTCGGAGCTGCGGTAGTAGTGGGCATGGGTCACCTCGACCGAGTCGTCGAGCTCACCGGGGAAGTCGGGCTCCGGCCAGCGCGGGTCCCAGTGGTGGCCGTTGGCGATCATCACGTCGTCGTAGCGCGTCGTGCGCTCGTCTCCCCCGTCGACCGGGCGCACGCTGACGTTCCAGCCGCCCTCGGGCGCCTGCTCGACGCGCGTCACCTCGGTGCGGAACGCGATCTTGTCGCGGAATCCGAAGTGGTCGACGTAGTCGTCGAAGTAGGCGGCGATCTGCGAGTGGTGCGGATAGTCCGGGTAGGACTTTGGCATCGGGAAGGTCGCGTACTCCATGATCTTGCGCGACGTGTTGATGAACAGCGACTCGTAGGCCGACGACATTCCGTTGTCGTTGCCGTAGCGCCAGTTGCCGCCGACCCCCGAGCCCTTCTCGTAGCAGTCGAAGTCGATGCCGCGGGCGTCGAGCACCTGGCAGCTCGCGATGCCCGAGCTGCCGGCGCCGATCACACATACACGTCGGCTGGAAGCGCTCATCGAACGCAGCCTACCGAACGTTGGCTGGCTGGCCAACTGACTCGACGCCAAGGCGGCGTCGCATCCGCACGGTGGTCCCGTCGGCGCCGGGTTCGACCTCGACGGCGTCCATCAGCGCGCGCATCAGCATCAGTCCACGGCCGCCCTCGGAGCGCTGGCCCTCGCGCCAGCCGCCCGAGTCGGCGATGACGATCTCGACGTCCTCGCCGTCGAAGCTGCCGACCACCTCGAACGGCGGTCCCCCCGCGATCGAGCCGCCGTGCTCGATCGCATTGGCCGCGGCCTCGCCGACCGCCGTCAGGATCTCGGCGATCTCGACGTCGCCGCCGTCGGCGTTGCGCAGCCAGCGACGCAGCAGCGCCCGCAGCGCCGCCAGCTCACCCGGCTCGGAGCCCAGCTCGAGACGGAAGCTGTCGGACAGCCGCGGGCTGCAGAGCGCGAGCAGCGCGACGTCGTCGGTCGAGCCGCCCGGCGGCACCAGATGCTCGAGCACGTGGTCGCACAGCTCCTCGGGACCGATCCGCTGGCCGCGAACCGCCCCCGCCAGCCGGTCGAGGCCCTCGTCGAGCATCTCCCCGGGCCGCTCGACCAGGCCGTCGGTGAAGAGCAGCACGGTGCCGCCGAGCGGCATCTCGGTCTCCGCGGCCTCGTACGCGGGATACGACATCACCCCGAGCGGCACCGAGCTCGGCCCCTCCAGGTAGCGCGCCATGCCGTCGCTGGTCACCGCCAGCGGCGGCAGGTGCCCCGCGTTGACCCAGGTCACGCGCCCTTCGAGCGGGTCGAGCACGACGTAGACCATCGTCGTCATGTGGCTGTCCTCGACTTCGGACCAGACGAGCTGGTTGAGCCGGTCGACGACGTCGGCTGGAGGGTGCCCCTCGAGCGCATAGGCGCGCATCGCGCTGCGCAGCCGGCCGACCATCGACGCGGCCGCCAGCCCCTTGCCGGCGACGTCGCCCATCACCAGGCCGACCTGCCCGCCGGGCATCGCGATCACGTCGTACCAGTCCCCGCCGACCTCGGACTCGCTCGCCGCCGGCTGGTAGCGGGCGGCGACCTCGAGCCCCGGCAGCCGCGGCAGGCGCTCCGGCAGCAGGCTGCGCTGCAACGTCTCGGCGATCCGGTGCTCGCGCTCGTAGACCCGCAGGTGGTCGATCGCCAGCGCGACGCGGTCGGCGGCCAGGCCGAGCAGCATCAAGTCGTCCTCGGAGAAGCGGCGCGGAGCCGGGACGCCGACCTTCAGCACGCCCGTGACCTCGCCGCCGGCCATCAGGGGCACCCCGAGGATCGAACGGAGCCCGTGCAGGGCTGGATCGGCCACCTCGGAGGGGTCCGGGTCCTGGACCAGCAGCGGCTGCTTGTCGCGAGCCACGCGACCGGCGATCCCCTCTCCTACGGCGATCCGCAGCGGTTCGGCGTGGACGTCCCTGAACATCGAGGCGTGCAGCAGCAGCGACCCGTCCTCCTCCATCAACAGGATCGCCGCGCCCTCGGCGTTGACCACCTCGCAGACTCGCGGGAGCAGCGCCTCGAGCATCTCGTCCAGGCGCTGGTGGGCGAGCGCGACGTCGAGCAGCATCTGGAGGCCGTGGACGATCCCGGCCATCTGCTCGGCCTCCTCGCGCGCCGCCTGCTCGCGGTACAGCTCGGCACGCTCGCGCTCGCGCTCCTCGCGATCGCTGACGTCGCGGATGAAGCAGGCGAGCATCGGCCGGTCCCCCGCGCGCACGCGTGAGTAGGTGACCTCGGCGAGGAAGCGGTCGCCGTCCTTGCGCAGCAGCTCGACCTCGCGCTGGGAGGGTCGCGTCTCACCGTCGACCCGCGTGAACTCCTCCTCCCGCCGCTGCAGGTGATCGTCGTAGTTCTCCGGCACGATGATCAGGTCGCGGATCGGCTGCCCGACCGCCTCCTCCGGGCTCCAGCCGAAGACCCGCGCCGCCGCCGGGTTCCAGGAGACGACCGTCCCGTTCTCGGAGACGCCGAGGAACGGCTCCGGCGCGCTGTCGACGATCGCGCGCGTACGCGCCTCGCTCTCGCGCAGGTCTTGCTCCTGGCGGGCGGTGTAGGCCGCCTCTTTGCGCACGCGATCGAGCAGGGTCGAGATCATCAGGCCCGCGATCCCGGGCGTGCCGATCGCCAGCACCCAGCGGACTACCGGGCTCGGCGGCTCCTGGAGGACCAACACGACGAAATAGGCGATACCGATGATCCCCAGGTGGATCAGCGCCACCTTCGGCTTGTAGAAGTAGAAGGCGTAGAGGCCGGTCCAGGTGAAGATGATCAGGTAGAGCCCGCTCGGCCCGACGAAGTAGTTGCCGGCCGCCAGGATCACGCTGCCGGTCGCGAGCGCGAGGTGCATCCCCCAGCTCGGCATCGATTCGGCCTTCCACAGCACGAGCAGGCCGATCGCGACGGCGAGCGCCGCCAGCGCGTAGAGCGGGCCGTCCTGGACGCCCGCGTCGTGCGGGAACGCGAGCGTCAGGCAGCCGACGAAGGCGCCCCCGGTGAAGAGATAGGCAAGCCAGCGCGCCATCAGGGCGCGGCTGAACAACTCGGGCGAATCCGCCACGAGCGCTACTCCGGAGCCGTCAGGCCCCCGGCGGAGAGCTTGGCCAACTGCGCGTGCCCCTCCACGACGCGTTTCTTCACCGGATCGTCGTCGGGACGATCGTGCACGAGATCCCACGTCCTGTCTGCTACCCGTCTGGCCGTCTCAGCAGTCGCGTCGGCGAACATCCGGTCGACGACTTGCAGCTCGAAGGACTCGATCTGGGCGATCGGGTCCCCCGGCGGCAGCTTCGGCAGCGGCTCGTCGGTGGCGTCGCGCCACATGCCGGTGACGACGAGCAGGCGGTTGCGCAGTGCGGCTGGGTCCATGGTCCCGCGGAGGCTACCGTTGCAGGCCGCCGAGGTACGCCTCCGCGGCCTCGAGACAGCCGGTGCGCTACTGCCAGCCGGCCTCGGCCCAGATCGGCGAGAGGACGGTCTCGACCATGTCGGGAGCGAGCGAGACGAGGCGGCCGCCGCGGCCGGCGACTATCTCGTGGTGGATGACCTCGCTGAGTCCGCCGGCGGCGGCGAGCGCGGTGATCGGGACGTCGCCGCCCTCGTCGAAGCCGAGTAGGGCGCTGGCGAGCGCGGCGGTGCCGTGGCGGCGCCGCTCGAGGGCGAGCGGGCCGGCGGCGGCGACCTCGACGAAGCAGACTCGGCCGACCGCCTCGTCGCGCGCGAGAAGGGTGAGAAGAGTGGTGACACGCACCGCGAGCCGGTCACGCCGGCCCTGAGAGGTCTCGGCGGCGTCGCGCATCATCTCGAGCAGGTCGCCGAGCGCCTCGTCGTAGGCCTCGGCGAAGACCTCCTCCTTGTTGTGGAACTGCTGGTAGAAGGTCTTGCGCGACACCCCGGCGACAGTGACCAGATCGGCCACCCCCACGTCGTGGAACGGCCGCTTGCCGATGAGCCGGATCATCGCCGCGACGATCCGTCCGCGCTGCGAGTTTTCGACCTCGTCGCGCGTCAGCCCGTGATGACCACCTTGAATCTGGTCGGCGCGCCGCCGTCCGGGCGGGGGATTCCCCGTGAGTCCGGACGGCGGCATCGCGGCCGATGGTTGGGTGGCCTGGGCAGCGGTCACTGGTTACCCGCGCTCGCTCCCTGCTCGGGCCTTGGCGGCTGCGCGCTTCGCGCGCTTGACCTGGCGCTTGGTGCATGGGGTCTTCATCCGAACGTCGGTGTCGTGTCGGCGTCCGTTGTGGCCGTCCATGTCGGTCTCTGCGATGTGGCGTGACGTGCAGAGGTTGATCTTGGCCCTGCGGGTGCGTGTGACGGCGATGATTCCTGTCTTGCCGCCGTTGATGTTGAGCTTGAACTGTGTGATCGGCGCGTCGGGAACAGACGCGAACGTGTTGACCAGCTTCCCGGACTTCGTCGTCGAGCTCTCGCCCTTGAGGTTGATCGCAATCTCGCCGCGCAAGGCGACGACGATCATCGGCAACGTCCGGATCTCGTTGCCCGTGACCGGGTCGCGGCGGATGTTCTTGACGAAGTAGACGTCGCCGACGAGGTCGTCGTCGAGCAACGGCGTGCTCGCCCGAGCGCGTCCGACGATCGAGCCCTTCGGGCAGCGGTTCTCGAGATCGGGCTTGGTGCCATCGGCGAACTCACACAACGCCTGCGCGTTCTCCGGGTCCAACGCGAGACTCTTCGGCAACCGGACAACCGCCTTCTCGATCCCCGCCTCCCTGGTGCCTTGCTGGGTCACCTTGGCCTTGATCCCCGGATGCTTGCCGGTCGTCACCTGCTTG
>DASQKP010000043.1:0-33826 GCA_035630455.1 Thermoleophilaceae bacterium
CACCGCGCTGCGCCTCTTCAAGCCCGGCGTCGTCTCGTTCGGCCCCGTGGGGTGGGGGCGCGTCGACGAGGGCGCCTGGCAGCCGCTGCCGCTCGGCTTCAGCGGCCCCGGACGCGGCGGCCCGTTCGTGATCACGGCGGAGGAGCAGCCGGAGCTGGTCGAGCTCGTCGAGCTGGTGCTCGACTCGCGCCCGGCCGGCCGGATCGCCTGGGCGCTGTCGCGCTTCGAGATGGGCTGCGGCCGGCGTCGCGAGTCCGAGGCGCTGTCCGACTACCTGCTCGGCCTGCGCGCGCTGCTGGAGCGCGGCGCGGATCTCGCGAGCGCGAGCCTGGCACTGCGCGTGGCAGTGCTCTGCGCCGAGGAAGGCGAGCGGCGCGGCGTCCAGCGCCGTGTCGAGCTGTCCCAGGCGCTCGAGCGCTTCGTGATGGGAGACTCGCCCGACGACGACTACATGGACGCGATCGGGTCCGACTCCCCGCGGACGCTGGTCGACGAGGTCGAGCGCCATCTGCGCGCGCTGCTGCGCGACGTGCTCTGCGGCTACCTCGACCCGGATCTGCGCTCGCTCTCCGACGACCTCCTGCTGGAGCAGCCGCACGCCGCTCCGGCGCCCGAGCCGGCGAGCCAGCCCGCTACGGCGGCGGCCGCCACCGAGATCGAGTCGATCGAGTCCGCGGGTGGCGAGATCGGCGTTACGGCCGTCGAACCACCGTTGGTAGATGGTGAGCAGCTCGATTGGGACGACGCCGGCTACTCGGCGCCCGTCTAGGAGCGCTGGCGCTTGAACAGCTGAGCGGCGACGGCGGCCAGGCCGCCGAGGTCGTGGACGTCGCCCGACAGCTCGGGCACGGTCAGCAGCTCTCCGCCGGTCAGCTCGGCGCGCATGCGCTCGGTGTTGCGCAAGTCGCGCTCGGCGAGCAGGTTGCGGTCTCCGACGTCGTGGAGCGCCTTGCGGGCGAGCGGCTCGCCGAGCAGCTCGGTCAGCTCCCGCTCCAGCTCGGCGTCGTCGGCGGTCGCCGAGACCGGCTCGCGGACGCGGTTGACGATCAGCGCGCCGAACGGCATCCCCGACTCGGCGAGCTTGGCGTGGAAGTGGCTGGCGTCGGCGATCGCCGCGGCGCGCGGCGACGTCACGAGCAGGAAGGTCGTCGCGTCGTCGCGCAGTAGCGCCTCGACGTGACGGGCACGGTCGCGGAAACCCTCGGCCATGCCGCCGAAGGCGTTGAAGAACTCGGCGAGGTCGCGCAGCAGCTCGACGCCGGTCGCCTTCTCCAGTACCGACAGCATCGAGGCGACGCCGCGGCCGACGAGGCCGAGTCCGGCCCGTCCCGACGCGCGGAAGACCTGCAGCGAGCGCGAGTCGATGAAGCGTGCCAAGCGCCCTGGGGCGTCGAGGAAGTCGAGCGCGTTGCGTGTCGGCGGGGTGTCGAGGACGAGGACGTCGTAGCGGCCGGACTCGTGCAGCTCGTAGAGCTTCTCCATCGCCATGTACTCCTGCGAGCCGGCGACGGCGTTGGAGAGCTGGCGGTAGATCGGGTTGGCGAGGACCGCGTCGCGGGTCTCGGCGTCCGGGGCCGTGCGGTCGATCAGCTCGTCGAAGGTCCGCTTGGCGTCGAGCGTCATCGCCCACAGCTCGCCATCGCCGCCGAGGCCGGCGTCGCGCAGCCGCTCGGGGTCGACGCGGTGCTCCTCGTTGCCGAGGTCGGGCAGGCCGAGCGCGTCGGCCAGCCGCCGCGCCGGGTCGATCGTCAGCACGATCGTGCGCTGACCGCGGGCCGCCAGAGCCGCCGCGATTGCCGCCGCCGTCGTCGTCTTGCCAACCCCGCCCGAGCCGGCGCAGACGATCACCCGCTTGCCGGCGAGCACGCCGTCGATCCGCTTCGCTCGCGCGGTCATAGGTCCCGCTCCAGCTTGGTGGCGAGCCGCTCCAGCCCGTCGCGGCCGACGTCGGCGGCGAGCAGGTGGGGGAGCGACAGCGCCTTCGCGGTCAGGCCCCGACGCAGCCGCGCAAGCTGCGAGCGTTGGGCACGCACAGTCTGGTGAGCAGCCAGCGACGCGTCGAGCACCGCGAGCGCGGATGGCGAGGGGTTGGCATTTCCGTCGCCGGCGATTGCCGCCTCGAGCTTTCGGGTCTCGGCGGCCTTCAGGCGGTCGGGTAGCAGCGCGTTGACGTAGACGCGGTCTAGGGCGAGCCCCAGCTCGTCGTAAAGGCGCTGCTCGAGGTCGAGCGTCTCGCTGACCGGCATCTCCTCGGCGAGGGTGACGGCGACGACGGCGGTCGCCGCCGGGTCGCGCAGGAATCCGTCGACGATCTCGGCCTGATGGTTGACCGGGCCGACGCGCGCGATCTCCGCGAACGTCCGCGGCGCGCGCAGCAGCGCGATCCCATGTCCGGTCGCCGGCGCGTCGACGATCACCAGGTCGTACGGGGCGGCGCTCGGCGTCTTGCGCTCGAGCTGGGCGAGCTCCCAGACCTTGCCGATCGTGACCATCTCGGCCAGGCCGGGAGCGGCCATCGCGAGGTACTGGAAGATCCGGCTTCCGCCGAGCAGCCCGGCCAGGGTGCGCGAGTGGAGCTGGTAGCGCAGCCACTCCGCGATCGCGTCCTCGGGGTTGACCGAGAAGGCGTGCAGCCCGGGCTCGATCTCGACCTCGCGGAAGCCGGCGGCGGGCAGGCCGAAGCTCGCGGTCAGACGCTCCTGGTCGCCGACCTCGCAGACCAGCACGCGCCTCCCGGCGCGCGCCGCGGCCAATCCCAGCGCCGCCGCGACCGTCGTCTTGCCGACCCCGCCCTTGCCAGTGACGAAGATCAGCCGCCTGTCCAGAAGAGCGTCCACGGCGGGAAGGCTATGGGCGCGGCCGGAGCGCTCGGTGAAGGAATCGCCTCTGCGCCTGCGAATAGGCACCGAGTAATGGCAAACGCGGACCCCAAGCAGGCCGATCCGGAGGCATCAGTGACGCCACAGGCGAAAGTCATCGCTTTCACCAACCAGAAGGGCGGGGTGGCCAAGACCACCACGACCCTCAACTTGGCCGCCGCATTCGTCGAGAGCGGGCATCGCGCTCTCTGCATCGACCTCGACCCGCAGGGCAACCTGACGATGAGCCAGGGCATCGACCCGGACTCGCTCGAGCTCTCGATGTACGACGTGCTCGTCCACGACGTCTCGATTCGCGAGGTGGTCCGCAAGCGGGAGGTCGACGTCGCCTGCGCCTCGATCGACCTCGCCGGAGCCGAGATCGCGATGTCGACGAAGATCGGTCGCGAGCGCTCGCTGGAGAAGGCGATCAGGCCGATTCTCGAGGACTACGACTTCATCTGCATCGACACTCCGCCGAGCCTCGGGCTGCTCACGATCAACGCCCTGACGGCGGCTGACAAAGTTATCGTCCCCGTGCAATGCGAGTATCTGTCCATGCGGGGACTGGTGCAGTTGCAGAACACGCTCTCGATGATCCGCGAGAACCTCAATCCCGACGTAGACATCGAGGGAATCCTGCCGACCCTGGTCGACAGCCGGACAGTCCACGCCAAGGAGGCGATCGAGTTGCTGGAGGAGAACTTCGGCGACCAGGTCTTCGCCTCGCGCATCACCAAGACGGTTCGCTTCGCAGAGGCGCCCGTCAAGGGAATGTCCGTGCTCAAGTACGACCCTGACGGCAAGGCTGCCTACGCCTACCGCCAGCTCGCTAAGGAGGTCCTCGGCAATGGCAAGCGGTAAGCGCGCGAGCATGCGGGAGGGGCCTCTCGCGGCCCTGTTCCGCAAGACCGAGGAGGACGGCCTCGAGCCCGAGGCGAA
This sequence comes from Thermoleophilaceae bacterium, assembly GCA_035630455.1. GTDB lineage: Bacteria > Actinomycetota > Thermoleophilia > Solirubrobacterales > Thermoleophilaceae > JAAYBF01. Next base: position 3,801 of record DASQKP010000043.1, read on the forward strand.
GGGCCGTCACGAGGAGCGTGAGGCCGCTCGCCGCGAGGAGAGCCGTCCCGAGCGTTCCGAGCCGGTCGCCGAGCAGCCGCGGCGCGAGCCCGCTCCGAAGACGCCGGCCGCGCGCGAGCGCGCCGCCGAGACCGGGGCCAGCCGCTACGACGGCGTGCCGACCCCCGAGGAGCGCCTGCGCTCCGTCTTCTCGTCGGACATTCCGGAGAACATCCTCGACCGCGCCCCGATCCGCCACGCCGGCGATCCGGAGGCGGACCAGGAGCCGATCCACCAGCCGTCCTCGCCGCTCAAGCACGACCCCGTGCTGCGCGTCGTCGGCGTCGGTGGGGCCGGCGTCAACGCCGTCGACCGGATGATCGACGCGCAGGTCGAGGGCGTCGAGTTCATCGCGGTCAACACCGACATGCAGTCGCTCGAGCAGTCCAGTGCGGCGACCCGCATCCACATCGGCAGCGACTCCACCCGTGGCCTCGGCGCCGGCGCCGACCCGGAGGCCGGCCGTCGTGCCGCGATCGAGCAGTACGACGAGCTGAAGAGCCAGCTCAAGGGCGCCGACATGATCTTCATCACCGCGGGCGCCGGTGGCGGCACCGGCACCGGTGCGGCTCCCGTGGTCGCCCAGATCGCCCGCGAGGTCGGTGCGCTGACCGTCGGCATCGTGACCAAGCCGTTCTCGTTCGAGGGCGCCCGCCGCGGCGAGCAGGCCGACCGTGGCGTCGAGGCGCTCGCGGCCGAGGTCGACACGCTGATCACGATCCCGAACACGCGCCTGCTGTCGGTGCTCGACAAGAAGACCTCGATGGTCGAGGCCTTCCGCGTCGCCGACGACGTGCTGCGCCAGGGCGTCCAGGGCATCTCCGACCTGATCACGCTGCCCGGCCTTATCAACCTCGACTTCGCCGACGTGCGGACGATCATGAGCGACGCCGGCCAGGCGCTGCTCGGGATCGGCATGGGCTCCGGCGAGCAGCGTGCGATGGACGCCGCCACGGCGGCCGTCGCTTCGCCACTGCTCGAGACCTCCGTCGACGGCGCGCAGTCGATCCTGCTGTCGATCACCGGCGGCAGCGACCTGTCGCTGTGGGAGGTCAACGAGGCCGCCAAGGCGGTCGCCGAGGCAGCCCATCCCGACGCCAACATCATCTTCGGCGCAATGGTCGACGAGCGGCTCGAGGGCGAGGTCTGGATCACCGTCGTCGCGACCGGCTACGGCGGCAAGACGGAGCGCCGGGAGGCGCGTCCGGGAATCCCCGCCGACGTCGACCGTGAGCCGCGCGTGACGCGCCGCGAGCGGGTGTCGAGCAACGCGCTCGGGGATCTGGACGTCCCCGAGTTCATGCCGCGCCGCTAACCCGCCGGCTTGAACTAGTCTCGCCCCCCTGATGAAGGGGGTCGTGGCAGCCGGGCATCCGCGTACCGCGCAGGCGGGAGCCGATGTGCTGCGCGCGGGCGGGAATGCGGTCGACGCGGCGGTCGCGGCGGTGCTGATGTCGTTCGCGGCCGAGTCGCCGCTGACCGGGCCGGGGGCGGGCGGGTTCATGCTCGTCCATACGGCGGGCGGCGAGAGCCATCTGCTCGACTTCTTCGTCGCCGCGCCCGGCACTGGACTGGCCGACCCGCGGCCGGCCTCCCTGATCCCGATCGACGTCGCGTTCTCGGCCGACTCGATCCAGACCTTCCACGTCGGTCCGTCGTCGTGCGGGGTCTATGGCACCACGCTCGGTCTCGCCCAGGCGCTCGACCGCTTCGGGACGGCGCGGCTCGGCGATCTGACCGGCGCGGCCGCCGACGCGGCGCGCGAGGGGGTCGAGGTCGGCCCGATGCAGGAGTACCTGCTCGGCATCCTCGCGCCGATCTTCCGCTCGACGCCGGAGGCGACGGCGATCTACGAGCCGAACGGTCGCCCGGCGCGGACCGGTGAGCATCTCGCGATCCCGGAGCTCGGCGGTCTGCTCGACCGGCTCGGCGCCGAGGGCCCCGGGTTCCTCTACGACGGCGACGTCGCCGCGGCGGTCAGCGACTGGGTGCTGGAGCGCGGCGGGTTGATCACCCGCGACGATCTCGCCGGCTATGAGGTCGTCGAGCGCCGTCCGGTCCGGGCGCGCTTTCGCGGGCGCGAGGTGCTCACCAACCCGCCGCCGTCGTCGGGCGGCATCCTGATCGCCGACGCGCTCGAGCTGCTCGAGCGGCTCGACCGCCCCGGCGACGTGCGAGCGCTCGCCGAGGTGATCGCCTCGACCAACCGCGCCCGCGACGCCGACTTCGTCGACGGCCTCCAGCGGGCCGGCTATCCCGACGCCTTCCTGGCGCCGCGCGCACTCGACCATGTCTCGGCAGAGATCGCCTCGCGACTCGGCTCGACGACCCACCTCGCCGTCGTCGACGGCGACGGCGCCTGCGCGACGGTCACTTGCTCGAACGGCTCGTGCTCGGGCGTCGTCGTTCCCGGCACGGGCGTCCACCTCAACAACATGCTCGGCGAGGAGGACCTCAACCCGTCCGGCTTCCACAGCCACCGACCGGGCCGGCGCGTTCCGTCGATGATGGCGCCGACGATCGTCCTGGCGGACAACGACGTCGAGATCGCGCTCGGCTCCGCCGGCTCGAACCGGATCCGCTCGGCGATCGTCCAGACGATCGCCAACGTGGTCGACGGCGGCCTGGACGCCCAGGCGGCCGTCGACGCGCCACGGATCCACGTCGAGGGCGATCTGATCGACGCCGAGCCGGGCGTCGATCCGGAGGCGCTCGACTGGCTCGCCGGCCACGAGTGGAACCTCCGTCGCTGGCGGGAATCCAACCTCTACTTCGGCGGCGTCCAGGCCGTGGTGCGCGACGCCGACGGTGGAATCTCGGGCGGCGGTGATCCACGCCGTGGGGGAGCCGTACATTCGGTTGAGTGAAGACCGCGATCCTCTGGTTTCGCCGTGACCTGCGCCTCCATGACCATCCCGCGCTGCACGCGGCCCGAGAGCGCGCGGATCGGCTCCTGCCGGTCTTCGTCCTCGACGATCGGCTGATTCACGGGCGTCACGCCTCCGGATCGCGCACGCAGTTCCTGCTCGACTGCCTGAGCGATCTGGATGCGGCGCTGCAGAAGCGCGGCACGCGGCTCGTCATCCGCCATGGCCCCCCTGAGCGCGAGCTGGCGGCGCTCGCCCGCGAGACCAGTGCGACGGAGCTGCACTTCAGCGCCGACGTCACGCCGTTCGCGCGGACTCGCGGCCGGGCGGTCGCCGAGGCACTGGCCGACATGGAGGTGGAGCTCCACGGCCACCCGGGCCAGTACGTCGCCGACGTTCCTGGCGACGTGCGCACCAAGGCCGGCACACCTCAGACCGTCTTCGGCCACTATTACCGCGCCTGGCTCGACCACGGCCGCCGCGAGGTCCTGCCGGCGCCGCGCCGGTTGCCGCCGCTCCCCAGCGGCCTGGCGAGGGGTCGCGTCCCGTCGCTCGGCGGTCTCGGACTCGAGCAGGAGGTCGGCGATCCGGCGGCCGGCGGCGAGCACGCCGCACGGACGCGGATGCGCTCGTATCTCGACGGGCCGGTGCGGGAGTACGCCGATGACCACGACGCGATCGGCCGCGACAACACCTCGCGCCTCTCGCCCTACCTGCGCTTCGGCTGCCTCTCGCCGCGCGAACTCGAGGACGCACTGCCGCGTGGGGAGGGGCCCGACGCCTTCCGGCGCCAGCTCTGCTGGCGCGATTTCTATGCCCAGCTGCTGCTCCACCACCCGGCCAACGCCCGCGACGAGTTCCGCGAGAGGTACCGCGGCGCGATCGACTGGAACGACTCCGACGAGGACTTCGCAGCCTGGCGCGAGGGCCGCACGGGCTACCCGCTCGTCGACGCCGGCATGCGCCAGCTGCTTCGCGAGGGCTGGATGCACAACCGCGCGCGGCTGGTCGTCGGCTCGTTCCTGACCAAGGACCTCGGCATCGACTGGCGTCGCGGCGAGTGCTGGTTCATGCGCCTGCTGCTCGACGGCGACGAGGCGAACAACAACGGCAACTGGCAGTGGATCGGATCGGTCGGCGTCGACCCGCAGCCGGTCTACCGCCGGATCTACAACCCAGCTCGCCAGCAGGAGCGCCACGACCCCGACGGCGTCTACGTGCGCCGTTACGTGCCGGAGCTGGCCAAGGTGCCCGACCGCTATCTCGCCGAGCCGTGGACGATGCCCGACGGCGTTCAGCGTGACGCCGGCTGCGTCATCGGACGCGACTACCCAGCCCCGATCGTCGACCACGGCGAGGCGCGCGAACGCGCGCTGGACCGCTACCGCGTCTGACTCAGCGCGTCAGAGCGGCTTGCGCGCCGAGACCAGCAGGTTGTAGAAGACGGCCGGCGGGAGGCGGGGCTCGAGCACGGCGCGGTCGACCTTCTGCAGCGCGAGGTAGCCGTGGTAGGCGTATTTGCGCCAGAGGTCGGGGACGTCTTCGGGCCGGGCGCTTGCCTCGAACGAGCGGTTCGCCCAGCCGAAGAGGCTGGCGGCGAGCTCCTCGCCACTGACCTTGACGACGTCGAAGCCGGCGCCGCGCGCGTGCCCGGCCAGCCTGCCGGGGGTGAAGGCATGGACGTCCACGACCCGCTCGAGCGAGTCCTCCTCGACGATCTCGGCGCCGTCGCGCTCGACGGGGCGGGCGCGCAGCATCGCCCGCCACGCCGGCGACAGGCTCCAGGCCGCACGCTTGGGCAGCTCGGCGAGGCGGTCGCCGTAATGCGACGGCTCGCCGCAGAAGGCGACCACGCCGCCCGGGCGCAGCACGCGCAGGAACTCGGCGAACGCGCCGTCGAGGTCGGGCAGGTGATGGAGGATCGCGTGACCGAAGACGATGTCGAAGCTCTCGTCCTCGAACGGCAGCTCTGCCGCCTCGGTGCACACGGTCGTGGCATCGACGCCGAGCGTGGCGGCCGTCTTCGACAGCACGTCGAGCATCCCGGGCGAGATGTCGCTGGCGGTGTATGCGTCGATCGCGCCGGCGAGCGCGAGATTGAGCCCGAAGTAGCCGGTTCCGGCGCCGATCTCCAGGCCGCGCGCGTAGTGGCCGAGCGGTCCGCCGAGCGCCTTCGCGAGCTTGCCGGTGACCTGGCCTTGGCCGACCTCCCCGTAGTCGATGCCCCACTTCGCGTCGTAGTGCTCGGCCGCGAGGTCGTGGTAGCGGACGTTGACCTCGTGGATCTCTTCTGCGGTGGCGGGCGCGGCCATGGGCTGGAGAAGGGTATCCGTAGACTGCCGCAGCCGTGGGCGCAACGCGTGAATACCTGCAGCAGGACCAACCTGATGGGGTCCCGCCGCTCGCCCTGACCGGCGAGCGCACGCTGCCCGACGTGCCGGAGGAGAACTACTGGTACCGCCGGCATCTCGTCGTCTACGAGTGGATCGCGGCACGCTGCGCCGGGCTCGACGTCGTCGACATGGCCTGCGGTGAGGGGTATGGCACTGGGGTGCTTGCCCGGAGCGCCAAGCACGTCACCGGCGTCGACGCCAACCCCGAGGCATTCGAGCACGCCCGCGCCCGCTACGGCGGCCCCACCGTCGACTTCGCGCGCGACCTCGTCGACTCCTACAGCGAGCGCTGCGACGCGGTGACCTTCCTGCAGACGATCGAGCACGTCGAGGACGACGCCGGCGTGCTGCGCCACTTCAAGAGCATGCTGCGCCCCGGCGGGACCGTCTACGTGTCGACTCCGAACCTGCTGACGCTCGCCCCGCCGGGCGCCGAGAAGTCGGACAACCCCTGGCACCTGCGCGAGTATCGGCCGGAGGAGTTCCGCGCCCTCTGCGAATCGGTCTTCGACGAGGTCGAGCTGCTCGGCCTGTTCCACGTGCGCAAGCTGCGCGTCCACGAGCTGGCGCTGAAGCTCGGATGGGACACCGTCCACAAGCGCCTCGGAGTGACCGGACGCTTCTACGACTGGTTCACGCCGGCGATCGCCGCGAGCGACTTCGCGCTGCGCGACGGGCCGCTCGACAGCGCGCTGGACCTCGTAGCCGTCCTGCGATGAGTCGCGACCGCGGCACGCTCAGCCTCGTCCTCCACTCGCACATGCCCTACGTCGAGGGCTTCGGCACCTGGCCGTTCGGCGAGGAGTGGCTCTGGGAGGCAGTCGGCTGCGTCTACGTGCCGCTGCTCGACCTGATCGAGGAGACGGGGGCGCCGCTGACGCTCGGCGTGACCCCGGTGCTCGGCGACCAGCTGGAGACGCTGCCCGGCCCGGCCGGCGAGCGGCTGGTCGGCTATCTGCGCGATACGCGCCCGTGGGTGCACGACGAGGATGCGACCGGCCTGGAGCAGGCCGGCGAGCTGGAGCTGGCGGCCGAGGTGCGCCGGGCGGCTCGCGACTACACGCGCGCGGCGGATGCCGTCGAGGCGTGCGGGGGCGACCTGCTCGGACGGCTGGCCAAGGCCGCGGCCGAGGGGCCGCTGGAGCTGTGGACGTCGGCGGCCACGCATGCGGTGCTGCCGCTGCTGGCGACCGACGCGGGGCTCGACCTGCAGATCGCGACCGGTGTGGCCAGCCACCGGCGGCGCTTCGGCGGCTGGGATGGCGGGCTCTGGCTGCCCGAGTGCGCCTACGCCCCCGGGCTGGAGCAGGGTCTCGCGCCGCACGGCGCGCGCGCCTTCTGCGTCGACCAGACGGCCGCGCTCGGATACGGCTCGGCCGACCAGCTCGAGCCGATCGCGACCGCCGCCGGGCCCGTGGCGGTGCCGATCGACTGGCAGACCGTCGAGCTGGTCTGGCGCGACGGCAGCGGCTACCCCGCCGACTCCCGCTACCGCGACTACCACCGCGGGACGGTTCATCACATGCGCCCTTGGAGCAACGCCGGCGCGGCCTACTCCCCGGAGGCCGCGCGGGCGGCGGCGCGCGAGCACGCCAGCGACTTCGTCGAGCGGGCGGTCGCGCGGCTCGACGGCTACGCGGCGGATCGGGGCCGGCCCGGAGTGCTCTGCTGCGCCTTCGACACCGAGCTGCTGGGCCACTGGTGGTACGAGGGCGTCGAGTGGCTGCGCGCCGTCGTCGCCGAGGCCGAGGCGCAGGGGCTCGAGCTGGCGACGGTCGGCGACGCCGTCGAACGCGTCGAGCCGGTTCCCAGCGACCTCGCTGCCTCGACGTGGGGGACCGGCAAGGATCTCGCGACATGGGACTCGCCGCGAGTCGCGGACCTCGCGTTCGCGGCCCGCGGCGCGGAGCTGCGGACGGTCGCGGCGGCGACGAGCGGCCGCCTGTCGGGGCCGGCCCTCGAGCGTGCGGCGCGCGAGCTGCTGGCGATCCAGGCGAGCGACTGGCCGTTCCAGGTCACGCGTGACCTCGCCGCGGGATATCCGGCCGAGCGCGTCCGCGACCACGCCGCCGCGCTCGACGCCGCGCTTGGGGCTCTGACAGACTCAACGGCCGTGCCGGAGCCGTCCCTCCGCAATCTGGCGCCCGACCTGGCGCTGTCGTCGCTGGCCGCACCCTGAGCATGCGCGTCCTGATCCTCTCCTGGGAGTACCCGCCGCTGATCGAGGGCGGCTTGGCGCGCCATGTGCGCAAGCTGGCCGAGAACCTCGTCGCGCAGGGCATGGACGTCCACGTGCTGGCGCGCGGTACCGAGGACAGCCCGGCCGAGGAGGAGCTCGACGGTGTGATGGTCCACCGTGTGCGCGAGCCCGAGCGACCGCGCGACCTCAGCGAGTTCGTCACCTGGGTGGAGCACATGAACGCCGACATGCTCGCGGCCGGCGTCGAGGTCGGCGATCGCTACGACTTCGACCTCGTCCACGGCCACGACTGGCTGGTCGCGGTCGCCGGCGACCACCTCGCCAACCGCTTTCGCTGCCCGCTGGCGGTGACGATCCACGCGACCGAGTACGGCCGCCATCAGGGCTGGGTCGACAAGCACCCGCAGAGCCACATCCACGGTGTCGAGAATTGGATGGCCAACCGCGCCGAGCGCGTGATCGCCTGCTCGGCCTACATGCGCGAGCACATCTCCGACATCTACGGGCTGCCGGAGGAGCGGATCGCTGTGATCCCGAACGGGATCGATCCCGCCGATCTCGTTCCCGTCGACGACCTCGAGACGTTGCGCTCGCGCTTCGCCGCTCCTGACGAGCGGCTCGTGCTGCTGGTCGGGCGCCTGGTCTACGAGAAGGGCTTCCAGCTCGCGCTGGAGGCGCTGCCGGGCCTGATCGAGCGGGTCGGAAACGTGCGCTTCATGGTCGCCGGGTCGGGCACCGCCGAGCAGGAGCTGCGCGAGCAGGCGACGCGGCTCGGCCTTGACGATCACGGCACCTTCCTCGGCTGGATCGGCGACGACGTGCTGCACTCGCTCTACCGGATCGCCGACCTCACGGTGGTGCCCTCGATCTACGAGCCGTTCGGCCTCGTGGCGTTGGAGGCGATGGCCTCGGGCTGCCCGTGCCTGGTCGCCGACACCGGCGGGCTGCGCGAGGTCGTGCCCAACGACGACGTCGGCCTGCGCTTCCACTCGCGCGACCCCGACTCGCTCGGTCAGATGGCGGAACGACTGCTGACCGACGTCGAGCTCCGCGACCGGCTCGTCGCCGAGGCGTCCGAGCACGTGCTGACGTTCGACTGGGCCGACGTGGCGCGCCAGACCGCAGAGCTCTACCGCGGCCTGGCAACGTCACGTCCCCGCGTCGTCTAGGACGCCGCCAGGGGCTCGGGCTCCCGCTCGAGCTCGACCCGCGGCAGCCACTCCAGCCAGCTCGGCAGCCACCAGTTCCACTCGCCGAGCAGCTTCATCGTCGCCGGCAGCAGGACGCCGCGGACGATCGTGGCGTCGATCAGGATCGCCGCCGCCAGGCCGACTCCCATCTGCTTAAACTCGATCGACGACAGCGTCGCGAAGATCGAGAACACGGCGACCATCACCACGGCGGCGCTGGTGACCACGCCCGCCGTCGACTTGATTCCCTCCGCGACGGCGCGGTCGGTCCGCATCCCACGGTCGACCAGCTCCCTGATCCGGGTGAGGATGAACACGTGGTAGTCCATCGAGAGCCCGAACAGGACCACGAACAGGAACAGCGGTAGCCAAGCAGTGATGGCCCCGGTCGACTCGAAGCCAAGCAGGCTCTCGCCCCAGCCCTCCTGGAAGACCAGCACCAGCAACCCGTAGGCGGCGCCGACCGACAGCAGGTTGAGCAGGATCGCCTTGAGCGGGATCACGATCGAGCGGAACGTGACCATCAGCAGCAGGAACGCCGCCGTCAGCACGAAGGCGAACACCCAGGGGATGTGCGAGCTCATGCTGGCGTTGAAGTCGGCGGTCTCGGCGGTCATGCCGGTCACGGCGACGGTCGCGCCGTCGACGGCGCCGATCGTTGCGGGGACCAGGTCGCCGCGCAGCTCGTCGAGCGCCTCGTTGGACTTGTCGTCGATGCCGTTGCCCGCGAGCGGGATCGCCACGTCGGCGACCGTCTTGTCTGGGCTCACCTCGACGCTGGCGCCGGGCTCGAACAGCTCGCCCTGCTTGACGGCGTCCGCCTGCAGGGCGTCGATCGCCGCCGCGGTGGCTCCGGTCGTGACGTCGTCCGCCTCGACGACGACGTTGGCCGGGATGCTCTCGCCGGGGAACGCCTCCTGGATCCGGTTGTAGGTCTGGACGACCGGCAGGTCCTGCGGCAACCCGTCGACGCCGGGCACCGACGTCTGCATGGCGAACGTGGGCAGCGCGACCGCGACCAGCAGCCCGCCCGAGACCACGGCGGACAGCAGCGGGCGCCGCAGCACCCGGTCGACGATCCGCGACCAGATGCCGGCCCGTGCTGTCCGCGCCTTGATCCGGCCGAGCAGCGGGACACGGCCCTTGTCGACGCGGTCGCCGAGCTTCGACAGCACCGCGGGCAGCACGGTCAACGAGCCGACGACCGAAACGGCGACGACGAGGATCGTCCCGCTCGCGAACGAGTGGAACGTCGGCGCGCCGGCGAGGTACATGCCGGCCATCGCGATCATCACCGTGAAGCCGGAGATCAGCACGGCCCGGCCCGAGGTCGCGGCGGCGGCCTCCAGCGATGCCTGCTCGCTGCGACCAGCCGCGCGCTCCTCGCGCTCGCGGCGGAGGTAGAACAGCGAGTAGTCGACGCCCACGGCGAGCCCGATCAGCAGGATCACCGAGTTGACGCTCTCGTCGACCGGGGCGATCAGGCTGATCGGCGCCAGCAGGCCGATCGTCGCCAGGACGCCCGAGAGCGCCAATAGCAGCGGCACGCCGGCCGCGACGATCGCGCCGAAGGCCAGCACGAGGATGATCAGCGTGATCGGCAGCGAGGTCAGCTCGGCCTTCTTGAAGTCGTCGCCGAACTGCTTGCTGATCGCCTTGTCGGCGCTGGCGTCCCCGAACTGCTCGATCCGCAGCTCCGGATTGCCCTTCGCGGCCGCGGCCGTCGCGGCGAGCGCTGGGTCGATGCGATCGGTCGCTGTCTCGGGGTCGCCGCCCAGCTCGAACTCGATCAGCGCGGAATGACCGTCCTCGGAGATCTGATGGTCGCTGGAGTAGGGACTGACGACTCCGCGCACGTCCTTCGCCGCCTCCAGCCGCTCGACCGTGTCGTCGACCCCCGAGCGAAACGCCGGGTCCGTCGCTTTCAGCTTCGCGCTTTGGACCAGCACCGACTCGTTGGTCTCGTCGGGGAAGGACTCGTGCAGCGTCTTGTCCGCGCGGCCGGACTCGCCGACCCCGCTGTCCTCGCTCTCCAAGGTGTTGACCCCTAGTGCGCCGCCGATCGCCACTGAGGCGATGACGAAGGCCAGCCATCCGAAGATCGCCTTCTTGCGGTGACGGGCGCTCCACCGTCCGGCCCGTGCCGCGATGTTGTGTCGCTGTTGCATGGTGTCTCCTCTCGGGCCGGTATTGGCCATGCAAGGAGGCTTCCAGCGACTGGGAGCGGTTCAAATGCGGCTGCCCCGTGAATGGGGGTGCGGAAAACCGCACTCTCGGGACGGCGGCTAGCCGACGAGCATCGTCGCCATCAGGCGCAGCGGAGTGTCGGCCTCGTCAGGCCAGTCGGCGATCTCCGGCGGCCACCAGGCGTGGGTGTCGTGCTCGGGGTCCATCGTCACCTCGGCGCCTGGCGGGAGGTGGGCGAGGCCGACGAACAGCAGCAGGCCGGTCGGCAGCCGGATCAGCGCCTCGGCGCTCAGTCGCTCCGGAGCCACGGACCACTCCTCCTCCAGCTCGCGCGTCAGCGTCTCGGCGGGGTTCTCGCCGACCTCGACGGCTCCGCCGGCGCCGAGCGCCCAACGGCCGGCCCAGCTCGCGACCCATGGCGCCCGCCGTCCGGCGAGCCAACGGCCGTCGGCGTCGCGCACCACGCACAGCGAGGAGATGCTGTCGACGGCGTCGCCGGCGAGTCGCAGCGCCCAGCGGACCGGCTGCATGTCGAGAACGAGGCCGTCGGGCCCATGCTCGTAGCCGGCCACGCGGGCGCCGAGCCCGTCGTGGGTCGGCGACCCGCGCTCGCCCAGCTCTAGGAGCGCGGCGTCGGCGGCCGCCGAGATGCTGTCGTCGGGCTCGAACGGCTGCTCGCTCCAGCGGGTGGACACCTGGGTCGGCGTCCAGGGACCGCGGGCGAGCACCCCGGCCGGCCGGTCGCGGCCGTCTAGCGCCATCGCATCGCCTTCGGCTGCTCCCGCAGCCGGATCACCCGCGCCGGCACGCCGCCGACGACAGCGTTGTCCGGAACGTCCTCGGTGACGACCGCGTTGGTGCCGATCACAGCATTGTCACCGACCGTCACCCCGCGCAGGATGCAGGCGCCGTAGCCGATCCAGACGTTGTTGCCGACGCGCACGTCGCGCTTGTAGATCCCCTGCTGGCGGATCGGGCGCTCGACCTCGACCATCCCGTGGTCGAAGTCGATCAGCATCACGCGGTCGGCGATCACGCACTCGCGACCGATCGAGACGTGCTGGTAGGCGGAGATCGTGCACTCCTGGCCCATCACCGTCTTTGCCCCGATCGAGACGCTTCCCTCGTGGCAGCGGATCTTCGTCCCGTGACCGATCCACGACCAGCGGCCCAGCTCGACGCGCCCCCGGGGCCCGATCTGGAAGACGACGTCGGAGGCGACGAACGCCATCCCGTCGCTGTGCAGGCGGCGCCCGTAGCGGGTCAGCCAGCGTCGGCGCGCGAGTCCCGCCAGCAGCCGCGCGTACTTCGGCGTAAGCATGCGATTGCGGCGCATGAAGCGCAGCAGCGTCAGGGGCCCGCCGTGAAGGGGGGGCGGAAGGCGACGGACGTCGGGCGCCACTGGAACCTCGGTTGCTGGGCTCTGCATGCGGTTCCGGATGATAGGCGGGCGAGGAACCTGGCAAAGTGCCCGCCCATGAACGTTTCGAGCATCGTGACCGCCACGGAACTGCGCCGCCGCTATGGCGATGGGGAGGCTGCCGTCGACGCGCTGGCCGGCGTCTCGACCCAGTTCGAGCGCGGTCGCTTCGCGGCGATCATGGGACCGTCGGGCTCCGGCAAGTCGACGCTGATGCACATCCTCGCGGGCCTCGACGCTCCGACCAGCGGATCGGTGCGGCTCGACGGCACCGAGCTCGCCGATCTCGACGACGGCCAGCTGACACAGCTTCGCCGGGACAAGCTCGGCTTCGTCTTCCAGTTCTTCAACCTGCTGCCGGTCCTGACCGCCGAGGAGAACATCCGCCTGCCGCTGACGATCGCCGGGCGCAAGCCGGACCCGGAGTGGTTCGAGCAGCTGGTCGAGATCGTCGGACTCGGCGACCGGCGCACCCACCGACCTGCTGAGCTCTCCGGCGGGCAGCAGCAGCGTGTCGCCGTCGCGCGTGCGCTGGTGTCGAAGCCGGCGGTCGTATTCGCCGACGAGCCGACCGGCAATCTGGATTCGAAGGCATCGGACGAGGTTCTCGGTCTGTTGCGTCGCGCGGTGGACGAGTTCCACCAGACGGTGATCATGGTGACTCACGAGGCCCATGCCGCGGCGCACGCGGACCGGCTCGTCGTACTGCGTGACGGCGAGATCGCTCACGACGGCTCCGCGGGCAGCGAGAGCGACATCTTCGAGCTGATGAAGGCAGTCGCCTAGACCTATGACCTCGGTCATGTTCAAGGGCCTTGCGGCCCGCAAGCTGCGCGCCCTGGCGTCGGTCCTGATGGTCGTGCTCGGCGTCGCGCTGGTAGCGGGCACCTACATCCTCACCGACACGATCAACCGGTCGTTCGACGACATCTTCACGACCGCGCTCGAGGGCACCGACGTCGTGGTCGTGCCGAGGGAGATCGTCGCCCAGGAGACCAGCGAGCCGCCGCCCTTCTCGGCCGCGCTGTTGGATCGCGTCCAGCGCGTTCCCGGAGTCGCCAAGGCCGAGGGCGGCATCTTCGCCCTGGTGCGCATCACCGACGCAGCGGGCAAGCCCTATGGGCAGGGCTTCGCGCCGCAGTTCGCGTTCTCGGCGGCGACCAAGCCGTTCGACACGCTCACCTACGTCGAGGGCAATCCCCCGCGCGCGAGGCGCGAGGCCGCGATCGATCAGTCGAACGCCGATCGCGAGGGGATCGATCTGGGCGACACCATCGGCATCGTCGGCGAGGGCCCGCTGGAGCGCTTCGAGGTCGTCGGGATCAACAAACTCGGCGACACCTCGACAGGCGGGTCGAGCTCGGTCACGTTGACCTTGCCAGAGGCTCAGCGCCTGACCGACCGTGTAGGCAGGTTCGACCAGATCTCGGTCGCCGCGGATCCCGGCGTCTCGCCGTCCCAGCTCGAGCGCCGCGTAGCGCGCGTCATGCCGCCATCGGTCCAGGTCGAGACGGCAGCCGAGAACGCCCAGCGCGAGACCGACGAGATCGGCAGCGACCTTGGCTTCTTGAAGATCGCCCTGCTCGTGTTCGCCGGGATCTCGGTCGTCGTGGGCGCCTTCCTGATCTTCAACATCTTCTCGATCACGGTTGCCCAGCGGATCCGTGAGTTCGGGCTGCTCCGCACGCTCGGCGCATCCCGATCGCAGATCCTGTCGGCGGTTCTGGGCGAGGCCCTCTTCATCGGGCTGGCGGGCGCCGTGGTCGGCCTGTTCGCGGGCCTCGGCTTCGCGGCGGGCATCAACGCGCTGTTCAAGTCGTTCGGGATCGACCTCCCGAACACCGGCCTCGTGTTCGCTACGCGCACGGTGCTCATCTCGTTGCTGCTGGGCGTCGGCGTCACGATCGTCGCGGCGCTGACGCCGGCGCTGCGCGCGACGCGGGTGTCGCCGATGGCGGCGCTGCTCGAGGCGGAGCTGCCAGATCGCCGCCGGCGCGGCTTGATCACCGCCGTCGTCGCCGGCCTGCTCGGCGCCGGTGGCTTCGCGATGCTGCTGCTTGGTCTCTTCGGCGACGTCGAGTCGGCCAGCTCCGCCGCGGGCCTCATGGGCGCCGGGGCGGCGGCGATCCTCTTCTCGACCGCGCTCTACAGTCCGCGGCTGGTCAGGCCGCTCGCCTCGGTCGCCGGCTGGCCGCTCGAGCGCTTGCGCGGCCTGACCGGACGACTCGCCCGCGAGAACGCACTGCGCAAGCCGGGCCGCACAGCGGTCACATCGGCGGCGCTGATGATCGGCCTGGCGCTGGTCGTCTTCGTGACGGTCTTCGCGGCGGGAATCAATCGGTCGATCGCCAGTGCGATCGACAACAACTTCGCCGGTGACCTCACGATCCAGAGCACCGACGGCTTCTCGCCGATCCCGAGCAGCATCGCCCGCGACGTGAAGCGTGTGCCAGGCGTGGGGGATGTCGGCTCGATCCGCTTCAGCTATGCGAAGGTCGGCGGTGAGACGGGACAGCAGCGGATCTCCGGTGTCGATCCGGCGACGATCGGCGGGGTCTTCAACTTCGACGTCACCGACGGGTCCTCGGAGGCGATCGCCGAGCTGACGCCGCGCCAGGCGGTGGTCGACGAGGCGTATGCGAAGTCGAACGACCTCGCGCTCGGCGACGTTCTGCGCGTGCTCACTCCGACCGGTCGGCGAGCGGCGTTCGAGATCGTCGCGGCGGTCAAGGATCGCACCGACTACCTCGGTAGCTTCGTGATCGACCAGGCCGCCATGGCGCGCGCCTTCGGCGAGACCCGCGACACCTATGTGCTCGTCGGAACCGCGCCGGGCGCCGATGCGGCGGCTGTCGAGCAGCGGGTCAAGCGACTCGTCGCGACGCGCTATCCCTCGGCCGAGGCCCTCGATCAGGAAGAGCTGAAGAGCTCGCAGGAGGAGCAGGTCGCGGGGATCGTCAACCTCATCTACGCGCTGCTCTCGCTGGCGGTGATCGTCTCGATCTTCGGCATCTTCAACACGCTCGCGCTGTCGATCCACGAGCGCACGCGCGAGCTGGGGATGCTGCGGGCGGTCGGAATGACGCGACGGCAGGTCAGGCGGGTCGTGCGCTACGAGGCGGTCATCACGGCGCTCATCGGAGCGTTGCTCGGCACGGCGCTCGGCGTGCTGTTCGCGGCGCTGATCTCGCGCCCGCTGGCCGACGAGGGCTTCGAGCTCGCCTACCCGATCGTGCAGCTCGTCGTGGTCTTCGTTCTGGCGGCGCTGGCCGGCGTGGTCGCGGCGATAGGCCCCGCGCGGCGGGCGGCCAAGCTCGACGTGCTAGAGGCGCTGGCGTACGAGTAGTCGGCGCCCGCCGATCCATAGGATCAGCGCTTCATGGCGACCAGGCCCTCCACAGCGGCGGAGCTGACCGACAAGCTGCTTGCCGGCGACAAGCGCGCTCTCGCCCGCGCGATCTCGCTGGTCGAGAACGACGACCCCGAGGGCTGGGCGCTGGTTCGCGACGTCTATCCGCAGACCGGGCAGGCCGCGATAGTCGGCTTCACCGGACCGCCCGGCGTCGGCAAGTCGACGCTGATCGGCGGCCTGACCACGAGGTACCGGGCGCTCGACCGCCAGGTCGCCGTCCTGTCGATCGATCCCTCGTCGCCGTTCACCAAGGGCGCGCTGCTCGGCGACCGCATCCGGCTGACCGAGCACTTCCTCGATCCGGGCGTCTTCATCCGCTCGATGGCCAACCGCGGCGCGCTCGGCGGACTCTCAGAAGCGTGTCTCCAGGCGGCGCTGCTGATGGACGCCTCGGGCAAGGACGTCGTGCTGCTCGAGACGGTGGGCGTCGGCCAGGCGGAGGTCGACATCATCGACCACGCCGACACCGTGGTACTGGCCTTGATGCCCGGCTCCGGCGACTCGATCCAGGCGCTGAAGGCCGGCGTGATGGAGATCCCCGACGTGATCGTCGTCAACAAGTCCGACCACCCGCTGACCGACACGATGATCCGCGAGATACGCGGCGTGCTGTCGCTCGGGCCTCAGAAGGGCTGGCGCGTCCCGATCGTCAAGACCGAGGCGTCGCGCGGCGAGGGGATCGACGAGCTGATCGAGGCGATCGAGTCGCACCGCGAGCACATCGAGGGCGAGGGGACGCTCGTGGAGCGTCGCCGGCGGAACTTGATGAACGAGGTGCTCGCGCTCGCCGCTGGCCGTTTGCGGCGCAGGCTGGAGGAGTCGCTTCACGACGACGAGTCGGTGCGCGAGCTGCTCGACGAGGTCGTCGCCCGCCGGCTCGATCCCTCGAGCGCGGCGACCAAGCTCTTGGAGCGCGAACTCTAGCTACGCGCCCAACGCGCGCGCGATGACCATCTGCTGGACCTCGTCGGTGCCCTCGCCGATCGTGAGGATCTTCGCGTCGCGGTAGAAGCGGCAGACGGGGTACTCCTCGATGAAGCCGTAGCCGCCGTGGATCTGGACCGCCTCCTCGGTGGCGCGCACCGCGAGGCGGCCGGTCTTCAGCTTCGCCTGGGCGGCGGTCAGCGAGAAGTTCCGGCCGAGGTCCTTTTCGACCGCGGCCTTGTAGGTCAGCAGCCGAGCGGCCTCGATCTCTGTCGAGAGATCGGCCAGCTTCATCTGGATCGCCTGGAACTTCGCGATCGGCTTGCCGAACGCCTGGCGCTCCTTCGCGTAGGAGAGTGCCTCGTCGAGCGCGCCCTGGGCGAGCCCGACCCCCATCGCGGCAACCGAGATCCGTCCGCCGTCGAGAGTCTGAAGGAACTGCTTGAAGCCCAAGCCACGGGGGCCGAGCAGGTTCTCCTCCGGCACGCGGCAGTCGTCGAAGGAGAGCGGGCGCGTGTCCGACGCGTTCCAGCCCATCTTGCGGTAGGGCGGGCCGACCTCGTAGCCGGGAGCGTCGCGCGGCACGATGATGTTCGAGACCTCGCCGTCTCCGGTGCGTGCCGTGATGGTCACGAATCCAGAGATGTCGGTGCCGGCGTTGGTGATGAACTGCTTGGCGCCGTCGATCTTCCACTCGCCGCCCGCGAGGCTGGCGGTCGTCCGGACGTTGCCGGCGTCCGACCCGGCCTCAGGCTCGGTCAGGCCGAATGAGCCCAGCAACTCGCCCGCGGTCAGGCGTGGCATCCACTCCTGCTTCTGCTCTTCGTTGCCGAATGCGTAGAGCGGCCAGGTGCCGAGTGAAGTATGTGCCGCGACGGTGATCGCAACCGACGAGTCGATCCGAGCCAGCTCCTCGACGACGAGCGCGTAAGACAGCGTGTCGGCGCCGCCGCCACCGTACTGCTCCGGATATGGAACCCCCATCAGGCCGAGCCCGCCGAGCTTCGCGACGATCTCGTAGGGGAAGCGCTTCTCGCGGTCGAGCTCCTCCGCGACCGGCTTGACCTCCTGCTGCGCGAAGTCGCGCGCCAGTCGCTGGATAGCTGCCTGCTCGTCAGTTAGGTCGAAGTTCACGGCGCGGGATCGTAACGGACCGCCTGGGCTCGTAACAGTACAGCGCATATATGCTAAGACACTGCGACGGCTGCAACGGGTCTGCGACGACCACGTGGCGTTGGGCGGTTGCGCCGTCCTGATGTCCACACCCGAACCTATGTTCGGGGCTCAACCGATGATCAGCACGAAGGGAGGGCATCATGTCCGAAGCAACAATTCGGGTCCCGCCGGAGCACGTCGAGGCGATCCGCCGGAGCTTGAACGGGCGGCGTGGCGAGGCCAGAAGCGCGGAAATAGAAAGCCTGCTCGGTCAGATCGGGGATCACACGACCGATGAAGGCCAGCCGCGTGTCCTTGTCGGCTCGCGGACCGTCCTCTGGGGCGCTGTCTACGACTCGCTTTGCGTAGCCGCCGAGCAGCTAGCCGACGATTTCAACGAGTACTGGCGCGGTGCCATTGATCCGGAGTCGGCACGTGCCCGTATCGCTACGGTCACCGCCCGGCTCGAGCTGCTGGTCGCGCTCGGCAGTCCGCCGGCGGGCTAGCCCGGGGTGTTGAGCTCGGCTTCCGCGGCGCCCGGCCCGTCGAACACAAGCATGAACCACGCCATCAGCTGCGGACGCAGCATCGGTAGCTCGGCGGGGTCGCGCTCCTCCGCCGCCTTCGCGATCGCGTAAGCCATTCCGCCGAGCATTCCGTCAATCGCGACGTCGGGCACGGCGTGTTCGCTGTCTGCCGTCGCTTGCTCGATCAGAGACCGGATTCCGTCCAGCGTCTCGCGTTGGAGTCGACGCGATGCCGGGGTCGCCGCCGCGATCTCGACCAGTGCGAGGTTGGCGAGTGCGGGCTCGCGGGCAAAGAGCTCGAGCCCCCAGTCGAACAGCGCCCGCAGCGCTGCGCGCCAGTCGTCCTGCTCGGCAGCGGCCGAGCCGGCGCCCGTGCTGATCTGCTCGACGACTGCTCGGTGCGCCTGGAGCAGCACATCCTCCTTTCCGGAGAAGTGCGTGTACAGCGCCTTTCTGGATACACCCGACTCGGAGGCGATCTCATCGACTGTCGTGGCCGCGTAGCCACGCCGTGCCATCACCCTGGCAATCCCCGCAAACAGTCGATCGCGCTGGGAGTGGACTACGAACTCGGGCGGGAGTCCATGGCTGCCCCGGGGGAGTCTGTCGTCCGACCCCATTCGGAGCGAACCTACAGAGAGGGCCGGGACCGGCCACCCTTGGCTTGTTTTAAACAACAATAGACGCCGATGTGTAAATTCATCGGTTCCATTCCATTACGTAGTTGGGACCTCTACGTGGCTTCCTGTAACCCGGGTAGGTCCAAGCTGTCGGGATGCGCGGGCAACGGGGCCAGGCTTCTGTGGAGTGGATTGCGCTGGTCGCGGTCTTGACCCTGGCAGTCGGTGCTCTGCTGACGGCCATTCCGGCGGTCGACGGCCGGTCGCTGGGAGGTGCGCTCGCCCACCGCTTGACCTGTGCTGTGAAGGGCGCCTGCGCGGACGAGCTGCGCCGTGCCTACGGCGCTGCCGACGCGGAGCTCGTGCGGCGTCATCTCCAAGGGCTGGTCTTCGAGCCTGGTGAGCGGCAGGTGCCGGTCGACTGGCGTAGTTGTAGGACCGTCGCGTGTGCCGTGGCCCCAGACGACCGTGACCTCGACGTGCACCGCAGCGAGGCGGGACTGCCGGTCACGGTCTTCACCCGCTTGTCCCGCAGTGGCGACCGCCGCTATATCCAGTACTGGTTCTACTACCCCGACTCCAACTCGACGTGGGCGGGGTCGGACAGAATCTGGAAGCGCAGCACCCTGGGACGGATCGGTCAGCTCGTCTCCGGCTCCGAGCGCTACCCGGGCTTCCATGAAGACGACTGGGAGGGAGCCATGGTCCGAGTCGACGCCGACGGGCGCACCGCGGTGCGCGTCACCTCTCACGGCCACTGGCAGTGGTGCAAGCAGCGGCGCTGTGTCGGGCAATGGGGGCCGGCGACCGGCTGGACCCGCGTGTCGCGTGGCAGCCACGCCGGCCACGTCCCTACCGACGGGGAGCCCGGACACGGTCTACGCGAGCGTACGTCGACAGCGGAGGGGATTCGGCTGATCCCGCTGGGGGGGATCGACAAGGATCGCTATCGGCGCCTCGACCCGGGGATATCGCCGCCCTGGGAGAAGGACGTATACGCAAATCCCGAGGCTCCGAGCTCGTGAGCGGCTACCTTTAGAGGTGACGCTGGCTATCGAAAGCGAGGAACTCCCGCGATGGCGAGGACCGTGCGCGAGCAGCAGGACAAGCGACGCGAGGAGAAGCTGAAGCAGGTTCAGCAGCAGGTCAAGGAGGGCTCACTCGTGATTCGCAAGATGACCACGGCGGAGCGCAAGGCCAATCCGCCCCGGCCCCCACGGGAGAAGAAGAAGCGCTGAACGTGGCAGACTCCGGCCGCTCATGGCGGCAGACCGGCCGATAGAGGCCCGTGGCAGGGCAGTTCTCGACGCGCTCGCCCAAAAGGCGGGTGGCGCCAAGGTCCTGGCCGACGCCGGCATCGTCAGGCCGGTTCGCCCCGACAAGCTGCTCGGGGTCGCGGCGACTCTGCGGCGCTGGGGACGCGGGCCCGCCTCCGGATACATCACCTCCGCGCTGCTCTGTCCCGACGCCACGGCACTCGTCGACGAGCTTGGGGCGGTCAGCTTCCGCGAGCTCGACCGCCGCACCAACGCGCTCGCAAACTCGCTGGCCGGGGCTGGTGTGCGGGCGGGCGACGGCGTCGGGATCATGTGCCGCAACCACCGGGGCTTCGTCGAGGCGACGGTCGCGACCGCGAAGCTCGGCGCCGACGTCCTCTACCTGAACACCGCCTTCGCCGGCCCGCAGCTCGCCGAGGTGGTCGAGCGCGAGGGTCCGAGCGCACTGATCTACGACGAGGAGTTCGGCGGCCTGCTGGAGCAGGCCGGTGCGGGCCGCGCTCGCTTCGTCGCCTGGCA
The DNA here is from genome assembly GCA_035630455.1 of Thermoleophilaceae bacterium. GTDB lineage: Bacteria > Actinomycetota > Thermoleophilia > Solirubrobacterales > Thermoleophilaceae > JAAYBF01. The sequence goes on from DASQKP010000043.1 coordinate 24,531, forward strand.
CGACCATGACAGTGCCGCCGATCCGACTCTCGACGAGCTGATCGCGGCCGGCTCGGATCGCCTGCCGCCGGTGCCGGACCGCGTCGGGCGAACGGTGATCCTCACGTCGGGAACGACCGGTTCGCCCAAGGGCGCCAACCGCTCGTCGCCGACCTCGCTCGACCCGGCGATCTCGCTGCTCTCGAAGATCCCGCTGAAGCGGGGGCAGACGACGCACATCGCGGCCCCGCTGTTCCACTCGTGGGGCTTCGCACACTTCACGATCGGGCTGATGCTCAACTCGACGCTCGTCCTGCACCGCCGCTTCGATCCCGAGGCCAGCCTCGCGGCGATCGCCCGCACGCGCGCCGACTCGCTCGTCGTGGTGCCGGTGATGATGCAACGCATCCTCGCCCTGCCGGCGGAGACGCGCCGCAAGTACGACACCAGCTCGCTCTCGGTCGTCGCCGCGAGCGGCTCGGCGCTTCCGGGCGACCTCGCGACGGAGTGGATGGACGCCTACGGCGACACGCTCTACAACCTCTACGGCTCGACCGAGGTCGCGTGGGTGACGATCGCCGGTCCCGAAGAGATGCGGGCCGCCCCCGGCACCGCCGGCACGCCGCCACGCGGGACGGTCGTGCGCCTCTACGACGAGCGGGGCAATGCGGTCCCGCACGGAGAGACCGGTCGCATCTTCGTCGGCAACGAGTTCCTCTTCGAGGGTTACACCGGCGGTGGCACCAAGGACGAGATCGGCGGCCTGATGGCGACCGGAGACGTCGGCCGCTTCGACGCCGACGGCCGCCTGTTCGTCGAGGGGCGCGACGACGAGATGATCGTCTCCGGCGGCGAGAACGTCTTCCCCAAGGAGGTCGAGGATCTGCTCGCCCGTCACGACGCGGTGGCCGAGGCCGCGGCACTCGGCGTGCCCGACGACGAGTTCGGCCAGCGGCTGCTCGCCTTCGTCGTGCGCCAGCCCGGCGCCGACGTCGGCGAGGACGACCTCAAGGACCACGTCAAGCGGAACCTCGCGCGCTACAAGGTGCCGCGCGAGATCCGCTTCCTCGACGAACTGCCGCGCAACGCCACCGGCAAGGTGCTGAAGCGCGAGCTCAGGTAGACGGCGTCAGGCGCCTGAGGTCACGCTCGGGCTCGATGCCCCAGCGCGTTCCGGCCGCGATCAGCTCCGGCGTGAGCGGCCAGCGGTCGGGCCGCTCGTCGCCCTCGTGGTCCGGCGCCCCGCCCTTCAGGGCCATCGAGCCCGAGTTGTCGCCGATCGACCGGATCTCGTTGACGTCGGCGGTGTCCAGCAGGACCTCGGCCGGAGTGGCTGCCAGCTCGGCGCGCTGCCGCTCGACCGGCGTCGCGCCGGCTCCGCGCTCCTGAATCAGCGTCGGCACGGTGCATGCGACGGCGTCGTGGGCGAGATTCCACTGGCACGCGAGCTGAAGGGGGGTGAGCCCTAGCCGCTCGGCGATCGGGCGCAGTCGGTCGATCCGCTCGCGCCCCCGCTCGATCCAGCCCGGCGGCCTGAACGAGCGGTGGTCGCGCTCGCCGAGACCCTCGGCGGAGTGCAGGTCCCCCCAGAGCAGCCCGCCGTAGTCGACGACGCGAGTGATCAGGTTGACGCGCGCCTGGACGGCCGCCGGCAGCGCCAGCTCACCCGGCCACGGCTCGAGCGGACCGAGGATCGTCATCGCCCAGTCGATCCGGTCGCCGAAGCGCTCGAGGCAGTCGATCAGGTCGAGCACGAAGCCGTTGGCGGGTCCGGGAGCGACTCCGATCGCTCCGGCGAGCCCCTCGTCGCGGAGCGCGGCCATCGCGTCCCAAACCGCCTCGCTCGTGTACCCGGTGCGATCCGGGTTGTGCAGCAGTAGGACGTCGAAGCTGTCGACGCCGCACCGCTCCAGGCTGCGCTCGGCCGCCATCCGCAGGTAGTCGGCGTACTCGCCGGGGCCGCGCAGCGCCGGGTCGGTGAAGCGCGGGAAGCCCTTCGCGCCCTGGCGCTCGCCGGAGTAGAAGTCGTGTCCGAGCGCGCCCACGAGGCAGTAGTCCTCGCGACGGATGCCCGACAGCGCACGCCCGACCAGCTCGTCCGCGTCGCCTTGGCCGTAGACGTCCGCGGTGAGCACGGTGTCGATCCCGTCGCCGGGACGCAGCAGCGCCTCCAGCCGCGCTTCGTCGATCGGCTCGCCGAAATGCATGAAGCGACCGCCGCTCCATGCTCCGACCGCCACATGTCCGGGACGTCGCATGGGGTCGATGCTAGGTCAGAGGTCGCTGCGGACAGCGGAGAGCCTGGCGGCGAGGCCGGGCCAGACCGGGTGCAGGCGGGCGGCAAGGTCGGCCAGATAGAGGTCGGCGGTCATGTCGGCGACGGGAATCTCGGTGCCGGGGTCGGGGTCGGCCGTCTCGAAGATCTCGACGATGCGGTCGACCTCGGCCGCGGCGGCGGGCCGCGTGGCGGCGCTGGGATCCCGCGTCGCGTTGGCGAGGAATGCCGTCAGGGCGGGGCGGTCGAGCTGGCGCGCTATCTCGAGCCGGTCGACGATCACGAGGCTCCGCACGGCCAGCCTCAGCTCTCCGAGCGCTGCCAGGCCGAACTCGTCGAGTTGCTCGGCCTCGAGCGCGCCCGTGGCGACGATCTTCCGCACACGGGCCAGTAGGCGCTCTGCCCTCTCCGGGGACGCGCTCAGCCGCTGTTCGGCGTCGACCGCCGCTATCGCCCGGTCACGCGCCAGGTCGAGCTGGACGCCGTCGCTCTCGGACATCGAGCCCGGCCCGCCGCAGGCGGCGATCGTCGCCGCCGCCAGGACGGCGAGCAACAGCGTCGCGAACCGCACCTAGGCGTCGGCCGACCGACGGGCCAGCTCGATCAGCGCCCGAACGCCGAAGCCCGAGGCGCCCTTGCCGACGTAAGGCCGGCCGAGCTCCCACGCCGTGCCGGCGATGTCCATGTGGACCCACGGCACGTCGCCGACGAAGTTGCCGAGGAAGTGGGCAGCGGTGATCGACGATGCCTTGCGCCCGGCGGGTGCGTTGTCGAGATCGGCGAACGTCCCCTCGACCAGCTTCGCCGTCTCGCGGTGGAGCGGCAGCCGCCAGCCGAGCTCGCCGGTCGCCGTGCACGCCGCGTCGACCTCCTGGAACCAGTCGTCATCGTTGGAGAAGAGGCCGGCGTGGGTCGATCCGAGTGCCACGATGATCGCTCCGGTCAGCGTCGCCAGGTCGACGATTCGCTCGGCTCCCTGCTCGACGGCGTAGGAGAGCGCGTCGGCGAGGATCAAGCGCCCCTCGGCGTCGGTGTTGTTGATCTCGATCGTCTTGCCGTTGAGGGCGGTGACGATGTCGCCGGGCTTGATCGCGTGTCCGCTCGGCATGTTCTCGGTCGCCGGCACGACGGCTGTGATCGTAACCGGCACCTCGAGCTTGGCGACCGCGTCGATCGACTCCAGCACCGCCGCGCCGCCAGACATGTCGAACTTCATCTCGGCCATCTTCGCGCCGGGCTTCAGCGAGATCCCGCCTGTGTCGAAGGTCACCGCCTTGCCGACGAAGCCAAGGTGGGGGCCCTGGTCGCCGCCGCGGTAGCGCAGCACGATCAGCCGTGGCTCGGTCGGGGTGCCCTGGGCGACGGCGGCGAAGGCGCCCATTCCGCGCTGGACGATCTCGTCGCGGCCCAGGAGCTCCAACTCCACCGACTCGTGGGCGTCGGCGATCTCCTGGGCACGGCCCGCGAGGAAGATCGGGTCGGCGACGTTCGACGGCAGGTTCTGCAGCTCACGCGCGCGATTGACGGCCTCGGCGGCGATGCGGCCGTCTCGCGCGGCCTTCTCGGATGCGCCGGACCCGGCGATCTCGAGCGTCTCCAGGCCGTTGGGATCGCCGTCGCTCTTCGACTTGAAGCGATCGAACGAGTAGAGCTTGAGCAGCGTGCCCTCGACCAGGCCGACCTCGGCCCCGTCGTCGGGCAGCGCCCAGGACAGCGACACCGCGCCGAGCTCGCGGGCACGCCCGGCCGCCGCGGCCGCGGCGGTCCGTGCGGCCTCGCCGTCGAACTCCTCGCGCTTGCCCAGCCCGGCGATCAGGACACGACGGCTGCCGCCTCCTGGAGCCTGCTCATGCGTGACCGCGACCTTGCCCAGGCCGGACTTCGCCTCGCCGAGCTGGACGAGCTGCTGCAGCTCGGGCTCGGGCAGGTGCTCGCCGTCGAACAGGCCCAGCACACGGGTGTCGGCGGCGGTCTCCTCAGGGGCTCCAGGACGGGCTGTGACGGCGATCTCGCGCATGCCGAAGCAGTCTATGGGCGCTGCCAGGCGAAAGTACTCCGATAAGGTCTCGGGCCCCCAGGCAGACCGAAGGAGACCGACGCCCCCATGCCCAAGACCGTGATCCTAGGCACCGCTCGCACCCCATTCGGGAAGATGGGTGGCGCGCTCGCCTCGTTCGACGCCACCGATCTCGGCGGCCACGCGATCGAGAACGCGCTGCAGCGCGCTGAGGTCTCAGGCGAGCAAGTCCAGCACGTGATCGTCGGCCAGGTCCTGCAGGCCGGCCAGGGTCAGGTCCCGTCGCGGCAGGCACAGATCAAGGGCGGCATTCCGAAGGAGGTCTCCTCCGAGACCGTCAACAAGGTCTGCGCCTCGGGCATGCGCGCCGCCGGCATCATCGATCAGCAGGTCCGCGCGGGCGACCTCGACGTCGGGGTCGCTGCCGGCATGGAGTCGATGTCCGGCGCTCCCTACCTGCTGCCGAAGGCCCGCTTCGGCTACCGCATGGGCGACGCCAAGGCGCTCGACGCGATGGTCCATGACGGGCTGACAAACCCCTTCTCCGGCAAGCAGATGTTCGCCGAGGCGACCGAGGTCGGCGACGAGCTCGAGATCACGCGGCCGGACATGGACCGCTTCGCGCTGCGCAGCCACGAGCTGGCGCTCGAGGCGACCGACGAGGGCCGGCTGTCCGAGGAGATCGCGCCGATCACCGTCACGTCGCGCAAGGGCGACACGGTCGTCGAGGTCGACGAGGCGCCGCGTCGCGGCAGCACGCTCGAGACGCTCGCCAAGCTTCCCGGCTTGACCGGTCCCGATGGCTCGCACACCGCCGGCAATGCTCCGGGCGTCAATGACGGGGCGGGTGCGATCGTGCTTGCCAGCGACGAGTGGGCGCAGGCCAACGGCCGCACGCCGCTCGCGACGATCGTCGCCCAGGCCGCTGTCGCCGACGACTTCCCCTACCTCGCCAGGACGCCCGCGAACGCGACCAAGAAGGTCCTCGAGCAGGCTGGCCTGACGGTCGACGACATCGATCTCTTCGAGATCAACGAGGCGTTCGCGTCCGTCGCGATCAACTCCGTGCGGATGCTCGGCGTCGACGAGGCGAAGGTCAACGTCAACGGTGGGGCGATCGCCCTTGGTCATCCGATCGGCGCGTCCGGCGCCCGCATCCTCGGCGCGCTCGTCTACGAGCTGCGCCGTCGCGGCGGCGGCCTCGGAGTCGCCGCGATCTGCTCCGGCGGCGGGCAGGGCGACGCCATGATCGTCGAGGTCGCCGGCGCCTAGGCCGTAGACTGCCGCCGGTTTGACCATGACAGCCGACACCGAGACAGCCCAGGATCGCCCGGCGACGGGTCGCAAGATCCGCGTGGTGGTCGCCAAGCCCGGACTCGACGGGCACGACCGCGGCGCCAAGATCATCGCCCGCGCGCTGCGCGACGCCGGCATGGAGGTCATCTACACCGGCCTTCATCAGACCCCGGAGCAGATCGTCGAGACGGTGATCCAGGAGGACGCCGACGCCGTCGGCCTGTCGATTCTGTCGGGCGCCCACATGACGCTCGTGCCGCGGATCGCGGCGCTCTTGAAGGAGCAGGGCGTCGAGGACGTGGTGCTCGTCGTGGGTGGCACGATCCCGGCCGACGACATTCCCGAGCTCAAGCGTCTCGGCGTCTCGGAGATCTTCACCCCGGGGTCGCCGGTCCAGGAGATCATCGATTTCATCCAGAACTCCGTAGACTCGTAGACTGACTCGTCAGTCAACTTTTCCAAGGAGCCCCCTTGAAGATCTGCGTCCTCGTAAAAGAGGTACCTGACGCCGCCGTCGAGAAGCGCATCGACCCCAGTTCGAAGCGCCTCGACCGCAGCGGCGAGAAGAACCTGAATCCGTTCGACACCCACGCCATCGAGGCTGCGATGCAGCTGAAGGAGGGCGGGGCCGTCGAGGTGGAGGAGGTCGTGGCCGTGACGATGGGCCCGGAGAGCGCGTTCCGCGCCCTCCACAAGGCCGTCTCGCTCGGCGCCGACCGCTCGGTCCACCTGACCGACGACGCCCTCGCGGGCTCCGACGTCGCCGCGACCGGCTACGCCCTCAGCAAGGTGCTCGAGGCCGAGAGCCCCGACCTGGTCCTGCTGGGCCAGCAGTCGGACGACGGTGAGTGCTACACGATCGGCGCCGTCGTGGCCGACCACCTGAAGATGCCTTCGCTGACCCAGGTGATCAAGATGGACGTCGAGGGCGGCAAGCTCCGCTGCGAGCGTCAGGCCGAGTACGGCTACGACACCGTCGAGATCGCGCTTCCGGCCGTGATCTCGGTCGGCGACGCGATCAACGAGCCGCGCTACCCGTCGCTGAAGGCGATCATGGGCGCGAAGAAGAAGCAGCTCGACACCAAGTCGACCGCTGACGCCGGGATCGACGCCGGCAGGGTCGGCGCCGACGGGTCGCGCACCGCGGTCCTCGGGATCAACCCCCCGCCCGCCAAGTCGGCCGGCGAGATCATCGAGGACGAGGACACCGCCGAGACGGTCGAGAAGATCGTCAACTGGCTCGATGAGAGGAAGCTGCTGGCATGAGCGGGATCCTGACCTACGCGCTCCACTACGAGGGCGCCTTCAACAAGAACTCGCTGGGCGCCGTCTCCGAGGGCGCCAAGCTCGCCAAGGAGATCGGCGGCGACGCCGCTGTCGTTGTCGTCGGTGGCGACGACCTGACCGACGACCTCTGCGCCTCACTGGGCAACTACGGCGCGACGAAGGTCTACCGTGTCAAGGGCCCCGAGGGCCTCGGTGCTCCGGTCGTCGATGCGATGGCCAAGGTCATCCAGGACAACAGCTACTCCTACGCGCTGTTCGGCGGTGGTCTGCTCGGCTTCGAGATCGGCGCCGGCCTGACCGCGCGTCTGGACGCCGGCGTCACGATGGAGGTCACCGCGGTCAAGGCGCAGAGCGGCAAGCTCGTCGCCGAGCGGCCGATCCTCCAGGACTCGGCGATCGTGGACGTCGACTACGTCGGCGAGCCGGGCATCATCATCGGCCGCCTCAACGCGTTCGACGTCGTCGAGAGCGGTGGCGGTGCTGCCGAGGTCGTCGACGTCGACGTCCAGTTCGAGGACCACTCCGGCCAGGCCGTGATGATCCAGCGCGGCGAGCAGCGTGGCGCCGACGTGAACATCGAGGACGCCGAGCTGCTCGTGGCCGGTGGCCGCGGTCTTGGCAAGGCCGAGGGCTTCCAGCTCTGCGAGGACCTCGCGGGTGCGCTCGGCGGTGCTGTCGCGGCTACCCGTGCGGTGGTCGACGCCGGTTGGTACCCCTACGCGGCGCAGATCGGCCAGACGGGCAAGACCGTCGCGCCGAAGCTGTACCTCGCGGCCGGCATCTCGGGCGCGATCCAGCACAAGGTCGGTATGCAGGCGTCGGAGAACATCGTGGCGATCAACAAGGATGCGAACGCCCCGATCTTCGAGTTCTGCGACCTCGGCATCGTCGGCGATCTCAACGCGATCCTGCCGAAGCTGACCGAGGCGGTAAAGGCTAAGAAGGGCGGCTGATCATGGCTTCCGGCACCTCGAATGGGAAGGTCGCTCCGGCGGCTTACCCGCCTCCCGTCGACTCCCCCGACGAGTTCATCAAGCGTGGGCTCGACGGTGAGGACGAGATCATCGAGATCGGCGTCGCGATCGTCGGCGGCGGAACGGCCGGGCTCGCATGCGCGAACCGGCTGCTCCAGCTGCTCGGCGACGACCCCGAGACGATGGAGAAGCTCGGCGAGGTGCCGGTCGCGGTGATCGAGAAGGCCAAGACCTGCGGCGGTCACAACCTGTCCGGGGCGGTAATGCGCCCCGGGCCGCTACAGCAGCTGTTCCCGGACATGACGCGCGAGGACTGGCGCAAGGAGGGCTTCGCGTTCGGCGAGGTGACCAAGGAGGCGGTCTACATGACGCCGACCTCCAAGCGCTCGCTGCGGATCCCCACGCCGCCGCCGTTCAAGAATCATGGCGCCGAGGTCATCTCCGTGTCGGCGCTCCCCCGCTACCAGCAGCGGATCGCCGAGGAGAACGGCGCCTACCTGCTGACCGAGACCGCGGCGACCCAGCTGGTCGTCGAGGACGGCAAGGTCGTCGGCGTCCGCTCTGGCGACAAGGGCCGCGGCAAGGACGGGGAGCCGCTCGGCAACTTCGAGCCCGGCACCGACATCAAGGCCAAGGCCACGGTGCTCGCCGAGGGTTGCTGGGGCCACCTGACCGGTCCGGCGATTCGCGAGTTCAATCTTGGCGAGGGCCGTGAGCCCCAGACCTGGGAGCTCGGCGTCAAGGAGGTCTGGAAGGTCGCCAAGCCGCTCGACCGCGTGATCCACACGATCGGTCCGTGGCCGGTCAGCACCTCGGCCAAGTACGGCCAGGTCGGTGGCACCTGGATCTACCCGATGAAGGACGAGAAGACCGGCGACGACCTCGTCTCGATCGGCTTCGTGATCGACCTCGAGTACGCCGACGCCACGACTTCCGCCCACGACCTCCTGCAGACCTTCAAGATGCACCCGCTGGTCAAGAAGATCCTCGAGGGCGGCGAGCGTGTCGGCTGGGGCGCGAAGGCGCTGCCGGGCGGCGGCTACTGGTCGATGCCGAAGCTCTCGATGCCCGGCGCGGTGATGGTCGGCGACGCCGGCGGAATGGTCGACACCGTCTCGCTGAAGGGCGTCCACCACAGCATCAACTCGGGCATCCTCGCGGCCGAGGCGATCTACGAGTCGCTGAAGAACGGCAGCGACGACTTCTCCTCCTACGAGACGGCGATCGAGGAGTCGGTCACCGGCAAGGAGCTGTGGGAGGTCCGCAACACCCGCCAGCCCTTCTCGAAGGGCTTCTTCATCGGCGGTCCGCTTGTCAACCTGTTCATCGCGACCAAGGGCAAGATCCCGGTCCGGCTGCCCTGGCACCGCCAGGACGAGAAGCCAATGTTCATCGGGAAGACGAAGGACAAATACCCGAAGCCCGACAACAAGTACATCTTCGACAAGCTCTCGAGCGTCTTCATCTC
>DASQKP010000044.1:0-23899 GCA_035630455.1 Thermoleophilaceae bacterium
CTGTGGTCCATGTACAACGAGCCGAACCTCGAGCACTACCTCTATCCCCAGCTCGCACGGGCGGGGAGGGGCAGGTTCGTGGACCTGGCCGCGGTGCGCTACCGCAGGCTCTGGTACGAGGGGTGGAAGGCGATCGCGCAATACGACCCCGCGAATCGCAACAGGGTGCTCTTCGGCGAGACGGCGGCGATCAGCTCGCCGATGGACACGCTCTACGCGGCGCTCTGCCTCGACGAGGAGGGCAAGCCGTTCAAGGGCCGGATGCGTGTCCTGCAGGGCTGCGGCAAGGCTCAGAAGCTGCCGATCGCCGGCCTCGCGCTGCACCCGTACAACAACTACGCCATCGGCTCGGTGTTCACGCGCAGCCACACCAAGGACTCGCTGGCGATGGGCTACGTGTCGCGCGCCCACAAGCTGCTCGGCCGCGCCGCGCGTCATGGCCGCATCCCGCGCGGACGCGGCATCTACGTGACCGAGTTCGGCTTCCAGTCGGCCCCACCGAACCCGTTCGGCGACGCTCTGTCGCTCGGCCGCCAGGCAGCGGCGATCAACGAGGCCGACCGCCTCTTCTTCGGCGATCCGCGCGTGCGCTCGGTCGCCCAGTACGAGCTCTACGACGTCGGCAACCCGGGCGAGTTCAATACCGGGCTGCGCTTCGCCGAGGGTGGGGCCAAGCCGTCGCTCGCCGCCTACCGGATGCCGCTCGTCGTGACGCGGCTCGGCCGTAACCGCGTCGAGGTCTGGGGCCAGGTCCGCCCGGCGTCCGGACGCACGCGGGCGGTCGTCGAGACGACGACCGGCAGAGTGGTCGGCCGGCCGCTGACCAACGGCGCGGGCTACTACCGCTTCGTCCTCGCTCGCGGTGGCGCGGCCGGCATGCGCTACCGCGCGAGCTGGGTCGCGCCGGACGGGGAGACCCTGCTCAGCCGCGTCGCCGCCGCCGGAAAGCCGATCAAGTACCACGAGTGAAGCTCCGGTCCGTCTGGGCTGAGGCGGGGGTGGTGACGGCGGCCGCGCTGCCGCTGCTGCTGTTGATGGACGCGTACGTGCGCGACTCGCCGGAGCCGCGCAACGACGAGCTGATCTACGAGCGGATGGCCGAGCAGCCGTTCGACCCGCACACCTTTCCGTTCGCCCACCGCGTCGCGGTGCCGACGCTTGTCCACCTGCTGCCGTTCGACCACGACTTCTCGTTCTCCTGGATCGCCTGGCTGTCGACGGTTGCGATCGCCGGTCTCGCCTACGTGCTGATGCGCCGCTTCGAGATCGCCAAGCCGCTCGCCGCGGCGCTGGCGATCTGCCTCGCGCTGTCGCCGACGCTGTTCGTCGCCTCGTTGCGCGAGGGCCGCAACGTCGATCCCGAGTCGGTGCTGGTGATGTTCGCCGGCACGCTCGCGATCGTCGACCGCAGGCCGGTGGTGTTCGGCGCGATCGTCCTCGTCGGCTGCTTCGTGCGCGAGGCGGCGCTGTTCCTGATCCCGTTCGCCTACGCGGTCTGGGCCGAGCGCTGGTGGGACCCGCGCGCGCTCCGCCAGACGTTGCTCGCGTCGTTCCCGGGCGTTGCGGCCTACGCGGCGCTGCGGCTGTCGGTTCCGTCGCTGTACCGCGAGCAGGTGCTCGGCTACGACTCGCTGCTCGGCGGCCGGATCGAGGTGCTGCGCAAGGCGTTCGACGGTCCGCTCGTGATGCTGCGCCGGCTCGCCGTCGCCTACGGGCCGCTCTGGCTGGTGGCGCCGTTCGCGCTGCGCGACCTCCCGTTCGCCCGCCGCGGACTCGTGCTGGTCGCCGCCTGCGCCGCCGGCATGCTGTTCGCGCTCGACTGGGGCCGGATCGTCTTCCTCGCCGCCCCGGTCGTGGTCGTCGCCGCCGCCTGGGTGTTGAACACCAGGCCGCGCCTGGCCGTGGCCACGGTCCTCCTGTTCGTCGCCTTCGACCTCGGCTACGTGATCTACATGGAGGACTTCGGCGGCGCCCAGGACGGCATCATCGACATCCCGCCGACTCGCTATCCGGCGGTCTAGCGCGGTCTCGAGGACGCGCGAAGGATCCTTGGGGTCATAGCCCCAACGATCCTTCGTTCGATCGGTTCACGGCTGCCAGAGCACGCTGGAGTCGCTGACGTCGAGGCCCGCCGCCGCGACTAGCGCCGGGTCGATCGGGACCGGCTTCCTGGCCCGCCAGCGCTGAAGAACGTAGCCGCGCTCGCGACGCTGCTCGACCAGGCGGAAGCCGGCGTCGGTGAGCCCTGGGGAAGTGGACAGCGCGTCGGGCGGCGCGGCTTGGCCCTCGCCGGTCGCGGCCAGCACGACCTCGGCGACCGGTCCCGTTGGCTCGTAGCGGGCCGCCAGCCGGTAGGCGCCGGTGAGCACGAGCGCCCCGTTCGACGGGCTCGTGACGATCGCCCGGCCGCCCGCCGGGGCGGGCCCGAGCGCCTCCTCGACGCCCTGCCAGTCGGCGCGGGTCTGCAGGCGCGGGTCGGCCGCGACGGCGACGCTGACCGCGAGCCAGCCGGCGGCGACCCCGGCCACCAGCGCCGGCCCAAGCGGGCTGCGCGTGCCGGCGGTGAAGCCGGCGGCGGCGGCGACCAGCAGTGCCGGCAGCGCTGGCAGCAGGTAGCGGCTGGAGACTACGTCGAGGCCGGTGAGGGAGAAGGGGAGCGCCGCCACGACGGTCGCGAGGGCGATCGGCGCCGCCACGCCGGCCACGCCGACCGTGAGCGGCACCAGCGCGCGCCGACGCAGCTCCCGCTCCGAGAGCAGCACGAGCACGACGCCGAGCGCCAGCACGACGATCGCGACGCCGCCGGCGATGCTCTCGAGCGGCGCGTCGTAGCCGATCGCGAACTGCTTGGGGATCTGCGCGACGCGCTCCGTCAGCGGCGTGCCGACCTCGTCGAAGGTCTGGGCGAAGCCGTTGTCGCGCTGGGCGACCGCCAGCGGAGCCAGTGCGGCGCCCATGGCCGCGACGGCGGCGACGGCGCCCCAGGCGGCCCGCGTGCTCCGGCGGTGCAGCAGGATCACGGCCTGCGCGCCGATCACGAAAACCGTCGCGTAGTGGGTCAGCAGCGCTCCGGCCGCCAGCGCGGCCCAGGCGGCGAAGTGGCGACCGTCGAGGCGCTCGCGCTCGGGTGGCGCGTCGCGCTCGGCCTCGCCAGCGTCCGCGTCGCGCGCCAGCAGCCGGACGAGCAGCACCAGCGCCCCCGTCGCCAGCGCCGTCGCGAGCGCGTAGGCCCGCGCCTCGGTCGAGAACCAGAGCATGAACGGATTGACGGCGACCAGGGCGCCGGCGGCCAGCGCCGCGCGCGGGCCGGCCACCCAGCGGCCCAGTATCCAGGCGAGGCCGACCGTCGCGGTCCCGGCCAGCGCCGACAGCGACCGCAGTCCGAGTTCCCCGACCCCCGATACCTGGCTCCAGAGCCACGCCAGCGCGTAGTAGAGCGGCGGCGTCGACTCGGTCTCGGCGAGCCGGTCGAGCATCCCGCCGAAGTCCTGGCCGAGCAGGTGGATCGTGAACGCCTCGTCGACCCAGAAGCTGGGCAGCGGGGCGATCGCCAGACGCAGCCCCAGTGCGCCCCCCAGCAGAAGCAGCAGCCGCCAGTTCACGCGCGCAGCCTATGGGGCACGGCGGCGGCCGCTACGGCGCGACTCGCGCGACGATCGGTCCGAACGGAGAGACGGCGCCGGGCCCGCCGCGGATGCCGCCCGGCAGCCGGGAGTCCTCGACGACGACGACCGGCTTCGCGCAGTCGCCCGCCGCGCAGCCGGGCTCGTCGTTGCCCAGGCCGAACGGCCGGTCGAGGCGCACGTCCGCGCCGGAGTCGCGCAGGTAGTAGGCGACGACCGGGCTGTTGGTCAGAACTGTTCGCGCGCCCGCGGAATCGACTAGCGCGGCGGCCGGCGCGACGTCGGGATGGAGCTCGCGGTCGTAGCGCTGGACGAACACCGCCACGGCCAGGACCAGCAGGCCGGCGGCGACAGCCGGCACCGCCCAGCGCCAGGGCAACGCGTCGACGGCGCAGGCGAGCAGCGCGCAGGCGAACGGGAGCAGCCCGACGAGATAGCGCGAGTCGAAGATCTCGGGGCCTGGGATCGACGCGATCGCGTGCAGGACGACCGCGGCGGCGGGCGCCACCACCAGCAGCCAGAACGCGATGTCGCGCCGGTCGCCCTCGAGCCGCGCCAGGCGTCCGAAGCGGCGCCAGAGCCAGGTCGCCGCAAGCGCGAGCGCTCCCAGCAGGACGGCGAGTTGAAGCGCCCGGCCGGACGTCGACCCGAGCAGGCCGTGCGCGCCGGTGAACAGCGACACCAGGCTGTCACGCAGGCTTGCGGGGGAGAGGTCGGGCGACGGCGGCGTCAGCTTGGTCACGTCGAGCTGGTCGAGCCCGCGCAGCATCTCGCCGACCAGCGGCAGCAGCGTCGCCAGCGGCAGCGCTCCGAGCAGCACGACCTCCTTCCAGCCACGTCGCCGCCACAGCGCGGGCAGCGCGAGCAGCGGGGCCAGGAACAGCAGCGCGTCGTACTCGGACTGGAGCGCCAGCGTGCCGCCGGCCAGGTAGAGCCACCACCAGCGCGCCCGCCGGCCCTCGGCCAGCCGCGCCACCGCCCACGCCGCAAGCAGCACTCCGAGCGCCGCCAGCATGAAGCCGCGCGAGTAGTTCGAGTACGAGACGTGGAACGGCGCGACGGCCAGCGCCAGGGCCGACAGCAGCGCGACACGCGTGCCGAGCAGCGGGCGGACGAGGCAGTAGAGAACCGGTATGCAGGCCAGCGCCGGTAGCAGCGCAGGCAGGCGCAGCCAGGCCTCGTCGCCCATCGGGAGCGGCGCCAGCAGCGCGTAGAACAGCGGCGGCGTGTTCTCGTAGGCCGCCAGCCGGTCGAAGAACGCGCCGGCGTCCGGCGCTGACGCGACGAGCCACGAGTAGCCCTCGGCGTCGCTCAGCCGGTCGCCGATCCCGGCGAGCCGAACGACGACCGCAAGCGCCAGGATCGCGAGCAGCAGCAGGCGCCGGCGTGCGGTCGTCTCGACTTCCACGGCGGGGGAGCGTAGCCCCCGCCGGCCCTGACTAGTCCTTGTAGTAGCGCAACGCCTTGCCGGCCTTGGCGACGCGGCTGTAAGACACGCCGCCGATCAGGCCGTTCTGCCACTTGATCCGCCAGCGACCGGATGCCGCGCCGCTGCGCCTGATGTTGGTGCGGAAGATCCCGACCGAGTTCAGCCCTGGCCGCTTGATCGTGGCGAAGCCGCGACCGGGCGGCGCGAACTGCAGCTCGGGCGCCGCAAAGACGTTCGCGAGCCGCGCCTGGCGTGCCGGGCGCACCTGGCCGTAGACCTCGACCAGGGTCGACGACTTCTTCGTCACGACGATCGGCAGCCGGTAGGCGTCGTAGGAGGCCTTCTTCTTCTTGGTCCCACCGGCGAAGCGCAGGCCGCTGTTGTACTGAGTGACGTCGTTGACGTCGACGAGCTGATACTGCCCGACGGTCTTGACACGCGGGTCGCCGTAGAACAGGCGGTCGGTCTCGTTGATGTACCTGGCGTGCAGCTTCGGGGTGATCGTCGAGATCCGGTCGGGCGGGTTGGTCTGGTAGCCGAACTCGGTCACGTAGATCCCCTTGCCACCCGGCACGCGACCGCGCGCGGCGGCCTTCGCCATCAGCCGGTGCAGGCGCGGGATGTACTGCTGCGGCAGCGCCGTCTTGCTCGTCGTCGTGCGGCTCGGCGGTCCGAAACCACCCTGGTTGTAGGGGTGGATCGCCCAGCCGCCGATCTTCAGCTTCGACACCCGGCCGCACTTGTTGAGCCTCTTCATCTGACCCTTGAACGGCTTGCCGTTCGGGTCGAGGCAGAGGGCCGCGTAGAACTTCGGGATCGGCGCGTTGATCGCCGCCATCTCGCCGAACAGCACGCGTCCGCGACGCGCCGGATCCTGCTTGGCGATCGCCTTGTAGCCGGCCTGCCACAGCTCGCGGTAGAGCACGCCGGCCGTCTGGACGATGCCGGCCTTGGTCCGCGTCGTCTGCGGCATGAGCCAGCCGTCGCCGCCGGAGGTGCGGCCGATGTTCGGCTCGTTGTAGATCGAGTACCAGTCGACCTGGCCGCGGTAGCGCTTGGCGACTGCCTCGGCGAACTGGCCGAAGATCTTGGCGTTCGGCCGGTAGGTGCACAGCCGCCTGCCACGGCACTTGCCTGGCTGCTCGGACGCCCACTGCGGGCCGGGGCCGCTGACGGTGAACATCAGCTTGATCCCGTTCTGCTTGGCGAGCCGGACGATGTTGTCGGTCGGACCCCAGCGCGTGTACTGCGGCGAGTCGGGGTCGCTCGGATCGAAGCCGGCTGGTCTGACGCGGTCGGTGTGGTCCTCGTAGATCCGGTAGAAGAGGACGTTGGTCCGCAGCACGTCGACCCCGAGGTCCTTCATCTCCTTCATCGCGGCCGCGGGGTCCTCGCCTTGGCGCTCCCCGAACATCTCGGCGTCGTCCTGCATCAGCGAGAGCTGCTTCGAGCCGGCGTTCGCGGCGGCTGGCGTGGCTAGCACGGCCACGAGAGCGAGCAGCGCGTAGACCAGCGTGCGGAGGGCCTTCGAGTTCCTCATGCGTCCCTTCGGTCGTGGAGCCCCGGAGAAGAGGGTGGGGCGAGGTTCAAACGGTGTCGAAGGGTACACACGGGGGCAGGGGAAAAGTTGCGGTTCCCGCGGGCCTGCCAGCGCCCTTTCAGCGGTACAGCGGCGTGCGCGCGTAGCGGTCGCGCAACGCCTGCCATGCGGGCTTGCGCGCGCCGTCGTAGGTCAGGACGCCCTTGTGGTGGCGGATGTTGTCGTTCGGCCCCGGGCCGTTGATCGCGCCACCGCGCCAGCCGGGGAAGATCTCGAACTCGCGCAGCGTCCAGTGGACGGCGCCCGACATGAACGGCAACCGGTCGATCAGGTCGATCGTGCGCGCGACGTGGTTGGCCTGGAACGCGTAGCTGCCCTTGACGTCGGCGGGGTCCGCCGCCATGTCGGGGCGGCCCTCGGCGCCGAACTCGGTCATCACCAGCGCCTGCTCCGGGTAGTTCTTGCGCATCGCGTCGAGGAACGTCTCGAGCTGCGAGAAGTCCTCGACCCATGGGTACCAGCCGAAGTACTGGTTGATCCCGATCAGGTCGAACGCGGCGTAGGTGCGCTGGGTCGGCAGCGTCGGCCGCGTCTTGATGTCGATCGCGATCGGATGGATCGGGTCGTAGTCGCGCGCCACCTCGGCCGCGTCGAGCATGAACCGCCGGCTGCGTGGGCGCCTGTCGGGCGTGAAGGTCAGCTCGTTGCCCACCGAGTGGACGATCACCGATGCGTGGCCGCGCGCGGCCATCACGGTCCGCTTGACCTGCGCGACGGCGCGCGCGCGGTCGAGCGTGGTGCGCAGGAGATTCGCGCCGTGGTCGCGCTGCCAGACCGGCGCCTGGTTGTAGACGAGGATCCCGGCCTCGTCGAAGCGTCGCAGCAGGCCCTCGCTGAGCACGTAGTGCGAGCGCGTCATGTTCGCGCCGAGCTCCTTCAGCTCGCGGACGACGGTGTCCATGTCGTAGCCGGTCAGCGCGGGGCCGCGCCCGGGCGCGTCCTCGTGGATCGAGGCGCCGCGCAGGTTGATCGGCCTGTTGTTCAGCCGCAGGACGCCGTCGCGGACCTGTACGGAGCGGAAGCCGAGCTTGCGCTTCTCGACTTGATAGGTGGTGCTGCCCCATTTCAAGGTTGCCCGCGCGTCGTAGAGCTGTGGCCGGTCCGGCGACCAGAGCTGCGGCCGCGGCGGTCCCGCGATCTGGATCTTCTGGCGCCGGCGGCCGAGTGGGGAGCCGCGCAGCACCGCATGGTGGTTGGTCACCTTGCCGTTCGGGGCCTCGAGCCGGATCCTCAGGATCGGCTTGGCGTCCGTCGAGGTCCTCGGCAGCTTGCCGAGCACGCCGTCGATCACCAGCGCGGCGCTGCAGCCGGTTGCCGGTCCGGTGCAGTGGACCGCCGGCATGAGCGCCAGGTCGCTGAGGCTCACGGCTCCGATCGGCACCATCGACACCGGCCGCACGATCCCGCCCCAGTTCCACCATCCCTCGGGCAGGCGCGGGTCCTTGCGGCTGTCGACGAGCACCTCGAGCGTGTTGACCTTGCCAGGGCGCAGGCCGCGCGCGGGGACCTGGAACGGGGTGTACGGATCGATGCTGATCCCGATCCGCCTGCCGTTGAGCGACACCGTCGCCCGTCGCCGGACCTGCTCGAACTTGAATGCCCAGCTGAACTCCTCGACGTCCGGAGCGGTGAAGCGCAGCCGGTAGAGCTTCAGCGTGCCGCCGAACTGTGGCGCGCGCGCCACGCCTTCGAAGGCCGACGGAACGTTCGCGGGACGCCACGGCCCGCCGGTTTGGGCGGCACGGGCGGGCAGACGGCGCGCGGCCCGCGCCGCGCTCGGCGACGTCTCGGGCGGCGGCCCGGGCTGAACCGGCGTCGGCGGTGTGATCAGGTCGCGGACCTCCCAGCCGGCGCGGAGCTGGATCGGCTTCGGCGGCCCGCTCGGGGCTGCGCTGGGCGTCGCGGCGGTCGCGGCGGCGGGTACGACGGCCAGCGCGGCGACGGCGGCGAGCGCCATCCGGATCGGTCGAGGCATCCCTGCCCTAACCCGCCGGGAGCGCATTGGTTGTGGCGTTCGCTCCGGCTCGCCCATTCGCGGGCATGCTAGGCATAATCACTGGCGATGGACCCCAGGCGAAAGCGGAAGCTGCGTCTCTTCGTGGCGCTCACTGCCGCCATCCTGCTGTCTGGCGCGCTGATCTACACGAGCTTCAGCGCCTCGACCCAGGCCAAGGAGCCCTCCGATCTGATCGCGGGGGCCGAGCCCGGGCGCTCGTACGAGCTGACGGGCAAGGTCGTCCAGGACTCCGTCGACAAGAGCGGCGACCGGCTGACCTTCCGAATTCGCGACCGCGACGGCCGCGAGTCGCTTCCGGTCACCTACTCCGGTGTCGTGCCCGACCCCTTCCGCGAGGGGCGTGAGGTGATCGTCTCCGGCGAGCTGAAGCGGGGCACCTTCGTCGCCGAGCACGACTCGCTGATCACCAAGTGCCCCTCGAAGTTCACCAAGGACGAGCAGAGCACCTGACGTGGCGGGACTCGGTTCCGCCTGTCTGCTCGTCGGCCTGCTGACCGCGCTCTACGCGGCCGGCGCCTCGCTCTACGGCGCGCGCAGCGGCAGTCGCGCCGCCGTCGTCTCCGGCCGTCGCGCGATCTACTCCATGGCCGGCCTGATGGTCACCGCGACGATCGTCCTCCAGTCGGCCTTCCTGCGCTCCGACTTCTCCTTCAAGCTCGTCGCCGAGGGCTCGTCGACCGACACGCCGACCTTCTACAAGTTCACCGCGATGTGGGCGACCCAGGACGGGTCGCTGCTGCTCTGGGCGCTGCTGATGTCGCTGTTCTCGAGCGCCGTGCTGTTCGCGACGCGCCGCTCGCTGCGCGACATCGCGCCCTACGCGACCGCCGTGCTCGCCGGGATCGCCGCGTTCTTCCTGCTGCTGATGGTCGCCTGGGAGAACCCGTTCACGACGCTCGCGGTCGCGCCGGTCGAGGGCGCCGGGCTCAACCCGCTGCTGCGCCACCCGGCGATGATGATCCATCCGCCGATGCTCTACACCGGCTACGTCGGCTTCGCGATCCCGTTCGCGTTCGCGATCGGCGCGCTGATCGTCCGCCAGACCGGCGCCGACTGGATTCGCGCGACGCGCCGCTTCGCGCTGATCGCCTGGACGTTCCTCGGCGCCGGGATCATGCTCGGCGCGCTCTGGTCCTACGCCGAGCTCGGCTGGGGCGGCTACTGGGCCTGGGACCCGGTCGAGAACGCGTCGCTGATGCCGTGGCTGATCGGTACCGCGTTCATCCACTCGATCATGGTCCAGGAGAAGCGCGGGATGCTGAAGATCTGGAACGTCTCGCTGATCGTGACGACGTTCGTGTTGGCGCTGCTCGGCACGTTCCTCGTCCGCTCGGGGATCCTCGACTCGATCCACGCCTTCGGCGCCTCGACGATCGGCGCCCAGTTCCTGACCTTCATCGCGATCGTGATCCTCGGCTCGACGGCCTTGATCGTCTCGCGACTCGACGACCTGCGCAGCGAGGCGAAGCTGGACTCGCTGATGTCGCGCGAGGCGTTCTTCCTCGTCAACAATCTCGTCCTCGTCGGTCTCTGCGTCGTGATCTTCTGGGGAACCTTCTTCCCGCTGATCTCCGAGGCGTTCACCGGGGACGAGGCGAGCGTCGGACCGCCGTGGTTCAACCGCGTGACGACGCCGCTGGCGCTGGTGCTGGTCGCGCTCGCGGCGATCGGGCCGATGGTGCCGTGGCGCCGGGCGAGCCGCTCCGGGCTGGTGCGCTCGTTCCGGCTGCCGCTGGCGGTGATGGCGGTGACGCTGGTCGCGCTACTGGCCTTCACCAACTCAGCCAACAGCCCGCTGGCGCTGATCATGTTCTGCTTCGTCTCGCTGGTCTTGACGGTTGTTTCACAGGAGCTGTGGCGGGGAACGCGCGCGCGTCGAACGATTACCGGCGACCCCTGGCCGCGCGCGCTCGGGCAGCTGGTCGCGCGCAACCGCCGTCGCTACGGCGGCTACCTCGTCCACGCCGGGATCGCGATCCTCTTCCTCGGCGTCGCCGCCTCGTCGGCGTTCCAGGATCAGCAGGACAAGCGGCTGTCGCCGGGCGAGTCGTTCAGCGCCGGCGGCTACGACATCACCTATGTCCGCCCGACCGCGGAGGTCGGGCGCGACACGGCTGGTACCGGGGCGCCGATCACCTTCGGCGCGGTGCTGCGCGCCCGCCGCGGCGACGAGGTCACGATGCTCCATCCGTCGCGCAACTTCTATCCGTCGCAGAACCTCGAGGCCGGCCCGATCGGCCGCTTCTTCGAGGGCGAGGCGACGAGCGAGGTCGACGTTCGGTGGGGCCTGCGGCGCGACCTCTGGACGGCGGTCCGTCCCGACATCGCCGAGCTCGAGCCGGCGATCCGCGAGGCCAACGCCAAGTTCTCTAGCTCAGGCAACGACGTTCAGGCGATCGTGATCGCCGCGATCGTCGAGAAGTACCGCAACGACGCGCCGCCGGCGAACTTCCGCGCGATCGACTCGCCGCTGGTGTCCTGGATCTGGATCGGCGGCGCGATCATGATCCTCGGCGCGATGATCGCGATCTGGCCGTCGCCGGAGGCCCGGATGCGGCGCGTGACGAGCATCTACGCCGCACGGCTCGGCAAAGAGCTCTCGCAGGCCTGACATGGAGTACATCGTCGCGGTGATCATCTTGCTGGCGCTGGTCGCCGTCGTCGTGCTGCGGCCGCTTGTGCTCGGCGTCGGCGAGGACGACCGCGAGTCGGTCAGCCGCGAGGAGCTCGAGGCCGCCAAGGAGGCGAAGTACCGCGAGATCCGCGACGCCCAGCTCGACTTCGAGATGGGCAAGCTGTCGCGGGAGGATCACCGGGCGGTCGACCGCGAGCTGCGCGCCGAGGCGATCGAGATCCTCAAGCAACTGGACGCCGCCGACGGTCAAGCCAGCGGCGCGTGACGCTCCTCCGCTAGGCTCCTTCGGCGATGGAGGCGATTCTCAGCGGAGTTCAGGTGGTCCTGGCCGTGATCGTCATCGTCCTGATCCTGATGCACTCGGGCAAGGACGCTGGCCTCTCGGGCGCGTTCGGCGTCGGCACCGGCGCCGGCCCGTTGGGTGGCGGCTCGCTCGTCGAGCGCAACCTCAACCGCTGGACGATCTTCTTCTCCTGCATCTTCGTGCTGAACGTCATCGTTCTCCTGAAGATCTAGAGGCAGTCTCCGCCAAGGGGCCTATCACACGATCCGTGTGCTAGATGTCACAAGTCGCATTCCGGCCTACAAGAAGTCGGCATGACCCCCTCGACTGAGAACTTCGCCCGCCGCCTTCGGGTTGCTCGCAGGACAACAGGCATGACGCAGCATGAACTCGGCGCCCGCGCTGGGATCAGCGGTAGTCAGGTCTACCGTCTCGAGGCCGCCGAGCGAGAGCCTCGCCTATCGACGCTGATTCGCCTGGCTCGCGCGCTCGGCAAGGATCCGAGCGAGATGGTTCGCGGCCTCAACTGAGCTAAAAGCTCCCGATTCATGCTTTCGTGTCACAGGAATCGGCACGACGTCAAGCAGTGCTAGTAGGAAGATGACGGCGATCAGGAGGGCGGGCGCATGCCGGTCTCGGGCATGCAGGGTTCTGGGGGGTTCGATGGCGCGTGCGTTTCCGCGGGCGTTGTCCTCCCGCGCGCTCACCGGCCCAGCTGGCGACTCCCGTTCTCGTCTCCTGGACGCGATGATGCCCGGGCGATGGCCCCGGATCCCGACCAGCTAGCGCGGCGGCTCGCCCGCCGCGATGACGCCGAGCTGCTCGCGTTGACGCCGACGGTCCCGAACGCCTTCGACGTCTTCTTCGTGCGCCACAGCCAGGCGATCGTCTCCTACCTCTGGCGCCAGACCGGCAACCAGGACGTCGCGCTCGACCTGACGTCCGAGACCTTCGCGGTCGCGCTGGAGTCGGTCGGTCGCTTCGACCCTGCCAAGGGCGACGCCCGCGGCTGGTTGTTCGGCATCGCCAAGATCACGATGCTGTCGACATACCGCAAGCAGCAGGCCGAGCAGTCCGCCCGTCGCCGCCTCGGACTCACCGTAGAGGGCTTCAGCGACGAGGACTGGGAGCAGGCCGAGGCGCGGATCGACGCCTCGCTGCCGAACATCGTCGACGGCCTCGACGACCTGCCGCGCGCGGAGCGGCTCGCCGTCATCGCCAGGATCCTCGACGAGCGCGACTACTCGGAGATCGCCGCCAGCGAGCAGGCGACCGAGGCCGCGATCCGCCAGCGCGTCAAGCGCGGACTGGGACGCCTGCGCAAGCGGGCGGAGACGGAGAACGAGCTGTGAGCTTCTTGCGACAGCTGACGAGCGCCCTCTGGGCGGCGCTGTGGCTGCATGGCCGGCTGCTCGGGCTACGGCTGCGACGGCTGTTCGGGCGCGGTCCCGAGGCCGACACCGGCCCCGACTTCCAGCTGCTCGGCGCCGACGTGCTGGCCGCGGAGGCCGACCGCGATCCGGTCGAGATTCCGGCCGAGCTGACCGCTCGGCTCGCGGTGACGCGTGCCGAGCTGGCCGAGCGCGCGCATGCCGCCGCTACGCCGCGCACGTCCCCGCCGGTCAGGCGCCGGCGGCGAGCGGCCACGTTGACAGTCGCGGCCGTGCTGGGGCTCGGAGTCGTCGGCGCGGGCGCGTCGGCGCTGGTATCCGGCTCGACCGGCGTCCCGGCGGTCGACCGTCTGCTGGGGATCTACGAGCAGAACCTGAGCAAGCCAGGCGCCGCCGACCGCGGTGGCCCGTCCGGCAGCGATCTCCAGCCCAGCGCCTCCAAGGCGGCCGAGCCGATCGAGACCGTGCTTCCCGACGGCTCCAAGAGCGTGACGACCTTTTACGTCGCGGAGGACGGCAATATCTGCTGGGCGGTGGCAGCCGAGGATGGAAGCGGAGCGGGAGGGCTGGGTTGCAGTTCGCCAACGGATTTTGTCAAGGCCTTAGAAGCTGGCGGGTATGTGCCGGGGATCGAGGTACTCGGAATGAGTCACATCGTCCTCCGGGGATACGTTCGCGCTGCCGTCGTGAGTTTGAGCGGGCACGGCCCAAACGGACCCCTTGAGGTGCAGCTCGGTGAGCCCTGGACACCCTCTTCATTACCAGCCGTCGGATCGCTGCGGCCGTTCGTCGCCGTTGCCTCCCTCGGTTCGCCGCTCAAGCTCGACGGGCGCGAGCCGCTGCCCGAGCTCGAGCGTCGGAGCTACTCCTTCGACGCGGTGACGGACGACGGCCGTCAGTTCCGGATCAGACCGTAGGGCTGCTTGACTCGTCTGAGGCGGTCGGGCTATGGTGGCCTGACGCGCCCCGCTTTGGGTGCGTTTGGGCACGCTATTGGGAGAGGGGTTGAAGATGACGCACGCCAGAGCGCGACTGGCGCTGCTTGCGCTGGTTGCATGTACAGCTGTAGGGGTTCTGGTCCCCCCACAGGCCGACGCTTTGGTCAGCTACTACAGCTGCGTCAGCAAGCCGGCTTGGCAGTGGTGCGACGGACGGGCGAACGGCAGCTTCGACGGTCTGCATAGCTGGGACTACAACGAGGCGTGGAATCCCGGAAGCGGGTCATTCACGGTCTGCGAGGGGCTCTATTGGCCAGCGACCGGGACTTTCATCGGTTCTCAGCTGTGTAATCCGAACTTCATTAGCCACTATTACGGCGCTCAGACCTGTGCCTGCTTGGAGGCCAACATGTACCACCAAGCTGGCAGTTCCAAAACGATCAACGGCTTCGCGGACACGGATTGGTAGGGGCGATGCTCAAGAGATACCTACCCGTTGCCTCGATCGCGACGGCTCTGCTTGCCGTCGGCGCGGTGGGCGCGATCGCCGACCGCGATGAGAGCAACCCGCCAGGCGCAGCTCAGCCGCAGATCGCCGAAATCGAGGCCGAGGCCAAGCAAGCCATGGGAGTGCTTCGCCAGAGGCGAACCGCCGGCGACGCCCTGCGCGACGACCTTGCCGTGCGGATGGATCGGCGGGCCTCCTTCGGCCTGAACCCAGCCCTCTCGCGGCTAGCGATCAAGAACGCCACCCACTCGATCTACGTCATTCCTGCCCGCGGACACGTGTGTGTGGCGTTCACCGACCCTGTGGGGGCTGGGCTCATCTGCCCATCCACCAACGATGTCGCCAAGGGCAACTCCAGTCCCGCGACGGCCGCTCTCGAGACAGGAGGCGTCGCCATCTTCGGTGTCGTTCCCGACGGCGTTGATTCTGTTTCCGTGCAGACACGTGCTTCGGAGTCGATCGAGGTCACGACGGAGAGGAATGCCTACTACACGGTCGTTCCGTCCGGAACGCCGTTGCGAACGGTCAGCTATGTCGGGCCCAGCGGCCCCGTCGAGTTTCCGATCTCCGATCCGAGGCTGGTGATGGAGCAGGAGTAGGCCGTTGCGGCGGCAGTCGGCAGTCGCCGAGCAATTGTTGTGTGTAGACACGAACTGGTGCCCGGTGTATCATGCATAGAGGCAGATGGAGGGTGCGACTGACAGTGGAGGGGTGACGGCCGTGGCGGGTTTGCCGCCGCGCGCAGTCGTCCTTGCGCCGCGGTCGCTGACGACCTTCCTCTGGCTACAGTTTCGGCTCGCCAGTCGAGCCGAAAACCACCGGCGTATGGGCTCATGGGCCTTCACACGGACCGAACCCTCCCCGTGAGTAGGCCCGCCCAGAGTCCATAGAGCTCTCGCTCACCGGCGGCGACACCGTGCCCATCCCTCCGGGCCTGTCGCCGCCGGCGCCGGTGTTTTCTCGAGAAGAGGGGGGAGTTTCGGGCTGGACGTTCCCTATAGCCGTACGTGAGCGCAACAGCTTGGAAACGATTCTGTCTATATCTCCGGGGCGGAGCTAAAGGTTCCCTTCGCCTCTACCGATTCTTCGCGTCATGAGGGGGGTGAGGGGAGACTCGTCGGAGGGCGAATACGCGCGTCATCGCACGGCCGTACTGGGCCTGCTTGCCAAACGCTTTCCGCGCCTTGATGCGGACGAGCGGCTGGCGATCTACCACGACGCGTGGGCCCGTGTTCTCGTGAAACGCGAGCGTGGCGAGAAGATCGAGTCGCTGCGCGCCTACCTGCTCGCGACGGCCGGCGCTGAGGCACTGCACGTCGTCAGTCGCGGGAAGATCCCGACACCTGTTGGTCCTGACGATCCACGGCTGGCGGGCCTGTCGGATGACGGGCCGCCGCTCGACGAACAGGTTGTCACCCGGGACCAGGCGCGCATCGCGCGTAGCTTGCTCGACACCCTGGACGAGCGTCAGCGCGACGTCCTCAAGCTGCGCTGGGATCTCCAGCTCAGCGGCTCGGAGGTACGCGCGGCGCTCGGACTGAGCATGCGCCAGTACCGGCGGTTGGCGGAGGAGGGGGCTACGGCTCTCGCCGAGCGTGTCGAGGAGCTCGAGAACGGCCAATGGTCACGTCGCACCCGCAGTTTGCTGGTCGCATGTCTGGTTGAAGTCACCCAAGACGGTCAGCGGCGCATCGGAATCGCGAGCCGGCGGCAGCGCGAGGAGGCGCAGCGCCTGCTCGATTCCGATCCTCATGTCGCCGCCCTCTACGCCGAGGTCCGTCGTTCCGCCCGTGGCGCCACGGCGCTGCTGCCGCTACCGGTCCTGGCCATCGACTCCGTCGGCTCTCCGCTCGCCCGGGCCGCGGAGTTCGCTGCCGATGTCCGCGACCAACTGTTCAGCGCGCTCGAGACGACCAAGCAGCACGCCACATCGCTCTATATCCGCGCCGCCGACCCCACGCTCCTCACCAGCGGACCCCGTCCCGGCACAGCGGTCGTGGCCGTCGCCGGCGCCCTGGCCGTAGGAGGCGGCGCCTATGGAGCCTACGACGCGGTGTCCGCCGCCCCGGAACCCCGGCCAGCCGCAGCCACTACTCCCCGGGCGTTCCCGACCCCGACAAGCAAGCCCCCTACCAACCCGCGATCCAGCCCCTCCAAGGTCTCAACTCGTCCCGCACCCAAGATCCCAACGCCTTCCCAGCCCCCCGTCCCGAGCCCACCACCCCAGGTCCAACCAACCCCAACACCCCCACAACCAACCAACCCCACCCAACCCACCGAGTTCGGGTTTGAGGACTAAAAACGAGGAGCGGCGATGTCTACAGCGGAAATAAGCATCTGGTGGCGACGTGGGCTCGTCGTCTCAATCGTCGTTCTAGCTAGTTGGGTGGTGGCGGCCGGGCCAAGGGTCGCGCTCGCTGACGCCGATGTAACGGCCCCTGATCCGCCGTACGAGGTCTTCGTTGATCAAGGCACCTCATGGCTGGCTGAGAACAGCTTTGATGTCTGGTGGCACATTCCGCCGGGGCAGCAGAGTCCAGTTGCTGTAGCTCACTATCAACTGTGCCCGGCGGTGCCGCTTGGGCCCTGCACAACCAGTCAGGTAAATGGGGCGGACATCTCGCAGATGGCTGTAACCTTGCCTCATGCGGGGTGGTTCTGGTTACGCGTGTGGCTCGAAGATGGCGCCGGCAACGTAAATCCAAGTGCAACGTCCCCCGCAGTCATGCTGCGGTTTGACGATGAGAAACCGCCAATGGCATTCTTTCGCCATAGCGACTCCTGGCTCGGTAATACCACGCCGACAAGTCCGGCCTTCATCGCGGAGATTGATGCGACGGCAGAATGGCCGATGTCCGGCATCAGGGGCTATTCGATCACTGTGGACGGAACCGTGCCTGACGGCGATGTTGAGGTGCTTGCCGCGCAGGACTATGTGCGGTTTCGAGCGACATACGTGATGCAGTCTGTAGCTGAGGGGACTACGACTGTGCGCCTCCGAACCGTTTCGAACGCAGGAGTTCCATCGGAAGCCATCGGGACTGCTTATGTGCGGCTAGACCGGACTCCGCCGGTTCTCACGGACTATGGCTTGCCGGTGGACGGCTACTGGTATCGCGATTCGCTTCTGATCTCTCTTGACGCGGAGGATCAAGAGGACCTCTCTGGCATGACTCCTGCGGCGCCGGAGAGTTCGCCCGAGGAGAGTGCATACGTTGCGTATGAACTGAACGGCGGATTCACTCAAAGAGTACGCGGTGGGCATGCGCAAGTTGTCGTGGATACCGATGGTCGTCATACGTTGAGGTATCGGGCGTTTGATGCGGCTGGGAATGGGTCGGTTGAGAAGGAGGTTGGGTTCAAGATCGATGGGACGGCTCCGGTGGGGGCGTTTCGGGCTTTGGATCCGGGTGATCCGAGGGCTTTGAGGGTGGATGTCGCGGACGCGACGTCTGGGGTCGCGGATGGACGGATCGAATACCGGCGAGAGGGCGAGGGCGGATACAGGCGGCTGGCGACGGAGCGGGCCGGTGGAGTATTGAGTGCGCGGTTGGACGATCAGGGGTTGGCCGCTGGTCGCTACGAGGTGCGTGCGGTCGTGACCGACGTCGCGGGCAACGAGGCGGTTGTCGACCACTGGGCGGACGGCTCGAGGACGACTCTCGCGATGCCGCTGCGGTTGGCGGCGGACATGAGCGTGGCTGGGATCGTCAAGGCGAAGGGCTGTGCAAGGGCCGCGAAGAAGCGGCGCGGCTCGAGCGATGGCCGCAAGCGGGTCGCGCGGCCGAAGTGTCGGCGGAAGAAGAAGGCGAAGTCGGTGACGACGCTCGGGTTGAGGTACGGCAAGCAGGCGCCATCCTCAGGGCGCCTCGCGACGGCCCAGGGCGCACCGATCGCCAACGCACCGATCGTCGTCGATGGCCAGTCGCGCTCCGGAGGGCCGTTCGTGAAGCTCGGCGCTGTGCGAACCGACGCGCAAGGCAACTTCCGCTTTCCCGTCCCAGCTGGCCCGTCGCGCGCCATTCGCTACCGCTACGAGGGCACGAACACGGTTCAGGCCGCGGCTGCCCAGCTGACGACCAAGGTGAATGCCGCCGCTCGCCTGAAGGTCGATCGCCGCCGCCTGCGCAACGGCCAGGCCGTCCGCTTCACCGGCAGGCTGCTCGGCAAGCCGATCCCCAAGGCCGGAAAGCTGGTCGCTCTGCAGGCCAGGGTCGGCCGCGGATGGCGAACGTTCGCCACCCCGCGCGCCAACAGGAAGGGCATCTTCAAGCATCGCTACCGCTTCACGGCGACGACGGGGGTGCGCCGATACAGGTTCCGCGCCGTAGTCGGGCGGGAGGACGCGTACCCCTACGAGGCGGGCGTCTCGCGGATCGTGCGGGTGATCGTCAGGGGCCGCTAGGACCGCTTGGTGGCGCGCACGGCCGTGCCGTAGGCGCAGATCTCGGTCCAGGTCGTGCCGAGCTCGGAGGTGTCGAAGCGGAAGGCGACGATGGGCGTTGGCGCCCTTGCCCTCGGCCTCCTCGACGAGGCGATCCGTCGCGTGCTGGCGACCGTCGGCGACTCTAAAGCCGCAAGACCGGTCTGTCAGCGTCCGCGACGGCGTCGCAACGCCCGCCTTGCGGCGACCGTCGCAAGCCCTGTGAAGCCCCAGCTCGTCGTCACGAACGACGCCACCGCAGCCGCCTTGTAGGCCGGATGCTCCTTCAGCTCAGGCCGCGCCACCAGCGGCGCGAAGGCGTTCGCGTTGGTCCAGGCGCCAACCATCAGCGGCCACGCCACCTTGCGCGGCAGGTCCGGCATGGCGCTCGCCGCCAGCGCCTGCAGGCTCCCGAGCGCGATCAAGTCGAGATGCCACTGGCGCAGCCGCGGGATCGAGCGGATGCCCAACTCGCGTGCCCGCTCCGGATCGGAGATGGCCAGCGAGAAGGGCCAGCCGGTCAGCGCGCCCAGCGCCACCTCGGCGAGGCCGGACATCACCAGGGTGTCGTTGGTCTGGGCCATGACGAAGGAAGCCCCGCGCCTGGCGGGGCCTCCGTGATGCGGCTGAGAGGAGTCGAACCTCCACGGGCATTGCTGCCCACAAGGCCCTCAACCTTGCGCGTCTACCAGTTCCGCCACAGCCGCTCGAGGGGCGGTGAGTATATCCGCGCGGCGCTTGCCCTTGATTCCGTCCGCCGAGGAGGTAGTCTTACGAACACATGTTCGGATCGGACGACAGCCGGCCAGCGAGAACGGGAGCCTGAGACCGTGGACTTGAACCTGACCAAGCGCCAGCAGGAGATCTTCGACTTCATCAAGCGCTACTCGGCCAAGCATGGCTATCCACCTACGGTGCGCGACATCGGCAAGGCGATCGGGCTGACCTCGTCGTCGACCGTCCACGCCCATCTGGCGAATCTCGAGAAGGTCGGGCTGCTGCGACGCGACCCGAGTAAGCCGCGCGCGATCGAGCTGCTTGTCGACCGCGCCAAGCAGGCGGTTGGGGGCGGGGGAGGCCTACCGATCGTCGGGCAGGTCGCCGCGGGCTCACCGGTGCTAGCGGAGGAGAACGTCGAGGAGTACGTCGAGGTGCCCCAGATCGCCGGAGGCGATCAAGGCGACTACTTGCTGCGAATCACGGGCGACTCGATGATCGATGCTGGGATCCACGACGGCGACCACGTCGCTGTCCACAGCCAGGAGACCGCGCGCGACGGCGAGATCGTCGTGGCGCTGGTGGGCGAGGACGCCGAGGGAACGGTCAAGCGCTTTTTCAAGGAGGCCGACCACATCCGACTGCAGCCGGAGAACGAGGCCTACGAGCCGATTCGCAGCCAGGAGGTTGCGATCGTCGGCAAGGTCGTCGGTGTTCTGCGGAGGGTCTCGTGAGCGCGAAGAGGTCGACATGACTCCCGCGACCGCGACGGACTGGGTGACCGATCGGCTCTCGCAAGCTTGGGGGGAGGGCTCCGCGTTGAGCGGAGGTCCGGGCGACGACCTGATGCGTCGTCGCTTGGCTGGGCATCCGGCTCGTCCCGTCGGTGGCGGCAGACTCACGCTCGAGCAGCGGCTCGATGGCGTCTGGGAGGGTCTGCGCACCGATGGGGCGGCCGAGTGTCCGGTCTGTCACGGCCGAATGGATGGGCCCGGCCCCGCCCGCTGCCGCGACTGCGGCAGCGAGCTGGCTTAACATTGATCGGCTGGTAAGCAGCCGCGGGCGTCGGAGAGAAAACCGGCGTTCGAGGAAAGTCCGGACACCACAGAGCAGGGCGGTCGGGAAATCCGACCCGGGGAAACCCGCGGGCCAGTGCAACAGAAAGCAAACCGCCTAAGCGACGGGTTCGCCCGTCGCCGGTAAGGGTGAAATGGTGCGGTAAGAGCGCACCGGCGTCGTGGCGACACGACGCGTCGAGGTAAACCCCGCCCGGTGCAAGGCCATACAGGGACGTCGACGCTGCTCGCCGAGTCCCGGGTAGGCCGCAGGAGCCGCAAGGCCCGCCCAGCCGCCTCGAGCGGACTGGGCAGACGGATGGTTGCTCACGACAGAATCCGGCTTACAGCCAGCTAACGAAAAGGCCCGCTCAGGCGGGCCTTTTCTATGCCTGCCTGTCGGCGTGAATCGCTAGCCGGAGACGGACGGGCCCCGCCGCGGGGGCGGGGCCCGTGCCTGTCTCTCTGGCCCTCGCGGCCCTACCGCCGTTCAGGTAGAGGACATATTCCCCCTTCGGGACGACGTTCAATCCCTCATCTGCCAGAGGGCTGAGTTGGCTCTCGTCGGCCAGGACGGATAGAGTCCTGGCGCGATGGAGGCTGCTGCGTTCCTGTTGTCATTCCTGCTGCTCGGCGGCGCCGTGCTGTTCGTCGCCTTCTGGGGCGGCCCCGGTGGCGCCCGCGAGGCGTACCTGACGCGCGGCAGCCGCCTCTTCCAGGTCTCGATGGTCGCGATCTACATCGCCTTCGGGCTCGTGGTCCCTGCCCTCGTGCTGGCCAACAAGGAGGAGGAGGCCGGCGGCGTCGGGGCGCTGCGCTCCGAGCACATGACCGCCAGCGAGGAGCGCGGCAAGGCGATCTTCAGCCAGACCTGCGCGAGCTGCCACAGCCTGGCCGCCGTGAACGCCCGCGGCGTGACCGGTCCGAGCCTCGATCAGATCGGCGAGGTCACGCCCGAGCGGATCGTCAACGCGATCGAGAACGGCGGCACCGGTCAGGGCCTGATGCCCGCCGGGCTGCTCGAGGGGCAGGAGGCGGAGGACGTCGCCAACTACGTCTCGAAGGTCGCCGGTAGCAACTGACGCCGTCCGGCGTCACGGCAAATCCGCCGGAGGCGCTGTTAGGATTGCGCTGTCCATCCAGCCAAAGTCCCTTCCTTCAAGGGGCGTGGGGGAACCACTTGGCTTCACGGCCAGGGGCGAATCGTCGAAGTGACGTAGCGCAGCTCTTTCAGCGCGAGCCCGTCAGCTAACCCCGCCGGCACAACGAAAGAGAGCCGATGCAGACCACCGCTGCTCGCCCTGTGCGGCACGATGATCAGAGAAGCGACGGCCGTCGCACCGTCGTCATCACCGGACAGCCGGTGCCGCCGCGCCGTCGTCCGCCGCGCGCTCAGGCTCAGATCCAGGCTCGCCCCGATCGCATCGCCATGTGGGCATTCGCGCTCGGTCTCTTCTTGGTCTTCATGGCCATCGCCACCGCCCAGGCGTAGAACGCCTCAAAATCCCTGGATTCCCAGGGACCCGTCGCTAACCTTACTTCCGGTAAGCAACCGGCAGAAAGAGAAGCGCCGATGAAGACCAAGGAGAGCAGGTTCCAGGTCCACGACGAACTGACGGCCCCGGAGGGCAGCGTTCCGGTGCTCAAGGGCGCGCTTGCCGGCGGGGGCCAGCTCTCCAACATCGTCGGCGTTCTCGCCGGGTCGCCCGCGACGCTGCGCGCATATGCCCGCTTCCGCTCCGAACTGCGTCACGGGACGCTGCCGCTGAAGACCCAGCAGCGGATCGCGCTCGCGGTCGCCGAGCAGCAGGGCAGCGACTACGCGCTCGCGACGCTGCAGCGCACGGCCCGCGACGCCGGCCTCGGCCTCGACGAGATCGCGCTGGCGCGGGAGTTCGATTCCCGCGACGAGCGCGAGTCGATCCTGTTGCGCTTCGTGAAGGCGCTCGTCGAGAGCGAGGGCGCACCGCCGCGCCACCTCCACGAGGAGGCGCTGGAGGCGGGCTGGTCGGACGAGCAGGTGCTCGAGGCGGTGGCTCACGTGGCGCTAGCGAGCTTCGGCAACCTCGTTACCCGCGCCGGTGACGTGCCGCTCGACGGTTCGAGCGAGACATCGCGCGTGCTACAGGCCGCCTAGGCTCCGCGCCGGCCGTGCCGACCATTACGATGTACGGCATGGCCTCCGAGCAGGCCACTGTTGTGCGGCGCGAAACGTGCTGCTCGGCCTATCACCAGGCGGTCGAGCTCGTCGGGAAGCGCTGGACGGGCGCAATCCTGTTCGTCCTGCTCGACGGGCCCGCTCGCTTCTCCGAGGTCAAGCAGCTGGTTCCGGACCTCTCCGATCGGCTGCTGTCCGAGCGGATGAAGGAGCTCGAGGCCGAGGGAATCGTCGAACGGCGCGTGATCGACGACATGCCAGTCCGCGTCGAGTACGCGCTCACCGCCAAGGGCAAGGCGCTCGAGCCGGCCGTTCGCGCCTTGAAGGTCTGGGCGCGCGCCTGGCTGTAGCCTACGCGCCTCCAAACGCCGCCGACCCGCGACCTCGAAGGAGCCCCATGGCCGTGGCCGAAAAGCCGAACACCGCCGAGGACATCAAGTCCTTCGTGCAGGACCGCGACATCCGTTTCATCCGCCTCTGGTTCACGGACATCCTGGGACAGCTCAAGAGCTTCTCGATCAACGACCAAGAGCTCGACGACGCCTTCGAGGGCGGAATGGGCTTCGACGGTTCCTCGATCACCGGCTTCAACGCCATCGAGGAGTCGGACATGATCGCCATGCCCGACATCTCGACCTTCCGGGCGCTGCCCTGGCGGCCCGAGGAGGCGGAGGTGGCGCGCATGTTCTGCGACGTGCTCACGCCCGCCCGTGAGCCCTACGAGGGCGATCCCCGGCACGTGCTGCGGCGTGCTCTGGATCGCGCGCAGGCCGCCGGGTTCGAGACGATGGCGGTGGCCGTCGAGCCCGAGTACTTCCTGTTCCGCGACCGCACCGCGCCGGTGCCGCTCGACGAGGGCGGCTACTTCGACCTCACGACGCTCGACGCCGGCTCCGACGTGCGTCGCGCGACGGCGCTCGCGCTCGAGCACCTCGGTATGCGGGTGGCGTCCGGCCACCACGAAGGCGGCCCGAGCCAGCACGAGATCGACCTGCACCCAGCGCCGGCGCTGAAGGCGGCCGACGACGTCGTCACCTACCGCATCACCGTCAAGGAGCTCGCCCTGCAGGCGGGGATGCACGCGACGTTCATGCCCAAGCCGATCGCCGCCGTCAACGGGTC